>JBBAUR010000206.1:0-1002 GCA_040398075.1 Bdellovibrionota bacterium | reverse complement strand
CCCCCAAAACCCCAAAACCCCAAAACCCCTCAGTGGCAGCAAGTTTGAGGTGAATAATTAATTATTATTCAGATTAAGCATGGAAGCTTTCTTCAACAGACTCCAGAAGGTCGGCGTGGCCATGATGGTCGGCGGCCTGGTCCTTACCCGCTTTGTCTTCGTCGTGGACGGCGGTGAGCGAGCCCTCATCTACGACAAGCTGCGCGGGGTGCAGGACAAGATCTACGGCGAAGGCATGCACTTCTTCATCCCGATAGTCTAGGTAAGCTCCTTCTCAACTTAATTCGCCGAAGGAACCGAGAATCTTCGAGGTGCGGACAAGGCCGTAGCTGATCCACTCCCAGACAGGTACGCGCGACATGCAGACCGTAGAGCTGAGCCTTCGTATCCTCTTCCGCCCTAAGGAGGAAGGTCTGCGATACATCCTGGACAACCTTGGCATCGACTACGACCAGCGTGCGATACCCTCAATCGGCAACGAAGTCCTCAAGTCGGTCGTGGCTTAGTACAACGCGGACCAGCTCCTCACGCAGAGAGAGAAGGTTTCTTTGGAGATCAGGGAGGTGCTTGCGAAGCGTGCGAAGGAATTCGAGATCATCCTGGACGATGTCTCGATCACGCACTTGCAGTTCTCTAAGGACTTCGCGCAGTCGATCGAGAAGAAACAAGTCGCCCAGCAGGAGGCCGAGAAGTCCAAGTTCATCGTGATGATCCGCGAGCAGGAGAAGGCCGCAGCTATCCTAAGAGCCGAGGGTGACGCCGAGGCCGCTCGCCTCGTCTCCGAGGCTATGGCCAAGTACGGTCAGGGACTCGTAGCAATCAGAAAGATAGAGGCGGCACAGGACATCGTCCAGACCCTCTAGCAGTCCGGGAACGTCACGTTCCTCAGCTCCAACGCACTCAACATGGTCAACTTGCAGGGGGCCGTTGGCGGACGCTGAGAATATATAGATGCTCTGTAATTCGAAGTCAATCGGGGTTTTGGGGTTTTGGGGTTTTGGG
>JBBAUR010000205.1:0-1004 GCA_040398075.1 Bdellovibrionota bacterium | reverse complement strand
CCCCAAAACCCCAAAACCCCAGAAGCCACTCAATGAGAGCGCTGATAATAACAAATCGATATAAATGAGTGGAACCGGGGTAAGACTCCTACAAAGAAGACATGAAGGGTCTAACATGACTATAGTTTGACTACGAGTGTTCGTCGCTGTCGCCAGAGGGCAGGATCTTCCAGGTGGAGTACGCTGAGAAAGCCGTCGAGACCTCCAGGTAAGCTTCTTTGTCGGTGGACACCCACCTAAAACTTGGTTAAGCACGATCGTGGGCGTGCGCTGCGCGAACGGCATCGTCCTCGGCACTGAGAAGATCGTCGTCAACAAGATGATGATTGCTGGCACTGACAAACGCATCTTCTCTGTAACCCCGCACTCTGGCTGCGTAAGATATCCTCTATTCAACTTGCGAAAAAGGTAGTGAACGGCCTGGTACCAGATGGGAAGTCAATGATGTACAGAGCAAGGGAGGAGGCCCTTCAGTACGAAAAGATGTTCGGCATTCGTATTCCGGGTAACACGCTGGCCGAGCGCCTAGGCATGCGCGCCCAGATGAACACCGTGTACGCTAGCCAGCGTCCTTACGGGACCTCGGTGATCCTTGCGTCCTTTGACAGCCTGAAGGGTCTCGGGCTCTTCATGGTGGAACCCTCGGGCGCATGCTACGAGTACTACGGGTGCGCGTCCGGCCGCGGCAAGCAGCTCGCGCGCAACGAGATAGAAAAGAAAAACTTCCGGAGCATGTCGGTGCAGGAGGCGCTGCCACACATCGCAAAGATCCTGCTCAAGTCGCAAGAGGAGATGAAGGAGAAGAAGCAGGAGCTCGAACTCAGCGTGCTCGTCGAAGAGGGCGCCGCCTACAGCCACAAGATCCTCGACCGTGTCTTCGTCAACCAGCTGACTGAGCAGGCCGCCAAGGAGATCGAGGACGAACTCATGGAGATCGCATGATCAAAGAGTCTCTTTCTATACTCTCTTCCCCCACAACTATTCGGGGTTTTGGGGTTTTGGGG
>JBBAUR010000204.1:0-1038 GCA_040398075.1 Bdellovibrionota bacterium | reverse complement strand
TGAGCCTCGAGGCGATGAAGATGGAGACGACGGTCTACGCGGAGCGGGACGGCAAGGTGGCCGAGGTGCTCGTCAGCCCCGGCACGCCGGTCGAGGCGGCGGAGCTTGTCGTGCGCTACGCCGACGCATGACCTCCCCACACAAACCGACGCTGGCTATCTGAAGCACTCATACGTGCTGCCGATGAGGCGGAGAATCTTTCGGGCGAGACTGGCTCCACCAACGATCCGGCCATCGGTGTAGTCGTCGAGACCAAAGCCCGCTTTTTTGCCCCGCTCGACCTGCTGCGAGATCGCTGCCCGGCACATCTGCGTGATTGCCTCGATCTTCTTCACCTCTCTGTCTGTGGTGATCATGTCGGCTCCTGCGGAAGGCATGAGCCGAAAACATCACTCTGATCAGATGGGAAGGCTTGAACCGCACCACGAGAAGACGACGCATGCGTGCGATCCCCGTCGGTTTGCTGGAGTGTTCGAATAACGCGATCAATAGCCTGGGTCTCGGTCGCGGAAATCTTTCCTAGTCCCATAAACCCACCAGATGCATCTGCGATCAGGCGACAGAGCCTGACAATTTCATCAATCAGCTCGTTGTAAACCGAAGGATTGAGACTGGCCGAGGTTGCCGCAGAAAACTCTGCCCAAATCTCCCACAGCTCTTCGGTAGGCTTTTTGCGAAACCAGTCATGAGCAATCACCCTGGAGATAGTCTCCTGAGAGATCCCCTTGCTTGCCAAAATGTCAGCGATTGCTTTCTTTTCTAATTTCTCTGCGTTGCCATCGGCCCACGCAACAAGGATGAGTGGAACCCAAACAAAGTGCAGCGTCGATAACTCGAATCCTGAATCAGCGAGTCGTTCAAGGTGCTTCTGGTCCCGAATGCCGGTCGCATTTGCAAACAGTCGAATTTTCTCCTCTCGCTGAACACGTTTGCTCAGCACTTCGCTCAGTTCTCGATCCACCCGGTAGAAGAAAGCTTCTTCCAAGACTTTGCCACGAGTCGGCTGGGTTGATTGGGGTAGCATCTGATTCTCCTTGT
>JBBAUR010000203.1:0-1048 GCA_040398075.1 Bdellovibrionota bacterium | reverse complement strand
ACCAAGTATAACCTGCGGCCAAACACTTACACTGAGCGATCCCCTATCACCCTTAGCCCAATGTTTTTCAAAGGTTCAGTCCTTCGGTAATAAAGGTAGCCAGGAATCACCGTGGGGCTCGAAAGCGTTTGCTCTCTCGCCGGTTGATGCTGACCACGAAACCCCTGTGGCACTCTATGCCGACTGTGGCAACGAAGGCTCGTTGACCTTTGAAGCTCGGCGTATCTTCAGAGCGGTCGTAGACATCCTCAACCAGAAGCTGCCGACCATCCCTGGCGGCATCCCAGTCGAAGTTTGAGCGGCTAGGCGCGTGGTGAAAACCCCTCTTTCACGGGGTGGCGGCGTCTTGCCTTCTTCCGACAAACCCGACTATCATCCTCGGGTCGTCACGTAAGGAGCCCCATGCAAGTAAAACACCTTCTTCTCGCCCTCGTTCCGTTCATCTTCTCTGCCACCGCACAGGCCGATATTCGGATCGCCACCGTCGATGTTTCGCGAATCCTCAACGATTCCCCGGAAGCAGTCGCGAAGAAGAAAGAACTCGACACTCTCTCAGAGGAGACCAAGAAGAAGCTTGAGAGCAAAGCCAAGGACCTTCAAGCCCTGAAGACAAAGCTCGAGAACTCGAAAGTTTCGGCAGATTCAAAAGAGGCTGAGTCATTCCGTAACCAAGCGCGGGATTTCGAGCGTATGCGCGGCGATGCTAAAGCCGACCTGGAGAAGAAGTACATGAAGGTCAACAAAGAGCTGACCGACAAGGCCTTGGCGCGAATCGAAGCGTATGCGAAGGGCCACGACTACGACCTCGTGTTCGACAAGAGCGATCGGTTCCGAGGCCCTGTCCTGTTCGGGTCGGAAGCCGCAGACATCACAGATGAGATCCTCAAGGTGTCGAGATAAGCAAGCGTATTCAGCTGGTTGACGATCAACCAGCTGAAATTACTATTCTCCCTTTTTAGCCCCCATCTCTCAAATATCCAGCCATGAGGGCCGACCTAGCCCCCCATGGGTAAATTCAGTCTGGTAGTTCTCACAGCATTTGTGGTGC
>JBBAUR010000202.1:0-1061 GCA_040398075.1 Bdellovibrionota bacterium | reverse complement strand
CCCCAAAACCCCAAAACCCCTAAGCTCAATCTCGCTATATAAATTATATAGATTAAGAAATAAGGAAATGGATAAAGTTCTCGGCAAGATCAATCAGACTCGTCTGAACTGGTACCAGGCGTTCAAGGGCGGGATCGGTATCAAGGGCTACGACTATTACAAACACCCGGCGGAGCTCAAGTACCGCTACCCGGCGCCGGGGTCTTGCGCCCTCGACGAGGTGGACCACCCCCATCTGTACAAGAAGCACTGGAAGACACCTTACCGCGAGTCGCCCTACAACATCCAGAAGCGCGAGAAGCGCATCACCGACGAGGAGAACACAGAGACTTTCGCGTCCCACTTCCCCGAGTTCGACCCGACCAACTTCGACGACCAGGCGCTCATGCGCGAGGTGCTCCCTTCCTACGCCGGCAAGAAGCCCATGTTCGACCAAGAGAACATGTCCGTCGAGGAGAGGCAAAACGAGCTCCAGGATGCATTCGCCTCCCAGGCCCAGATAATGAAGACTATGACCCACGACTACGCTCCGTGGCAGTGGCAACTTGACCAGGAATACGCGCAAAAGCAGTTCATCTGGCGTGATCGCGGCTTCTACGGCTTTGAAAACGATGCCATCATGAGAGAAATCTTCGTTGAGCTCGAGTACATGATAGAGAACGTGATAGGTTACAACCGTATAAAGGAGAAGAAGCTTGACATGCTCAAGGGCACACCCAAGAAGTGGCAAGTGCTTGATGATAGCGCATTTGACAGGGAGCAGGTCTCTAAGCTCCAAATCGCAATCAAGGCCCCCCTGCCGGAGGAGCTCGAGATGTACTAAGAGAAACACTCAAAGCCGATGACGCTGCCGCCAACCAATGCAAATGTGTCGGCGTGGCGCGACGACACCCGTGCCATCGATTCGGCAGACTTCGATCCTCAGTTCCTTGAGTACGACCGCGAGCGGAGGAAGAAGTTTTTCCTCGAGCGCTACGAGAAACCCAAGGAGCTTGCCGAACAGTGATGTTCGCTATTTAAACTTCCTCTCTCTACAGCCTTGGGGTTTTGGGGTTTTGGGG
>JBBAUR010000201.1:0-1073 GCA_040398075.1 Bdellovibrionota bacterium | reverse complement strand
TGTATGACATCACTCAGAAATCTTAGATACCCCCTATTTATGAGATGGCTTCTAGTTAGTTTCTGGGCGAGATTGAGTATGGTTATGATGGCTGCAGTCACCGCAGGGATCATCATCTTTCGCCGTCGCCGCGTCAGGCTGAAAGTTTGGAGCCGAATACAAGGGTGCGTGAGCTCGTCGTCGCATCGCCGGCACACGCTCCCGGTCTCGGTGGCCTGCGGACTCTTTTGTGCGTGGGCATCCGGTGAGCGACCGGGAGCGGTCGATCCTCTCGAGCAAAGGTCGGAATCTCCAACAGTTCGCGGATCTGGCTGGGGTTACGGTTGTCGTTGTTCTCTTTCCCTTTGTGGGAGGGCTGCTAGTGACTCGCTTCCATAATTGGAGACAACACCGGGTATTATATAGGCATCTGTTGGAGATCTCACGCTTTTTTTCGTGCTCAATTCCCGTGGTTCGGCGAACGAGATTACATCGGTGGTTCGCTAGGGAGGTTGCTTCGACGAATCGTCTGTTGCCCATTTCAAGTGCGCGTTCTTTTGGTTTGAGTAGTCCGTTGAGAACCCATAAAATGCCGGTCACAACGAGGTACTCGGGCGGATGGCCAAGCGCTCCCGTTCACTTAAATATTACGTCGGAGGATTCTTTGGAAACGACTTTCAGTAAGCGGTTAAGCGAGTCAGAGATCACCAAGCTGGTTGAAGCTGTCCCCGCAGATCAGTGGTCGGGTGATTATTTGTCGGAACATGATGATAACGCATCGACTTTCACCGTAAAGCCGAGTCAGGTACCGGATCGATTTGACGTATTCTATTTTTTGGTAAGTCGCGACCATATCACAGGCGACCTGACGGATGTCGCACTCGTTACTATGCCGAAAGGTGTGCGCGGAACCGCAGGCGAAGATCGTTTTGTCGATTCGGGGCAGGGCGACTATTTCGATAACTGGGTTAAAGCCCTCTATGCAAAGGTAGAGGATGCGGTGCGTTCTTCGAGAAACGCTTCGACGTAGCGCTCACGGGACTTAGAGTGCGTAACAAAAATGCTCCTCTGCTTCGGATGGCTGCAATCGGCAG
>JBBAUR010000200.1:0-1074 GCA_040398075.1 Bdellovibrionota bacterium | reverse complement strand
GTTTCAGGGTCATAAACAGACCGAAAAACATGGCAACTGGACCATGTAGGCACTAAATACATCGTCAAAGAATTACGAAACCACTAGAAAACAAGGGCAAAAGGTCACAATGTCAGGCGTGAAAGATGAAGATGGACTTACACCAAAACAGGCGAAATTCGCGGCAAATCTAGCGGAAGGCATGTCTCAGGCTGAGGCGTATCGGAATGCATACGATGCGGAGAACATGGCAAACGAGACTATCCACGCCCATGCGAGTCGGTTGGCGAAGCGCGATAAGGTCGCGGCAAGGGTGGATGCGCTGATGATGGAGCGGATGCGGCTGCTAGAGACTCGTGGTGTCTCAGATCGCGCCAAAGTGGTAGCACTGCTACGCAAGTTCGCTGAGGACGAAGCGCGTCCTGACCATGTACGGCTCCGTGCCGTGGAACTGTGGGGTAAGACATGCGGTGCCTTCGTCGAGGTCATCGAAGACAGGCGCGAACGTCCTGCTGCCAACGTCGCACTGGAACTGGAGCGACGACTCGGTGCGCTGCTCAGTGCATCAGCGTCTAGGGTCAACGTCATCGACATGCTGCCGGAGCGTGTAAACGGTGCGGATGATGACGACGACAGCGCCGGGAGTGACCCGGCTGGTTCCGGTGATGACGACGACGAGACGGCAGGGGGGTTAAACGACGCTGGAGACGACGCGATCAGCGATACCCACACCCCCCCTGTAGCGTAACGGTACCTGTGCGATCCCCATACATGCGGTTTCACTCACCCGATCCCCTATTTTTGCTCAGTTCCGTTGCGTTTCTGCAACAATAGTTGGGTAGGTAGGGGGTTAATGTGCTACAAGTTCCTGTTTTTGCTAGTGTTTTCTTGGAATTTGTAGGGATAAAGGGGTATAGGAGTCCCTACTAAAAAAATATTTTGCAAATTTTCAAAAAATGTATTGCTTTTTTCCAATTCTTGTGATAAAATCGGACCTGTCTTGAAGGATTGCGAGTCTAGGTACTAATACAACGTCAACCGAGCAATCCATGCGCTAGAGGGAATGTGTGAAAGGGAGTATATGAGAGCGATTCT
>JBBAUR010000199.1:0-1115 GCA_040398075.1 Bdellovibrionota bacterium | reverse complement strand
ACCGACAAGAATCTAGAGAAAGCGAAGCAGCATGAGCGAGTGGGAAAGAATCGAAAGCAACCTGCCAAGCGCCCTTGACTGGTTGTTCTCCGAGTTCATCCTTGTCTGGAACACATTTATGGATGACACGGAAGAGTGGGAACAGTTTGTTGATGAGGCAAGGCAACGATACGAGAAGGGTCGCAAGCAGCATGCCGACTCTGATTCGACGTGGGAAGGCTGGACAGACCAACAGTTCCTAAGCAACATTCGTGAAGAGCTTCTTGACGCTGCGATCTACGCTGCTGCTCGGGACACGAGGCCAGCATCGTGACGCAAGAGGAATACTGGAAGCGCGCTCACGATAAGGCGCTCGCGCATTTCAATGCGTGCATGATGGAGTTGTACGAAGACGCTGACGATACGCCAGCATCAGCTCCGTACTGTGGATGCGATGTGTGCATCGTGAGGGAAATCTTGTACGCTGCCTACGACGAGCTAGAGCAGCACTTCGCAGAGAAGGCGAAGAATGACAACGCTGCTGCTTGACCCACCATCGTCGCTAGTTAGCATCACAACCGGAGAAGCCATGCCAACGTACCTCGGACTCGACGTAAGCCCACTAAGAATCGGAGCAGCATCCATCGAAACAGACGGCATCCTGTGGCGTCTCAAGTGGGCTGAGACATACAAGTTCAACAAGGATGAGTGGGTGTCGCCCGCTCATCGAGCCGAAGCCATCGAGCATCTGCATGAGAAGCACAACGACGAGCCGCAGGCTATTGGCCTAGAAGCAGTGTTCATCGGGCCGAACAAGCTTGGCAGCATCAGGGCTGCGATGGCCCTCGGACAGATCGAAAGCATCTGTGATTACGAGTGGCCCGACACGCCACAGAAGATCCTTACCGCTGCCCAGTGGCGGCGTTACTGTGGCATCAAGCAGGGCGGTAAGGAGCCAGTCATGGAGTGGGCGCTGAAGGTTGTTGATGACTGGTCTGATGATGACATCAAGCTCGACCAGGATTCTGCTGACGCTATCGCTATCGCTTACGCCGTCGCCACGTGGGATATGGAAGATGATGACGACGCGTGAACACTGGTTTGATCGTGCTGTTGAAGACAAGCTCGGAGAGATA
>JBBAUR010000198.1:0-1127 GCA_040398075.1 Bdellovibrionota bacterium | reverse complement strand
CCCCAAAACCCCAAAACCCCTCGAGCCTAGTGTGTAGCAATATTGAATACTTTAATTTTAAACTCACCGCGACAATATGGAGAACGTGTCACTAGAGGACCTCATCAAGAAGGACAAGTCTTTCAAGCGCGGCCACGGCGCCAGGGGCGGCAAGTTCGGCGGTTTCAGGGGAGGCCAGCGGGGCGGTGCCGGAAACCAGGTGCCTCGCCAGCAGAACAACGGGCAGTTCAAGAAGAGGAGGAACAATGACTTCGAGTTGCCGCCGCGCGCCAGCTAGGGTGGGGACTTCTCTCACAAGAACAGGGTAAGTAATCTTAGAATGATTGCCGTCTGACGGTGTAGGTAATGTTATCGATTAAATACTATGCCTAACCTCACTTCCCACTCGCTTTCGCTCAGATCTGCTGCTACCTCAGGCGGTTTTTGCGCCAGGCTGGGAGTGGGTGGGAGGCTTTCACTCACCCATCCGCTCACCGTTTCCATAGTTCCGCCGAGGACCCATTCCAGGGTTTGGCAAGCAGCAGAGACGCGACAATATAGTCGCAAGGAAGCAGCGCTTTGACCAGCAAGGCTTCAAGGCCCAGCGTCAGCAGCAGGTCGCTCCTCAGAAGCCGAAGGTCCTCCCAGTGGTCGCCGCCAAGCAGGTGCCCCTGAGGAAGATCAAGGTGAGAAACATCGACGAGACCAAGATTACGAATGACGACCTAAAGGTAAGGCCGGTCTTTCTGAGCTCTTTTAGTCGTTGTTCGAGAAGATCGGGAAGCTGAGATAGTGCAGATTCGACAGGAACGAGTTCGGCCAGTTCCTCGGGTCTGCAACGATTGTCTACGAGCAGGAAGAGGACGCCAAGAAGGCCATCGACGACTACAATCAGGCTCTGCTCGACAACCGTGTCATCACCGTCGAGTATGACCTGACTTCGCTTGTCAAGGTGCCCAAGCTCATCAAGAGAGACCAGGGCGAGGCCAGACGCGCAGGCAAGACCCTCAGAGTGGGAGGCAGAGGACAGGGCAACAGATGATGATCACCCATCATCCCGGGAGTACTTGTATGCTAATTCTCAAAAAGATTGCACACCACGCTTTCTCCTCTCTCCTTGGCTACTAGGGGTTTTGGGGTTTTGGGGG
>JBBAUR010000197.1:0-1137 GCA_040398075.1 Bdellovibrionota bacterium | reverse complement strand
CCCCAAAACCCCAAAACCCCGATCGTCTTCAAGGATAAGTATATAAAATATATAATCAATTGAAAATGCAGCTTTCGAAGTACCTGTTGAGGCAAGGCAAGGCGCCCCTCTTCACCTACGGTAATTCCACCCCTCTCATTCCTAGGTCGCATGAGCTTCGCCACTTTGCAGACCCTCGAGAAAGACTACTATACCATTCTGGACATCCCTACAACCGCGACCCCAGAGCAGATCAAGGAGCAATACAGGAAGCTCGCGAAGAAGTTCCACCCTGACGTCCGTTCAAGCGAGCGGGACCACGAGCCAAACGCTGACCGCTTCCGCGATGTGGTTGAGGCCTATCAGGTCCTGAGCGTGTCTCAGTCGCGCGCGAACTACGACCTGAGCCGCAAGAAGAACCCTGATGCTTACAAGTCGGTGAGCGACTTCCAGTATGACATGGAGACTCGCAGAGACAAGCGTGACAAGAGCGGCATGGTGCCCCGCGAGAAGCCAGTTCGCGGCTCATACGCCGAGGAGCGCCTCACTCAACTGAAGAAGGACAGAGCTCAATACAACGTAAACCATCTCGGCTACTACCAGGGTGGTCTGCCCCGCAAGGACAGTGGGCCGCTCAGAGGCAAATCGCTGGGTAACCCAGGGGAGTTCCACACCCCATAGGTGCACAACTACCTGAACTATAACCACCAGGATACCTCTTTCATCAGCCAGGAAGACGCCATCAAGTTCAAGCACTGGCAAGGCACCGACATTGTTGACTTCCAGCGCTCGCGCCCCTACTACCCCATGCACTACGATCGCGACTTTGACTTCCAGAAGGACCGCAGCTTCTGGCTCGGATTCATTCTCCTTTCCATGGGCGCTGTCTACTGGAGCTACAAGTACACTTACGAAGTCAACCGCTGGCGCATGTGGGAGAGACGAGAGCACATCAAGGAGGTGCCCGCTCACCACGTGATCAACCGCGGAGGAGTCGTCTTCCAAAAAGAGTTCGTCGGTTTCGAGAAGTACCACACCTCCGACAAGTCCCTCATGGACTGGTACAAACAGGCCTACCCCGACAAGTACGCAGAGAAGTGACCTGCATCTATTTAAACCTTGCTCTCCTGCAGATCACGGGGTTTTGGGGTTTTGGGG
>JBBAUR010000196.1:0-1141 GCA_040398075.1 Bdellovibrionota bacterium | reverse complement strand
ATGGATAACAAACGATTCGAGCGGGAGCGCTTTAGCGCCCGCTCACTGAGGCGTTGAACTAACCCGCTCGCGCGGAGGTCCTGTTGTGAATTGAAGAAGTCCTGCCTGACGGCGGGATTTTTTTGTTCTGAAAGCGACAGGTGTTGCAGTCCCAGCCCGCCCCCGACCACCCGAGTCCTAGGGTAGCGATTTCTGTGAGAAGAAAATAGTCGAATCCGCCTCCCGCAGTGGTGTAGGAGTTGAGTTGCCTACAACAACATCTACAAACATCACAGGAGGACAGATGACGACAGAGAAGAAGACTACCGCGCTTCGGGAGCGAATGCGAGAGGATTTACGGCTTAGAAACTACTCGCCCCTGACAGAAAAGACCTATATCGCACACGTTGGCTGGTACGCCGTGTACTTCAAGCGCTCGCCTCTAGAGCTCGATCTCGACCACGCTCGAAGGTACCTGCTGTATCTGAAGGAGGAACGGAAGGTGAGCCTTGCGCACTTTCGGCAAGCTGTCGGAGCCTTGCGGTTCTTCTACAAGTACACAGCCGGTAAGGAATGGATCAAGGAACGACTGAAGTACCCGAAGCTTTCGAAGAATATTCCGGTGGTTCTCACGAAGAAAGAAGTTGCTGCGTTTTTCTCTGCGGTCACTGATGTGCGAGAGAAGACGATTCTTTCGGTGCTGTACGGAGCGGGACTCAGGCTGATGGAGGCGCTGACGCTGGTACCGTCCGACATCAACTCGAAGGAGATGTACATTCTGGTCAGAAATGGCAAGGGACGGCGTGCTCGCAAGGCGCACCTCTCTCCGGCTCTCCTGGAGCAGCTTCGGGCCTACTACCGGATGTACCGTCCAAGGACGTGGTTGTTCGAGAACGGTAAGGGTAATCATCTCGGTGACACATTCGTACAACGAGCATGCGAGCGAGCTGCCGAAGCGGCAGGGATCACGAAACGGGTTACCCCTCATACGCTCCGGCACTCGTTTGCCACACACTTACTGGAACAAGGAACTGACATCCGGGTGATCGGAGAGCTCCTGGGGCACACGACGTTGAAGAGCACGATGGTGTACACGCACGTGTCGACAAAGGTGTTTCGTTCGGTGTCAGGCACACTCGATACCCTTCCTGGATGAGCCGCC
>JBBAUR010000195.1:0-1165 GCA_040398075.1 Bdellovibrionota bacterium | reverse complement strand
CCCCTTAGGTTGTCGCCCACCGTCAAGCCTTGCGTAGGCACTCACGGAGAACCAATCCTCTGGGGTCGGAGCTGGCATTTCGGAGGTAACGACCTTGCTCTTTGGACTACCGAGCGTCGATCGATCAATGTGGGAGGGAACGACGATCCACTCAGGTTTTGAAACACTCTTCTGGTAGTCCGACTGCTCAGCGATTCCCCAGAAAGCTACAGAATGATTGGCCTCCTTGAGAGCCTCAGCTTTCTCACTGATCGAAGAGCATCGCAGGATTACACGTCCGCCCTTCGCATATGCTTCCTGAATAACTGCGTCAGGAATCGCGGGAACTTCCTTAGCTCCGAGCTGCTTCCAGATATTTGCGTTATCGTACAGACAGTCCGCAGCGCGAAGTTCCGCCATCATATGTTCGATAGTAATTTTCGGGGCGATCTTGGGTCCTGGAAGAGTCTCGGAGGCTTTCTCTAGAGCCCCGTGTGTTCTCGCTGCGAGCTCCCTTGTCTGAACCCCCTCGACGATCTTCGACGATGCTTCGGCAAGTTGTGCGGGTGTGGCAGTCTGGACCGCGCCCGCAATCTTAGCCGCCAGATCGAGGCTGGCGATCGCAACGACTCGTGCTAACTCAGTTGGAGACAGCGCTTTGAGTGCGGTGACAGCGCTTTGAGTGCGGTAACAGCGTCTTGAGCCTTTGGCGATAAATCCTGCTGAGCCATATCCTCTACTCCTCTTCCAAAATCGAAAGCACGTTCTGTAAAATCTTAACTTTCTGTCCCTCAGAGATCTCGTCCATAAGGAGCAAATCCTCTACCTGCCGCATCAACATCTCTGCTGTGACATCTTCCGCTTTGTCGTTTTGCATGGTGGGATCCTCTCAACTTACCAATTAGATTGTGCCCGATTCGCCGGGCTACTCAACTACTGTCACAATCTGTCGGTTTGGGATGGAGGAGTGGGCCTTACCTTAACGGCCCCGCATCCCGCAGCGCAGCAGCAACGATCTTAGCGATCTCTCGCTCGAACCGCTGAAGCGCTTGCACGTCTCCATTAGCAGGACGATTAAGCGGCCCTGCCTCCCCTGCCCTTTTGTCTAGCTCTCCTTCGGCGTGAAGTAGTTAGAGGCTCTCGATGAACTCCCCTCCTACGACTCGTTCGAGCCAGCGCCTGATGA
>JBBAUR010000194.1:0-1178 GCA_040398075.1 Bdellovibrionota bacterium | reverse complement strand
CAATGGCGGCACGTCGTCGAGCTCTGCGAGGAGCCGTGTCCGTTCTAGAGAGGGGAGTGAGTGATGGCACCGACTATGGCGGCGAGAGCAACAGAGTACAAGGGCGTCGTCTACCGCTCGAAGACCGAGGCGAGGTGGGCGGTGTTTTTCGACCTTGCCAGAATCAAGGTCGAGTATGAGGAAGAGAGCTACATGCTTCCAAGCGGCGGATACCTGCCGGATTTCTGGATCCCTGAGCTCGACTGCTTCTTCGAGGTGAAAGGGTCCTATCCGGAAGATTTCACGAAGCAGGAAGAATTACATCAAGCGACCGGAAAGCCCGTCGTCGTCGCGATCGGACCACCGGGATCCAAGCTTGGCACATCCTATGGACCTATGAGAGAGCCTATGTCTGTCTATCATACAATCGGCAGCTTCAACGGCAGACCGGCGACGGAGTTCGTTCAGTTTTGCGCCCTTGAGTGGACAATATCGAAGCGATTTCATGAATTCGATGACGAGGACTGGGGGCATATCTCCAAGATTGTCGGAATGGCCGCCTCCTATCAGTTCCCGAGATGGAATGCGCCCGTTGTTGAGTCGTCGTATTCAAAGGCGACAACAACGCGACCTGGAGACGCCGGATTCTTTCACGACAAGTTCGGGTTAGGGATCGCCTCGTCATACTCGAAAGATGAGTATGGACGAGAGATCGTCTATGCCACATTCCCTCAAGGGGATGGAACCACAACACCGAGCCCGCTACTGTCGTCTCACGTCACGTTCGTAGACAGGAGATTTAAAGGATGGACGAAAGGGGCCCCGGAACGAAAGCTGTGTGCGAGGATCATCAATCCGAAGCAATACCATACCTCTTACGATGGCGTCTGGAGAATGAATGGCAACGAACCCAAGTTTTTCTGTCTCGAGTGTGAGGAGGTACTTGCACTAGGTTTCGCAGTCGATCGAAAAGAAGATCTCGAGGGGTGGTCTATAAAGGTGAACCAATACGAAATAGTTACCAAATACTATGGAGGTCAACCATATAATATGAATGAGCTTTGGACGAGTAATGAGTATAAGATTTCCTTTTACTGCCAGATGTGCAAGTATCGGCTCGACGGAAATGAAGGTTGAGGAGCCAGCGATGACGATCCCGCTGCCGACGTGGCTGATCTGTGAGTCGTGCGGACTCAGGG
>JBBAUR010000193.1:0-1216 GCA_040398075.1 Bdellovibrionota bacterium | reverse complement strand
ATCATCTGGCGGTCTGGCACGATTCTTGCGTGGGTGAATTGTAACGGCCTCCGGTCGGGCTTGCGGCTGTCAGAGTAATAGGTTATTATACATTCAACAATCAACAAGAGGTTAGCACTATGCAGGTTCAAGTCGGTAAGGTTTACAAGGTGTTCGGCTCCAAGCGAGTCAAGGTTGTCAAGGTTGACAGCAACCACATCCACGCGGTTCATCCGAATGGAATGGTTCCCGCTCGCCAGAGCGACCGACTCTTCCCGATTGATTGGTCGAAGCATTTCACCGAAGTCTCTAACTAAAAGGAAAAAAGAAAATGACCACAAAGACCGCCAAGCACGACGAGCTTATCGAGCAGTTCCTCGACGTGACGAATGCCCGCTATGGGGGCTACTCTTACGCCGCTGGCTACCTGTCCGCGATGTTGAAGGGGTTCGGTGACATCAACCCGCAGGTCGCTAGCGTGATTGAGCGCGAGCTAGGCAACTACTTGCGCGGTGCGAAGTAATAGCTTATATTGAAGTCAACCCAAACGGAGAACAATGCAATGGCGTTTATGAATCAGGAACGAAAGGCCACCATCGCGTCGAAGGTGAAGCCCATCCTCGCGAAGTATGGGATGAAGGGGTCGCTTTCGGTTCGCAATCATTCCACTATCGTGCTCAAGCTCACCGCTGGCCCGATTGATTTCATCGGTGATATGAACGCCCAGCGGCAGTTTGGCTACGTCCACGTGGACATCAACAAGGATTTGGCACGTGAGCGGTATTCCCTCGACATCAACCCCTACTGGTTCCACGAACACTACACGGGCGAGTCGCTGGCGTTCCTTTCCGAAATCATCCCCGCGCTGAAGGGTGCGGACTGGTACGACCGCTCCGACATCAGCACCGACTACTTTGATACCGCGTATTACTACGATGTCAACGTCGGAAGCTGGGACAAGCCCTACACACTCACCACAAAGTAAACAGATGAATACCTACGTCGTCCTCTATCGTGACCGAGCACTGCTCCCCTTTGACCATCCTTTCGCATTCAAGTGTGAAGCGGACGACACCGACCACGCAGAGGAGCAGACCATCGACGCCTACCCTGACGCTGAAATCGTGTGGATAGTACAAACGGCTGACGTAGACGTAGCCCTTGCGGATTATTGGAATACCTCACTATAAATAAAAGGCCCCCATCAATAGGGGGCCGATTTTTTGCGTCGGATGAT
>JBBAUR010000192.1:0-1227 GCA_040398075.1 Bdellovibrionota bacterium | reverse complement strand
TGGCAGCGGCACCTCTTGACAGCAATGATAGTCTGTAAAGACAACAACGAAAGGACTGAAAGATGCCTAGCAACGACAAGTTTCACACCTGCGGCGGTTGCGCAACGATGTTTGACACACAGGAAGAGGCAGACAGTTGCTTTGACCGAGACTGCCCGCACGATGAAGAGGGCTTGCCTATCTCTCCGAAGTCGGACAATCTTGACAGCAATGATAGTCTGTAAAGACAACAACGAAAGGAAGCGACAGATGTCTAGACGAGGAAAGATGACCGATTGGCACACGAAGGAGAAGGTAGTCCTTAGCATTTCACGCGAGGAGGACACCCGCGAAACCGCGACACAGTTTGGCCGCTTTCTAATGAGCACAGTGCGCGGCGCGACGATGGTCGAAACGACCGGCAGGTGGGAAGGCACGACCGAGCACGGGATTCAGATAACGATAGTTGGCGATACCGCGTGGCCGGACGCTACCACTATCGCAGACGCGGCCATAGAAGGCGGCTGCCAGTCTATCCAGTGGGAAGCGCACGACGAGGACGGCTATGCGTGCTACGAGTATCGCACTACTTGACAGCACTGCTAATGTCTAAGGACAGCAACAGAAAGGACAGCGAGATGTTGAGAAGTCGAAAGTTTGTAGTGACCACGCAGAGCGGCGCGGCGGTAGTCGTGAAGGCTCCCGATGGTGATGTCGCACGGTTCAGGGCAGAGCGTGCTGGATTCCGCGTAGCGTCTGTGAGGGCTGCCTAATGCGGAAAGCTACAGCGACAAGAGTAGTGTGCCCGTTCTGCGAGTCTCAGACAGTCTCCCGTCGCTACACAACGGAGGACTACATAGAGATTGTCGGAATCGAGGACGACGGCAATCTAGTCGAAGGACTTACTACTTATGGCGACCCGAACAACGAAGGGCTGGAATGTCTTGCTTGCGGCGTGCCTGTGCTGCCGCACGAGCTAATCAAGGTAGAGGAGGACAGCAATGAGTGAGCAGCGACAGGATTATTCGTGGAGCGAGTGTGCCGAGATGGTGGAGTGCGCAGGAGTGTGGGGCAGTCTGGACGAATGGGGCGAGGCATACAACCTTTCGTCCGATGATGTGGAATACATAAACCCAGACCTTGACAGCGATGGTATCGTGAGTGTCACGCTCCCGATGTTTGACTCGCTGGTGGGAATGGGCGTCGAGAGGAAGGAGAGCAGCAATGAGTGACGAGATGTTGTTGAGT
>JBBAUR010000191.1:0-1282 GCA_040398075.1 Bdellovibrionota bacterium | reverse complement strand
GAAATGTCACCATCCACGATTATACGAAGGGATTCGTCGAGACCAAGGACCTGCCGTCTAGCACGTTTGATTTGGCTTGGTCCGTCGAGTTTCTAGAGCATGTCGAGGAAAAATACCTGCCGCTGTACATGCACAGCTTCAATCTCTGCAAGTATGTCGTATGTACTGCGGCACCTCCTGGCTGGCCGGGTCACCATCACGTCAACTGTCGCTCGATTGACTACTGGATCGGCGCTTTCTCAGCTAACGAGTTTGAATACGATGCGGAGACCAGCGGGTTGGTCAGAGCACATTCGACCATGACGAAAGGTTTCATGAGTCGCACTGGCATGTTCTTCAGGAAGAGGGAACCTTGGTATGTCTGATCTAGTCAAGCTATTCGTCGGCACTTCTGCTAACGGCGAAGACGCCGAGGCGGAGATGGTGTATGAGTATTCTCTCCGCAGCAACTGTTCTAGACCTCTCGATATCACCTGGATGCGGCAGACCCTCGATGTCGATAGCCCATGGGGTGGATGGGAGACGGAAGAATGGTCGACTCCTTTCAGCGGCTTTCGTTGGGCGATTCCAGAGGTCTGCAAGTTCAAGGGCCGTGCAATCTATACTGACGTCGACATGATCAATATGCGCGATATCAGCGAGCTGTTTGATATTGATCTTCAGGGCAAGCCGATGGCTGCTCGCAAGGGCACGCGGTTCGGTGGCCACGAGTTCTGTGTGATCGTCTTTGACTGCGAAAAGATGGAAGAATACCTCATGCCTATCCAGCGCATGAAAATCAATCCGTCATCACATCATAGGCTAGTCAGGTTTTTTAGCGGCAATGAAAAGCTCGTGCATGAGCTAGACATGCGCTGGAACTGTCATGATGGCGAAGGCCTGAAGGCTGAAGATATCTGGCACCTGCATTTCACGAAGATGGCCACTCAGCCATGGAGGCCTCGCTGGTTCACCGGAACACCAGAGGAGCATCCTCGGCCGGACCTCGTGAACGTATGGCACGGCATGAAAGACTCAGCCAAGGCGAACGGATACTCGGTCAAGGCGCCTAATACACCGTTCGTGCCTTATAGGATCATAGGACGATGACATTCTTTGACGCGGTCGAGACTCCAGATAAGCTATGTGTGATGACATCATGCGACCAAGCATATCTGGAATCACACGGTCCAGCTTTTGTCGCATCTAACGCAATCGCTGGCAATTCGATCCATATCCACTTGATGGAAAACCCTGGGATGCGCCAGGTCAACCTTGCTAAATTGACTTCGCTCAAGCTAAG
>JBBAUR010000190.1:0-1300 GCA_040398075.1 Bdellovibrionota bacterium | reverse complement strand
CCCCAAAACCCCAAAACCCCGTTGAATATCCAAGCCTTCTTAATTCAAATAAGAAATAAAAGTTAAATGGACGAGGACAGCGAACCTATCATCATCGACATCGGCTCAGGGACTCTCAAAGCAGGCTTCGCAAGTGACGACGCCCCCAAGTGTCTCGTGCCCATGATCATCGGTAAACCCAAGGCGCCGGGCATCCTTGTGGGAATGGACTAAAAGGACTCCTATGTTGGCAAGGAGGCGAAGGCAAAGAAGAACCTGCTGATAACCGAAGAGCCCGTGCAGCGCGGCATCATCGTTAACTTCGAGAGCATCGAGAAGATCTTCGAGCATCTCTTCAACAACGAGCTGCGAGTCTCTCCAGAGGAGCACAAAATCATCATCACTGAGTCGCCCAAGACGCCGAGGAAGAATCGCGAGGCCATTGTAGAGATGATGTAAGGCTGTGTGTTGCTGACTTGATAGGTTCCAAACGTTCAAGGTCCCTAAGCTGTACCTCGGCAACCAGTCGGTGCTGAGTCTTTTCGCCACCGGCCGCACCACGGGCACGGTGCTCGACGCAGGAGATGGCGTAACGCACACTGTTCCAATCTACGAGGGGTACGCCATCCCTCACGCGATCCAGGAGATCAATTTGTCCGGACGCGATCTCACTGAGTTCATGTACAAGATTCTTAAACAGAAGCATCCTCATCTGATTGAGGACTCGACCAACACCATGGAAGTGATGCGAGACATCAAGGAGAGCATGTGCATTGTTGCGCAGGACTACGACGCCGAAATCAAGGCTGCGGGAGACCAGAGCCATATAGAGCGCAAGTACCTGCTTCCGGGGGACAAACCATTGATTCTTAGAGAGGAGAGGTTGCGCTGCCCAGAGGTGCTATTCCAGCCCAGTCAGGCAGCGAAGGAGCTCAACAAGGACATAGAGGGCATCCACAAGTACACCTTCGAGTCGATCATGAAGTGTGACAACGACATCAAGAAGGACCTCTTCAAGAACATCGTGCTCGCAGGTGGCTGCACCATGTTTGAGGGCATGAAGGAGCGCATGAAGAAGGAGATACAGGCGCTGGCCCCCTCGCCCATGGGCCCCGACGTCGAGGCTCCCGCTGATAGGAAGCACTCGTGCTGGCTTGGTGGAGCCATCCTGAGTCTGATAGATAAGTTCGAGCCGATGTGGATCAGTCGCAAGGACTACGACGAGCATGGCGGCCCGGGCATTGTCCACAGGAAGTGCTTCTGACTCCCTCCCTATATATACTTCTCTCCTCAGCTGGATGGGGTTTTGGGGTTTTGGGGG
>JBBAUR010000189.1:0-1433 GCA_040398075.1 Bdellovibrionota bacterium | reverse complement strand
CCCCAAAACCCCAAAACCCCAGTTGTACAAGAGATAGAGAGTATATAGATCGAGGTCAGCGGGAGCGAGGGTGGATCTCAGGGAGCCTCAAGTCGTCCTCGGTCCTGAGCTGTTCAGCCTCCTCCTCTTCCTCCTCGGGCAGGCCGGCGAGATGAGCGCCCTGCTCGGCAGCTGCCGTCTGCAAGTTCTACATGATGTCCTGCACGTGATTTGTCCACTTCATGGAGGCGTTCGCCATGCCGAAGTTTACCTTCGCATGCTCCTTGAGATCGCCATCGCCCGTCTCCTCTGCGATCTTCATCGCGCGGTAGAAGTGCTTTGTGCTCGTGTCGAAGTCCCCTTTCTGCGTTAGCAGCTCGCCTAGCTGCAGATAGGCTCCCGACTCGCCCTTGCGGTACTTGAGCTCGTTCGATAGCTCCAAGTAGCGTTCAACAAACATCTGCATCTTGTCTTGGTTAAGCATCGTCGTGGCCATGTTCTTGCCACCTACTTTGCCCAAGTTGCCAATCGCGACTGACTAGCCGGCTACACTGCTCATCTAGACGGCGTAGCGCAAGGCGAAGTGGTGGTTGATAGTGGCTTTCTCATGGTCGCCCATGTTGTTGTAGATGATGCCAAGGTTGATGTGCGCGAGGAACTTCCCGGCAACATCAGCGATCTCTTTGTGCTTGTTGTGGTACTCAATGGCCTCCTTGTAGTTCTCGGGGTTGTCGGTCTCGCCAAGCTTCATGTAGTCGACGCCGATGCAGTTGTACGAAAGCGCCTCCCCGTGGACGTCCCCGATGGCCTTGCACACTTGGAGGAAGCGCTTGTACTGCTCGATGGCCTGCTTGTACTTGCCGAGGTTGTCGTAGAGCACGCCCGTCGAGTAGTAGGCGCGGCCCTCGTCGCGAGACTTCCCCGCTCGCTTGCACGCGAAGGCCAGGATGTTGTAGTCTTTCAGCCGTTTCTACGAGGCGATTCTGTTATACGAATCGGCGTATGCCATGTTTAACCCACTGTTGTTCTTGAGGACGCTGGTGGCGAGCTCGTCGGCCTTGTGGTTGAGTCTCTTCTTGCTGATGATGTCCTCCTTGCGCTTGGGTGTGTTGAAGTAGATAGGCAGCTCGATGCGCTGAGGCTGGTTGACGCGCAACGGCAGGTCCGACTCCTTCTGCAAGTTGCGGAGTCGGAAGCCCTTCAGATTCTCCTCGGCCAGGGTCTTTGAGTTCAGAATGCCCGCCGGCGCCGGCTTGCCGCCTGCCCCCCGCATGCGGTCCGTCGAGGTGCTCATGTAGGCCCGCGTCTGGTTGTTCGTAAGGCTTCGAAGTGTTAAGATTGATGGGTTACTATGATGAATCGTGCTGTTGATGAGTGTTGTAATTCATTTTCAATTTATTTCTTTATTTATATTCTTACTTATCACAGATAATAGGGGTTTTGGGGTTTTGGGG
>JBBAUR010000188.1:0-1493 GCA_040398075.1 Bdellovibrionota bacterium | reverse complement strand
AAGCCTTAGACCTCATCGAGCCAAAGCCTACGGACGTCGCAGGCTGTCCGCATCCAGCGGGAAGCCAGGAGCGTGTTTTGACGTATGCGAGACGTTACGCGGCGGGTCAGGATCTCTACCACGTCGGTGACAATCGGCAGATACTACGGCACGAGACGCGAGAAGTCCCGATCTCCTCGCATTGCACGGAGTAGCCTCGCGCGTGCGTCGAAGGGTCTGAGGAGTGGGCGAAGCGGCTCGCAAAGATTGCAGAGGAAGGGAATCGGAAGAAGTCGGAGGCGGCCAAGGAGCAGCCGCGAACAGCAGGCGGCAAGATGGCCGCAAAGCCGGTAGTGGATCATCGTGATCCACCAGCGGCAAAGATTCACGTTGCCCGCGAAGCCCGCGCCGCCGAGGCGAAGGTGTCGCCAGCAACGATGGGGAGATCATTTGCAGTACTGCGGCTCAGGACGGATTGATTACAAGCTTAGCCAAGCGGATGCGAGAATCCGGGCAAGCGAGTTAAGACCAAAACTCCCGGCAGTGCCGATAGGTATATCAGAGCGAGCGAGTTGCGTCCAAAGTTGGGGCTCATTGAGCCTCAGTTTTCGAAGCGTTGCATGTTGGAACTTTGCAAATGCGAGACCGACTGGACTCAGCAACAGATTGCCGATGAGGTGGGTTGCTCGAAACCTTATGTCAACAAGGTGTTAACCAAAAACTGTGATTTAAAGGAAAAGGTTAACACTCCCGAGCCTATGAAAAGCGACCGAGACAAAGCCGACTTCCGTAAGCTACCGCATGAACTGCAAGAGCAAGTGAGGGCAAGGCACTCAAGGACTCCCGTCCGCATCCGCACCAGTCAAGGGTAGACAACTTGTCGACCCTAAGTTGAGGACGACCGGCGTTTGCGACCAGTCCGCACCGTATCCCATCGTAGCCATTCTCCCTCACTGCTCCCGCCGATGCGTTACAAGCGATTCTAGGGGCCTTGCCGAGGGTGTTATCGACACTCCCCGCCGACCGACTACGGGGGGGGTATCGAAAATGTACCCGTTCTGTCCGAGACGACCGCCACCGCCCGCTTCCGAGAAGGATTCTAACGAAGTGTTTTGGTCAAAAGATTTTCAACTTCGGTGCAGCGAGTTGCTAGCGCGTACTACAGACTACTACAGACTTCGAAACTCTGTAGTACCGAAAACCCTTGCATTTTCCGCATTTTCTTGCTACCCTATGCAACCATGGGATTTGGGGCAAAAAGTGCCAAAATCCCTGAGAAAACAGCGATTTTCAAGCGTTATTTTTGGCGTTTCATAAGCCGTGTGTCGGTGGTTCGAGTCCACTCATCGCTACTGCGAGTTTATCAAGCGATTCGTTGAGAAAAACGATACCGGGAGCCGTTTCCCGAGCGCTGTTTTCCATGGTCAAAAGTCTGTAGTACTACAGACTTCCGATTGGAGGGCGTTCGAAAATGGCACGAGAACCGGGGTATTGTCGGCACAAGGCGACGAATC
>JBBAUR010000187.1:0-1519 GCA_040398075.1 Bdellovibrionota bacterium | reverse complement strand
AACCAGAAACGTAAGCGTCCAATTTAGCTAGCAAGAGACGCGAGCGGGAGACGGCAGCGGCAACGTGGCACCCTCGGGTGGCGCGAGGCTCGGTGTTCGAATCCTGCGAGCGAATTCGATACGTGCCTCAGGGATACGGTCAAGCTAGAAAGGGCGTACGGTGGATGCCTAGGCAGTGAGAGGCGAAGAAGGACGTGGACAGCTGCGATAAGCTCCGGGGAGCCGCTAACAGGCTTTGATCCGGAGATCTCCGAATGGGGCAACCCGGCAGGGTCTACCTGCCCGCCCACGGTGAATACATAGCCGTGTGGCAGCCAACCCAGGGAACTGAAACATCTAAGTACCTGGAGGAAAAGAAAGCAAACGCGATTCCCTCAGTAGTGGCGAGCGAACGGGGAACAGCCCAAACCGGTCGAAGAAATTCGGTCGGGGTCGTGGGGCCAGCGATATGGGAGCATGAAGGCTAGTAGAACGGCATGGAAAGGCCGGCCATAGACGGTGACAGCCCGGTAAACGAAAGCTCGAGTGACCCTAGCTGGTACCCGAGTACCGCAGGACACGTGAAATCCGGCGGGAATCCGCGGGGACCATCCCGCAAGGCTAAATACTCCTCACTGACCGATAGTGAACTAGTACCGCGAGGGAAAGGCGAAAAGAACCCCGGCGAGGGGAGTGAAAGAGAACCTGAAACCGTACGCCTACAAGCAGTGAGAGCACAGTGAGCCGCAAGGCTCCGTGTGATCGCGTACCTTTTGCATAATGGGCCTGCGAGTTACCGTACGTTGCGAGGTTAAGCCGAGAGGTGGAGCCGGAGCGAAAGCGAGTCCTAACAGGGCGACATAGTAGCGTGCGGTAGACCCGAAACCTTAGCGATCTATCCATGGCCAGGTTGAAGGGCGGGTAACACCGCCTGGAGGACCGAACGCACCACAGTTGAAAATGTGGGCGATGAGCTGTGGATAGGAGTGAAAGGCTAATCAAGCTGGGAGATAGCTGGTTCTCCCCGAAATATATTGAGGTATAGCCTCGGATGAACTGCGCCGGAGGTAGAGCACTGAATGGGCTAGGGGTCCTACCAGACTACCAAACCCAATCAAACTCCGAATGCCGGTGACAGATGTCCGGGAGTCAGGCAGCGGGAGATAAGTTCCGTTGCCGAGAGGGAAAGAGCCCAGACCGCCGTCTAAGGTCCCAAAGTTCGAGCTAAGTGTCAAAGGATGTGGAAACGCTTTGACAACCAGGAGGTTGGCTTAGAAGCAGCCATCCTTTAAAGAAAGCGTAATAGCTCACTGGTCAAGCGAGTCTGCGCCGAAAATATAACGGGGCTGAAGCTCGACACCGAAGACACGGACTGCCGCAAGGCAGTGGTAGGGGAGCATTGTCACGGAGATACACGCTGGACCGACGAGGACCAGTTCAGGCCGTGAGAAGAGCTTATGCAGGCATGAGTAGCGATAAACCGGGTGAGAAACCCGGTCGCCGTAAGCCCAAGGTTTCCTGGGGAAGGATAATCCTCCCA
>JBBAUR010000186.1:0-1527 GCA_040398075.1 Bdellovibrionota bacterium | reverse complement strand
GCCACAGCCTTACGAGTCGGAAAGACTCCCTTGTTAGCAAAGACATAACCGACCACAAAGGCATCCTCAGGGACTCCCATAAGCTCGTAACCGGAAACCTCCTGGCCTAGAACGTTGACAGTCTTAGGAGTTGGCTTCCATGTCTTGAGGTCCAGCGCGTGAGGCACATAAATAGAGTCAATGCCTTTAGCCTCGAGCATGCGTTGACCGAAACGGCTCATAACAAACGGAGTGACGTTTGGCTTACGGCACCAGTCCGCTACCTCGGGAGGACAAGGAGCGTGGTCAATCGGAACCCAAGAGACAACGGGAAGGTTATTCCAGTGATCTCCCTTGAGTACCCAAGTGTCATAAAGAGTAATGATGAGAGGCACTTTGGACTGGTCGGCCTGCCACCATTCCATCGCCAGAGGAGGGACAACGTCGTTGGAGTATTGATCCAAGCCGGCAGGATAAACGGGGATGCCTTCCCACTCCGTCATCATCCCTTGAACGCCGTAATTGGCTTGGATCAAAACGTCATGGCCGTCTGCCGCTAAACGTTTTAGGGCTTGCGCGCTTTGCGTGCCATAGCCTGTCGGCGCTGCCGGATGATTGCTTGACCAGACAACCCTGTAGAGGGTTCTATCGGTCTGGCGCGCTGGAGCCTTAGGAGGAGCTCCGCTAGAGGCTCCTCTAGGTCCATTGGTACGCCGTCCACGCTTACTAGCATTTCCCATTTACTCGCATCCTCTCGCAGAAGAGGCCGGCTCCCGAGCCTGCGAGTCGCTCGGGAGCCGGCGATTGTGGGTTCTCTTAGCTCGCGCCGCCGATGAAGTACTTAACGTGCGAGGACTGCGGGAGAGCGCCGTCCACTCGGAGGATGTAGCGGAGCGTCACGAGATCGGACGAGAAAGCGAACTCGTCCGAGCGTGCCACCTGGAGTCCGCCAACAACTCGAGTGTAGAAACTCGGCAGGTGACCAAAGATCACACTCTTAGCGGCAGTGGCAGCAGAGGCAACGTGGGGATTCTCAAAAATCGGGAAACCCAAGAGCCTATCGGGAGTCGCCGCGTCCAATGTCGGTACGAACAAATACTCGCCCGAGGTGGAGGCCTTGAGCTTGCGAGCCGCACCAATGGAAGCGCCATTCATCATCCAGCCACAGCCGGGAAGCATCCGAGCCGCGCCGTCCAGTGAGTAAACCAGGTCAATCAGGTTGTCCCCAGTGAAAGCGCCCGAGACAGCGGTAGAGCCGGTCACGCCGGAGCCTGCCGCTGGCACGATGCCCTGGACAGTGTTAGTGCCAGTGCCGAGGGTAAGAAGGTTATTGGCCTTGTACCCAATGGCGTTGCCGGCCTGAGTCGCCAGGAACTGCTCGAGAGCGGCAGCAGAGAGCGCGCCGTCCGCGAGAAGCTCGCTAGAGACCTGGGTAATGAAGTCAACCTTGTAGGCCTTGAGCGTGCTACGGCCAAATGCGGGGTCTCCCTCGTCAATGGCCGAGCCCTCAGCGGTAACCACAGCGGTTGAGAACGTGGACAGAGCCGG
>JBBAUR010000185.1:0-1528 GCA_040398075.1 Bdellovibrionota bacterium | reverse complement strand
CTGGCCTCCTCCCGGAGCGCGGAGCTTCCAGCTCCGCCTGAAACTCTCAGCATCGTCAGATATTCGTAAGCGCCCTTAACTAGGCATCCTTCTCCGCTGGAGCCTCAATCAAAGCAGCCCGTCGCGGTAGAGCAAAGCCGGCATAGTTAGATGTAGAAAGCACCAAAACTGTTCCTCCCTGGTGCTCCCATCGACTCGCCTGCGCCTATGAAAGCGGATTGCGCTGAGCACAGACCGTGATACCCTCCTTTTACTCCCTGAAGCACATCAAGCTATTGGAGGTACAGAGGTCATGTTTGCGTTCTCGCCTCGGGAAAAGATACTACTTTTGACAGTCTTCTTATCCCTTGTGTCCGTGGAGGGAGTTTTAGAGCTACAAAGCTCAATTGAGAGAAAGCATTTCTCGCAGATGGTTCGGCCTATCTATTCATTCGAGCTACAGGACTCATCAGGCAACACTCTCTCATCATCACAGGGCCACATAAAATTGGGTCTTGATCCTGTTGCTGGATTTGTCAATAAACCTAATACACAGACGCCGTATTTTTCAATCGACAATCTCGGATTCAGAGAGGTTCCGCATTCCTCGGTTGACTCTCCATCGGCTACCGTAGCGCTCCTTGGCGGCTCGACAGCTTTTAGTACAGGTGCCACGAACGATCATACCACATACGCCGACTATGTCGCTCGACAACTCGAAACGGTTAGGATAATCAACGCCGCGACCATCGGCCACACGTCGGCCAATGAGCTTGGATTGTTCACCTCTCGACTCATTGACAGGGACCTGACTGCTGTCGTTGCTTTGACGGGCTGGAACGATTTTCAACAGTGGAAGAGCACACAACCGAACGGGTATGTCGATCAAATTGAAGGTCAGCTACTGCAACTGAAGCGTGCGCGTAACCATAACATTCTGGCGCGATGGCCACTCGGGCTCACGTCTACGTTTATACCCGCCATACAAGATCGGATCGAAAAACTCACCTCCGATCAGTTTACCCTAGAGTTACCTGGCATTGGAGTCATTCGCAACGCCCAGCGAAGCAACGATCCTTCGCAGGCGGCTGACTACTTCATAAGAAATCGGAAAATAATCGATAGAATAGCGACAGCTCTCGGCATAGAGTCGTGCACGATTTTGCAACCAGACATTGCTTCCCTGGAAAGTGAGAGGAGGGGCCTACAGCACGGATATACTATTTTTCGTAGCGAGGTACTTCGGCGAGCGAACGAGGAGGGTATGGTCATATTTGATGCCGGCACATCACCTTCGCCCCTTCAGGCTGAGCACTTCACCGATGATATTCATTTATCCGATGACGGCAACAGAGTGCTGGCCGAACATACGCTACCATTTATCAAGTCTTGCCTCCTAAAAGCTCGCAGGAGCCCATCGCGGCTTGCAACTCGGACCGGCTCGAAAAAATGACTTCGACATAGCTGTACTCACTAGAGAAGTTGCCTGGCCTTCCCCCGGAGCGCGGAGCTTCCAGCTCCGCCTGAAACTCTCAGCATCGCCAGGTAT
>JBBAUR010000184.1:0-1531 GCA_040398075.1 Bdellovibrionota bacterium | reverse complement strand
CTGTCGTTCCAACTCGGGCCCTGTTGCGTACGAAGTGGGACGAGTAGCCGCACGCCGATCTCGACTAAGCCAAGTGCCATGGATATGCCGAAGAGCGTCACGAGAGAAGACGATAGGACCGCTTTGATGACACTCACGATTCCTCTCCTACTGGTACGGCCGACCGCGATATGGCTCGGCTGACCCGTTGCTCGACCTGCTCGTACAGCGCAAAAAGCTGGGCCTCGAATGCTTCGCGGGTGTAGAGCTTCTCGGCTTTGGCTCGTGCTCGTTCGCCGACCATGTGCCGCTGAACGGGGTCATCGAGAAGCTGTCGGAGGCCTTCGGCAAAGCCTTCGGGCTCCGCCGGAGCCAGTACCGAGATCTCCTCGTCCAAAACTTGCCGATGAGTTGGGAGATCCGTGGCGAGAAGCGGTTTACCTGAATGAAGATACGAGTAGATCTTCATCGGCGTGTTGTTCCCCTTGATGCGTGGAGATACGAGTATGTCTGCCTGCAAAAGGTACGACTTGAGGTGTGCCACCGGCCGCGGCCCCAGAAAAGAGACGCATCCTTCACAGCCCAGAGATTGGGCCTTGGCGCGATACTTCGCGATAGCTTCAGTGGTGCCCCCAATAATCGCCAAGTGAGGGCACGAGGGGTGGCTGCGAATCAATGCAAACGACTCGACCAACAGATCGATACCCTGGTACGATTCGAGATTACCGACATACAGAACAATCGGTTGAGAGTCACGCACTGCCTCCCCGAAGACCTCCGATCTTCCCATGAGATCCCTGTCTTCTAGAGGAAGCAGCGAAACATCTCGGAGCATGACGGTGTGTGGAGAGCCATGATGCGTAGCGATCGCCTCCAGCGCGTCACACACGGGGGCTACGGCCACGCTACCACGCACGGCGAGCCGTTCGAAGAATCGAAGGATCGGCAGAGCAGGCTTGAGGAGCCACCACTTTTCAACTACCTGGAGTGCGAGGGAGGAGTCCATGTCGTAGATGTAAGGGGTGGAGAAGAGCTGCTTGGCGAGCCAGGCGATGAAGACCGATTCCTCTACGGCATGTACGACCGTGTACTGAGCGTTCCGCGCTTGCCACAGCAGCTTGAGGGTCGCGAAAGTAAAGATCACATCACATAGTAACTTCTTGAGCGAGATGCCCGGGCGAATGCCGATGAGACATGATGGAGTTGGAATGCGAATAATTTTTACCCCTGGGACCTCTATTTCTTCCCCCTCTCCGTAGGTGAGGAGATCAATCACAGGCTCATCTCTGGCCTCGAGGTCGAGCTTGCGCGCAAGGGCTTCAAGTGCAAGCCGCACAGCGATCGGAGTACCACGTTCCTGATAAAAGGGCTGCGGAGCTAAGACCAGTATACGCATCTTAAGTCCTTCCAAACAGCTTACGTCTTACCCTTGCAACCCAGTCTCGTACGAGAAATCGAAATGCACGCCGTTGACAGTTGAGCCACAAGAGGAGGTAGCCTCCTCCTGAGAGCGTGAACCGAAGTACGTGCGCTCGAAGCTTCGGGAGGTGAC
>JBBAUR010000183.1:0-1684 GCA_040398075.1 Bdellovibrionota bacterium | reverse complement strand
TTTCGTGCTCTCATCTTCGGCCAGCGCCGAAAGATCGGATTTCGCAGCAGAAGAGTATTTTTCCGCAGCCTCTTAAGATATGCGGACTGTGGTGAGCAATGTGCCATATCCCTCCAACCAGTTATAAGCCCGCTAGTTGAAAGGGCGCGGCGAAACCTCTTGAGGACTGATACCGAGAGCTAGATTAGTTTCTGTCCGCCAGGACAGAAACCTAAGAAAACGAGACCTTTTTCGCCTCTCGAAATGATTCAATATTCACCAGCGACAGCCGCTTACTCTGTTTAAAGACGCGAAAAACCTCAATTTTTGAGCAGCGACCCGGAATTATCGATGAAGATCTTTTTGCCTCGCAGGGAATATAAGCGAGAGTTCGCATAGAATCGGTGTTTCTGGACAGAAACTAGATTAAGTATCCTAAGCACCTGTAATTTAGAATGCGTATCAAAAATGAACCTCGTTGCGAGGATGAGCGAAATCGGCAGCGACGAGGATGCAGGCAAAAAAGGCGCGGAGACGTGCCCTCAGCGGCACGTTGAGCACCTTTTTTGCCGAAGACGAAGTAGCTGCTGATTGCAGCCATCCGAAGCAGAGGAGCATTTTTGTTACGCACTCTTATACTATTTAGAGCCTTTTCTGTCTGACAGGGGGACTAGAGCATGGCAAGTGCTACTCAGTACTCAGGAACTCACTGACCCGCATATCTGCGGGGGCAAGCACCATCTTCCGATTTAGACCCCACGGTCTAAGCTCCAGGTCGACACTCAGGGCGGCTACGCTGACAGCAGTTATAACTTGATCTGATTCGAGATCACGAAGGACGCATCCCAGGCGTTGTGCGAGTGCCAGGGGAGCCATCAGATCCCAGATCCTCTGGTGGCCCACAAATGAGGCGCTTATCCGACCGATCGCCGTACTTACGAAATCGTGAACACTCGCACCGCTGGACAGCCACGGATATTTCATGGTGTAGCCGTGAGCAGCTATCCACTGACGATCCTTGGAGCTAGCTGATATACGACGTTCGGGAACCCTCTGACGCTCGACACGCATGACCTCGCCTGACTCGATCATCTCTTGGAAAACTCCACTCTCATCGCTCCAGTACATGACGCCCTCTGCCGGTATCGCTACTATACCAGTTTCGGGCCAGATCCCCTCGTCGACCTTCCGGGTCAACGCGGCCGCTATACAGAACGGCTCCCGGCCCTCGACAAAATTTCGCGTTCCATCGATCGGATCGATGATAATCTGTTGCGGGGTTGTCATCACTGAAGAGTAGTATGCTGTCACATCGCCTTGCGCATCGATGGAGGCCGACGCAGCCATCTCCTCACCCAGCAATGCGACACCGGGAAAGTTACTCCTCAGCACATCCATGAATCTGCGCTCGACGAAATAATCGGTCTCCGTCACGAAACTTCCATCAATTTTCCTGGTGGGGATACGCGATTCTGCGCGAAAGGACGTTACAATACTCGGACTCAGCTCGCGCACGAGTTGCCGTACTATATCCACGAAGCGGTTAGATGAGGTACTCACACAATCCCTAGACACAACTACTCTCCCCTAGTTGAACAGAGTACGGCGAGCCTAGCGAGGGTTTGCATAACCCTCGAGCCTGGAACGTTATGACTAAGAGTGCGTAACAAAAATGAACCTCGTAGCGAGGATGAGCGAAATCGGC
>JBBAUR010000182.1:0-1711 GCA_040398075.1 Bdellovibrionota bacterium | reverse complement strand
GCTGCCGATTGCAGCCATCCGAAGCAGAGGAGCATTTTTGTTACGCACTCTTAGAATATCCCGCCCAGGCGCCGCGCCACACTGCCCACTCGATTTCCTTTGGCGCCGTTTGGTAATTTTATGTGCTCGCAGTCTAAGCTATTCGAACAGCAGAATGTTTTCTCTTGAGCAATAGCGCACAGCGGGCCAAGTTTTTGCCATAACGAACACAGGATAGTTCACTCTACGAGGAAGGCATGGACGCAGGAATTAAGGTAAATCGGTTGTTTCTCGCGCTTGTAGTGTGTTTGGTTGCACGTGTATCTGAAGGTGTTGCCCAGCCTAGCAACCTCCTACCCCCCGGCAATCTTCCTGAGGGACCATTGAGCGGCTTTACGTCCGCCGTTAGCAAAAAGGGCCAGGTATTGGTCAAGCTTCAGCCCGCGGCCTTCCGTATCGCCAGAAACTCGCTTCGTAAGCGCTACAACCTCGAGGCCCCGAGTAGTCATATGCTTCTGAAAGAGATAGCGAGACTTTTCGGCCTTCGTACGGGTTCGCAGGTCTCCGGGTTCTCGGTCCTGTTGAGTGGAACCTCCATTAATAAAGCGAAGCTTCAAAAGCTCAGGAGCAAGGGGGTAGTATCACGGATTGAGCCAAACTACCGTGTGAATGCCTTTGCTGAGCCAAATGACTTTTTGTATAAGTTGGGGTTTCTCTGGGGCATCAAGAACACTGGAGTGTTCGGTGGCACAGCGGGGATCGATATCGAGGCCTTAGAGGCTTGGGAGATCTCTTTAGGCGATCCTGATCTCGTTGTTGCTGTGATCGATACTGGGATCTACCTCAACCATCCCGATCTAGCCTCGAATATATGGCGTAATCCGAGCGAGATTCCGAATAACAACATCGATGATGATAACAATGGATTCGTAGATGATGTAAACGGCTGGGACATAGTCGATGACGACAAGGACCCCAACGACGAAATGTTTCACGGTACGCACTGTGCCGGTATTATCGCCGCCTCACTCGATAACAATCGTGGACTGTGCGGAGTTGCCCCGCGTGTGAAGCTCTTGCCTTTGCGGGTGCTCAATGCAAGGGGTGAAGGAGATACGGCGGGTCTGTTGAAAGCTGTTCGGTACGCTATCGAACTTCGTAAGCGTGGTGAGAATATCCGGGTCATCTCCGCATCTCTAGGTGGTGGGGAGTACTTAGAGTCATTCAATGAGATTCTCGAGGAGGCGAATCGATATGGGATCGTGTTTGTTGCGGCTGCAGGTAATGATGGAAAAAACAACGACGAAAAGCCAACTTATCCAGCAAACTATTCAGCGCCCAACGTGATTTCTGTAGCCGCACTCGATTCATCCGGTCGATTGGCTTCGTTCTCGAATTACGGCGAAAAAACCGTGGATGTAGGTGCGCCAGGGGTCTTTATTTGGAGCTCATTTCTCTTCGGATTTTACCTTCCATTTGACGGAACTTCGATGGCGGCTCCATTCGTCAGTGGCACAGCCGCACTCGTTCTCTCCGAAAGACCACAGTTGACGCCATCCCAAGTAATCTCGATCCTCAAGCGTTCCTCAAAGCCGCTCCCTGACCTAGGGGGAAAAATCGCGATACCAGGTATCATCAGTGCCGCTCGGGCGCTTCGCACGAGATAGCACGGCTTTATTTTAAGAGTGCGTAACAAAAATGAACCTCGTAGCGAGGATGAGCGAAATCGGCA
>JBBAUR010000181.1:0-1753 GCA_040398075.1 Bdellovibrionota bacterium | reverse complement strand
AGCTATTACGCTTTCTTTAAAGGGTGGCTGCTTCTAAGCCAACCTCCTGGCTGTCAGTGCGCCCCCACATCCTTTAACACTGAGTGTGGAATTTGGGGCCTTAGCTGGCGATCTGGGCTCTTTCCCTCTCGGCAACGGAACTTATCTCCCGCTGCCTGACTCCCGGACAGTTCTCTACGGTATTCGGAGTTTGATTGGGTTTGGTAGTCCGGTAAGACCCCTAGCCCATTCAGTGCTCTACCCCCGTAGGAATTCATCCGAGGCTATACCTCAATATATTTCGGGGAGAACCAGCTATACCCCGACTTGATTAGCCTTTCACTCCGATCCACAGCTCATCCCCCGCATTTTCAACTGCGGTGGGTTCGGTCCTCCACGCAATGTTACTCACGTTTCAACCTGGCCATGGATAGATCGTCGGGCTTCGGGTCTACGTCCCGCGACTTTCGCTCTATTCGAACTCGCTTTCGCTTCGGCTCCACCTCGTCGGCTTAACCTTGCCACGAAACGTAACTCGCAGGCCCATTATGCAAAAGGTACCCGGTCACACGGTCTTGCGACATCGTGCTCCCAGTGCTTGTAGGCAATCGCGGTTTCAGGTTCTATTTCACTCCCCTCCCGGGGTGCTTTTCACCTTTCCCTCACGGTACTTGTTCACTATCGGTCGATGAGTAGTGTTTAGGCTTGGCGGATGGTCCCGCCAGATTCCCGCCAGATTGCACGTGTCTTGCGGTACTCAGGTATCAGCTAGGCCGTCGCAGACTTCGACTACAGGGTTGTCACCTTCTATGACCGACCGTTCCAAGTCGTTCGTCTCGCCTTCAACGTGCCATGACGCTGACCCTACAACCCCCGTGGTATCGCTACCTCGGGTTTGGCCATCGTCCCCGTTCGCTCGCCGCTACTAGGAGAATCACTGTTGTTTTCTTTTCCTCCGGGTACTGAGATGTTTCACTTCCCCGGGTTTGCTCTCTCCAGCCTATGTATTCAGCCGGAGTGTACGTCACGCTCTCGCGTGAGTGGGTTGCCCCATTCGGAGATCCACGGATCAAAGCCTGTTAGCGGCTCCCCATGGCTTATCGCAGCTGTCCACGTCCTTCATCGCCTCTCATCGCCTAGGCATCCACCGCGTGCCCTTCGTAGCTTGACCATATCCCTAAGGCGCGTTCACGGTATACTTCATCCAGATCGACCCCGACACGCTCGCGCGGGCCAAGGTCAGGATTCGATGCACTTTGCTTGTCGTTCTACCACGTTGTCAGAGAGCCGCTGGCGCCCGAAGGCGCGAGTCGCGAGTCATCCAGTGACACCAAGCGGTCGCCTGGTGGCGCTGGATCACTCGCGAGCGTTTACTTCATTATCCTGCCTTCGTCGGTGCGTCCGGCGCTCGGTGGAGCTGATCGGGTTCGAACCGACGACCCCCGGCTTGCAAAGCCGATGCTCTCCCAACTGAGCTACAGCCCCGTCAGGCAGATGCATCGCGGTGGGCGCAGCTAGATTTGAACTAGCGACCCCACGCTTATCAAGCGTGTGCTCTAACCAACTGAGCTATGCGCCCTCGAAACCGTCTACGCTGCCGACGAACAGGATGATGAAGTGTTCAGAGAACCGGGATGCACGATCCCCGATCGCTGAAAACCTGGTTGCAGGAAGGAGCGGATTGACGGCATCGCCCAAGCGCGAGGCTTGTAGGCGAATGCTCCATAGAAAGGAGGTGATCCAGCCGCAGGTTCCCCTACGGCTACCTTGTTAC
>JBBAUR010000180.1:0-1788 GCA_040398075.1 Bdellovibrionota bacterium | reverse complement strand
AAGTCGTAACAAGGTAGCCGTAGGGGAACCTGCGGCTGGATCACCTCCTTTCTACGGAGACCACGGTTGTTCGGTCGAAGCTTCGGCTTTGGCGCGGGACACCAGCGACGCCCTCGGGTGTCGCGGTCACCAGGTCAACGTTCTCGCAGAACGAATAGGTTTGCTGTCTGGTTTTGAAGGGGCGAGCGTCTGCTCTTTGAAGATCTTTGTGGAGTGTCTGACGGTTCGATGTCAAGGGACCGCCGTCCTCATTTGATGGCCTGTAGCTCAGGTGGTTAGAGCGTACGCCTGATAAGCGTAAGGTCGGTGGTTCGAGTCCACCCAGGCCAACTCGGTTTTCTTCGGCTTACTTGAGGCGAAGGGGCTGTAGCTCAGCTGGGAGAGCACCGCGTTTGCAATGCGGGGGTCATCGGTTCGATCCCGATCAGCTCCACAACGTCAGGTTTCGTCGGGCCAGTCGTGGCCATGACGCGCTCTTTGAAAAGTGCATACGAAGAACAGAATTGAACAAGAACTCGAAATTCTCATTCGAGTCTTTACGAAGATCCGCTGCGAAGAGCAGGGGTCTGGGCCTCGATCTTGAGTCGTTCGATACACGGGTATCGACGTCAACGAGAACGAGGTAATTGTAAGCTACAAAGGGCGTGCGGTGGATGCCTAGGCGCTGAGAGGCGATGAAGGACGTGGGTGGCTGCGAAATTTTCCGGGGAGTTGCCAACCGAACGTTGATCCGGAAGTGTCCGAATGGGGAAACCCGGCGGGTGTAATGACCCGTCACTCCATCCTGAATACATAGGGGTGGAAGAGCGAACCAGGGGAAGTGAAACATCTCAGTACCCTGAGGAAAAGAAAACAATGAGTGATTCTCGGAGTAGTGGCGAGCGAAACGGGAAAAAAATAAGCCTAAACCGATTCGACGAAAGTCGCGTCGGGGTTGCGGGTCCGCGGTAGGACCTCAGATTGTTAGCGGAACTGCCTGGAAAGGCAGACCAAAGAGCGTGATAGTCGCGTACGCGAAAACGAACTGAGGCCGAGCGGGGTACCCAAGTAAGGCGGGACACGTGCAATCCTGTCTGAATCTGCCAGGACCATCTGGTAAGGCTAAATACTACTCAGCGACCGATAGTGAACAAGTACCGCGAGGGAAAGGTGAAAAGAACCCCAGTGAGGGGAGTCAAAAGAACCTGAAACCGCATGTCTACAAGCAGTTCGAGAGCAACGCGCAAGCAAGCTCGAGAGCGTACCTTTTGCATCATGATTCGGCGACTTAATATACGTCGCGAGGCTAAGCCGTTAGGTGGAGCCGGAGCGAAAGCGAGTCCGAAATGGGCGATAGTGGCGTGTATTATAACCCGAAGCGGGATGATCTACGCATGGCCAGGTTGAAGTGCGGGTAACACCGCATGGAGGACCGAACGCATGAGAGTTGAAAATCTCTGCGATGAGCTGTGCGTAGGGGTGAAAGGCCAATCAAATTCCGTGATAGCTGGTTCTCCCCGAAAGATATTTAGGTATCGGCTCGGACAATTCAGTACCGAAGGTAGAGCACTGGAACGGCTAGGGGTCTCACCAGATTACCAAACCATACCAAACTCCGAATGTCGGTAACTGTTAATCCGGGACGCAGACGGTGGGTGATAACGTCCATCGTCAAGAGGGGAATAACCCAGACCAACAGCTAAGGTCCCCAAGTTCAGGCTAAGTGAACACTAGAAAGGATGTGGCGGGTCATTGACAACCAGGAAGTTGGCTTAGAAGCAGCCATCTTTTAAAGAAAGCGTAATAGCT
>JBBAUR010000179.1:0-1804 GCA_040398075.1 Bdellovibrionota bacterium | reverse complement strand
AATGCGGTAAGTGGCCCTAAATGGATGAGGCTGTCATTGACGGAGAGGCTAGCTGTGCCTGGTTCTAAGGGTTGCGTGCAGGGGTGCGTGGTCTGAAGGTCCGGACGGGGACCTTTAAGGGTGATCGATGTCTGGTGTTCTGTTACGACAACCAGAGAATATATGCTCCACAAGTCGCTACATGTTGAGAGAAAGTAGGCGAGTCGTGTATCCCAAGCGTGTGATAAGTCATCTCTTTCAGTCGTGCCGAGTGGCCCTCCATGGGCGAGGCGGTTTCGTAGCTGCAGGATGGATTTGGTGATTTCCCGACCCGTCAGCAGATCTTTCATGAATCGGTCCATGTGATGGTTGAACGATTGAAGTGCTGAGGAGCGGGGTAGCTGCGTTAAGAGTTCAGACGCGATGGAACGCCAATCCCCCATCGTAGGGCGCAGCATCTTCTTCGAAAAGCGACTCGGCGCTAGTGGGTCAACTTTTTGGATTTCAGCGAGCGCACCGGCAACGTAGACTTTTAGGAAAATCTCTGCGAAGTCACAGATATCCCACAGTTGTGCCAAGGCGTGAGATTCGGTTTGCGCTTCATGGAGCGGGAGCGCGAGGAGCGTAGGCCACTGCGAAAGATTTATCTGCGTCAGTGCTCTGATCGGCGCTGGGTGCTGCTCCAGGGTGTATACATTCTTGCCGCATTCATCGCAGTACCATCCACGTCGACGAGCTTCGAGATGAATATGGGGATGAGCAGGGCAGTTCGGCATATTGTTGATGTCCAATCATGGTCGAGAGTTGCAGGGTAATACAGAGCCCGATGATGTCCTAGATATCGTTGAAGGACGGGACAGCGTGCAAAAACATTTTACTGTGGTTCTCGAAACCCCATCCTGAGAGGTGTCTGAGCGGGATCCGGGGCCTTCGGGATGTTTTGAGAGAGTCACTTCTATAGGGGACCCGGTTTTTTTGGACACAAGGTTGGCTTATTGACCGAGATCCAAGGAGACTGAATGTAATGGAAGAGAAGAAAGACACAATCGGTTCCGGGACGGTGGGAGGAGCCCGAAGGGCGATGCCCAGCGGCCCGGAACCGGCCGCCGCGACTGGCCCGCTGGGACCGAATCAGCGTTGGAGCGTCACGCGAAAGCGTGAGGTGGCGCTTCGGCTGCTCCGAGGGGAATCCATGGAAGCCTTGGCCCGTGAACTGGGCGTAGAGATCTACCGCCTGGCGGAGTGGAAGAACAAGGCTCTGGCAGGCATTGATGCCAGCCTCCGGGAGCGGGAGGGGGATCCGCTGGAGAAAGAGTTGCAGTCGGCCCGCAGCAAAATCGGCGAGTTGATGATGGACATCGAACTGCTCCGCGAGAAGACGCGGAGGCCCGGCCCTTTAGCCAAGGGGAGATTGAGAACTTGAGCGCAACAATCTCCCTAACCTCAGCCCAGCGATACGGGGTGGAGCGCGTCTGTGCCATCTGGGAGCAGCCGCGTTCGAGCTTCTATGCCTGGCGGCGCAATAACGCTCCTGCCATCGCGGAGCCGGCTCGACTGGATCACAAGCGAGGCCCCAAGACGCAGTGGACCGACACCGAGCTACTGGGCAAGATTCAGGCTGATCTGGAGCGCTCTCCCTTTCAGGGCGAAGGCCACCGCAAGGTCTGGGCGCGGCTACGGGTCATGGATGATATCCGGGTCTCACGCAAGCGGGTACTGCGGATCATGCGGGAAAACCGGCTCTTGAGCCCGTATCGATGCCGAAAGGCTACGGGCGAAAAGCACACCGGCACCATCACAACCGAGGCGCCCAATGTGATGTGGG
>JBBAUR010000178.1:0-1961 GCA_040398075.1 Bdellovibrionota bacterium | reverse complement strand
AAGGTTCTAGCCCTCCTACAGGACAAAGAAGGCTACCGAGCCGCAGTGGTTTACATATGTTCCCTCCTCTACTGCGGAGAACAAGGAACCGACGGATACATCCCACAAATAGGCCTGAGCCTGATTCACGCGCGCAAGAGTGACGCCGCAAGACTCGTCCTGGTAGGCCTCTGGCATGAGGCCGAAAATGGTTACCAAGTGAACGACTGGGATGACTATCAGCAAACCTCGGCAGTGACTCGAGCTCGCTCCGAGCATGCCAGGACGCTCGCCAACAAGAGGTGGCAAGGCTCCAAAGAGCCCGAGTGAGCATGCGCTACGCATATGCGCGCCGCATATGCGCTACGCATATGCCAAACGTCATGCGGACTGTATATGCGCCACACATATGCCTGATGTATATGCACATACAGACAGACAGACAGACTGACAGAGAAAGTAGTTAAGTAACCTAGTAAATGGCTCTAAAGTTACGCGCGCGCGAGAAAACGCCTCAAAAGTTTCAACGATTTGGATAAACGCAACCCTCTTTGGCACACTTACAGAACCGGCACGTTCCCCCACACAGCGCGCCGGAGCGCGAGCCTCCTCCTGTCGGCTCAGCGCCGGAGGCCTCGTACCGGGGCTGGACGAGGCCTCCGCCAAACCCTCAAGGCACCAAGCCAGGGGGAGGGGACCCCTACCAGAGGAGCAAACTTGAGCAACTTTCTCAAACCTTGCCTAGGGTGCGGGACCCTCACCCGAGAACGCCGCTGTCCAGACTGCCACGCCAAACGCTTAGCCGAAATGCCTAAACCCAAAGGTAGAGACCGGCACTACAGAGGCGACTACGACAAACGAGCAAAGGCCGTAAGAGATTCAACCGAACGATGCTGGATCTGCGGAGAAGGAGCTCGAGCCGGAGACCCTTGGCAAGCCGACCACGTTATAGACGGGGACCCCTACTCCCCTCTCCTGGGCGCTCACAGGTCATGCAACATCCGACGCTCGAGGCAGAGGCCCCCCGGTAGACCTCCGGGGGTGGCCTTGAACCCTGAGCCGTGGCGCGGAGACGTACCCTGGCCTTAGCCGTCTGCGCGGCTCGTCAAAATGGGAGCCGAGCCACAAAGCCACGGCAAGGGCCCTAGGAATTTGATACAGGCTCTAGCAGCCCGAGTGTGGACTCTGGCTAGGGTCTCTTGGTTTCGTGGCTCTACGGGCCTGAGATTGGCTGTGGTGGCTTGAAGCCTAAGCCTATGTGTAACACTTTGTGCGCTAGGATTGGCTCATGCATTGCGAGCTCTGCGGCGACCCCATGCGCTTTGATCCTCGCGCGCGTTTTTGCTCGACTCTGTGCCGAGTGTGGTCACATAGGTTAGAGAGCTCGATTCCTGGCGAGCTCCGCGCGCTTCCCAGGTGGGTACGTTGGTCCGAGTCCAAGGTCCCGCTTACCGTTGCCGGCGTTCCGGCCTCGAGCGTGAATCCGGAAACGTGGAGCGACTACAGAAGCGCTGTGGCAGCGGCAAGGGTCGGAGTCGGTATTGGCTTTGTCCTCAATGGTGACGGCATTGTCTGTATTGATTTGGACGATTGCATAGCGGATTCTGGCAGGGTTGCGAAGTGGGCTCGCGCGATTGTTGACGAGCTCGGGCCTACTTGGGTTGAGCTTTCGCCTTCTGGCCGTGGCTTGCATATTTGGGGACGAGGTTTCTTGGAGCGTGGCCGGCGCGTGGGCTCTGTGGAGATTTACGGGAGCGGCAGGTACATGACTGTCACTGGCCGGAGGATGAGAGGCGTTCCGATTGCGTTAGGTGATCTCGGGGACGTTGCGCGTATCCTTGCCTAAATGTCTGCGAGCGTTTAGGAGATCCAATGGCAGGGAGACCGCCGAAGCCGGTTGAGGTTTTGAAGCGTCAGGGGACTTACCGTCCTGACCGTCATGGCCCTGGACGTTTTGAGCATGAGCCGGTGGAGGTTGAGCC
>JBBAUR010000177.1:0-2040 GCA_040398075.1 Bdellovibrionota bacterium | reverse complement strand
GAGACGTGCCCTCAGCGGCACGTTGAGCACCTTTTTTGCCGAAGACGAAGTAGCTGCCGATTGCAGCCATCCGAAGCAGAGGAGCATTTTTGTTACGCACTCTAAGTTCTTCAATCGCCACAGGGCTACCTGTGCAGCGGCTCGAAGACAATTTGGTACTGGGTAGAGGGAGTGACATGTGGTCGGCGGTGCGGTTGATACGGCACGGCCGACCAGATGCGTGTCTGGAGGGTTTTTGGTTTCAAACTACCTAGAGAGAGGTTTTAGTTATGAGTGCTGATAAGCTTACCTGGTGTGACAAACTCGCCCTGAGCGGTCTTATCGTGTTTTTGGTGATGATCTTTTTTGGATTGAGCGCGGTTTCCTACGAGATGGAACGAGAGCGCTCAGCGTGGGAATACTCGCATGCGCTGGACGAGCCGCTTCAACCGGCTCACATGAGGGAGCTGCATGACATTCGGAGTGGGCTCACTAAGTGGCTTACTTCGTACAAGGAGCTCGATGTCCCTGCCAGCTATGGAGCGGTCTACGGGAAGGTCGAAGGGTTCCTCGGTGAAGCTCATGAGCTGGCTGAACGTTTCCCTACGATGACAGCGCCGGAATTCCAAGGCGATCTCGCGTCTCTCCGAAGCAGGCTCGCGTCGATCGAACAGATCGGTCGATCGGTCTACGATGACAAGGAACCTTGGTGGCGAGGGTATGTACTATTTTGGCTCAGGATGCTCGGAGTTATCGTACTGAGCTGTTGTGCGCTGATAGCCATCATCTGGATCGGTTTTGTTGGGAGCTGCAAGGCCTTCGGTACTACCGCTTCCTCGACATAGTAGTGGTAACTCTGCTAGCAGCTATTGCGGCAGTGGAGCTGTCGACTATGTGGGCTTTCGGCATGAGAGCGGAGGAGCTCCCGGGGTAAGTCCGTATGGAATTCCCGGCGACTGGACGCCTCACCACAAAGATCCCTTGGATCGACCATGATTTTGATTACAGCCGTGTTCGTAAACGGTTAGAGCCGAGGTCTGGTATGGTCGCGGAAGGTCTAGGTCAACCGCGCAGAGCCCCCAAGGTTTCATGCGCGTAGGAAGAGGTTGATTTTTAGAAACACGCCATCTGGTCAGCCTCCCTCAACCTGATTGTGTGGTAGTAATCGGCCATTGAGAAACGAAGACCGGAAGACTCCGACCTACACTCCGCGGGAAATACGGTGGATAAGGAAGCAGCTTTCCGGCCGGAGCCTTGTGCGAGGGCCTCAAGACCCCTTAACAGGCTGCGGAAAAATGCTCTTCTATAAGTAGATAAGTAGGGAAAATAAGTAGGGAAATCGATCGCATTATTGTAAGTAGCTGATCCTTGGCAAAAGAGCAGTGATGGTGGTGATGAGAGGTTTGGTTAAGGTGATGATACTGGCGATTGTCGCCGCCCGAGAGTGTTTTTTTCCTGCGCAGTCCTCCTCAGGGGAACAGCGGAAGAGGAGCTAAGTAGCCAAAAACGGGGAAAGAGCTAGACGCCCGCCGTTCCGTCATGAAGGAAGCGGGGTTTAGAAGTCGTCTGGCGCAGGGTCGAAGGAGTCATAGGAGGGGATTTCATCGATAGCCTCTGTGGTATCGATAAACTTAGGTAGTGGTGGAGGGGCTTGAAAGTCCGGAAGCCCTTGAGCCTTCATGATGTCCTTGATGGAGTGCTCGTCCTGTATGAACGCGATGATCCGCATCTGAGCCTTGCACGTGGGGCACTCGAGCGGGTCGATTTCATAGATGCGCTTTATGCACGCGGCCCAACTACTCTGACGGAACTCGACTGGACTGACTTCGGCGAGCTCGCTGAAATCACGATAGCAGCCGCTCTCTTGTTCTTCGGCAGCAGGAGCGAGCTTTGCGCGTTCGCCGCGGCGTCTGCAGGAATATCGTCCATAATACCGAGTCAGAGACTCATAGGTCTTCGGAATATGACACGAGAGTTGAGCAAGGAACTCCAGTGCGTCAAACTCGTGAGCAGCACCGTCTTTGGTGGTATAGGTAACGATGTCGTCTTGTATTGAGAGCT
>JBBAUR010000176.1:0-2043 GCA_040398075.1 Bdellovibrionota bacterium | reverse complement strand
AATCGACTTAGTCGTCGCCGCTCTCACGGTACAAGTCCACATAATTCCCGGTTTCATATCCGGAATTCTGACACTCCCCCGACTTGTATCAGAGAGCTAGTCATCCTGATTTGCATCAACCTAGCCAGCTCTCCTCAAAAATGAAGTTCGCCGTCTCATCCTCCAACGGGACGTTATCTTGCTCCATAGACGGATACCCTGTCACTCCAGATTCTGGACGTAGACAAAGATCCCTCACACGTTTGAACTCTAACTTTGCCAATGGCTTCGTCATGAGGTCGGCATAGTTCCACTTTGTCGACACGTATCTAACCCGCGCTACTCCTTCGCGTATGCTCTGAGCCACGTGCTTGAACCGTACGTCAATGTGTTTGGAACGACCTGCGCTTGACGTCTCTCCTTCTGCGACGATGATTGCCGCCTTGTTGTCTTCCCACAACAGCGTAGGCTCCTCCTGCCTATGGCCCAACTCATTGAGGAACTGGCGTAGGTACCGTACCTCTAGGATCGCCGAGCACAACGCCACAAATTCGCTCTCGCAACTACTGAGCGTCACCATCTTCTGCAGGCCACTCTTCCAACTAACACATCCTCCGTTCAAGAAAAGCATATAGCCTCCATGACTTCTACGCGTGATTACATCCGACGCATAACTCGCATCTGCCGCACCCCACAGCTTATTCCTCTTGTCAGCAGGCACGCTGTCCTCCTCTGCAGTCCAACGTATCTTCATGTCACGGTTCGACATCAGATACTGAATCACGCGACGAGCTGCAGCGATGACTTTTCGGTTCGGCTTCATCAAATATCTCGACAACACGCTCACACTGTAAGCAATATCCCAGCGTATCGTCACGCTTGCAAATGCCAGAGACCCGATCATGGAACGGAATTCCGTTTCCATGGCCGCCATCTCTTCTGCTGAGTGCTCTTCTCTCAAGTCTTCCGGCATCACGGCGAAACCTGCGTCCATCGGCGTCTCCTGTACCTTCGGATCCACCTTGAACCGCTTGGCTATTTTGTCGATGTAAGGACCGCAAGAAGCCTCCCAGGTCAACCCATTATCGGATCTCTCGAAATTCAAACCCACGAAGCGAGTCAGTACTCCCTCGTCAGTGATCTTCCATTGCAGATTCAAGTGCTCGAACAGCCGCGCTCTCAGCGCTGGATTATTTGACCCGCAGATGATATCGTCCACGTAATGACTCAGGATTATCTCGTTCCCATCTTTGTCCACGAAGATGTAGATGCAGTGATCAGTGTCCATTTTCTTGAATTTGCCGCCATTATCCTCGAAGCTAAGTATCCTCTCTGACAGCGAATTGACGAAGTCCCGGGACGAAGTAATCAATCCGTATAACGCTTTCACACATCGTACCACCTTACCGGCATACTTGCCTGCTTCCTCCGGCAGTTTGACATATACTTCTCGGGCCAGGTCCGTACCTAAGAACGCACCAGACAAATCATAGCTACGCACATCAAATCCTTTTCGGCACATCAACGCGATTAACGTCCTCAACGCCGTCATCCCGATTGTCGGGCTAAACGTCGACCAACACGTGTCGAGCGATTTGACTTCACCCGTGCCCACAGCGGCCAATCTCCCCTTCCACTTGAGGAATCTGTCCCTAATCTGACCGTCAGCACCTACCACGCTCTCGTACTTGCGAGCATATACCATCTTGCATCGCAACACGCGTTTGTTTTGTTCCTTGATCTCCTTCATTTCTTGATCCGATGGCAAGACGAACACTCCCATGTCCAGGAGCTGCTTGATCTCTAGCTTCCCGCTCTTGACGATTGCCTCGTATTCTTCGTGCGCGTGAAGCTCCTTAGCATTCCTGGGCGCATCATCGATCTTCGTCTCCATTCCCGCAGACGCAGGAGTCGAAACTGAATCCTCCAACCCTTGTGCTTCTTCTCCCGATGCAACCGCCGTTGTCGCCGCAAAGCACCGCGCGTTAGCTGTCGCCACCTTTCTCTGCCTCAGCATCTTTTCCAGCTGATCCTTGGTGTGCTCCAACTCGCCTTGTCCGAACT
>JBBAUR010000175.1:0-2144 GCA_040398075.1 Bdellovibrionota bacterium | reverse complement strand
TGTCACCGATATCCCTAAAATCCCTGTTTGGATCGTGTAATTTTCCCTACCCCTCCTAAAAAGGAGGAATAAGTGGAAAGAGAAGAAAATAGTGCCATCCTACCCTCAGTCCCTACAGGGACTGAGGAGGATTCAGTGGTCAGACAGAACCAGTGGTGCCAGATACGAGCACTCTTTGAACAGGGAGTGAACAAGACGGCGATCGCCCGTGAGCTGGGTATCGACGTGAAAACGGTCCGTAAGTGGTTGAGCAAGCACTGGAAAGAACAGGAGCGCCAGAGAAAAAGTGGGCTGGATGATTATCAGGATTTCCTCAGAGCGCGAGCGCCGGAAGTCAGGTACAACGCCGCAGTGTTGTTCCGGGAGGTCAAAGGAAAGGGCTACGGTGGGGCCTACACGACCCTGGTGAAGTACATCCGCTCCTGGCGGGTCAGTGAGCAGAAGACCGCGACAGCCAGGTTTGAGACTGAGCCAGGTGATCAGGCGCAGGTCGATTGGGGATCAGCCAGGGTCTGGTTTGAAGAGAGACAAGAGCGAGTCCATCTGTTTGTGATGGTTCTTGGATATAGCCGAAGGATCTTCGTGCGGGCCTATCGGAATGAGCGGATCGAGAGCCTGCTGGATGGACACGCGGCAGCATTCAACCACTTCGGCGGACGAACGAGGACGATACTCTACGATAATCCCCGGACGATCGTGATCGAGAAGAACGAGACCAGCGGAGAGGTCGTCTGGAACCGGAGCTTCAAGGACCGAATGGATTTCTACGGGGTGGAGATAAAGCTCTGTCGGTATTACCGGGCACAGACCAAGGGTAAGGTCGAGAGTGGAGTCAAGTATGTCAAAGGAAACGCGCTGACGGGGCACCGATTCAGGGACATTGACCACCTGAATGAATGGCTGGAGCAATGGTGCCTGACGATAGCCGACGAGCGGTTGCACGGCACGACACACGAGAGGCCGAGTGAACGATTTGCCCGCGCCGAGGTCTCGGCAATGATTCCGGTCAATGAGCGACCGGTGCCCGAACTCGAACGGAATGAGCAGCGGGTTGTTCCGTGGGACACCTACGTGGTGGTAGAGACAAATCGATATCCGACGCCGGTTGAATGGGTCGGTCGTCGAATTGATGTAAGGATCTCAGGTGACCGGGTGACGCTGATCAACGGCCGGCAGGAGCCACTGATCTATCAGCGAGTGAGCGGTAAATTCCAGACGATCAGGTGGCAGGGTGATCCACGATCTTTGACATCGAGGAATGAAGCAGGAGGCCTTCCGCGCCACGATCCGGACTATCCGTTGCTGGTCGGAGAGGTCGAGCAAAGATCGCTGGCGGCCTATGAGGCAATGATGGAGGAGGTGCGGCAATGAGCGTAGATACGATGGAACGCCTTCAGGAGCAAATGCAAAGCCTGAAGCTGCCACGAGCGGCGGCCGAACTCCCGGGTCTTGTGCAGGAGGCGAGCAAACGGGATTTGACCTATGTCGATTTCCTGCAGGAGTTGATCGATCGTGAACTGGCGGCGAAACAGGAACGGCACACGCAGATGAAAACGAGTATGGCGAGGTTCCCGTTTCAGAAGACACTGGAAAGTTTTGATTTCAAATTTCAGCCATCGATCGACGTCAAGGTGATCAAAGAGCTGGCGACGGGAAGATTCATTGCGAACGCGGACAATGCTTTGTTGCTCGGCCCTCCGGGAGTCGGGAAGACGCACCTGGCGGTTGGGATTGGGATGAAAGCCTGTGCACTCGGACACCGAACGGTCTTCACTACGGCGGCCGGATTGATTGGGAGCCTGGTCAGGGCTTATCAGGAGAACCGACTCGAGGAGAAGATCAAACTGCTGGTGCAACCGAAGCTGCTGATCATCGACGAAATCGGGTATCTGCCGATCGAGCGGCTGGGTGCCAATCTCTTCTTTCAGCTGGTCTCACGACGCTATGAGAAAGGCTCGATTCTGCTGACATCCAACCAGAGTCTGGCGGGATGGGGACAAGTCTTTGGCGATCAGGTGATTGCGACAGCGATACTGGATCGACTGCTGCATCACTCGACGATCGTCAATATCAAGGGCGAGAGTTATCGGCTGAAGGAGAAACGAAAGGCCGGATTGCTGACACGAAGCGAGTCGATCACCGAC
>JBBAUR010000174.1:0-2148 GCA_040398075.1 Bdellovibrionota bacterium | reverse complement strand
TGCATAAGAGTGGTAGCTGGTCCGTGCTGTTGTTGCTGATTGGTATCGGCGTCCCGGCACTGACCTTCGCGATCGGGATTGACGGTCTAGACCCTATTTTCTTTGCCCGACTAGTAGGCGTGGCAGGCTTGGGCTTGATGATGCGCATCGCATTCCTCTTTATCCTCAACGTCTTTGTTAAGGACGACACCCGCCGAGTGCGGTGGCTCTTGAATTGGAATAAGGCTGCACTGCTGTACGCGATAGGTAGCGTTGTGGTGAACGTCCCGAATCTGCTCGACTAATGGAGTTTCTATTGGATCACTATGGACTTCCACTCCCAGCGATTGGAACCGCCTACCCCACACGGAAGTCTCTCTACGACGCTGGTATTCATGGCGAGATTATGCGAGGCATTTCGATGCAGGATGGTGTCGCGGTCTCAATAGTGATGAGCGGTGGCTACGAAGATGACGAAGATCACGGGGACACCATTGTGTACACCGGCGATGGCGGCAGAGATGCAGGTTCACGAAAGCAGGTTGCTGATCAGGAATTGACGGCGCGTAACTTGGGCCTTGCAGCCGCGATGGATAGCGGAACCCCAATTCGAGTGACTCGAGGCAGCAAGTTAAAGTCTCCTTTTGCCCCTACCTCAGGCTATCGATACGACGGCCTCTACCGTGTAGAGGATCGAGACCTAAGGCGCGGAAGGTCAGGATTTCTCGTATGGGTATTTTCCTTGGTGAAAGTGGTCGAAACAGAGCTGGCAGCAAGGAACACGACAGTGCAGCTCCCAGGGGGCACCATGACACCTCAACGGCGAAGCTCACGAGTGGATCGCGTCATTAGAAGTTCTGCGCTCTCGGATGCCATTAAGAAGCTCTATGACTACCGCTGCCAAGTGTGTGATATCCGGCTAGAAAAAGTGACGGGCGGATACGCAGAAGGAGCGCATATTCGTCCCGTAGGACAGCTACACAAAGGCCCAGACATTCCCAGTAACCTCCTTTGCCTATGTCCCAACCATCACGTCCTCTTTGACGATGGTGCGATTTGGATCGATGACAACCTGACGGTTTTTCAAAGGGGTAAAGGACCGATTGGGCCTCTTAACGTCAACGAGACCCATAAGATCGACCTTGAGCAGCTCCGATACCATCGACGTCACAGAGACGCGGTCTGAGATCAAGAACTGACAACCCAAAACCTTCGTCAGCGCGGGAGTGGGTATTCCCCCTCACGAGGACGGTCCCTCCTAGAAAGCTCCGGGGGGACCCCCCTTCAGAAATTACCGGCCCTCAACAGAGAACCCCCCTCCTATAGGAGGGGGGTTCTCTGAGGTTTAGGGGAGATTCAATCGTTAGGACAAAGACTGTTAAGGGACTGACAAGGCATCCTTGTCACTATCACTAGATCTAGTTGTCACCCGAAAAATCCGACACAATATGTTGTGGTTTAGGGGTTGACGACGCGACGCTAGCGGCATACGATGCGCGACGGAAACTCTCGGATTCCAAAGAGCATCTCTCTGCGCGGTGCTGTTTGGAATCCGATTGTGACCTCGGCACGGGAGCCGCCGGCAACATGGCTCACCAAAAAAAGCAGCCCGTTGTAGGGCTTGCTTTGTCACGCCTCCGGGCGGAAAGGAAGTCGAATGGCTTCTTCAAAACGCCGCGCCATCGCGGCACGTATTGGAGGACTCTCGCTTCGCGCGAAACGAGATCCTCTTGAGTACACCAAGGCAGCACGTGACGCTGCCTATCACCGGTTCGAACGTGAGGTTGATCCTCAGGGAGAACTCAGCGCAGACGAGCGAGGGAAGCGTGCCAACGCCGCCCGCCGTGCCTACATGCAACGCCTTGCGCTGCGGAGGGCCGCGTAATGGGAGCGCCTCGTTTCATGCAGGAGTGTCCATGTGGACACGCAGAGGCACCAGGGCGTTACTGCTCCCGATGCCTGCGAATCACCGAACCCAGTGACATCCGTCGTCACCGGAGATATGAGCGGTTGCCACGACCTGGCTCCCGAGCGAGCAAGGAGCTCCGCAGGGATCCAGGGGTACCTGAGGTACAGGGAGCACGGGTTTCGCGCCCCCATGCTCTCTCGGGAAGCCTTCTGGAGGCTGCCTGATGCGCATCCTCCAGAGTGTTCCGCTTCGTACGATTC
>JBBAUR010000173.1:0-2180 GCA_040398075.1 Bdellovibrionota bacterium | reverse complement strand
CTGCGTTGCATGTGCGTGGAGGGTTGGTGTGATGAAAATACGGGATTTCAGGTGTTCGGCTGACCGCCCGGTGGATTTCAATGACCTGCTTCTGTCCCTCCAGAAGAGTCGTTTCGAAGGAATTACCTCTTGAATCCGTCTGGGTGCTGTACCTGACAGGAAACTGATACACCAGGAGAAGGAATTAGGTTCTGAAAATCCCATCGGGGCTATCAGGTGCCTTCGATATACGGGCAGTACTAATTGCAGGTTTCACAGATGACCCCGTGCAGCATTCAATACAGGATCTCCATCCAGGTATGCGCTTTACTGACGAGAGCTAAATCCGTCATAATACCATACGTAGCCCGTCTGTTCCCGGCCAAGGCCGAAACCCAATCCGTCTTCCCTGTCGGGGAGGATTTTTCGTAACATTTATTACGCTAATTTTGTTACGTAAAAAGATCCTAGAAAAGATGGGACTCACAGAAAAACAGGTCGTTGCAAGAATCCAGTCGCATGGGAGGGGGTATGTATTCACAGCCCGGCAACTGGCCGCGCTGACGGAGGATTCGGGAAGCATCCGCACCGCACTGACCAGGCTCGTGCAGAAAAAAGCGATCCGCAGGCTTGCGCACGGCCTGTATGATCTGCCCGTGGTACATCCGAAACTCGGGCCGATCATGCCGAGTGCTGACAAGGTGATAGAGGCCGTCAGGACTTCAGAGGCCATCGAGGTACAGCCGACAGGTGCCTATGCGGCCAACCTGCTCGGGCTTTCGACACAGATACCCCTGCGGATGGAGCTCCTCACCAACGGACCCAGAAAGAGGATTCGATACGGCAGGCAGGAGATCCTCCTGAAACCAACCACCCCCAGGAACATGGTCGGAGCCGGCACAAAGGCCGGACTCATCCTGCATGCCCTGAAGCACATCGGGAGGAATAACGTCACGCAAGAGACGATCCAAAAGATAAAAAGTAAGTTAAAGCCGGCCGATGTCAGACATATCGAGAAGCAGGTCCTCTACGCACCCGCCTGGATTGCCGCCATCATGCGTGACATCATCAAAAACCTTTGAGGGATGGATGCATTCTTGAGACTCTCATCCGGGGAAAGAAGCAATTAATGCCGAGAGGCGTCGCAGCGGATGGGGAAGCCCTTGCCTCCGGCTGTCATCGAAAAGGATTTCTGGGTCTGCTGGATGTTGCGCCTGCTGAACCAGTTGCCGGAACTCAACGGCAACATAACCTTCAAGGGCGGCACATCCCTTTCCAAGGCATGGGGCATCATCGAGAGGTTCTCTGAGGACATCGACATCGCCGTGAACCGAAGGCTGTTCGGACAGGCGCCTCCGCTCGGGGCCGAGGACGCCGGCTCCAACACGCAGAGAAAAATACGGCTTCAGGAACTGCAGGATAAATCGAAGGCTTTCGTACAGCAAGTCATCCTCCCAGGCCTCATGGCTCAGGTGGAAACCGTACTGAAACCGGGAGAATACAGGCTGAGTACCGTAACGAGATATTCCCGGATGTTCTGGGGGCAGGCACCTTTCATGTGTCCACCCTGGCCCCCGAAAGGACCTTGCTCGAGAAAATGCTCATGATACATGAGACGCTGGCAGGCTACGCCAAGGGCAGCGAGAGAAAGAGCCGACATTACTACGACCTCTACCGACTCCACCAGGCCGGGGTCTTTGAAAGGATTCGCAATGACAGGATACTGCTCGAATCCGTGGTTGCTCACAGGCGGACTTTCTTCCGTTACAATTCGATGGACTATGCAGGCGTCATTCAAAAGGGCGTTGGGATAGTGCCATCGGAAGCAATGCTCCAGGATTGGCGCGGCGACTACGAGAGAAGCGCAGCCATGTTCCATGGTGTAAGGCCCTCGTTCGAAGCGTTGATGACTTTCGCTGCCGGATTCGAGAAGGAATTCAACGAGTGGGTCTCTTTGAGATAAAATATCGGTTCGAAAGATCGTAAAGAAGCCCGCGATTAGTTCCGACATCACCCCTCTTGCCGCAACGCTCGCAGAGGCCCGGAAATCGATATATACATATGATTCTCGAATCTCTCAGGACATATCCGGGTCGTCTTGAACGAGAAATGCCTCAGGGCCTCGGAAATCATTTCAATCGGTATGTCGGCTCTCTTGAGTACGGTGGAGTAGGTGTGTCGGGAAAAGCTGCAGGTGGGAC
>JBBAUR010000172.1:0-2313 GCA_040398075.1 Bdellovibrionota bacterium | reverse complement strand
CAAATCAACGAGTTGCGATGTCACGTCTTTGATTGTGACGGTCAAAACAACTTGTAATCCCTTGAAGTCAGATCGAAGCGTAGATCGATCAACCAGTTATGGCTCCAGATCGCTTACACACCGGCTTATACAGACATCGTTATTGGTATCGATATCGACACTGATTAGAAGCAAAGGTAAGCCCACACGCCATTCGTATCGAAAAGGGGTTTTCAAGTAGCGTCGAGCGGCGTCGAGGTATCGTTGACGGTGACGCCGTGGTACTTCAATGCAAGGGTAATTGCGGTACTTGCAGGATTGAATGCTTGCTTGGTCCGAAGCTGCCGCGAGTTTGAAAACGGCGCCAACGCGCTATCAACCGACACAGGCCCGACCGCTGGTTTAGACAAGCCGAGATTGTCCCAGTGAGTGAATGCGTGGGAGTTCGGAACGAGCGTATCGTCATCTGAGCCGAAACCGTACTGTTGATCGGCGGGTGTGACATTTGCACGAGTCCGCGGCCAAGTGGCAGGCGTGTCTGTATTTTCGTACCAATCCTCCGGTGAGGAAAAATACACCGCACGGTTTAGCGCCACGGACTTCGCTAACACACCGACATGGCCACCGCCTTGAGAGTGACCCGCCAGAATAACCTTGCTCCAATCGACGCTGCCGTTCGTTAACACGAACTGTCCCCAGCCCTCTGCGGGGTAGGTGGTCTGCATCCACGCCAAAAGCTTTTCGAGTCGATTGACGATCGAATCTGCCTTGGTCACTGGACTTTGTCCGGTCACTGGCGTGCCACCACCGAACACGACGACATTTCTCGCACTCCAGTAACACTCGGGGTCGGAACTCACTTGGCAGAGGGCGCCCATCGCGGTCTGGTTTGGGTAATTGAGACCGATCGCGTGGAATCCGCGAGAGGCGCCGGCTCTCAATATGTAGGTGTACTGGCCTGGCCGGCCTTGCGTGCCCGGCAGAAAGACCAACAGCTTGCCTTTCGGATTGATCGAGGAGGACGGATTAATCGTGATATGCGGCGCCTCACCAGCAGAGGGTGAGGCAGTGATGCTGCTGTCCGTTGTTGTCGCGTTGATTTGTCGCTCGATCGAGGTCGGGGGCGTTACTGTGAGTGTGGCTGCATCGCTCGTTATTGATCCTGCGCTATTCGAAATTTGTACTCGGTATCGATAGCCGTTGAACGTCAATGCGGTCGCGGCAGTGGTGTAGCTGCTGGAGGTCGAAGAGCCCGGTGCGCTCGTCCATATTGAGCCGCTATCCGTACTGAGCTGCCATTGGTATGACAGCGGCATCGTTCCCGCGGCGGTTACCGTGAAAGCTGCTGTAGTCCCTGCCGTAACCGTGATAGACGACGGTTGTGCGGTAATTATCGGAGGACTCGACGAGGGCGGGGCGGGCGATGATGAGGCGCCGCCGCCACCACCACATCCAGTCAGCGAAAAAAGTATGCAGCCAAGTGCGATGACGATATGCCGCACGCGTTACTCCTAAAAGCCAACGCTCTGACTATATTGAACCTTGGTCTCGCTTATTGTGAAGAAAGGTTAGGACAACGCCGAGCCTGCCCGGCGCGCTCTTACAGCGGACTCTTAAGAGCGTCAAAACCGAATTCTTTCGTTTGCGATTCTTTCTTTGAGGGCTGGGTAAGCTCTGAGTGCGGAAGTATTTTTGATACAGAAAACACCTGTCAAAAACACGATATTTACTTGCACACTTTTTTACACACAGCTTAGTGACACGTGTAAGTCATTGAAGGCCAAAAGAGATTGCTAAGTCCAGTCTTCTCATAATCCCTTGGTCCTTGGTTCGAATCCAAGCGGGCCCAGTCTTACAAATCAATGAGTTAGATTTCTATTGATTTGCCTTTTTTACTCCAGTGGAAAAGCAATCCCTTGCAGTAAGTTCGAACCCCCGATCAATCAACCACTTACGATCGCAAGTCGCTTACACAGCTGCTTACACACTGCGGCTTGAAAAAAAGCGTCTTTGATTAGTGGCCTCGCTCCCGATTTCGCATTACCGATTCAGCCAAAATCTCTCGGTACACCAAACGACATCCGTGAAGAGAAGTCTGCACGGGCACTGGTAACGACGGAAGAGACTCTAACTTCGTGAGGTTAGAGTCGATGTACTCGAGAACTTCGACTGAGTGGACGTCCTTGGGATTGATCGTCTGGATCCGATTGAACATCTCTATAAGGAGTACGCCGAGGGAACCCAGATCGGTAGCCGACCGCAGGTTCTCTGGTCCGACTGATGTCTCGATGATGCCTTGCTGATACAGATCGCAAGCGCTTTGAATTTCACCCG
>JBBAUR010000171.1:0-2322 GCA_040398075.1 Bdellovibrionota bacterium | reverse complement strand
AGATATCGATCGCCGGGGCAGAAAGTTGCTAGGTCGGTTACGTTCACGTTTACGATCACGTTCACGCGGAAATACGTGATTTATCACTGAAAACCATGGGTTATACCCCATCAGCAGTCATTGACACCCACTCGATTCCACGAAGAGCCCAAGTTATGAAACGGAAGCGGTTGATTGGGACAAGCGAGATCTCTCGGGCGACTGGTTTGGCCGCTTCAACGGTTCAATACCCCCTCAAGCGACTCAGAGATTCAGGTGCCATCCTTGCCCAGTCAGCGCTCATTAACTACGTGGCGCTCGGCTTTTCTGCTTTCGATATCATGATTCGCTGTGCCGGTCCTGCAGCTGAAACAACCAGAATTTTTTGTCTTCTACGGGGTAACTTGGCCGTTGATGCTCTTGATGGGGCCAAGGTTGCGCTCGCCCTGCTATAGCGAGTGATTTTTTCAAAAATCACTCGTGCAGGATTTATTCGTAGGCTGCGAAGAAATGTTCTTCTACTACGAAATCTGATCCTCCGATCATCATCAAAACCTTGAAATCCGCCCTGTGAAGCCGTTTTTACGCAGCCTGTTAAGCGACTGGGTCGGGTGCTCTTGCCATAAGGCGTCTGCTCGTGTGAGAGCTACATGTAGCGTATCGCGATTGCGGTTCATTTTTTGACAAGACCAGATCACAAAATCGCGATTAGCAGATTTCTGTGATAGCTTGCGTGAGGTATGCTCGGTAGTATGAACGTTGCCCTTGCTCAGGATGTTGCTGCTCAGAATATCGCCATAGAGCGCGACTCTGTTCTTCCGAGCCTAAATCCGTCTGCACAGCGTTCAACAGTTATTTCCGAGCTTCAAAGAGAAGCTGAGGTCATCGAACGTATATTACTCGAGGCCCAAGACCTCGCGTCTCTTTCTCCAGAGCTGCTTCGCAGGGCTTTGGATCTCGGGGTGTGGTATCACTTCAACCCATATCGTACTACGGCGGTCCGGCTACTGGATCTGCCCTCGAATTGTACTATCTTGGAGCTCGGATGCGGAGCAGGAGTGGTCACCCGCTATCTTGCGGAGCAAGGCTTTCGCGTAACCGCAGTAGAGCCGACGCCGGAGCTTGCGCGGTGCGCACGCATCAGGTGTCAGGGGTTTCACAACGTGGATATCATCGAGAACTATCTCGATGTAATGACTCTCGACGATAAGTTCGATCTCGTCCTGTGTTTAGACCCCACTCTCATGGAGAGTGATTTTTATGAGCCCGGCCTCGAGCTCTTTGCCATGTGCCGCAAGGTTTTGAAATCCACTGGAAGCCTCATTCTATCGGTTGCAAACTCGATCAGTCATGTGGCAGGCGCGCATATCGAGCTGTCACAGGACCACGTTAGGGGTCGTGGGGCACCGCTGGGCTCGTTGCGTGATTCGCTCTCGAGTGTTGGCTTTACTCATCAGGAGACCTTTCTATCGTTTCCTCATCACGCAGCACCACAGGTCCTGGTCGAACCACTCCACAGCCGTACTCAACGGATTAGCTGGCTCGAGATGATACGAAGTACCTTCACCGGTTCTGTTAATGCCATGGCTCAGTTCGAGAGGTGGTGGCGGACTATTCACTCCGAATACCTCGACTCAGCGCTGGCGCCCGGCTGGCTGGTAGTTGCTCACTGTCACCATGTGCATGCGCCACTCTGGGGCGGATGGGCGGTCGCGGAGGCAGTGGTTCAAAAAGATGAGGCAAACAGGGCTTGGGAGGCCGCCCCGAACGGCGTTCTTCGGGCTTCGATTTCAATACCGGACGGTGAGCTTGCATCTCGAATCGCATCGCAGTGTGCTGTGCAGGTTACTGCTCAGCAAGATATCGTAGACCAGATCGCTCAAGGTAATAGTAGAGTGGAGCAACTTTCGAGACGCCATCGTAATCTGCGAAGCCTTGTTGCGTTCAAAAGGCTCGCAGAGCATCAAAAGCTACGTACAGAGCGCCGAATTCGCAAAAATCGGGAAGCGGAGCTCGAGCTCGTTCTCAATCATTCGCGTGCAGTCGGAGCCCTGTGGGGTACGATGAAAAGCGAGAAGATGAAGTTAGAGGAGCGAGTGCTCGCACTTCAACAGCAGCGTGAGGTATCCGAGGAGCGCTTGCTCGAATTGGCCCTAAGGGTTCACGAGGCTGAAGTCGAACTCAAACGCGCCAGGGGCTCGTGGTTGTGGCGACTGCGCGCGTTCTTCGGTTACTTTTTAACCCCGTTGTTCTACCTCTATCGCGGGCTACGGCTTTTGGGTTGAAACCACAGAGGACTTGAGAGGAACACAGAGGTCAGAACACGAATCGTTCGATACCCTC
>JBBAUR010000170.1:0-2424 GCA_040398075.1 Bdellovibrionota bacterium | reverse complement strand
CCACGCCCTCTGAAGAACTCCAAGAAGACAGCGGCATCTGGACGGCGGAAGACCTAATCGTCTACGCCGCCAGGGTCTCAAATCCCGCCAACCAGCTAAACAAGGAGACCGCTCCTCGCCTCATCAATTACTGCATCAAGCACGGGCATTGGTCCATCTTTGAGACGGCTAGTATGACGGTAGAGATTGAGACCTCCAGAGCCATTGCCGCGCAGATTTTGCGGCACAGGTCATTCACGTTCCAAGAGCACTCCCAAAGGTACGCCTTGGCGCAGGGATTTGAGGCTGTGGAGCTACGCCGGCAGCATCCGAAGAACCGCCAGGCTTCAGGTCCGCCCATCGAGGACCACCGTATGTCGGAGATTGTCAGGAACGTCATCGAGACCTCCTACCAAGCTTACGAGACGCTCATCAATGAAGGTGCTAGTAAAGAAACGGCGAGGATGGTGCTGCCGCTCTGCACCAGAACCCGGCTCTATATGACAGGAAACATCCGCTCTTGGATTCACTATCTGGAGCAGCGCACAGCTGAAGGAACACAGAAAGAGCATCGAGACATCGCCCAAGCTATCCAGCTAATCTTCACCGAGAAGTTCCCGAACATCTATCGCGCAATCTATGAAAGCCACGATTGAATTTGATTTGCCCGACGAGCAACACGCTTACAAAGCCGCCAACCTCTCCTCGGAGATGTCCGGCCTCCTATGGGACCTCGATGCCTATCTACGGAGCGGCATCAAATACGGCCCGGACGGGGACGAGTGGAAGACCGCCGAAGCCCTGGCTGCCCACATTCGACGAACCTATCTCGCTGACATCATCAGCCGCCTCGAATGCTAACCGAGCGCATCCAATTTGAGAACGCGATGCGACGCGGGGCCTCGCTCAAAGAGTTGCTGGCCCAATTCAGCCGGCTCAACACCTCAGCCATCCGTAGTCGCATCACCAATTTGGGGTACAAGAAATACTACCTAACCAATGAAGAATGGACACACATACTGAAAAGGAGACGAATCGATGAAACTACCACACAACGAGCAGGCTGAGAGGATAGTCATCTCAACGATAGTTCAGGAGGGTTCCTCAGCTCTCCTTAAAGCCCTAGACTACAAGGTTAGCGACGCTTGGTTTTACAACCCGTTTTGCAAAGCCGTCTGGAAGCAGCTTAACGAGTGCCACGTCCGCGGCAAAGGACTAGACGCCCACGTTATCTGTGAAGAGATGCGAAGGGTTGACCCAGACCTTAAGCGGGTCGGTGGACTAGCCAACTTCGCAGACATCACCGGAGCCGCGCAAACCTCCATCAGCTTCGTTTATAGCCTAGATCGGATAAAGGAGCTTTATCAGGCCCGCGAGATAGCCGTCGTGGCCGCAGAAACGCAGGAATTGGCCTTAGCGGGCAAGCCACAGGTCGATGAGTTCGTTGCCAAGATCAGCAAGCTCCTGGCTCTTCGCAATCAGACGGCCACGCAGGTCTCTTTGAAGGACGCCGCCGGCCTCGTTATGGCCGACTTAGCCAAGCTCCTGAGCGGTGAAGTGGAGCAGCCAGGGATGACCTGGCCCTGGGGAGATATGACCCGCGAACTAGGCGCAGCTACGGGAGGGGAACTCATCATCCTAGCCGCCCGTCCCGGTGTCGGGAAGAGTTCGATGGCCCGCGACATCTGCCGTCATTGGGCGACGAAGTATGGCAACGTGCTCCTGTTCAGCCGAGAGATGCCGGTGAAAAAGGTATGCCTCGGCTTGGCCGCGATGATGTCGGGCGTCTCGGTTAAGAGCGTCAGCAGCGCCCACGCGATGCCGGGGGACGTGAACAAGTTTAAGAGTGCGCTCACGGACATCGAAACCAACCTGTCCAAGACCCTCCACATCTTCGACAGCGATAAGAACCCGCAGCAAATCGCCGCCCGCATCGAAGCCTGCAAAGCGTTTATGTCCATCAAAGCGGTGGTCATCGACTATCTCCAACTCTACGTCCCGCCGCACGGGAAGGGGGAGACGAGAGACATCGCTATTGGGCAAGTCACCTTGGCCTTCAAGGACTTGGCTGTCTCCCTGGGCATCCCCGTCGTGCTCCTCGCACAGGTGAGCCGCGAAGTGGAGAAGGAATCCCGCATCCCCCGCCTCTCAGACCTCCGGGAGAGCGGGAACATCGAGCAGGACGCAGACCGGGTGCTGTTCATTCACTTGCCGGCAGAGAACTCAGAGGGCACGCCGCAGACCGTCAACGACCAGAACCTCGCCACGCTAGAGGTGGAACTGGTTCAGGCGAAAGGCCGGGATAACGGCTGCGCCTCGGTGAAGATGGCCTTCCACAGACCCACCACAAAGTTCAACCAACTCCGCACCAGATGAGCAACGGCAAGGGTGATAGCCCCAGAAATTGTTTTACGCAAACCTTTCGGGATAACTGGGATAGGATTT
>JBBAUR010000169.1:0-2436 GCA_040398075.1 Bdellovibrionota bacterium | reverse complement strand
CTGCAGTGACGGGGATATATCGGGCTCAGCAGAAGGAAAGGTCCAGCGGCTTCGATGGCGAGAGTCATAACAGTAACCATCGACAGGACCCAGGCTGGAGCGAACTCCGCCACGCGCACACCGAAAGCGGTAGTGATGGACGGATCCTGCATAATCAGGGATAAGAAGCTTCCATCGAGCCACGTATCATCGAACTTGTGCAAGACGTTGAAGAGATATATCGCGCAGAGTTGAATGGTAAGTATGAGCGCAAATACTGAGGTAAAACGGTCGGGTTGCCCGGTCTGGGGGTGAGAAGTACGTCGCACAGAATCAAGCGAAAATCTGTCACCTAACGGCAACAAGAGGGTCCACGTCAGCAGCAGACGCATCACCATGTGACCACTATTATTGAGCATCGGTGCTGCGTTGTGCAGACTAAGTGCACACAGCCACGTCAAGATCTGCGCTGAACGAGTGCAGTATCCGACTGTAAAAGCTCCATACGAGAGTGCCGCTATCGCTATCAGAGTCCAGGTGCTCCAATCGTTGGGGCTCCACCTGAGGAGGGTGAAGGAGGTGAATGGGTCATCACCTAATACGAGGTGTCGCGGAGAGAGTAGTCCTGCGGTGGAAAGAATAAGGTCGAAGTTTAGGATCCAGACGAGTAGATCGCCGAAGAGGAGGATCCCTATCGAGATGCGAAAGAGCGCTAAGGTGCGCCGGTCGAGGGTCAAATACGTGTTCGTAAGGTATCTGCGCACATCAGCCAACCAACGTGAATCTGCTCGGGTCTCACGGCTGAGCAGACGGGTCGCAACGATCACGGTAGCAAGAGCCAGTAATCCGCCCCACAGCCATAGCCAAAAGGTTGCGCCAGCCCCCTGTCTCCGCTCTACTGATGCGATACGCGGGCTCCCTGAAACCGTCGAAAAGCTCGCCCGCCATCGCTCTGGTTTTTGACAGAAAGCTGCTAGTTCGCTCACGGAGACAAAGTCATCGCCTGCCGAAGCAGAGAGCCTCACGAAGCGAGCCGCCGATGGAGGGCCGCTCATTTCGCGGACCTGCAGCCCCTCCTTGGAAACTGTAGGGACGGCCCACACACCGCTCCACCTAACACCATCAAGTGATACTTCGACATAAAACCGGTCGTTATTGTCACCTTGCAGAGCAAAGCCCGTCAGCTCTCGCGTCGTCCCGAGGTCAAAGATGACGAAACTCCTCTTAGACTCAAAGACCGCCGCATCGCCCGAGCTCCAGTCGGTTCCGTCGATATTGAGCGTGTTGTCGTTGATCAGGTTCGGCTCGTAGATATCGACCTGTGACGAGATAACAGCTTCAGTGAGTAGATTACCACTCGGGCATGGCTGTTGCGCTTCGGCGAATCTTCGGAAAGACACACCGCAGACGAGAGCCAAAACCACTAAGATGCGTAGCGAGTCGAGATAGCAATTGCGCATGCGAGCCTTGAGGATACAGCGCAAGCCTTGTGGTTGTACACCCTCTCATAGACAACACGAGGCGTCTCAGAAGGTGCACAGCTAGCCAGCTGCACTCAAAGCGGCTGTGCCCCCAAGAGCGGCCCTCTTTGGAGATCTCTCGGACACAATGAAAGCCCATCGAGACAGGAGGTGTGCCGTTTTCAAAGGTCCGCAGCCACAAGGCCGCTACCTGTATCCAGCCTGCTCCTCTTCCTCTCGCGGGTAGCTCCCCGGGACCCTTACCAACGCTACCCCTGCACCTGACTCTCTCCGGCAGGCATTTTAATATGCAACATATCCTTGTTTGATCTTCGTATGAGGATTAGGCCAGGCGTTTTGCCTGAACTGATTGATGATGTATCCCACATATCCTGATCGCATCGGAGAACCATGGCCTGTTTCCTCCCTAATCGTAAGATTTTCGTCGTGTAGTCTCCTGTAGTAAGCTACCCCACTCAATACCTTGAATTTCAGATCATTGTGATTGAGTCTGATAGCAAGCTCCGTATCAGCTGCACATCTCCAAGGCTGGAAGCCATTCAAATTATTGAACACTGAACGTTTGATAGCTATGACAGCATCGTTCATTGTCTGTCCGTTCGGATCAATTTCATGAGAGAAGTTGATGTAGTTGAGTTTCAAATAATCAATACCGACCAGCTCTTCATTGATCCTGTGAAGGGTATCTTTGTTCAAGATATCATCGCTATCGAAGAACAAGACATGTTCATGCGATGCCTCGTCTATCAATGTATTCTTGATAACGTACGGACCCACATTTTCAGTGAAGTAGAAAAGCCTTACGTCCGTCCTGTTTTTCAAATAGTCAAGCGTATCTTGACAGTGGTCCACACCCACCAATATTTCAGCTCCCTGAAGGGAGTCTAGGCAGTCGCCGATGTATTTCGTAGCTCTGTAAGCGGATCTGTAACCCAAACTGTGTACGGGGATAATTAAGTAGCCGTAGAGCCGTCCC
>JBBAUR010000168.1:0-2504 GCA_040398075.1 Bdellovibrionota bacterium | reverse complement strand
AGGTAATTATGTTGCGTCACATGCGAAGAAAAGTTGGGGTGTACCAAAAGGTGGGGGCGAAGAAAAGTTGGGGTGTACCAAAAGGTGGGGTACCAAAAGGTGGGGGCCAGGAGTGTCCTGCGGTAGATGAAGAGTATGTCGAGAGCGAGGCGCAAGGGCCCTTTGGCTGCCGAGCCTTCGAGCACTCGTTCCATCGCCGCAGTATCACCCGATACCATGTCGACTACCGGGAGTTGTAAGAGGTCGCCTTCGTTCAGGCGGCTATGGGCGTTGCGCCGTATGAAAGGCGTCACCCAGAGAAATAGTGTGGTGGATAAAATCTTGGGGGCTCGAAGCATGTGACCAAGACATTATCACATCGCGAAGCCTCACAGGTAGTTTTCGCTGGAGGCGCTTCGGCGGCCATCAATCGAATCGACTAAGATCCAAAACGATTACCTTGCCCAACACATATTCCCATCCGCCTGGGCCCTCTGATTTGGGATATAGGAGACTCACACCGGCCTCTCTCCATCCGTGATACTTATGGACCGCCAGCGCATCGTCGTTTGGATGAGGAAATTCCCTGGTCTGAGCGATGAGGTGAGTGATCCCCGCTTCTTTGGAATCGAGAACGAGCTGATCCAAGAGAGCCTTGTAAGGGGCAATGCCTGCAAGCTGACAAACTCCCCTCCCAATATCGGTAATGTGCAAGGAATCGACATAACCCCAATTCCCGGAGGGTGGTCGCCCGTTTGTTTCGAGTGCCGCGGCGAGTCGCTGGCTGTGGAGAGGCTGGTTTGTAGGGTCGAGATAGCTCACGCTGTAGCCGAGCACCGTGTGGCCTAGTCGTATGAGGTTTATGCGACAGCCCGGCTTATGGAGCATCTGCGCAAAATTCTCTGGGGTGTATGAATTCAGAAAGCCAAGTTTCGGTGCCGTAAGGTCGTCCCCCGCGGTGACCGAGGATGAGTTATAGGCAGCAGCTAGCTCAGTCAAGAGAGCCGTATCGATAACGCACGATCCGTTGGTATGGAGGGTGGTTGATTGAACAAACTCCAAGCGAGTGCCGGGAGATGTTGCAGACGGCTCTCCGAGATTGCGAAGAATTTCATTCTCTCGAATTTTCGAGAGTAAGTCGACGAGAAGCCCTTGGCGAGAAACTTGAACTACAGGGCTCCCAGCCACATGTCTTCGGGTACTGAGTTCGCTACGCGGGTCAAGCGAGCAGTCTAGTACAAATCTCCGTCCTTCGGATATTGCGGATCGAAGCTCCTCTCTATTTTTGATCAGGTTGAAGTGGGTTTCGGGTACGAGAAGTTTTTTGAGCACATGGCTAATCGTGCGTCCCAGGAGATCTGAGGGGCAGTAGATAGATAGTGTCCCGATTTTTGCGGCTGCACGTATTTCATTGGTGAGGGCGGCCGTATAGTCGTTGGGGGAGAGTATGCCAAGAGGTGCCTGTGCCTCGGAGCACTCGTTGGTTATCACGTGAGTATTTGCAGCGAACGCAAGCACGTCGAGAGTCGATGTAGGACTACTTACAGCAAGTCTTTGCTTGTCTATATCGGTGATAGCTATGCACCGAGGGGTTTTGACGAGTTTATTCGAGTCAATCTGTGAGCTCATGACACCTTGAAAGCACGCTTCGTAAGGGTATGGAGCTTCGGTAGCGAGCTGTGACTCAGCAGAACTGCGTGGGATAATTCAGGGCTGTTGTGCGCTTCGGGCAAGGGGAGCTAAATTCGCGAAATTAAGGCGCCTTTTCCTGTCAATCGCCGAGTGCGTCGAGTTATAAGCCCTCGCCTCTTGTGTCGCGCTTCTCCCACTTTTTGACCAGATCTGATGCTACTCGAACCATCCTAGGCTCCCAAAGCGCTATCTGATCCTGAAAGTTTGCAAATGGCTTCTCACTTCTTAGCTTCTCCATCACAGAATCAAGGGGAAGATCTTCTGCTAAGAGCTCGAGCAGAGTAGACTGGAAGGAGCTAACTATACGTGGATCCGTGTGCATCAACTCATCGCCCCGCGATTGAACGTATTCGGTAAAAATCTTCCTGAAATCCGGAGATCTCACGCTCGTCCGTCAAAGTATGCCCCAATCGTTCGAGTATGATCGCTTCTACGTTTGGACATACATTTAGTGCATGAGGCAAGATGCCAAGGATCTCCTCGGGAACCTGAGCATCATGAGTGTCACGCCTCACCGGTCTTGTACGGATAGGAAAATCAATTAAATTTCCAATTATATCATCGCTCTATGCAGTTGTAGGTAGGGTTGATAGACGGACGGCATGAGTTTAGAAGAGTTAATCAAGGGGCGAAGGAGGTTTGTGGTGGCAGGTTAGGTGGTTTAGTCGTGAGCGGCCGGCCCTTTTCTTCTAACAGCCGCACCTAAAGACACCCGGAGGTGTTCTGCTGCGCACAAAATACGGAGGAATCACCCTCTAACTTGATAACTTTAAGAGGCTAGCATGGAGGGAAACCGTTAGTCGAAGGCAATTGCGTCACCGTGAGGTGGGGTG
>JBBAUR010000167.1:0-2533 GCA_040398075.1 Bdellovibrionota bacterium | reverse complement strand
GACGGAAGGTCCGACCATCCTCATCGCCGACGCACTCGAAACGGACTGGCGCACCGCCGTGCTCGATACCGTCCCCGATGCCGAGTGGTTCATTCTGGGGAACCCGCCGTTCGTGGGTTTCCATCTGATGGATGAGTCCAAACGGTCGCGCATACAAATGCTCTTTAACAATACCCCAGGTGCTGGAACATTAGACTACGTTTGTGGCTGGTACGTGAAGGCCGCCCAGGCCATCCAAGGCACCGACATACGTTGTGCGTTTGTAAGTACGAACTCAATCGCTTCTGGTGAGCAGGTTGCTGTTCTTTGGACAAAGCTTAGCGTCGAACTTGGCGTACGGATTCACTTTGCCCACCGAACGTTTCGTTGGAGTAATGAGGCAAAAGGCGTCGCTGCTGTGCATTGCGTGGTGATCGGGTTTGGTCTGCACGAAGCCCGCCGAAAGAGGTTGTTTGAATATGAAAGCCTGGCATCAGAGCCTGCGGAAATCGAAGCTGAAAACATCAATGCGTATCTGATCGAAGGTCCGAATGTGTTGATTGGAACCCGTCCTAGACCAATTTGTCACGTTGCATTGATGGAGGCAGGGAACAAACCCGCTGATGGCGGCTATCTTGTTCTGAGTTGTGATGACCGCGATGAGTTGCTTGCCCAGGACATCAATGCTGCTCGATTCATCAAGCGCTATATAGGAGCGAGAGAGTTTATCAATGGTGAGGAACGATACTGTCTTTGGTTAGATTCCGCGACTCCCAAAGAGTTGAGAGAGATAATTCCAATTGCTCGTCGTGTTGAATGCGTCAGAAGCTTTCGAAGCATGAGTAAAAAAGCGGCGACACGAGCAAAAGCTGACGTCCCATGGTTGTTTGATGACTACCGTCCAATACCAGAGAGGTACCTTATTGTTCCGAGTGTCTCCTCTGAAACCCGGCGGTTCATACCTGTTGGATTCATTGACGACGGATCGGTACCATCCAATGCAGTTACAATCATACCATCTGCTGGAATGTATGAGCTCGGCATCCTCACATCCACCATGCACATGTCATGGGTGCGCTACGTGTGTGGTCGGTTGGAGAGTCGCTACCGGTACTCTAAGGATGTCGTCTACAACAACTACCCCTGGCCAGAACCCACCGACGCACAATGCGAGAGGGTTGAAGCTCTAGCGCAGGGTGTACTCGATGCGCGGGCGAAGCATCCTACATCCACACTTGCCGATCTGTATCACCCCACCACCATGCCTCCGGACCTGCGTAAGGCCCACGAAGCGCTGGACAAGGCGGTAGACCAATGCTACCGCAAGGAGCCCTTCACTTCCGAGCGTGAGCGCGTGGAATACCTCTTCGACCTCTACCGCACCCTCACCGAGGGTTTCGCTGCGGAGGTCGGGAAGAAGAAGAAGGGGAGGAAGGGGGGAGATCGGCAAAGAGCCGGCTGATAGCCAACGAACGTGTCACGTTCTTTTGAGAGCGGTCCGTTCACGGTAGTATGAGTCCCCGAAGGTCCGGACCAGAACAAGGAAAGAGTGCCAATAACACCGTTGAGCAGTGCGCCAATGTCAAGTTCTCCAAACTGTTCATTGTCGGGCGACAAACGCTTGGCGCGAGTGTGCGCATGAAAGCGATAGTCAATGGCGTGGTATACGGCTTCCTCAGTGAAGGAACCAAGGGAGGCAACACCAGACCTTGAGATGTCGTGTACGTTTCACAATCGAAAGGTAGAGCTCTAAAGTTTGTCTGTCTTATCTTTTCTTTCCCCTAAGAAAGCGATGACAACCTGTCCCAGACCTGAAGTGACAAACGCGATAGCGATCGACGTGTGGCCCTGGGTACCAAGGACGAAGCCGGATGCGATGCATGTAATGGCGACGAGTCCGGCGATGAACTGTCCACGGGAATACATGGCGTTATGCGTTCTCAACATCTCACGCTCCATTGCATGTCTGTGTGACTGTTCGCGTTCCATGGTGGATACAAGTCGCTCAGCCAAACCGTCAATGACGGCATCGTATTGCTTGAGCACGGCCGGCGGAGGAAGTGGTCCCTGCCATTGCTCGGCACGCATGACCACCGATGGATCGGAATCGGCGGGCTCGTTGATGTTCTGAAGGTCCGGAGGCACGCTCATGGGTTCACAGTCGCACAGCGTGGTGGCCATTCCGGTTGATCACAGTCCGCATGTCCATTTCTACTCTTGCCATATCGGCGAGTAATCTCTCCGCATCGGTCTCCCGACTGTACGATTCATACCAATCTAGAAACTCACGTCGTGGACGGAGTCGGAAGACGGACAGCATGCCTTCGAAAAAAAAGCGTGCGCGAGATGTATCAATATTTGCCATCGTGTTTCACCCAGCATTCGTGAGAGCGCCTACCGCCGTTCTGACGGATTCGAATATCGTCAATTGTGACTCACATTCAAAGAACCCGCCACTCCACAGAATGGCGGGCTTTTACGCAATTCAAAAAAAGGAGGCTCCTACCCGCGGCCCGCGATTAGGTTCAACGCCGAGCCCGCTGTGAACCACCCG
>JBBAUR010000166.1:0-2588 GCA_040398075.1 Bdellovibrionota bacterium | reverse complement strand
CACGGCGCAGCCGTGGCACGCTGAAGGACGGCCGCCGCCGACTGGAGCCCTGCGGTGTTCCTCAGTGATATGCGACATCGACGTCTTCAAGTCCGAGTCCGAGGAGCAGATCGACAAGAGCGGATCGGTGGCTCGGCGTCGCCACTGGTGCGGGACCATCCCGAACGATTTGAATTTATCCTGAGAGCCTGAAGTCTAATCTAAAGCTTGATTAAGCATGCACCTGCCCATCCTCTTTGTTGAACAGAGTTTGGAAGTGCCTGAACAACTCCGCTAAGTGTTGTTGGGGTTCCACTATTGTCATAATTTACATAGCTCCCGCCTGATTTTGAGCAGCTAGTCCATCGGAAACCAGGTGGGTCATTTTTGACAGTACAAAGTGCTTTTTGTCCTCCCCTTCTTCCTGTGTTGTTGAGCCCATATTCCTCTAAAGGGTCAAATTGAACCAGCCTTTGTTCAAGTATCACTTCTCCTGTCGAGCTAAAGATCACAGAGTCACCAAGTGCTTCACAATTGACACGGGAAACCGAGTCAGCCAATGCATGCTGATTCAATGTGGTGGCGATGCTGGCAAGCATCAATGAAAGAAGAGTAGAGCTTTTGAGAAGCGTCATGAAATGTTCAGGCCTCCTCCTACTCTACCTATTATCCTGCTGCTGCTCCTGCTAGAAGGGTCTGTTTGTTACGGCGATGAAAACTTTGGACTTTGGCCGTCAGGGCTCCCCGGGAAATAACTTATCGGATCTTCATCCCTGCTCCCCGTGCTCAAATCTGGCGCCCTGGGCCTTGGTCGCTGCTTGATTGACAATTAGCATAAAGCCCTGCAGTTCGCTCTGGCTGACCAAGATCATCCCCTTGTGAGGCCTCCAGGCCACCCCTCCTACGCCATTGGCTTCGAGGGGGTGCCCCGCTCCGCTTGGCGTTTCTATGTCGCAGGGAAAGCAATACACATCATTTTTGTCCATGTTGTCCTCAATCGGGGCACCACAACGTGGGCAGAACGATTGACCGCTCTTGATCCAGTCGAGCGGAGAGCCTGAGACCAGGGTTGCCGTCTCACGTGCGGGCTCCAGTGCTTGACAGAAGCTCTCAAACTTCGGATCACTGCTGATCCCGGATGGCTTGACTTCAATCCAGCGGTACCTGTTCTGCGGAGTCCTAACCCGGAAGTCCGGGAGGTATAGGGTTCCGTCAGGGAGCTCGAAGCCCTCTGGCTCGTATTCCCAGCAGAGCTTGAGGGCATCGAAGAACACGGCCCAACGGGCTTCAAGTCTGGAGCGGAACCGATGACCCCGATAGGGAGTTTCAATAGCCTTCATGGCAAGCAGGGTGGTGTTTTTCATCGGTAGATCAGAGGGGCATGCCCTCTTTGACGGAGTCAATGGCCTCTTGGAACTCTTCTGCCAAGTGCACACCCATGGCATCGATGAATTTGTCGTAGGCGCTGACTGCCACATGGGGAATGTCGCCGTTGCGTAGGGCGTCGGTGAGAGCTTTTTCCAGCAGGGCGCTGGCAAGGTTGGCCTGTGAGCGGCCGGTCAGCGCTGCCCACCACTCGAGGAGGAACTGGTGAGCCCCACTGCTGACGGTGATGGCGATACGACTGTCTGCCTTTGGCACGAAAATAGAGCGGAAGTGCCCCAAAAGCGTACAGCATCTGTCACGCTTTTGTGCTTTCCCCTCCCTCGTGGCCGACGGGCTGTTGGGGCGCCATGCTGAGTGAGCCATGCGCGACCTGTCGACGCGATTGGCGGCGCTGCACTCTCATTTCAGAATTCCTACCCGAGAGGCGATCCTTCCCGCGCCTGATCAGAGCGGATCGTTGACGTCGCTGAGCATCGCAAGGCAGGCGCCTTAGGGAAATAGGCGATCGCGCCTCACGCCTCTGATCTCCCTTGCGATGCTCAGTTCCACCAGGACTTCGATCGCTTTGCTGGCGTTTGGGAAAGTCAGACTGCTCAGTTCCTTGGTCTGATTGATGCAGGTGAGCGAGGTGCCAGCGCAGGGCGGCGTAGCCCAGGTGAACGATTGGGCTAGAGCGACACAGGCCTTTCTGGCCTCTCATTAGTTAGGAAGAGCTCAGCAGCCGCTGGGTCGTGGCCACCGCTGCTATGGCCATGCCCTCTAGGAAGAAGGCCGCCCAGGCCTCCCAGTCCCATTCCTTGCCACCGAGGAAGGGGTGTGGGTTCGTCTCGCGAACTGAACGTGAGCAAGGGCCGCGCGTACCAGCACCGGCAGGGAGTGCTCCGCGTGGTGACCGCCGTGTATGGGCTGCCCTAGCTGCCCCATGCAGTCCTGCTCTGGTCGGTGGTGAAGTTACAAAAGCGAGCACCCTGATTAAGGGCCCCAGCCTCCGGTGAGGCGTCTTGTGCGCGTCTCGATCCAGTCTCAGGAGCTGCTTACGCAACGTGCTGGTGATTCGCTCTAGCTTTTCCCATGCGGCCTTCAAGGGCAAAACATCTCACCAAACATCTCACATGAGCCTTTCCCGCTATTGAGAAGTCTTCTACGTCAATGGCTCTGAGCGATTTGAGGCTCAGCCTTCCAAGCTGATGATGCGGGTTCGATTCCCGCCGCCCGCTTCCTTC
>JBBAUR010000165.1:0-2744 GCA_040398075.1 Bdellovibrionota bacterium | reverse complement strand
CGAGCGGCAAACTAAAAGAAGAAGATCAGGTTCGTCGCTCAGACCAGAAAAGCACGGTGGCTGCAAAATCCATTGGTGGACTTTTCGGTCCTGCTCTGAGCCTGGAATCACCACCGCCAGCACCAGCACCGGCTCCTGCCGCCGCATCGAAGAAGAGCGGACTCTGGATGAAGGTCGTGTATTTCCTGATGTTCTGTGTGATGGTCGGCCAAGTCCTAAAGATGATCGCCCTGATGAACGGGGATAAGGACAACGAGAAAGTGGGTATGAGTGCCCGATCCGAAGTTGTCCGGACGAAACCTGCCCCCACCCAAGCACGACCAAGCCACGCTGATCTGCCTGCGGACCCGGAAATACACCTTGGCAAACGGACAGAAGGCGAAGCGCTCTCCGTGACCTACCTACCGCCTTTCCGCACTGCCACGTTCTCGTTTAAAAAAACCATGTTTGACGTGGTCGAAGGGCTACCATTGCATGACTACACGGTGACGCTTACAGGCCAAGATCCAGACACCCTGATCCGCCACGAGAGCGGGCAGTCGAAACAAATCAAGCGACACCAGTCCTCAAAAGCAATTCATGTCACTGATGTTTCCGGCAAATGGCAACCACTCGTCGCACTCGGGGCTCGAGTCGGAGACTCTTGGATCTCAGCTGACGGTGAACATCGCTATACGCTCCAGTCACTTGACGGAGCACCAGGCAAAAGAAAAGCGGTTATCTTTCGAGAACGCCCTCGAGAGTGGATGCTGCGGCGTGATGGCCTTGATTGCTGGCGAGATGAGTTCGTGCTCGTCGAAGATATTGGTCTTACAGACGCTTCTTACCAACGCACACTCAAAGGCGGCACGGCACCCCAGCCTCACGCCATGATTGAAGAAACGCTGACTGACGTGCGGTAGGATGTCGTCAACGGCTCTAGCACGCAGCCCGAAAGCCGTGGCACTTAGAGTGCACCGATCTCCATTTAGTCCGATGTGAGCAGCACGATGGCACAGTGGTACGTCATTCGGAAGGGAAAAGAACACGGTCCCTTTAGCGATGCGCAGATGCGGGAATTTGCCGTCGAAGGCAAACTGAAAGAGCATTACCAAGTTCGTCGCTCTGGGGACGTCGCAACGTACCCCGTTGCTGACTTAGAACGGCTTTTGATCTCAGTCCACGCAACGACACCGCCCAACACGGCACCTCGCAGGCGGAGTTGGAAAAAGCGGCTAGTGCTGCCCGTTGCGATTCTCGCCGCAGCGTTCATCGGGCTGGTCACACTCGGTGTCGTGTTCGCTGTCAAGGAAGGAAAAAAAGCAAGCGAGCTGTTGGCGAAGGCGAATACTGCATGGGACGCAGGCGACAAGCAAGCAGCACTCTCGATGTACCGGGATCTAGCAAAACAAGGAATTGCATTTATTCCACCACAAGATCGAGCGATGGTTCTGGGGCGGGCTATCGACGCTGATGCTGAGGGAGGAAATCAGCAGTCACTCGACGCTCTAGTGGAGGTTGCCATTAGCAGGAATATCCAGCCGGACGTATCTTCACCGAAAGCAAAGGCAACGCTGAAGACTGCTGGACAGCGGGCGGAACAAGAGGCACAGGCTAAAGATCTAGGGGGCACTGCTGTCGCACTGCCGGACTTCTCGAAGGTGGACTACACGTATGATTTTTCCAACGTGGATTACGCCACCGTGCCGCCGCAGTGCCAGAGAGACACAAGAGAGTTGACAGAAAAAGACGGGGTCTATCTGTGCGAGGGCTATGTGAAGCCTGATGGTGAGTTCGTCAAGCACGGTAGACGGCAACGTTTCTCTGACGCAAGCCAGAACAGGGGCGAAAAGGCTGTCAAGCTTATGGAGGGCTTCCAATTTCATGGCAAGTCACATGGAAACTATACCTATTGGGATGAGGCAGGCACCCTGTCGTCCACCTGTATGTTTGTTGAAGGTAAGAGACACGGCATTCAAGAGTTCCGGTACCCTAGCGGGCAACAAAAGTCTCGCACACCATACTTTCACGGCAACGTACACGGAGTTGTGGAAACGTGGCACGAGACCGGCGAATTGACACTACGAAAGACGTTCGTCGAAGGCAAAAGACAGGGGGTTGCATTGGAGTGGTACCCAAATGGCCAGAAAGCATTTGAGGCGATTTATGTGAATGACAAACCCGAGGGTGCCTATAGAGTGTGGTTTGACGATGGGTCCGTTGAACAGGAATTTCACTGGAGAGACGGCGCACGTGTTGACCGGTGGACGCTATACGAAAAACACAATGACAATAGAGTGCTTAGTTTCGAAGGATCTATGCGTAACGGAAAACCAGCGGGGGAGTGCAAGGTGGGCGTCATCACTGCTGGGCATGGACATCAAGTAGTCGCAGTAGACGCAGATAGGCCGAGAGGAGGAAGCCGGAGGCAGTTTCTAGCAAAACTGAAGATGTGCGGCTTGTTTATTAACAATACTACTTTCGAAACGTTCCTTATCATGGTTCCTGACGGTATGCCATCTGTCGGGGTGGTGGAGACCGAGAATATTGATGAGGTGTTCCAATATCTCGGCCAACCTAGCCTTGATATTGATGATCCCGACAAGCTTTCGCCGGGCCCTGATCCTTACGGAAGGGAAACACGACTGTGGCGCTATGACTGCGACGACGGATCGTTGATGTTTAAAGTCATAAAAGACAGGCGCTTCGTCAGAATGACGTTGAGCTGGCGATTAAGTGTTCGATGATAGCCCCCACCGCAAAAA
>JBBAUR010000164.1:0-2789 GCA_040398075.1 Bdellovibrionota bacterium | reverse complement strand
TCGTACAAGGCGCAGACTGGCGGCACACTAAAGGCTCCAGTCAAGAGCGGAGACAGTCCGCGACGCGCTTCGTTTCTTGCCCGTATGGGTAGTATGCCTGGACCAGAACGAGACGAGAAGGGGAGGCCAACAAGGCTACTCCTTTCACTGCAGGCCTGGGGCGCAAGTAGCAAGGCAGATGCACGCGAGAAGGCAAAGAAGATCTCATCTCGCCTAGAGGCGAAGAAGGCTTGAAGCAACTCAATAGCGAGATCGCCCGTGACCTTGCTCGCGGGAGGAGTGACATCGAGTTCTTCGCAGAGCGTTGGCTCGGTATTAGGGGGAACCCTGGCCAGGTAGCCTGGTGGAAGGCGTGCAGTGAAAGAGACGGTACGGGTTATCGACCAAGGTACATCACAACCGTTGTCTCAGCTGGGAACCGTGCAGGAAAGACTCTTGCTATGGCTGTTGTGTGCCTCCATCACGCGCTATACAAACTAGGACTCGCCAACCCAACACAAGGCGATCCAGACTCGCACCGCCGATGGGCAGACTCCCCGTACGAGTGGTACCACGTAGGCATCCAGCAGGAAACCGCAGAGCTGGTGTTCCGAGAGATTGAGAACATCCTCTCTGGAGCGCATCCAGCGCAGCGTGGTCGAGGATGTGCTATTATCAAAGAACTCGGCAAGGTCATTGACACCCAGAAGAAGTACCGAGGCGAATACGCTTGGGTCAAGTTCAATCCAGTACTCGGTGGTGCAAGCATCCACTTCCGCACCACGCAGGATCGAGCGAAGGCTCTCCTCGGTAAGGATATGAACGGCATCTCGTTTGACGAGGCAGCCTTTGAGCCGCATTTGCTGATGATCTACCAAGAGGTTCTCAACCTCCGACGACTCTCCACTGGTGGACCGCTCCACTTCATCGGGACACCGAGCGAGGGCATCAACGATTACGCGGAACTCTGGGAGAAGGGTAATCCAGAGAATCCAGCGAAGGATGAGAAGTTCATTTCCTTCCGACTCTCCACCCGCGACAACATTGGCTACGGACTGACGCAGAACAACTTTGATGACGTTGTTCGCCAGCAAGCCGAATATCTTATTCCACAGAACATTGACGGGTACTTCATTGAAGCCCGTGATGCCTTCTTCTGGAGCCAGTCAATCCTTGCGTGCTACAAGACGCTTGATGATGACGTGAAGCCAGAGAAGAACCACCGCTACATCCAAGGCGTAGACCCAGGCATCTCACACGATGCGACGTGGGCCATCACGCTAGACATCACCAGCCGCAGCAAGATCCGTGGTGTTCGCATCAGGAAGCGCGGCGGGAAGCAGAGCATCTCTGCGGTCGTGAATATGGTCCGCGAGGGGCATCTTCTCTACAGCCAAGACGGAGCCTTCTGCACCACCATCGTGGACTCCACGGGGCTAGGTGGCAGGCTCTTCCAGCAGGAGTTCTCAATGATCCGCCCACTCCGAGGGTTTGACTTCGGAGGGACAAAGGCGAAGAAGGTGGAACTCCTCAACGACCTCAAGGCAGTAATCGACAAGGGTCAGATTGAACTTCCGATGGGCGGTCCTTGGGATGAACTCAAGAGACAACTCCTCATCTACAAGTTGGACGATAAGAAACTAGAGCAAGATGCAGTAATGGCATTGGCAATCGCAGTGCGACACGCGCTGCGGAATCCTGAGAAGGGCGTAGAGAATCCGACCTTCACCTATTTTGGAGCAAGTGATTGATGGCTAAAGTCCGTAAGATCCCAGCAGCATACGAAGGTACACGAGGCGTACCTGGTCAGTATACGACTGACCCAGATGTTGCAACCCCAGAACAGATTGCCGCAATTGGATTGGCTCTAGACAAGGCCCGAAGACTACAGAAGGGCGCACAGCTTGTTAAGCCGATGCCAAGCGGTACGCCAGTACCAAATTCACCAGTTAGTGTTAGCAGCTCTGGCGGAAGCTCCCTCCGCTCCCCCGCTGGGGCTGCTAACGCGCCACTACCAAAGACATCTCCAATAGCCACGTCTCCAAACGTAATCAACGCGACGTCTAAGAGCCCGCGCCGTGCGAATGGAGGGTTTTCCGCTGGTCTAAGGGGAGGATCTGGAACCCTAAGGATCCAGCCAAATGTTGAAAAGCTTCTGCCTTCTGAGGCTGCAGCGCTCAAGATGCTGGAATCCTCCCTTGTGGCACAGGAAATTGACCCTAAGAATAGCAACGACTACACACTCCTTCAAGAGATTCTTGGTAGAAAGCAGTTGGTCGACCCAGAGCAGAACCGCCTGAAGGCGTTGTTCCGCCGTATGGACAACCTCTACCACCCAGAGACAATTACCCTTGGCGGTGCCGATCACTGGGCAGAAGACCCAAGCGCACGACTCGCTGGACGGGCCCACGTCTCCGTCAACATCCATCACGCCTACGTCCAGATCCCCGCCGCAATCCAGGCGGTGCGTCCAGTGGTAAACTACGTCCCTACTGGTAGCTCGACCGAGGACAGGAAGGCCGCACAGCTACGTGAGCAGCTCTACTTTAGATGGTGGGACGCAAATGACATTGACCTTGTTAATGAGCAGGCTGCATTGCTTAAGGAGCTATACGGACACACGGCCGCCAAGGTGTATTGGGACCCAGTGGAGAAACTTCCAAAGGTCTCCATCATTGAGCGCCCTGAGAACCTCTACCTCGGCTTCGGCAACAGCGACTACAACCGCCTAGACTGGGCGCTCTACACCTACGGAATGTCGCCACAGTCCATCCAAGAGGACTACGGCGTCAACGTGATCCCTGTCAAGC
>JBBAUR010000163.1:0-2808 GCA_040398075.1 Bdellovibrionota bacterium | reverse complement strand
AATAATCGTCGCTACGCGGATCGACTCCAGACCGGACCAATTTTTCGTGCAGTCCAAGAGCGAGGGCGGTCATCTCCTCGTCGGTGCCAAACCACGGATTCTTGTCCTTCCACGCCTCGGCTTTTGGGTCGATGACGGGTTGAGGTGCCGGGGGCACTTGGTACTGTTGCGTTTGTTGTACACCCGAATCCTCTTCTTGTAAAGAGGGCCGGAAGTTCTCGTATTGCTTAACTTTAAACTTAGCTTCAGTCAGGGCTTCTTGGGCATCGGTAATGCGTTCAGCATCGCCCGCCTCGTACGCCTGCTTCAACCGCTCCTTGGCGGTAGCCAAGTCATTCTGAGCGGCCTTTGTTACCTCGTGGATATACGCCTTCTCGCCATTACCAAGGCGATTTTTAAGTTGGCGGATCTCTTGCTCGCGGACCTGTGCAAAGCGCAGAGCTTCCTCGCGTTCACGCAAAGCGGCTTCTTTAGCTCGTCGCTCATCGTGCCAGACCTTTTTCATCTGGGAGAGGCGCTTCTTTACGTTCTCGGAGTATTCGTCCAGATCGTCATTTTCTAGTTCGCTGACGATTTCTTTAGGGAGCGGCTTACGATTCCGATCCTCAATCGGGGTGTCGTCCACCACTTCAACCTTGAAATCATCTTGTGCGTCCGGCTGTTTAGCCTCGGCAGCTTCCTGCTCAACTTCGTCAGGAAACTTAAATTCCATCTGTTCCATATTGATTTACCTCAAGCTCTGCGGATTCCACGGGGATCTTCGACCACCGCTTCCACCGTATCGTCGTTAATGATGCGGAACTCGCGTCCGTGTATGACTACTCGGGTACCGGCATAAGGGCGGGTCAACACGAAGTCGCCTTCCTTACACCACGGACCAGTGGGGAACCGGTCCTCGTCCTTGTAGCAAAGCTCACCCAACTTCACGACAAAGAGGACAACCGTAGTCAACTCCTCAGTGCGCTTAGTATCGTCAGCCTTGATGATGCCGCCTTCGAACTCCTCTTCTACGTGCGGTACAGCACACAGAATCCGATAGCCCTTTGGCTCTGGCAGGAGTTTGGCTTTGGCAGCCTCTTCCTGTGTTTTCTCAATGTCGATGCTACTCATCTTGTTCCATCCTTTTTGCAAGGTCTTTGATGTATCCCACTGCGAGGTCTAGACCTTGTATGGCCCCGCATAGGCGTTTGTATTCCGCCTCATCCAACTTTCCTTGGATCAGGTTTTCTACAATTAAATTGCGCTCGTCCTTGAGTTTGCCCTCAAGGTATTCCAAAGCGTTCGAATAACCCATTACTCACCTGCTGGTGTTTCCACCTGTTTGCGCCGCAAGTCGGCGTCTTCCCGTGCCTTGCCTATTTCTAGACCAAGGCGAACTCCTTCCATCTGTTGCTTCGCTGACAAGGCAGCCTTGTCCTTCTGGATGTCCACGCCGAGACGCGCTGCCTCAAGCTGCTGACGACCAGAGATTTCTGCCTTGCGAAGTTCCAACTCGTCGGCTTTGGCAGCCGCGTCCATGATGTCTTTCTGCTGTTTGCGCTGGATATCGGCCTGCTGAATCTGAGCCTCGATCTGCATCTGCTGCGCTTTCGTTTGCGCCTGAAGCTGCTTGATCTGGAGGTCCATCATCTGCATCTGAACCAACGGGTCTTGTGCTTGCTGCTGAGCCTGTTGCATCTGGACCTCTGCTTGATCCTTCTGCAATACACGGGCTGCGGCCATAGCAGTCAACTGCGACAACTGCGCCTCAAATTCAGGCGGCAGGTCGTACTCTTCACGATCATCTTGCGGCAAGGGCGGCAACGCCGCGCCAAGCTGTTTCTCGATCTCACGGCGATACTGGAACGCCACGTGCTCCATGATGTGCGCTTGCAAAGCAGACGTAATCTGCTGTGCCATCGGGTTCTGCCCAATAATCTGCGCCATCTTTGGATCTTGTCCCATCGCCATGTGAACAGCGATATGCGCTTCGTGATCCTGATACATGAAGGCTTTGACAGGCTTACCCGTCATGACATCCATGTTCTCGGTGATGGGATCTCGGGGCTTAGCATCCGCAGGCAACGGCACGATGCGATCCGCATTCTTCACGCCCAAAGTCTCAATCATCTGACGATGGAGATAGGGCAAGTCGTAGAGTTGCGGCGCAGTTTGCGAGAGTTGTAGGACGGCTTGATACTGCACGACCTTCTGCGACATCGTTGACGCATTCGGGTCCGATACCGGGATGACATCGACATCATCATAGTCGGCCTTCTTGGCCTTGCGATCACCAATCTCCGGCTCGTACGAATACTCATCCGGTGTGTTGTCACGGATGATCAAAGCCAGAAGTTTGAACTCCTGCTTCATCGCGTAGTACACACGGGCCTGCACGGCAGTCATGACCTTCAATACACGCTCCAATACTGCGAGCGTGGTACCCACCGGAGCCTGCGAGGACATATCGCTGATCTTCAGATCCGACACCGCAGCAAAACGGCGTCCTTCCTCAACGATACGATCCATCAACTGAGCCAGAGTCTGACTTGGCTCCTTATAAGGAAGCGGCAGGATGTTGTCGCGGATCGCGCCGGACGGGATATCTACGTCTCGGAACTCACCCGGAGCGATTGGAGTATCGTCTCCCTTAATTCTAAGTCCTCTAGATTTGAGTCCTCCGGGGAGATTACTGAGTGTTCCTGCATCGACAAGCTGTCGAAGGAGCGAGGTTGCAGCTTTACTATGTCCCCCGATAAGGTGAATAAGGCCGAAGTAGTAAAATCCAAATCCGGGTATGTATCCGTAGTGGACGAAGTGCTGTCGCTT
>JBBAUR010000162.1:0-2954 GCA_040398075.1 Bdellovibrionota bacterium | reverse complement strand
ACCCAAGGGCTCACCTACACCATCACAGCCACTCCATCCTCCTCACTGGGACAAATCGGCTACCTCGATGGCAGCAGCAATTTCGTCGCTGTTCAAACTGGTGCTTCCCTCACCCTGGCTCAACTCCGCGGCCTGAATTTCAAAACAGCTCTCGATGCCTTCGGGACATCAACGGTTTCCTTCTCGGTAACCGACAACGATCCCACCGCATCCGCAAACCCAACCACCACACTCTCCTCCTCAGAAGCTGCAGATCTCGAGTATTCACTCAAGGTTGATCTCACCGGTGACAACATCGTTGGCGTCACCGTCAACAGCCAGATTCTCAGCAAAGATCAAGATGCCTCTGGCAGCTGGATTAGTCAGAGCCAAGACCGCCGGTTCCTCTACAACACCAGCCAGGGCCTGCTGCTCTCGTTCAACTCTCTGAGCACAGGCTCTGACCTGCGCAACGCCTCAACAGGTTTCAGCAACTCCGACGGGCCTTACCTCCTGCTGCTGAAAGATGCGAGCGGCAATGCATTTGCCACACCATCAGGCAAATCTCCGCTCTCTCTCACCGTTATTCGCGATCAGGCCAACAACAATTACACCACTGGTTACGACCTGCTCACCAAAGATTCAGCAGGTTCTTACACCGAATACTTCTTTGATTTGAACGGCAGACTCACGGGTCAGAATCTGCCCACGCCGCTTGAGCTTGCATCCCTCGAGCTGCAAACCAGAACGGATCTCGATGGCAATGCTGTTATTGCCACGAGTGTCAGCACCAAACTGTTTGATAAGGACTACGACGCATCCGGAAACTGGCGCAGCAACAACAGTGATCTGCGCTTCCTCTACAACACCTCCTTTGGCCTCCTGCTCTCGAGAAATTCGATCACGGTCGGCTCGGATCTGCGCAACGCCAGCAACTACCCCAGTAGTTACGACGGGCCGGACCTGGCCATGCTGGGCACGCCCGATGGCCCTTTCTCCATCCCCTCAGGGCAATCCATCCTCACCCTCAAGGTCAACAGGGAGACCACGGCTTCTGGCTCCAGCATCGCCAGTGGTTTCACGCTCTTAACCAAGGATGCTCAGAACAGCATCACCCAGTTCAACTTTGACCTCACCGGTGCCCTCAGCAGCCAATCGACACTCAGTACCAGTGCCATCTCAGCGCTTGAGCTCGATCTCCGCACGGACATCAACGCTGACAGCACAGTTGGCGTCACCGTCAATTCACGACTCTTCAGCAAGGAAACCACCCTCACAACCGCATCAGGTACCTACACCAATACCGATGGCGACAAGCGCTATCTCTACAGCACCTCCGGTGGCCTGCTGCTCTCCAACAGCTCCCTGACCGTCGGCTCGGACCTCAGAAACACCTACTCCATGAGCACAGGTGGCTACGACGGTCCAAGCCTTCTGCTGCTCAAGAACACAACAGGTGCTGCATTCTCCATCCCCGCTGGTGAATCGCTTCTCAGCCTCACTGTCACCCGCAATAGCTCCAACAATGCCAGCGGCTACTCGCTGCTCACTAAAAACACAGCTGGCACCGTCACGCAATTCAGCTTTGGCATCACAGGGCAACTCAGCAGCCAGCGCAGCTTGACAACCGCTGAGCTCAGCTCTCTCGAATTCCAACTCAAAACTGACCTCAACGGCGACGGTGTTGCTGGCGTCAGTGTCAGCAACAAGCTCTTTGATAAAAACAAAGATGCCTCCGGCAACTGGGTCAGCAATTCCTCCGATCGGCGGTTCCTCTACTCCACTGCAGGCGGAACCCTGCTCTCCTACAACGAGCTGACCGTTGGCGGCGACCTCAGCAGCTCCAGCTCCATGGGCGGCTCACCATCCAGCTCCGATGGCCCGAGCTTCCTCATGCTCAAGGATGCCAGCGGCAATGGCTTCTCCGTGCCGTCTGGACAATCCGTTCTCAACCTCAACGTCCTGCGCAACAGCTCCAACGCTGCCAACGGTTTCTCCCTCTACACCAAGACAACAGCAGGATCCGTTAATCAATTCAGCTTTGACCTCACTGGTGCACTCTCTCAGCAAAAGACACTCACCACCACGGATGTCACGGCACTGGAGGTTCAACTCCTCAGCGACCTCGACGGTGATTCCAAAGTCGGTGTAACCGTCAACAGCAAAGTTGTCGACAAAAATCTCGACGCTTCCGGCTACTACGTTTACGACTCCGATCGTCGCTACCTCTACGCCACCTCAGGTGGCCTGATGCTCTCCAACAACTCGCTCTCGGAAGGCTCCGACCTCCGTTATGCGATGAGCACCATGGCCAGTGGGTACGACGGACCTTCTCGCCTGCTGCTTCAAAACACCAACGGCTCGGCTTTCTCACTCCCCACAGGTGACTCTGTCCTCAGCCTCAAAGTCACACGCAACTCCTCCAACAACACAGACGGCTACACACTCCTGACCAAAAACACCTCAGGGGCTGTCAACCGCTTCTCCTTCAACATCGAGGGTGCTCTCGCCAGTCAGACAACCCTCACGGCCGCAGAAGTCAACGCTCTTGAGCTCACACTCAAGAGCGACCTCAACAATGATTCCGTTGTTGGTGTCACGGTCAACACCAAACTTTTTGACAAGCAGACAGACGCCTCGGGCAATTACATCAGCAACAACAGCGATCGCCGTTACCTCTACAACACCTCCGGCGGCCTGCTGCTCTCGAGAGATTCACTCAACCTGGGGTCTGATCTTCGCTACGCGACGAGCTCAACCACATCGATGAGCAGTTGGGAGGGACCAAACCTGGTCACCCTCAAAAATGCCAACGGCTCCAATTACTCCCTCCCGACTGGACAATCCCTCGTCTCGGTCAACATCGTCCGCGAAACCAACGCCTCTGGTTACACAGCGGCCACTGGTTTCCAACTCACCACCAAAGAAGGCTCAACCATCCGAACCATCGAGTTCGGACTTGATGGGGTTCTGCC
>JBBAUR010000161.1:0-3044 GCA_040398075.1 Bdellovibrionota bacterium | reverse complement strand
CATTGCTCATTTGATGAGTCCTCCCTTGTTGTTCAGGCCGAGTAGATCGGCGGGGTTGGTGATGCAGAGATAGTTGGACTTGTGCATGGGGACAACGCAGAATGACCGTTCCCGAGCCGTCTTCTCCCCGCAGGATGGGCAGAGTGCAGGCTCTTTGTTTGCACGTTGCAGCTCGCGGCGAGCTGCGGGGTACTCCGCACCACAGCGGGTGCATTGGGGTTGAAGGGGTTGGGTCATGCTTGCTTCTCCTCAATGAAGGCGCAGACACAGGCTTTGCGCCACACCCACCGCTCCATGTCGCCGGTGCTGTAGTCCTTCCGCACTCCCCCTGCGTAGGGGAGCAGGTTTGAGATGATCCTCATCGCCCCTCGGGTGGTCTTGGCTCGCACGGTGTGGTTCTGCACCCACATATAGTTGGCTTCGCCACCGAATGTGTCGGTGACTTCGATGGTGTAGGTTTTCATGCTCATACCTGCTCCTTGATATCTGCGTAGGTATAACGAGGGTCTTTGAATCGGATCTCCCCTTCGAAGTTGAGTTGGTCTCGCTCGAACTCGGATACCCACTCGTCGGGCTGCAGGGATGAGGAGAGGATGTACTCCTTCGAGGCTTCATTGGTGTAGGTGATGGTGAGCCGTTTGTCGGCAAGTGCGAGCAGGGTGTCCTGCTCCTCTGCGGTTAGTTCTGGGCAGTCGGTGATGATGACTGTCTGCCCACCCTTGTACTTCCACCGATAACCGTAGTTCTCCATGTACTGCGTTTGGATTACGAACTTCATGGTTGCTCTCCTTATGGACTCATCAGTAGGCGCAACACGCCTAGACCCGCTCACGCGGGTTTCGTCCTACTTGAAGTTGAACCGCTCAACGGTGTCCCCGTCGAGGTCGGTGATGACCACCGCATAGGTGGTCGGGTACCGGTACACGACCATGTCGTGACTCCCAGTCTGGCACGTTGCAAAAGTAACGATGCCGGTTGACAACAGAAACTGCAGGTCGAACCCGTACTTACGGGCCGTGGCAATCGCCACATCATTCCGAAGTCTGCGAACCATATGCACCTCCTTGTTATGAAATGCGTTATGTTCTTCCCCTCTGGGGAGAGAAAGCATAACAAAAGTGTTACAAAGATTTTTTCTTCTAAGTCTATGTTTCTTTATGTTATTTTTTTGTTTGTTATATTGTTATATTGTTATAGAAATAGAGAGGTGGTCTAAAAAGTTGTAAAGGTCATCGGCGAGTGCTGAACCTGCTGAACTTGCCGAAGGTCGTTTTCTAAACCGCCTCTCACTTTCCATAACAACGTAACAACGTAACATAACAAAAATTCTTCAAGTAAATCATAGGCTTAGCCCACTTTTACCCGAAAAATAACATAACAGGGTTCGTAACAGCCCCTGCTTTTTGTTACGCCGAGCGTGTGTCTAGTTACTGTTACACACGCAATTGTCATTGACACTTTTGCAAGTGTTTACTTTCCTTGTTATGTTTTGTGCCAGCCCCAAAGTCCGGGCTTGCGCGGGGACGGGTTGCTCAAACCAACCCATGTATAGCTGATCGCCTTGCCGACCGACAGCCTTTTGTTGCTGCCGATTGGCACTTTTCCCCGTGGTGACGAGTGCTTATTCCGTACCACAGGCTGGCCCGGATGAGCCAGTATCCACGCGTCTAGCCATGCAAGGGCTTGCGCCCTTTGCTTAGCTTTTGCCTTGTTGTTCATTGCCTGCTCGCAGGGTTTGATATTGGAGGCCTACTGCTGGATTCGGAGGATGGCCAGCCCCCCTGCTTCGTGCGCCTACACTTGCGCGCACTACGCTCCATTGACTGCGACCCGTGCGGATACTTATGTATCCGCAGGGTTTCGGCTATTGAAGCCTCATCAGGCAGTCTGCGATTCGTCTGCGGCCACGCCCAAAACCAACCGGGCATGGTATTTCTGGGTGGTGCTTTCCAACTGATCGAGCAGTGCCTTGTGGCGAAGCTCGATCGTGCTGTCCTCGCGCAGCTTTTCCATGCGCTTAAGGAACTTGTCGAACTCGGCAGCTACATCGTACTTCGATACCACCTGCGGGGGGCGCTTCGCCGTGTCCCATTGGGGCAGAGTCTCGGCATAGGCTTCGAACTCCGACTCCGACATGGTTTCCTGCGCTTTGAAGAAGGCCAATTTCTTGTCCGACTTCATCCACGCGAAGTTCCCGTATTTCTCGAAGAATGCCACGAGTGCATCCTTGCGAGTCCAAGTGCCGAGGGCATCGAGCAGACGATTGCCAAAGGTGGTATCACCGTAGATAACCGAATACCCGACAGCCGCGACAGCCGCCGATTGGATATCCTTGTTCAGGCTCGCGCCACGCTTGCCGATGGAGTGCACAAGTTTTTGCAGATCAAGGGTTGACATGAGGGCCATGGTGAATCTCCGTGATTGATGATGCCGACTCAGGATTGAATCGGGCATCAAGAATCAGGCTCGCAACCTATGGCCGATCAAGGTTTGACCTAATCGGTTTGATTGCGAGCCTGCGAAGCATGGCCCTGCGTTTTTCGCTCTATTAGTTTCGAGCGTAGGGCTAGCAGTTTCCGGTAGATGGTTATTACCTTGTGCTGGCTTGTCGATCGCATGCTTGCTACCCTCGACAAGGCTCACAAGTACCGTGTGCCCCCTATATCCGCGATGCGGATTTCGCTTCCCCTTTGGGTTGCGCGTCCTTCGGGTCAACTAGATGGCGCGGGTCAAGGGCCGTGATTGCCCCCTATCGCGCGTCCCCTACTCAGACGGTCGGCTATCGAGGAAACCGTAGTACCCTCACCGCCGACACAATCCCTTGTACCTACTTCAGCAGGCATATCAAGCATTTCCGTGATCATTAAATCGCAGCAAAATCCCGGGGTCAGGGAGAGGGGTCAACGAAGTGAGCACTCGCTTACGTACCCGTACCCGACCCCCCCAGACCGCAGCGAGGGGGAGGTGGGGCCCCTTGAACAGTGTTCCGCTCACCCGATCCCCATTTTTATACTTTTCGTAACACCCCCCTACCCCCCTCTTTT
>JBBAUR010000160.1:0-3206 GCA_040398075.1 Bdellovibrionota bacterium | reverse complement strand
CACCCGTAGCAAGAGTCACCAGCCCGGTATTGTTGGACTTGCCATTCATCAGCCCGTTGACGATTTCAGCCGTGGCGCGAGGATCACCGCCGAATGGTGGTAGGACGCGAAACATTACCGTCGTCCTGCGTTAGAGGTGTCCACATCCACCCCCACGGTGGTTGTCCAGTTCCCGCTAGGGGTAACCCTGATCCTGTGGTACTTACCGAAACTTCTCAGGCTGACTCGGTTGTCATCATCTGCTGCCACAGAGGTTCCGAATGAGATCGAGTCATCAAGGCGATCTCTAGAGGCCACTGCTACAGAGGCAGATCCATTGTCCACCTGAGGGCGGGCCAGCTTCACAACAGAGTTTTGACCGGCCACGAAATCTCCCGTCTCAAGATTCGCTGTGGAGGCCTGCCCCGTGAAGGTGACGATCTTTGCACCTTGAAGCCCAGAAAACACAAACTTACCACCAAGCCAAGTGCGAGAGTCTAGAGAAGTCCCTAAAGCGTCAATGCTCGCAGAGTAAAGATCCAAACCCTCCAAAGTCACTGCGGCGGTTGCCATTGATGCAATGAAATTAGCGGTTGTGTCTGCGTATGTCCAACGCTGGACTTGCCAGTTGTAAAGAAGAATCGACTGACCCGCCCGTGTGTTTGGATAGCTCCACGCCACAACTTTTCTTACAGGGTCAATGGCCGCACTCATCTTCCCGATATTTGCGGGATCAAGGTCGTCAAAGAACCACCGATCAACCTTCTCTGCACCGATAGGCTTCACCGTCTGCCCATCGCAGACATAAAACCCGTCATCGCTTAGGAAGAAAGTAAGCGGCCCGTATTGGGCGATTGATCCTTGCTCGTAACACCCAAGCTGGCGAGAAATGGTATCGAACTGGAAGAAGAACGGCGCCCCGATATAGGACATCCGCACAACTGATTGCTCAAGAAGAATGACCCCGAATTCGCCACCCGTTATACCTACGATGTTCCCGCCGTCAGGAATGTCTTGGTAGTCCGACTGAGATGTAGCACCAGCCGTCCAATCAGTCTCGTCATTGATGTCTGACCACTGGACTCGGTTCGGATAGCTTGAGATGTTCGCGGCCACCACGAAATCTCGAACCACATTCACATACGAAGCAATAGGAGCAGCAGCAGCCAGATCAGCAAAAACGGTGGAACTCCCCAGAGTCCATGCCTGGAGCTTTTCGGCTCCGTTGGCGGCGATGACAACCTTCCCGAACTGGGTGAACTTCCAGGGCTTTGTTCCCGTATACCCCCCGACTTTGGAAACATCATCCATCGAGAGATCGGTAGAGTCGAACTTGAACAGCTTTGAGTTCCCACCGGCAAAGATGTTAGAAGTCGCCCCAAACTCACCCGTGAACACGGCTGTAAGGCTCTCGGAAGCTGCGGCAGAGTAATCCACCATCAATGGGAATGGGCCATATCCGGTCGTCTGAGCGATCACATTCTTAGCGTCCTGGAGTGCTCCAACCAAACCAGGCTGGTCTGGGAGCCACTCACCAAATGTCAGGCGTTGTTCCATGTTGTCGATCCTGCTGAGGATTGCGTCCAGGTCGTAGAACCTGCCGAAACTGGGTTCCAGGTCGTTGAGCCTTCTGGAACATCAGCCCAGATTGTCGCCCCAGGATTGATTACCGTCCATGCCTGCTCTGAGGGCGCAATCGGTGACCATTCTTGGCCCTGCTTGAACCCGATACAGGTCACCACAGCGGATGCGGTTACAGATGCATTTCCTGCGAATGTGGCGTTTGCCAAGCAGGAAACCGCTGCTGAGGCCTCGACTTGAGCAGATGCGCTCGCAACCAATCCACCGTTACAGGTAACCGTGGCTGAAGCGTCAATCTGCCCTGAGCCAAACTGAACCCTGATCGCAGCCGCTGATACATCCGCGCTTGCGGTGATAGCAGCATCAGCAAACTGAACCCTCGTGGCATCGCACGAAGCCGAAGCAGATGCCGTTATTGATGCTGAGGCAAACTGAACCCGTGTAGCGCCACACGCCACATCCGCTTGAGCGGTAACAGAGGCATATGCATCCCACCGAGTGACGGAAGTCTCATAAAGAGGACTATCCAGCGTCAGCGTGAGGTCGTCTAGACTCGCCTTGAGGTTGTCAAGGGAATCTATTGACCACGGCGGGAGCAAATCGGCCATTAGGTCAGCGTCACGCTCAGTGAGCCAGCGGCCACCCGGAACACATCACCCGTGGCGATGGTCTTGGAGGCATCCAGAGGAGAGTGATACAGCAGATTCCCGGTGGTCAGAGCATCACGAATCCCAATGTGGGTGATCGTGCCCCATGAGTTACCGGCCTGGGCGTACTCAATCGCTGCCGAGTTCGTGGTCACTCCGTTAGACGGCGCACCGAAGGTAATCGCTTGGCGAGCATATCCACTCCCAGAACATTCAGTTCCCGTGTCAGCATCGGTTGGATCGCTCGTGTAGAGAGCAAGGTAAACCGTTGCGGGAGAGGTGTAGGAAGTGTTCCGCAGAGTCGCGTTGATTAACGCTGTTTCCAGATAGTTCGACATTTCAGCCATGTTTATCTCCGCGCAAGAGTCATCGTGAGGGGAACGGCAGAGAACTCATCCTCATCATCAGATGAAGTGATCGAATCTACTGCCCGTTGATACAGAGCGGCCCAGGTCGCCAAGCGCTCATCGTTCATCAGATACGGCTCGGCCTCACCGAGAGACGCATACAGCAGCGCATCCGGATAGTTCGCCAGGAACACATTTGAGGTGTTTGCATCGCTCAAATAGGTCGGCGCTGCGTAATACAGCATCCGAGTCGAGTAGTTCGTGTCCGGGATCGGAGCGAACTGAAACTCAGCATCAAGGATGGTGTAATCAATAGGAACACCCGTGTCTGTCGTCCGAGCATTGCGGAAGAAGATTGACGGGCTTTGGTAGTTCAAAGGCCGAGCCGGTGTGCTTGCGAGATGAATGTCTCGAAGACGCAGGAAATCGGCAGGAAGCGACAGAGTTGCATCGTTTGCGGTCATCGTGGCCGAGACCAACTTCAGCATCTTGCGAGTACGCAGCTCACGACGCAGGCGATTCTCTGCAAAGAGGATGAAGTCTGGAATCTGAGAGGTCAGATCCGTCCGAGCAAGATATTGTGCAATCTTGGTCTTAAGGTCTGAGTATGTTGCGAGAGCCATTAGATCCTCCCAGGCCGGGTGCGGAAGAC
>JBBAUR010000159.1:0-3237 GCA_040398075.1 Bdellovibrionota bacterium | reverse complement strand
GAGGAAGCCAACTCGCTGAGCAAGCGCGTCACCGAACTCAAGGACGACCTCGCCTTGATTGAGGAGGAAGCAGATGTGTCGGCAGCCATTAAGTTCAACCCGCGGCTGAAGAGTGCTTTCGCCGGTGTCGATCCAGTAGTCCTCTGGCAGACGATCGAGGCCCAGCGAGGCGGAACCGCCGGCCAAGCCGCCCAACCAAAGGATGAGGAGCTGGCCCTGCTGATCGGTCCGATGGATGGAGTCTCCAGCTCAGCGGAGGGGAGTCTGTTCGAGGCGGATGTGTGGCAGCCCCCCAACCCACCAGCCTGGTTCCACAAAGCCATCAAGCGGGTGCTGCTCGTGCACCGCTTGAGAGAGGTTCAGGCTTTGGTGGGGTTTACCCGCTTCACCGCCCGAACCAGCAGCCTGGGTGGTTTGCCGATCGACACCACCAAGGTGAACCGCCGGGCACCCCTTGCCAACGACCTTCGCTGGGTGCCGGCTAATGAAAACAAGGGAGAAGGGATTTTCATTGAGTTTGATCCCGGCACGATCCGCGCCTGGGCCGCCAGTGATCCGGTGCTGATGCGGGCCGGCCAGTTCACCAAGGCTTTCGAGAATGAATGGCTCGCCTCGCGCGGTCTGGACGAGGTCCAGTTCCCTTTTCCCGGAGCCCCCTACCTCCTGCTCCACAGCCTCAGCCACTTGCTGATCACCGAGATGGCTTTGGAATGCGGCTATGGATCCAGCTCGATTCGCGAGCGGATCTACGCCAACAGCGAGATCGGGTATGGCATCCTGCTGTTCACCAGCAGCTCCGGATCGGAGGGAACTCTTGGTGGTCTGGTGGGTGCGGGCAAGCGGATCGTTGCCTACCTAGAGAAAGCATTTGAGCGCGGCCAGCTCTGCAGCAATGATCCTTTCTGCTCAGAGCACGATCCGAACCACCCTTTCGACATCCGGCCCACCCATGGCGCCGCCTGCCATGGCTGTGAATTGATCGCCGAAACCTCGTGCGAGATTCGTAATGAGTTCCTTGATCGAGCCCTGGTGAGCCCCACCGTTTCGGCCAATCCTGAATTCGGCGACCCCTCCTTCTGGGAGTTCATCAACAGATGAATCCCACACTGCCAGCACAGACACTTAAAGCTGTAGCGGTGGATCTTCGTCGCTTGAACTACACGCCCACCAGCTGGCAGGGCTTGCTAGCCAACCACAGCGAATCGATCCGGAAACAGCTCGAACCTCTTCTGGTGGAGATGGTGCGAGAGAAGGCCCATCCCCGCCTGATGGCCTTGATGCTCGATCGCCTCGCCGATGCCCAGGAAGTTCTCCAGAAGGAGCGGAACGCCTGGAGCTTTGTCTGGTCTGGTCCGGATCCCCTCCATGCCAAAACTGCCGATACCTTTGCAACGGTCGATCAACTCGTCAGCGAAGCGCGCTGCAGCCTCTTGATCGCGACCTACAACATCGGCCTCAGCAGTGAGTTTCGCGCGTTGTTCGCCTCAATCGCAGATCGCCTAGCCGATGGTCAGCTGAACCGAGTCGACCTGTTCTTCCATCCCAAGCAAATTGAGGATCGCCTGGGGGCTGACCCGCTTGAAACAATCTCCACATGGTTCAACCGGGAAGTCTGGCCATGGCCTGCCAAACCCAATGCCTATGTGGACCGACGGCTGATCTCAGGCTCGGCTGAGCGTTGTTACCAGCACGCCAAGGTAGTGATTGCTGATGCGGAAACGCCAGAGGCCAAGGCCCTGGTTACAAGCGCTAACTTTAGTGAAACCGCCCAGCGACATAACTATGAGGCCGGCTGGCTTACGACATCTTTTCAAAGGGCGCACGAGATCCATATGCAGTTTTCATTGTTAGTCGACCAAGGACTATTCCTTTCTCTCACTACTGGCGCCTAAAGATGAACCGCAAGAAGCCCGGCGAACATCTCCGCTATATCCAAAAGGCAGTTGCGACCATCAAGGACAAGAACAAGCCGCTTAATACCGCGACCATAATGAGCAACGGGATGATTGAATGCTCAAATGGAAGTGAGAGATATGTCATATCAGGCACAGAAGCTGTGGCGGCGTTTCGGGGCCTCACGTCGAACCTTCAATCCCAGCCCGAATGGCGCAACCAATTCTCTGAAAAATATATTTCGACGGAGCTCAGAAAGATCTTAGCGAGATTGTCGACTGTGGCACCCGCATCCCTGATTCCACGCCTGGAGGAATTCATTAAAAGCCTTCAGGAGTTTAAGGAGGTCCACGAATTGGTAATGCCAATTCAAGGCCTTAGGCTCGAAGTAGAGGCTTTTCGTCTTGGTCGCACCACATTTAGGCCAATCGATCAGATCCAGATGGATCAACTCAAGAAGAGAGCCGAGAAGACAATTCAAACTCTAAAGTATTCAGATGAAGATAAAGCGTACTGGTGCGGCCATTATCAAGATGTGATCGAAACCAGACTAGGGGTGTTCGACACGCTTGCTTTTTCAAAATCGGTCGCCGAGGTCTACCAAGCTCGCGTCAATGCATTGCAGGATATAGATATGGCACTGAGCGTCTTGAAGTTTTTGACTCCTTATACTCAGGAGCTGCCCGAATATGTAGGACTAGGGTTGCCGGGACAGTTTGCTGCGGCTGCTTACAGCACTATCGTCTTTTCTGAAAATGGTTCATTCAATACTGATTTTCCGTTGAAGGGTCGCTATCTCCCCTTCAAAGTCGATGATCAATTCCTTGAGCGCCATGGAGAAGCATTGGAGAGCCTAAGCGAGATTATCGCGAGTCCGTCTCGCTCGGAGATTGAGGAACGCATCTTGGTCGCTATACAATGGGCGGGGAGAGCACACTCAGATTCGCAGTCTCAACAGCAATTACTATCACTCATAACAGCACTTGAATGCCTTCTGAATCCGACCGACGGAAGACCATACCGAATTGGACTTTCTGAGAGTACGGTTTTCCTTGTTGGTCCTGAGGACCTTAAAGGAAGGCTCAAGCTATTCCACTTTCTTGGGTCAATGTATGAAGTGCGAAGCAAGATAATCCACGGCGGATCTGTCGAGCCACCTGATTCTGATATTACAAATCTCCAGCGGGTCGTCGGCTCGGTAATTATGCGGGTCGTCGGAATCCGGCACAAATACGCCACGAGAAAGGCGCTAGAGACCCATCTTGAGCGCGCTCGGCTTGGTGCCAAGGTAGATCTGTAAAGCCTCAGGCTCTGCTCCTCGGCCTTCAGTCGAGTCTTTAATTC
>JBBAUR010000158.1:0-3473 GCA_040398075.1 Bdellovibrionota bacterium | reverse complement strand
AGCGAGGAGTCGTTCGACCGAGCTCACGCCGAGGTCCGTGTAGGTGCGGGTGATAATTCAAGGCTTCCCCGGCCGTCTGCACGGTGAAGATAGCGGCGAGTTCACGTTCGTCGATACCGAGTACTTCAGAGAGTGCACCCCAGGCAGCCCGAAAGAGGATGGTGTTGAGCTTGCGGTTGTACTTGAAGAACTCTCGTAGCCGTTTTGGGATGGTAAAGACGGTGTGGCGATGGGGGACGTCTTCGATGACTTTGCTGTGGATGTGTTCTGCGAACTTTACTGCCCGCTTGGCTCCGCATGAGGGGCACACCCCTCGTCGTTTACACGAGAACGCCACAAGGAGCGAGTGCTTGCAGCCATCGCAGTATACCCTAGCAGCTCCATGAGCGAGGATGCCGCAGTTAAGGCTTCGACGTGAGCCTTCGGCGTGAGCTCAGTCGAACGCTCAGCCGAACGTTATTCGTTGAAAGTCTTGGTGACTTCATCTCGTAAGTACCCATACTCGTGCTGAAATCTGGCTTCGGCCGTGAGCCTTCGGCGTGAGCTCAGTCGAACGCTCAGCCGAACGGATTCCCAGATGTACTGTAGCTCATCGTGAGAGTGGAACACTATCTGATACAGCGGAGAGGCTTCCGGCTGGCGTCGCTTGTAGTGCTGGAGCTTTTTCTTCTGGCTCTCCCATGTGTATCGCCTGAGCATAGGCGACAAAATCGGGAAAAAGCGGTGGGTAGTTTCCTGGGCGAGTCAGAGAGGGATTCAGAGGAGGCTCGTCATTCACGGACTGGTGAGTGATGCGTTCGGTGACTACGACGATCAACTACAGCGCACGCCACAAGGTGGGACCTCTACGGTTCACCGTACTACAGCGGCACGTAAAAATAAGGCAGGCGAGTGCAACGCAGGACCACTGCAATTGCGCTCGCCTGCCACTCCGATGGATTTCTAATTTGAAGATCGTCCGCGCAAGTCAGCTACCTGCACTCAGTGCTCACTGGCGGCAGCATCTGCAATAGCCGAGACCGAGAGGTGTTCACTTGCACCACCCCAGACTCGGCTGCAAGTCGCGCTCGTACGCCGATCAAGATACACCTCTACTCCGTTCCCAGAAGGATCGTCTGTGTATAGAGCCCAGCTTATCCTGTGGTTTACAAGGCTGAATTGCACGGCTCCTGCTTCCAATCTGTGGACTACACCAAGCATCTCACGTGCGGTGTTAACTTCAAATGCTGTGTGATACAAACCCGCGGATATAGGCCGCTTGGCAGTATGTGCAGCCTGTACACCACCGGGCACCTCCTGCAGAGCGATGTCATACCCACTCGAAATCCGGAAGCGCCTATTTTTCTCAGTGAGCGCGCGGGAGAGTAGCTCAGCGAGGGGCAGCTTGAAGCTTAAGCTATTCGAGAGAGGGAAGAAGCAGGTTCTCATGCCATCTCTCTCAGTGAACGCGTTCATATCGGAACGGGCTCATATACACTAACTAATTGATTTTATTTCGTTCGCGCGGTCACTGAGAAAAATAGCAGAGCCAAAAATAGCCAAGGAAAATAGCAAGGGTATCGGGAGCAAATAAAATCAACTCGCAAAAATTACGGGATTGTGCCATAGTAACAATGTGGCGATAAAAACCTTCAGAGATAGAGCGACTCGGGACATTGCTATGGGAGTCGACTCTAAGGAGGCAAGAAAAGCACTTCCATCAATTCTTCATGCAGTAGCAAGAAGAAGGCTAGCATTTCTTGCTGCTGTAGAATCTATCAAGGACCTAAGTGCGAGGCAGGGCCTTGGGCTTCATGCGCTAAAGGGCGATAGGAAGGGAGAGCACGCTATTAAAATTAATGACCAATATCGCATTTGTTTTATTTGGGACGAAAAGAACGCAGAGATAGTTGAGATTACGGATTACCATTGACGGATTTATATGAAGACTTACGACGGTAATTTTCCAATAGCGGTTCACCCAGGCGAGATCCTGCAAGAGATGATAGAGGAGAACGGACTCTCTCAGGTGCAGCTTGCTCGTCACTTAAAGATGGACCCTTCAAAGATAAACGAGATTTGTAAGGGGCGTCGCGGTATATCAGCAGAGATGGCTATTATTCTAGCCAAGGCTTTTGGGGGAAACGCCTCGACCTGGATGAATTTGCAAAAAAACTGGGAGCTGAGCCAGGTAGATGAATCAGTCATAGAAGATGTTGAGCCACTCAGGCGTCGTGCGTAATACAGCGCTGAAGTGGACCGCATTTTTTGGACAGGTGTTTATGTTCCGCTTCAGCTAGAAACGAACAAGGGAAAAATAGCCAAAATCCTTTGACTGAATGGCTTTTTGAACCACAACCTCTGTGCTCCTCTGAAGTCCTCTGTGGTTCCAACCCGATCTGAAGGAGTTGCATAGACAGCTGGCCTGAGCGAACATTTGAGGTAGTCCAAAACAAGGCAATCGGACCACCTTACGCTGGGATGCATTCCAGGTGTCCGCTGCTCAAAACGTTATAACTGCTATTCTTCTCACTATGACTCACCAACTTCGAGCTCCAACAATTCTCGCGCGATTTATAGTTTTCGTTTTCCTGTTGATGACCTTCGCAGCGCCAGCGGCGTTCGGCGAGGCTGCTCGGGAAAAAGTAGTCATTGCTCAATTCGGAAAGGAGAAGTTCCTGCTTTATTTGCCTCTGTACGTGGCAATGGAGGAGGGGTTGTTTGAAAAGCAAGGTCTTGATGTTCAGCTTCAATTTGCTGGCAACGACGATCAGATCTTTGCAACGGTTATTAGTGGAGCAGCAACATTCGGTGTAGGGGATCCGGTATTCGCCGCAATCTCTCGAGAGAAGGGGGGGCCGGGAAGGATCGTTGCGATGATGGTTACAAGGATTGGCTTGTCCGGATACACAAACAAGAGGGATATTCCCGATATACCTCTGGCAGGCGCTGTACCCTGCAGCTTCCATTACGGGTGCTCCCAAGGGTCGTACGATGGAGATTATCGCGCAGCTCGAGACCACACCGCGTAAAATCTACACGGGTTCGATCGGATTCATGGCGCCCGATGGGCGACAGGTGTTCAACGTCGCCATTAGAACAGCTCTCATAGACAGAGATCGAGGGCAGATGGAGTACGGCATCGGAGGCGGTATCACCTGGGACTCGGTGTGGAGGAGTGAGTACGACGAGTGCTTGGCAAAAGCCGGTGCAGTAACGAAGAAGCGACAGTGCTTCGAGCTATTCGAGACGATGCTTTGGGAAGCCGGGAAGGGATACTTTCTCGAGCATCGCCACATCGATCGACTGCGGGACTCGTGTGCATATTTCGGCTGGAAATTTGACGAGGTACGTGTACGCGATGTACTTCGAGAGGTTGGTGATCTCGACAAAGGCCCCTATCTCTGGTACACCCCAACTGTCGCTAACTCGGTATGCGCCCCCTATCTCTGGTACACCCCAACTGTCGCTAACTCGGTATGCGCATCGTTGCC
>JBBAUR010000157.1:0-3504 GCA_040398075.1 Bdellovibrionota bacterium | reverse complement strand
CTCCGTTTCCCCTGGGTAGCCGGTCTCGAATCTCAACAGTAGTGATGACGAACTCCAGAGCTATGCGGTAGACATCCAATTTTTCATAATCAAGCATACTACTAGGTATCGATCGCCGGGGCAGAAAGTTGCTAGGGCGGGTACGGTCACGTTTACGAGCACGTTCACGCGGAAATACGTTATTAATCACTGAAAACAATGGATTATGCCCCATCAGCAGTCATTGGCACCAACTCGATTCCACGAAGAGCCCAAAGATTGTACCCTCCTTCAGCATAAGCCCATGCCCATCTCGATAGACTTGGGCTTCAGAGAAACGCTTTGCCGTTAGGTCATGCTCCCCGAAGAGCTGCAGATACGAGAGATTGGTGGCGATGGCGAAACTAAACATGAGCGGAATCATCATCTCCGGTGAAAAGATCGTGGAGAGTGATTTCTTCCCGGCATCTGTAAAGCTGAGCAGTGTGCCGCCAATTGCTGCCAACGTGATGCCAAACATCTGTGTCTCATCGAATAGGGGGATATTTCGGAGTCGGCACAGGTTGTGCCAACGTTAGCTAGTTTCTGTCCGCCAGGACAGAAACCAAAGAAACAAGGCCTTTTTCGCTCCTCGAAATGATTCAATATTCACCAGCGACATGCGCTTACTCTGTTTGAAGACGCGAAAAACCTCAATTTTCGAGCAGCGACCCGGAATTATCGATGAAGATCTTTTTGCCTCGCAGGGAATATAAGCGAGAGTTCGTATGGAAATCGGTGTTTCTGGACAGAAACTAACTACGAGAGAGTTCTCCATGCTATGCTCGCTTTGAGATATCCGTAAAAGGCTACCATATCGTCAGGCGAAGAAGTAACATTTTCGTATGTCCCGAAAAACACGCAGAGTGTCACCAGATGATGTAGAGAAGCTCATTCGCGGCAGAGCCTCGGCGAGTCGTGTTGGAAGCCGTCACATTCGACATCGTCTGCGGCAGGATGAAGTAAGGCGACTATCGATCGCTCGTGTGCGCGGGTTCCTGCTCCTCACGAGTTCAACGCGCACGGCCTTGCGTAATTCGTGGTATCTCGACTGTCAGGCACGGCAGAGACCATGCATCTATGCGCTGCGCAGTGAGGAGGGATTTGCGGTGACCGGTGCGGGAGAGTTCGAGCACCTAAATCTTCATTTTGCTACTCTGGATGAGGTGTTGGCTTTTAGCGCGCATCTCTCCGAATGAGGGAGGTAGGCTCTCCCACTGGGGCCAACCGAAGTCCCCGCGGGGCGAAGCTTGAGCGCGTAGGTTTCTCGTGCTGAACCGGGGCTTGTATCTCCGCACCCGGCAGTCAGCCCACAGATAGAATACCGATTAATTTTCGACTTATATCAGCGAACGAGAAAGTTAGAGGCGGTGTTGATAGTCGGGCGGCAGTATTTTGGGAGGGGTTTAGCAAGCCACGCAAGAGCGGGAGTTGGCAGCTTAGGTGACTTTGTCGTGGGTGGCCAAGGTTCTTCTGCTAACAGCTGCACCTAAAGGCACCCGGAGGTGCCCCGCTGCGCAAAAAAGCCTGCGATTAAATAGACTGCTCGTGTTCCGTCAGTAAGGCAGCGGTTTTTAGAAATCATCAGGCGCTGGTTCGACGTTGCTCATCACAGGTAGTTCAAATGAGTCGTAGCAGGGGAGTTGATCGACCGCTCGACAAGCTCACGGCAAGGGCTGTGTGGTGAGCCTGTCGAACCATCCTGTGGTGAGCCTGTCGAACCATAGCCTCTAGGACCCTTCTGCCCAGGACTTTGATGTCGTTGGTTCGCTCATCGACGGCACTAGCCCCGGTATTGAGGAAAAGGGAAAAATCTCGGCATGGGCCAATCAACCTGTATCAGTATCGGTGGCGATCCTTTGAACGGCACTAACTTCATCGATTGCTTGAAGCTCTTCAACGAGGATGCCGATGCCGATGCGGTCGTCATGATCGGCGAGATCGATGGAAGTGCAGAGGTCGATGCAGCCAAGTGGGTCAAGGAGCACATGAAGAAGCCTGTGGTTTCGTTCATCGCGGGAGCAACCGCACCTCCAGGACGCCGCATGGGTCACGCGGGTGCGATCATCCGCGGAGGAGACGACACAGCCGAAGCGAAGTTCAAAGCTCTGTCAGCTGCCGGGATCCACATCGTGCGTTCGCCACACCAGATCGGGGCGAAGATGCATGAGGTGCTCGGGAAGTAATTACACGGCCCAACCATTCAGCGACCTGACCGAATGGATTATGCGAACATCGGACGGCGTCACGCATTACGCAACAGGTCGAGCGCTATCTGTGGTGCAAGATTGGCTTGGCGTAGGAGCGAGGTAGCTGATTGGCGGAGGATCTGTAGCCTGAGAGATTCTGCAGCCTCTGCAGCGATATCGGCATCCACGACTCGCGACTCTGCAGACTTGAAGTTCTCAGATGAGATACCTAGGTTGCTCACAAAGCTCTGAATGCGCTGGGTGCTCGCACCTATGTTCGAACGGTACTGCAGGAGTTCGTTTCGATAGTTTTGGACTAGGCCGAGGGTTACGCCGGCGCTTACCCGATTGGAGACTACCATGCCGGCCATGGTTTGGACGCCTAGTTGGGTTAGGTCTTTGACGAAGACATCCCAATCGGCATTTGTGTCGTTAGCGACGAGGTTAGAAGCGAACGAGTTAAATGCCACGTAGCGTCCGTCAGCGGAGATGGTGCCCCGTCCAAGGCTAGACAGGCCAGCTCCTTGGTTGCCCTGGCTATCGGTGCTAACCATCCTGGTCGTGCCGGTCAGTGTGTCTTTAACAAAAATATCCGAGGTGCCGTTAGTATCTCCGGCAACGAGGTTGGTTGCAGAAGACTGCATCACCGCAAAGCGGCCATCGGCGGAGAGGGCGCTGACATTTGAAGAGTAATTCCCCTGGTTGCCCGCACTATCAGTCGACACCCGCGTGGTTACCCCGGTCACAGTGTCTTTGATAAAGGCGTCTCTTACCCCATTTGTGTCTCCAGCTACTAGGTTGCTGGCATCAGAATTAAAAGCAACAAAGCGGCCATCGGCGGAGAGGGCGGTGACATATGAAGATCCATCCCCCTGGTTCCCCGCACTATCAGTCGACACCCGCGTGGTTACCCCGGTTACAGTGTCTTTGATAAAGGCGTCTTGTACCCCATTTGTGTCTCCAGCCACTAGGTTGCTGGCAAAAGAAGCAAACGCAACAAAGCGGCCATCGGCGGAGAGGGCGTAGACATGTGACATTTGATCCCCCTGGTTACCCGCACTATCAGTCGACACCCGCGTGGTTACCCCGGTTACAGTGTCTTTGATAAAGGCGTCTCCTACCCCATTTGTGTCTCCAGCTACTAGGTTGCTGGCGAAAGACCTAAACGCAACAAAGCGGCCATCGGCGGAGATGGCGGTGACATCTGATAGTGCATTCCCCTGGTTCTCCGCACTATCAGTCGACACCCGCGTGGTTACCCCGGTTACGGTGTCTTTGATAAAGGCGTCGCGTACCC
>JBBAUR010000156.1:0-3541 GCA_040398075.1 Bdellovibrionota bacterium | reverse complement strand
GTCTTTTCCTCGTTGTTCTTCTTTTTCTCTTTATTAAAAAAGGTGCCTGGCCTCCCCCCGGAGCGCGGAGCTTCCAGCTCCGCCTGAAACTCTCAGCATCGCCAGGTATTTCAGCTGTTAAGCGAAGCTAGAAGCTTCGCGCTCCGACGCCGAAGAGATTTCATCTTTTTCCTCTCAGGTCCTCTGTGGTTTCAACCCAAAAGCCGTAACCCGCGATAGAGGTAGAGCCCCTTTACCCTGCCGGTCTGGATGTCCAGTGGCATTTCGAGTTGTGATGAGCCGATAAGCAGGTCCGCGAGAGCGCTCTATTCGTTTTCATCTGGGATGCGTTGAAATGCGATTGAATTGGTGGCTGTCCCTAACGCTCTGTACGAATCGGCCACGAACACCGCCCCGTCTCGGAACTTACCGTTTACAGCATCCAGGGTACTCATCAACGCCTCGCGCTTTTCGTCCTCAAAGAGGCTCATCTGATGCTGTTGTTCGGGTACTAACCCAGAAAGGGCGACCCCAACACGCAAGATAGCCCTGACAGGAACCTCACGCCACGCCTTCTCCAACTCTTCAATCAGGTGCAGACTATCGCGGGTCTCGAAGCATCGTACCCTCCGATGCCACTTCCGTTTGGCGGGGTCGCGGTCGAGAAACTTAATGGAGAGCCAGAGATCCTTCGCATACAAGCCTTCACTCCGCAATCGCACACACGCCTTGCTCAGCAGACGCACGGCTACGGGCCACGCCGCTGCGTGACTTCGAGCATCCGGGGGAAGAACTTTGGAATGGCTGATTGAGCTACGCTCGTGATCCTCCTCGGGAAGGTTCTGCCCGCGTATCAGGTCAAAGAATCTTTGGCCGACGACCCCCCCCCATATCCCCTCCATCTCCCGCGCGGAGAGCGAAAAGAGGTGCTTTGCAGTGTAGCAGCCGCGTGCATGGAATCGCTCCTCCATCCGCGGCCCTACCCCGGGAAAGTCCCGCGGTTCGAGCACAGCAAGACGTTCGATCAGTTCGTGCTGGTGAAGAATAGTCAATCCGTCAGGCTTCTGCATATCACTAGCGACCTTCGCCAGGTACCGATTGGAAGCCACACCTATGGAGCAGGTCAGCGCTGGGCTAATCGCAGCGATCGCTCGTTTCAACTCGGCGGCCTTGTTGCGAATGAAGCGCTCATCGCATTCCCGGCCGATCAACTCGCACGCCATCTCGTCTATGGACAGCACCTTCTTGACCGGAAGGTGGGTATCTACCGTCTCGACGATCCGTTTGTGATAGCGCACATACTTGCGGTGATCGGCTTTGACGAAAACGATCCCCGGGCACATGCGCCGTGCGTCGCGAATAGAGGTGCCCGTGCGAACACCACGACTCTTCGCCGGATAGCTTGCGGCAAGGCAACAGGTGGTGTCTGCCAGCATCGGCACCACTGCGACCGGTCGACCCTGCAGCTCTGGATGTTCCGCCTGCTCTACGGAGGCAAAGTACGAATTGAGGTCAAGATAGAGCCAGCGTAGAGACATAGGTGAGCAAGCAGCCGAACTTCTATACTGTAAATCTATCCTCATTCATTCTTGAAAATGAATGCAAACAGCTGTGCCAGCACAATCTTGACCTCCATGAAGAGCATCCGAGAGGCCAAATGGCGCCGCAGAAAACAACAAGCTCCTCTATGCCGGACGTGTGAAACTGTAGCTGTTAAAACCGTACTGTTTGACATTCGAAACGAAGCTCAAGAGGCGTGCAAACGCTCAAAGCGATAGCTCTTACTCCGCTCCGCTTCCGTTGCGTTCCTGGTTGGTTAAAACCGACTCACCCGTGAATGGCCTTAACTTTCTCGGCACGTACCCAGCTTCACTCTGCAGGCACAGTGTTTTTTGTCTCTTACGGCGCAACTTGGCTACGCCAAGATCGCACTCGCCCCGCTATTGCGAGTGATTCTTTTTAAAAAATCACTTACGCAGGGTTTGCACACATAGAATTATACTAGAACCGAAGACCACGCAAGCTAGTTATTCCCCAGATAGTCGCAACTTTTCCCCCTTCGAGAGGACACTCAAGAGCCGCTTTCGTACGTAGCAGGGGGGCGATTCCTTCCCTAGCCTGCGCTCCCTCAGTCGTACTAGAGTTTTGAGATGGGTGAACATTATGACGATCAGCAATGATGACTTGAGGCGCTACCTGGACGCGATGTGCACAAAGCGCGGGGTAAGGAGCTATTTTGATCGCTTCGAGCAGGATTCGGTTATCTCCGACGGCTTGAAGCTACAGCTCGAAATAATAGAGGTAGGAAAGGGAAAGCCAACGGTCGTGTTCATACCAGGGACCAACGCCTACGCCCTTCTCTACGGAGAGCTCCTCGTTGCTCTTGCTGACAGTGGCTTCAACATCGTGGGATTCGACCCTCGCGGTCATGGACGGAGCCAGGGAGCGCGAGGCAGCGCAACCATAGCAGAATTAATGCGCGATATGAGCGCCGTGGTGAGATATGCACGGAGCAGGTTTGGAGACCCGATAGCGATCGCCGGCTCTAGCCAGGGCGGCATCGTGTCTTTCTATCTGGCCGCATTCGAAGAGAAGATCGCCTGCGCAATCTGCCATAATCTTGCGGATCTCGGTGACCCACAGAGCGTCAAGTTAACTCGCACGCCTCAACTGAGTAAAATGATGAAGCCCGCGATTCGGTTGCTCGCCAGAATCCTACCCGAAATGAAGGTCCCGATATCGCTTTACCTGAACCTTGCTGCCGAAAAAATAAGAGGGCTCGGAACCGCCAAAGAGCTCTTTCACAACGACCCACTCATGACCCCAAGTATCCGGCTGAAAGGCATGGCTTCGCTTGTATCTCAAAAACTCACCAGACCCGTCGAAAACATAACAACCCCGGTCTTAATCGTTCACGGAGGGGCTGATAGTATCTTTCCGCAAGATTACGTGGAATACATTTACGAGCGCCTCACCTGCACAAAATCCCTCAAGGTATATCCGGGCCTTCCGCATTTCCTCATTTTGGACAATATAGCTACCATCCTTCCTGATATCGTGGATTGGATTCAGCGAAACTGTGAATGTGCTGCGGCTTAGAGCCCGAAGCCGCACCGAAGGCAGAGTTGAATTAATTCGCTCTCCGTGAAATCGAGTGGGTAGGACTCGGTGTAGTCAAGGCCACCGAGCTTGAGGCCGAAAAAAATGGATTTCGAAGGAAAAGGCTTCGCCGATCAGCGGCATACCATCATTGCTGGCTTTAGAGCATCCCAGCTTTTTTGAGTCAACTCGATATGGTTATGGGGAAAACTATGTCCGCTCGATGCGTGCGTTAATCTCATCACCCTTTTTAGGCTCTTCGTGGAATCGAGCGGGTGCCATTGACTGCTGACGGGGCATAATCCATTGTTTTCAGTGATAAATAACGTATTTCTGAGTGAACGCGCTCGTAAACGTAAACGTGAACGTACCCGACCTAGCAACTCTCTGCCCCGTTGATCGAGATCAAGTAGTATTTTGGAGTTCGTCGTCACTACTGTTGAGATTCGAGACCGGCTACCCA
>JBBAUR010000155.1:0-3551 GCA_040398075.1 Bdellovibrionota bacterium | reverse complement strand
GCTGCCGATTGCAGCCATCCGAAGCAGAGGAGCATTTTTGTTACGCACTCTTAGCTACTACCTGGTATACCGCTCGCTACCTCAGTCTGCACTCGATAGCAGACGACGCAGCGTTTTGCGATCAAGCCCCAACTCCGCTGCAGCTTTGAGCTGATTACCCCCGGAACGTGATAGCGCTTCGCGCACCAACCTCGATTTGAATGCCAGTACCGCTTCGTGGAAGCTCCCTCCCGAGGATTCAGTCTCAGCTCCGTGATCGATACGATTACCCAGTCCTCTCAGGTCATTACTCTCGACAACCGAGCGACCCCTATAACGCGCCTGATAAGCCGCATTTGTCACTACGGCTTGAAGCTCTCGTATATTCCCAGGCCACCGTTGTTGCTGCAGCATCGCCAAGGCACTTCGTTCTATATCGAACACATTCAGAGCCTCACGAATCCGCAGATCCGAAAGAATCTGCTCACAGAGAAGGGGAATATCGCTCAGGCGTGCGCGCAGCGGCGGGACCTCGATAATACAATGCGCGATACGATGATAGAGATCCCGACGGACCTTTCCCTCCTCGAGCACTACCGCGATAGGTTGATTCGTAGCCGCAACGAAGCGGCAGTCTACCACCTGGAAAGCGTCAGATCCAAGAGCTCGTACCCTGCGCTCTTGGATCAGGTCGAGAAGCCTCACCTGGGTCTCTGCGGGCACTTCGTCTACTTCGTCTATGAAAAGTGTGCCGCCATGGGCTTCGAGCGCCAGTCCTCTGCGCGTGCCTTCGGCGCCTGTGAAAGCCCCCTTGAGATGGCCAAACAGCTCGCTCTGAACGAGGTCTCCCCCGCCGAAATTCGGTTGATAATGAACGAATTTGCCTTTGGCTTGCGCACTCAGCTCATGAAGGAGTCGTGCGCACAGCCCTTTACCAGTTCCGGTTTCACCGAGGATAAGGACCGGCTGATGAGTGGTAGCAACAAAATCGATCTGCTCTCGTAAACGGGTTATCTCGTCACTCGCTCCGACAAGCTTCGTGAGTGGAGAATCTAAACTACTCTGACGCAGCCTTTCATACTCTCGTCGCAACTCAGCCTGGCGAGCAGCGTCGAGAACCAGGGCTGCAAGGTGTGCTGGATCGACTGGCTTCTCCAAGAAGCTGGCAGCCCCTTTCGTCAGGGCCCGTATCCCGTGAGAAAGCGATCCGTGGCCGGTAAGAATAATGACTCGCGTCGTCGGCGACTGCGCCACTATCATCTCGAGGAGCGCAAAGCCGCTATCCACTCCAACCCGCTCGTCAAGACACAGATCCAGTACTACTACCTTGGGCTGCTCGACCATCACAATGGGCATGGCAACTTCGGCATGACCTGCACTGCTCAATGTGAGCGGCGTAATCAGCGGTGACAGCACGCGGGCGAGACTTTGAAGCATCTCGGCATCGTCGTCGATCAGAAGGAGATCTTTCATCTTTTTCAGTGGCCTTGAGATATCCAGATATCGATGGGGACTATGCTCGAGGAGCAACTAAACCAGCTCGCTGAGTATAGGTCGCTTGACCAAACCGTCAACAACAAAGCACTCCCTGCTATTTCCCGAAGCGTCCGAGGGGCTTCATCCTTTCTAGCTGCTGATACCAACAGGTTATGCCTCATGCAACGAGGAGTCCACTCGGTGTAACAGCTTTCCGATAGCGCAGACCTCATGGTAGGATCTGGTGTCGTAGTTGTACCGTGCACAGGACGATCGTCATGACTTCCCAACACCGGCCCTCTACCCCCCCCTCAACAAATGGCGCCACGGACTCCCCTGGTACAGAAGCTGCAGATGCCGCAGTTGCTGCTTGCAAGGCGGCGATCTCTACCGCGTGGGGACTCTATGAGAGGGGTCAATATGTCGACGCCCTTGCCGATATTGATAAGCTAGTGAAAAGAGATATGCCGCCAGAGCACCGTCAAGAGCTCTTTGCCCTTAAAGCATGGTGTCACTATCGTCGAAATGAGTGGGTGCAGTCATTACAGAGCTGTGACCTGGCAGATAACCATCAACGCGCCTTGGAGTGTGAGCTCTACATTCGGTCGTATGTTGCTGATTACGGGGACGAAGCTCGCATCAGCAGCTTGCAGAACGCCATCGGAGCCACGATAAATACCGCTAATGCCTTTCTCATCCGAGCCCGAAGCACTGACCCCGTCCCCTACGAACAGGTGGAGGCAATCCTCAGTCGATTCGCCAACGCTCCAGCTAATACCCCCACTGTGCATTACGCGAACCTACTTCACAACGCAGGTCGCGTCTTCCTCGACAAATCGCGCTCTAACGCCGACTTCGATCAAGCCGAAAGCCTGATCCGTACAGCGATCGCGAACTATGGTGAGGGCCCCGAAAACCTTCACCACAAAGGGGCTGCTTATTTTTGGCTCTCTATGACTTACGAAAAACGTAATGATTTTGCTGGAGCTTTTGCTGAAGCAGTGAACAGCGAGAACTGCTGGCGCCTACAAGTTGAAGGGAATGCGCAGAGTGACGCGCACAGGACAAAGTACGAGAACGCACAGAAGCGGACGATTGAGATGGCGAAACGAGCTGGTATCCCGATTGAGCAATGATGCCAATCGATGTCTGTGTCTATCCCAGTAATTGCTTACACCCTCGAGGAGCACAAAGGTCATGAGCCATACGGAGCCTAAGATCGATCGGTTACCGCTCGTGGCACAGTATGCTCACCAGAAAGACGAGACTATTCGTTCATTTACTCAGTTTGCTCGTGGTATAGCCCTACCTCAGTGGCCTATCGAGCTTTTTCTCGAGATAAGCAACGTATGTAATCTACGATGCGCCATGTGCCCGACATTTTCGGCACTCAATCCGTACCGTCTGGTAGCACTGAAAACCGAGGAGCGTGGCTTCATCGACGCACATGCGGTGCAAACTTCTCTAGAAACGTTGCTCCAGCACGCGCTCAACGTGCATTGCTTTGGCTACGGCGAACCGACGATCCATCCAGAGTTCAGGAATTTCCTGTCGTAGTTGTCTAATTACGAAGTGCTCGTGGATTTCTTCACCAACGGAATGTACCTCGATCAGGATCTTGCCACTTTTTTGGTCGATTCTCGGGTTCATAGTCTTAGTGTGAGCTTCTCCGGCGTTACAAAAGAGCAGTACGAGAACGTGTACCTTGGCGGAATATACGAGCAAGTTCTCGGAGGTATTGCTACCTTAGCGCGCGTCAAATCACAGCGAGGATCACCGTACCCGATCATTCATATCAACTCGCTCTCATGGGAGCATCATGTTGCAGCTATCGACACATTTATCGAGCTGATGGCTGATCACGGAGCTAATATAATACACCTCAAATCTCTTCTGACGCACGATTTCATTCCTCAACTACGAGGACACTCTTCGGTATTCCGTCCGCGGGTAGAGGATCCACTCCTGGAACGCGCTCGCGAAGTTGCCAAGCGCCGAGGTGTCGTCTTTTCGAGCGAGCAGTATGAGTCTACCGTTGCGCTGATAGGTACCCGTTATTTTGAACACCCAGTCTGAATATAGTAGGGTGTCAATAT
>JBBAUR010000154.1:0-3568 GCA_040398075.1 Bdellovibrionota bacterium | reverse complement strand
TTTTAGAAGTCATCAGGAGCCGGCTCAAACGAGTCGTAGCAGGGTAGTTCATCGAGAGCCTCGCAACTGCTGTCACCACCCTGTTACATAAACTATTTCTTGGAGCCGGCTTCTTGTTGACATCTCTCATTCAGGTTGGAATGGGCTCTTGGCGATGTGCTTTTGGCGACTGGGCAAACTTTTCTCCCCTCCAACGAGTAACTCCCGAAGCTGCGACACTGTATTCGCTCACTCACCTGCACGATGATATCGAGCCGATAGTCGAAAATCTCCGTAGAGAAGAGATTGGGCGATCGCATCAGTTTTTAGGATGTTACGCTTGGAATCTTGGAGGTGATCGATCGCTCCTACTCGTCTCCCGATGCACGCTTGTCAAACCTTTGGATCGCATAGAGGTGCGTGCTTCACACGATCTACGAAACGAGCCCGGGCTCACGAAGGTCATGCATGTAGTGCCGATCGGGCCCTCTAGATTCGGTCTCTCATTACGCCCCGACACCGCTTTTCACCTACACCCGTTCCTTGGAGAATACCTGCTGGTGTGGCTATCGAGCTCTATCAAGGGTATCAGATCGCCCTCGGGTGAAGCGGTCGTGTTTCCCTAATCCTTAAGACTCCGTCCTGCTACACCAAGGCTTCGCAGCACGCCTTCAGGACCTCAACCAACCGTACCGCACACGTTGCAACCCGCTCGGCGACCGCAGACCAGGTACTTACGAAGAAGTGATTGATCTTTCAGCTCCTGATACGCTTGCTGAGCTGGGTCCCTTTGCGATAGACCGGGGGCTGGCCTCTGTCTTAACTAATTGTCGTCGCGGAGCCGGTTATGAAACAAAGAATCCGATACTCGCTCTTTTCTCTCTGCATATCCCTTGCGCTCGCCTTAGTGTCGCTTTCAGAGGCGCTGTCGCAGCGCACTCTGCCGCCCGAGCCTAGTATCGCTGTCAGCCAACCGATGTTCGGTGAAGAGATCGTCTATGATCCAATTGGCGGTCTTGTTACCTCCTTTTATGACAACGGCACCGGCACGATTCAGGTACGGGGTGCTTTTTCCAATGTCTCTGCCGACCTCATCAAACGAGGAGATCTCGCTGTACGCATAAATGGGGACGAAACGCTCACTGTTTCGACAACGGTCACGGCACGACGACGAATCGTGAACGGAAAAATATATCGAAGCGGGTTCTTCAGTGCAGATGTTCCCTTGCTGAACGATCTTCGGTGGCCAGTTCGTGTGATTCGAGCCGAGCTCGTTTCTCTTTCAACACGGAAGATCTTTGCACAGTCGTTCACACACTTCTGGGATTTGCGGCGAGACAGGGGGGCCTCCTCTCGTGCCGATCCGGATTTCAGCTACCGATCAATACGTGCTCAAATAACGGACAGAGGGCTTGGCTTTATTGATCCCAATGACGTCGAAAGAGGCCTTGAGACACAGGTGCGTGCGCTCCTCCCATACCCCTCACTGAGTACCTTTAATACCGACCTGTCCGCAAACGCTCGCCAAATACCTCGATACGATGACAATCAAAACATACTCCAAGCCTGCATCGATTATGATGATATAACTGAGCCCCTGCTGTCAGACAGATCGTCATTTCCGCCCTATGACCAGGCCTTTTCCGAAGCTCTTGTCCAGTTCGCCGCGTATCGAGCTGCGCGCGAGCTATGCCTAGCTATTGCGGAACCGGTCGCGCAATCCGCTTGTCTGTTGAACGTTGAGGCTTCTAATTGTGTTAAGTCAACTCCCGAAAGTGCTGATTTTGAACTCTGTGTCGATCAGGTGGAAGCCGACGTACAGGGATTGACAATCAAAGCGGTTGACGAAGTGCGGTATAGATTTTTGAATGCATCTCGTGAAGATCGAGGTCGAATTGAGGGCCATGTAGCGGTTAGTGGGCTACAAGGTTCACTCAACGCATATCTTCGCTCGATGGAGGTTCGCTGGAAGGGTTCTCTGTGCGTAGTGCGGCCTCGCGGACTCGTTCCTGATGAACTAATCACCACAGAGGGCTTTGAGTGGCTTAATACCTGGGCTACGTGCCGCGATTTGCGGGTCAACAACAGCGAGGCAAATACGGTCGCTAATGACAATCCATCTGTATATCAAGTGCTTCTGAATTCAGCGCCGAGGATGTTAGAGCGTCTCAAGGTAGAACTCGGACAGGAGGGGGTGTTCTCTTTCTTTCGTCCGAGTCTTCGCGCCGACAAGGGTACCTGCGCGGAACCTTTTATTCTTGCGGATGTAGAGGACGTAATCCGAACCTTTCGTGCGGGGCTGCAGCAGGTTTTTCAATCAACGTGGTTTGCCCGCCAACCGGATACACAAGAGGCCGTGTTACTCACTAAGGCGTTCTTGCCGCTCAAGGTGGGCGAGGAACCGCTCACAGACCACGACGTATTTAATGGCTGGGCGCTTGTAAACAGCAAATCTGTAAGCGGTTTATATTCTGCAGGAAGCAATGTCGTTAATACCCTTTCTGCGGAGATAGTCCGAAACCTCAAACCCACGTTCTTCTCTGTTCCACCACAAGGGGATCCACTCGCGGTTGATGGTCTTGATCGGCGTGAAAGACCGTTTGATGTTGCCTACACTATCTCCACTCAACTGCTGAACGGGATCCTCCGGGAGCGGAGCGCATCTCCCGATACCATCACCTTCTCGTACAAGCCCACCTGGGGTGAGCTAGCGACGGTGGGGGTGCGCACCCCTGCGGGAGCTTCTCCGGATGCCCAAGCGCGGCTTGACAGACAAACTTTGCGGCAGATCAGTCGAGTCTTTGCGACCTTGCCAGCTGGAAGAAGTCTTGAGATTAAAGTTCAGCCGATCTGGAATCCGATCGTGTACATGGCGCCCGATCTTGATCCGTCCGAGGCAACGCTGGAAGGAAGGGGGCCCTATGATATGCCACTTGCATATGGAGGGCCGCTTCTTGAAGTTATTTTCAAAGAGGAAGATCGCGGGACCGCTCCCCGACCAGTCACAGGTAAGACCTGGCTTCGATTGGTTGGTGGTTTTGTTGATCGATACTTCACGTTGGAATTCAACGGCCCCTTTTTGACCCCAAGCTTAGTGAGAGATACCTGGAGCTTTGCGGTTCGTGAAAACAAACTGCTTGGTTCTGACACGAGACTCATTCGATGCGGAATCGACTCTCCGTGTGAAGGCTCGCTTGAGTTGAGTGTGACAACTCTGATGCAGAACAAGCTCCGACCGCGGTTTCGGGAGATGCTGAGGGAGATACCGACCCCCTACTACTTCGATATGGATGGTGAATCTGCAACTCCATACGTCTTGAATGCAAAGGCCAAGAGTCAAGTGGGGCAGCACATCACGTTCTTCGGTGATTTCGCGTTCTGAGTGTGGTGTTTCTGAGCGGAACGACCCTGATCGAGCCTGCCGCATGGCAGAATGAGGTGTTGGAGCCTCAAGACATTCGCCACGTTCTCCTGAGCTGTCTGCAACAGCCTCCTTCAGTCTGATTTGACTAGGGGGGTATCAAAGGCAGACTCTACGGATAGGAAAATCAATTAAATTTCCAATTATATCATCGCTCTATGCAGTTGT
>JBBAUR010000153.1:0-3610 GCA_040398075.1 Bdellovibrionota bacterium | reverse complement strand
CACCCTTTCCAACTCTGCTTGACCCCTTGAAACCCTGACGCGGAGCTGGAGACTAGCAATGTCGACCCTCGCATACTCGCTTGCCGGAGGTTTCTCGTGGTCGTGATTAGAGTAGCTACCGCAGATCAACTGCTTGGAAAAATTAATTGATTTTACTATCCATAAACGCCGAGCAGTGTGACGTGGAATTAGTCTCGGAGCGAGAACAGCCTCTTTAATCATACAACCACGTACCCCTTTCATCGTGAAGACTCACCGTATGAGCCACGCGGCTCAGTATGCGCCACGAGACCCTTCGCCCGCCATGCACAAAATACCCCCCTTACGACATACTGGCAGCGCCCTCAGGTCAGCGAGGCGGGTCGCTCGTCCCTCACACTCGGCACGGCGTGTTACTCGACCTGTCTTGGAGGTAACTCAGCGGATGATACACCCCTCGGTAAACAGTACCGAGGTATGCTAGTGTTTGGGAAAGTTCTGTTGGAGGCGCTATGTTCAAAAACGTGCTCAGATCTTTTATGTGTATCGTCTGTCTTGGGACTGTAGTGACGCCTAACGCACTACACGCACAGGTTTCGTTTCCATGCCCTGAAGATCACACAGAAGTTATAACGGGGCTACCAGCCCTCCCATCCCTGTTACCCCCTACGCGCAACAATGGCCTCGGCTGGAGTACGGGCTACAGTGCGATCACCACCACTTCAGAGAGACCAAACCCTCTCGGACAGGCTTTTGGTGGAAACGACACCGACCAGGAATCCGTGACCCGCATAGTACCGAACGATCTGCTCGGAAATCCGGTGCGCTACGGCGGCGTATTCGAGAGCCAACCTAATAGCGCTGGTTGGAACACCGGCTATAGCATCGTAACCTCCACCTATCAGCGCCTGGAACCATTTGGCGGAGCATTTGGGGGCGATCGAACCGTCACAGAGAGCACCACGCGCATTCTGCCCAACGATGCCTTCGGGCAGCCGGTAAGACCTTTTGGTGGCTTGTTCCCATAAGGCAACGCCCTACTTCATCGCTTCCTTCATCTCGCTTATGTGATGCGGAACCTCGAGCTATTGAGAAAGAGCGCCGTTTACGAGCACGTTCACGCAGAAATACGTTATTTATCGCTGAAAACCATGGGTTATGCCCCATCAGCAGTCATTGGCACCCACTCGATTCCACGAAGAGCCATAAGGGGTAGCTCTCCCCGGGATACCACACCACTCCGCCGACTCGAACTCCGAAGCGCTATTTATTTCTTGCAGCTCTGATCGACCTCCGGTAAACCGGAGAGATGGACGTGCTCCTTATAACTACCTATCTCCTGATCGTTGTACTGGCAGTCATATCTCTCGCCATCTTCTTCATCCTACCGGCACTGACCGCCCCTCAGGAGAAACGAAGTCGTGCCCGACGTGCCCTTCTTGAGGCGATGGTGCTCGGGACCCTGTACGCTGGATTCTGCCACCTCCTCGCCCGTATCTCGGGCCAACATCGTCTTTTTGAGGTTGTAACGCTCGGTTATGTCTTCGTACTCCCGCTTGTGATCGGCTTTCTCGCGGTGTGGCGCTCCTTCCCAGAACAGAGCTCTTCGTGGAGATACTGCACCTTTGCGCCACTTGGTGCGGCAACACTTACCCTCCTGTGTTCAATTCTGGTCGGCTGGGAGGGCGCGATCTGCGTCATAGTCGGCGGCTTCGCCTTTATCCCACTCGCCAGCGTCGGGGGGTTGTGTGCCGGATTACTCCTCGCTCGTGGAAGAAAGGAACGATTGAATACCTACCTCTTGCCGATGTTGCTTACCTTACCGCTACTCTCCTCCGCTGTGGAGAGCTCTATTGGCGGCCGCACAGCGTTCTCCTCTGCCAAAACCAAGATCGTTATCAACGCACCGAAGTCTGTGGTCTGGCAGAACATCATCCGAGTACCGCTGATCACCGAACCCCTTGATGGTGCATTTTACAAGATAGGATTCCCAAAACCGCTCAGCGCCGATCTCTCTCATGAGGGTGTTGGAGGTGTACGCCATGCAAGGTTTGAGCGTGGCCTTGAGTTCGTAGAAACGGTCAACGAGTGGGTTCCTGAAAAGAGTATCGGATTTGAGATCAAGGTAGACCCCGAAGTGACCCCCCTGACGACCCTTGATGAGCACGTGACCGTCGGAGGACGATACTTCGATGTTCTCCACGGTCGCTACGAAATAGAAGAGATCGCCACAGACAAAGTCGTCCTACATCTTGAGAGCACCTTCCGAGTATCGACAACCTTGAACTTCTATGCGGACCTGTGGGCTCACCTACTCATGAGCGACATCCAGAATACGATCCTCAAGGTAATCCGCTCGCGCTGCGAGCGAACTCAGACGCCGTCTGCGTCGTAGCACTCAACAGGGTTACAACGTACGTTGCAGCCGCCCCGTAAATCCAAACATCCCACGGAGCGCGGAGCTTCCAGCTCCGCTTAAAATCAGCCCAGCAACAGAGCCATGAAGCCAAGGCGGAGCTAGAAGCTCCGCGGTCCTTCGTTAGTGGCGTTTCTACAGAGTACATCTGGCGGATCTGAAACAAGACCGGCACATACTAAGGCGTATTGCGGCGTGTGCGGGCACAAGATGACGATGCAGTACAAGGGCGGGGCGCGCTATGTGTGCAACGCTCTCCAGGTACAGAACTGTGCGCCGCTCTGTCAGCACATTCTTGCTGATGTAGTTGATGCGCAAGTGGTGGGAGCGTTCTTCGAGGTGCTCTCTCCGGCTGAGCTCAATCTCTACGCAGAGGCAGTCAAAGAGGAGCTGACCCGTTCAGAAAAACTCCAGATGGCACAACGCCAGCAGTGTGAGCGGCTTCGCTACCAGGTGAGGCTTGCAGAGAAGCAGTTCAACCAAGTTGATCCAGAGAACCGCCTAGTCGCAGCGGAACTCGAGAAACGCTGGAATACTGCTCTCTCAGAGCTTTCTCGGGCAGAAAAAGAATATGAGGCGTTTGTGCAGCGTAAAAACACGCCCCTTCTCATTTCACAAAAAATCCGCGCTGCCTTCGAGGATCTCGGCTCGAAGCTGCCTCGGCTCTGGAATGAAAAAGACACATTGTTGCCGGAGCACAAGAAAAATCTTCTTCGCGCGCTCATCGACAAGGTGGTGCTGCATCGAGATCCACTTGACACGGTCAACATACGAATTGTGTGGCGCGGCGGCGATTTCTCGACACTCACTGTCCCCATCGCGGTCGGCGCCATTAAAAGGCTCTCAGGCGCTAACGAAATGGAACAGCTCATTGTCGAGTACGCTAGGGAGGGAAAATCCGACCGAGACATTGCCGACACTCTCACCAAACACGGATATCGTTCACCACACCACCAATCCCTCCTAGAGAGCACGGTCCAGGTGATAAGGCTTCGTAACCGAATCTTGCGCAGCGACCGTGATAGACATCCCCGTCGGCTCAATGGGTATCTTACCGTCTCACAGCTCAGCGAAAAAACAGGCGTGTCTCCGCACTGGATCTACGACCGCATTCGTGCCGGACTCCTCCAGCCGGAGACCCGAAAGCACACAAAGTTCTTTCCGGATAGCGACGCAATCATACAGCAGGTGAAACATCTCAGGCAGCATGGTAGT
>JBBAUR010000152.1:0-3646 GCA_040398075.1 Bdellovibrionota bacterium | reverse complement strand
CTAAATACCCAGCTTCCTGATATAACTCGAAAATTAATTGATTTTCTTATCCGTTTGGGAATCGGGGATTTAACGTGAGTCTGAACAAGGGCGCCGCCGACGTGAGCGTTTTACCGGCTGTTCACGCCGAGAGAAAGCCCGAAGTGCGTTGCACTACTCCAGTTACCGAGGCCGATTTGGCTCTACTCGAAAGCGAGTTCTCATCGCTAGTGGGATGGGGGCGCGGTATTCTGTCTCGCAAGCGCGGGTCGGTTTAGGCTCACCGGCTGGGCTACCTTGCTCTATCCCTGTTCGCCACCTGCCAGCGAACTTAAGTGATGCATTCGGGTTAGCCCGTGCAGCATTTCTCGTCCCATGAGAAGATGCAGCGGAACGGAAGAGCTAATGACGCAAGCATATCAAAACCGAGGGTGAAACTAGAGAATAGCCATGCGTCTCGTGAATACTCATGCTCGAGCGGAACTGCTGTTCTTCATCGCCAGTTCAATCATTCTCTTCGGTGGGATGCTCTTTTTTCACGAGCTGGACCCGGATCTCTTTGCTCGGCTTGCTGTCGGGCGACTCATCGACTTGACTGGTGAGGTTCCAAAGCGAGACACGTTTGCCTTCACGCCCGTAAAGGAGGTCTGGTACGACCACGAGTGGCTAGCGGGGCTCGTATTCTACCGTGCTCTCGAGCTAGGAGGGCAGTGGGCGCTTCTCGCTGTGAATTTTTCGTCGGCACTCCTCACAGTTCTTTGTCTGCGCCGCGCTCAGCGAATACTCGAGTCAGCGGCGGGTGAGCTGGCTTGGGCATGGCTTGGGCTTTCGCTCTTTCTCGCCGCTTCAATTTGGACGAGCCCTGTTAGGTCGCACATCTTTACGTATCTAGGGCTCAGTATAACTTTTCTTGTATGGCTTACTGCCCGCCAGAGTGGGCAATACCGTGTGCTTTTGACGCTGCCACTGGTGTACCTCGTGTGGGGGAACGCGCATGGTGGCGTCGTTACCGGCTTTGGCTTTTTGGCTGTCGCATCGGTCTGCGCGCTCCGAGAATCTCCTCGGCTTGCTGCGTGGGGAGCGCTTGTCTTGAGTGCAAGTGTAGCGTCACTATTCGTCAATCCATACGGGGCTGGCTTTCCTATGTTCCTCCTTCGGGCGGTTTCAATGGAGCGGTCTATGATTACGGAATGGTGGGCTCCGCGGTTGCTCGATCCTGCTAATACGTTGCTCTGGATTTATCTGGTCGTTGCGTGTGTCGGTAGCTTCGTCCCTCGATCCCGAGTCCTACTAGAAGGGAGGGTGTATCTCATCCTGAGCGCCTATCAGGCGCTACAGCACGAGCGCCTCGTTCCAGTTTTTGCCCTGACCTCCGCCGTGTTCTCACTTCCCGTCTTCATCGATCTGACCACGTTTCTCTACGCCCGCTGGCCCGTTCGGATGTCGGTCTGGGGAATCAGCGGACGCATAGTCTCCACAGGCTTCTCTCTTTGCGCTTTCCTCTACGTGCTCGTAACGTTTTTGATGTCGCCGGCAGGATGGGGGTATTCGGCACATTCGTACCCGGAGCGTGCAATCACATGGCTCAAGCAGCATTACTCCGGTGGCAAAGTGATGGTTGGTTTCAACTACGGGAGCTTCGCCCTGTGGCGGTTGCCCCGATCGTTCAAGATCTCCATCGATGGACGTTATGAAGAGGTATACGCCGAAGAGGTTTTTTCAAAAGCCTATCGAGCTTACCAGGTCGGCACTCCGGGGCAGGAGGACGCCGTTCAATGGCTCAATCCCGACTTCATTCTTTATTCGGTCGGGACACCGGAAGAGGGGTTTGAAGCTCAACTTCAGTCTCAATTTATCCAACGTTACTCGGATGGCGTACATGCAATCCTTGTACGTAAGAGTCTCGGCGAGCCGAATGCCTCAGGGGCTCGTGATGTGGTTGAATCGCCTTTGAGGCCAGGCTTTTGACGAACGGCCGGTGAGGTAATAGAGAGAAATCGCCAATCTATGGCGTCGGTCTACTCAGGGTTGTTGGGGGCGGTCGCCATACTTTCAGGCGGTAATCTGCAGGTCGAGCAGTGGGCCGGTCCAGTCCGCATGAGGGTGCAGGAGAGCAAAACTGAGAATTAAAAAATAGTATGAGCAATACGCATTGAGCCTCTCATCAGAGCACATTCGAAGAAGGCGGCCTGATCGCTATGGAGAAGAGCGGATAGGTCCCACAGCGTGTGACTGCCGCCACTGCACGGACGCTACTGCTCTTCCTACTGCCCCCAAAGTCATCACCGCCATTGTCCGGGATGACTTCGCGCACCGGACGAGCCGCGGCAGGCTTATTCGTTACCAGAGATTCCACCAAGGTTTTCTTTTGCGGGCCTGAGGTTTTTCTAGGGGCAGCCGGGCTTCCCCGCGTTTCAGTCAAGAACGGGCGGCGCGGCAATCGGACCTTTCTTTGCCGGACGCAAGTAAAGAGAGTTTCCTTATTGATTCGCGTGTAGCCAAGCGCCTGGATCCCAAGCCATCGGAGAGAAGTTATGGGAGTCGGCCTACTCAGGCAGGCAGCCACGAGCTTCCCAGTAGTAAGGTCGTTAGAGGTGGTCGCCGTACTTTTGGGTATCAATCTGGAGGTTGCGGAGTAGGCCGGCTCCAGGGGGACCGCTCCAGGGGGACCGCGCTCCAGGGGGACCGTACTCCAGGGGGACCGTAACCGCCTTGGGTAGCCGAGCGCCGCAGGGCCTTCAGATGAGGTTGATCCCAGGCTTTTGAGAATAGGCAGCAGCGCTGCTCGGCATATCCCGCTACCGACCCTTGATCTACCGACCCTTGATCTGTTTTTCTTGGATCGATCTACGCAACTTCTCCTCGCGACCTTCGACCATCACTAGCTACCAGAAGTGGCCTCATGAGGAGGTCATGCTCGTGGTAGCTGTCTTTGTTCGAGGGAAGTATATGAATCCAATCCTCACCGCAGCCGCACTTTTTTCAGTCTTACTTTCGCATGCCCGCTCTCCCAGCGGGATTGATGCAGATCGGAGAGTTTCGACCGGCGAACTGCAGTACGCCCTGGTCGCGCTCGAATTCGACAACGAGGGCGTGTCCAAGCAAGAAGCCAACATCGTGCGCGAGGTGTTGTTCAAGAATCGACGTCTTCTTACTCCCGAGGCCCAAGTAGCAGGAGATCTTTGGTTGGCAAGGTACGCTAGTGCAGCCTCCAACCGCGCCGCGCCGATTCGAAGAGCCGAGGCGTTCAGGCGCACAATGGGCTGGTTCGAGGTTGCTCGTGGTCGAGGCGGGCTCACCGCGTACGACATGCGGTTGCTCCTTTCGCTTCTAGGGACGCGCGCATCTCCGGTTCGTGCGCTCGAGGTACTGGCGTGCCCGCTGGGGCAACCGATCTGGCTGCTGGCAGAGCAACTGCCTACGCTCGCCTCGGCGACGGTTCCGTGCGTTCCTGGGGAGTCAACGACAAGGGGCAGCTAGGTAGCGGCAACGCATCTTCGAGTTCTGCAAGTGGGGCCATAACAGTAATTAACCTGTCCCCTGCTGTATCGCACATAGCCGCCAATCAACTTCAAGCATGCGCCGTCATTCAAGGTGGAGCAGTAAGGTGCTGCAGAACACATCCACAGCAAAGTCATCGAAGACGTCCCCCATCGCCACACCGTCT
>JBBAUR010000151.1:0-3720 GCA_040398075.1 Bdellovibrionota bacterium | reverse complement strand
GGGTGCAAATACATGAGCTTTATGCTCACACACAAACTCCAAACAAAGCCTGGTTCACACTTTGCAATTATCGATAGTGGCACACCAATCCACATCTTCTTCGACGATATCTTCGTACGAAACAAATCAGAGAATCACACCGCAGTCTCTGGCTTCAGCGGAACAGCTAGCAGGGCCACACATAGAGGCGACTTGCACGCGAGAGTCGGTACCCTAAACGGATACATCACACTACTCGACGAGAATTCCACCCTCGTGGTCCCTGATTGCATACGCCGGCTCTATTCAGCTAGACAAGCTATCAAGAAAGGGCATCGAGTCCATCTCGACTCGTCAAAACCCGGTATGTGGGTGTGCGAGCATTTCGTACCCTTCACGAATGATCCCGAGACAAACCTGTGGCTACTGCCCTTGTTCCCACCACAGTCTCGCGACAACAGCATATATCCCCTGCCAAGCGTTAACGCGGTGACCCCGATACCAGCTGTAGTCATCCCAGACGATCTACAGGCCCTTCGAACGCAATGGCTAATGGAACACCACCGACTAGGGCACCCCGCACAAAAGCGGCAAGCTACACTAGACCTTCAAGGCCAAGAGAAACCGAAAGTTCCCAAGCTTACGTGCCCCACGTGCATAGCGTCAAAGGCTCGCAAAGGCACACGTCCACCACCCAGCAACAAAGAGGAGCGCACAACCACTCCATGGGAAGACGTTCACAGCGACCTGAGCGGGAAAATTCCTACCCAGTCCACACGCGGGTACAAATATTTCGTCGTATTCGTATGCACATACACCGGCGCAAAGCACGTGGAGTTCCTAGCTCACAAGAATCACTTCATCCACGCCTACAAACGACTAGTCACCGAACTTGGGACCCATCCCAAGACCCTTCGTACGGACCAGGGTACAGAATACCTGAACAAAGAAATGAACGCTCTTCTTGAAGCACACTACGTCCGTCACGTCGTAGCCGCTGTCAACGAGCACTACAGCAACGGTGTCGCAGAACACGCGGTCCACACCATACGATCGACCGCAAAGGCTATGCTTCTACATGCAAACACTCCAAAGAAGTACTGGGACTATGCCATATCCCACGCTACCTATTTGAACAATATGACTACTCCATCTCGAGCAGACCGCACCAAAACGATCTACGAGATGCTCTTCCGATCAAAGCCCGATGTATCACGTATTCCGCCATACGGCTCCTTTGCGTGCATCTACAAAGAAAGACGCGAACTCAAAGATCAGAGCTTCGGCCTTACAAGCATCCAAGGCGCATTCATAGGCATCGCGTACCATCGCAAAACCCTGGGATACTGCATAACGGACGGCACAAAGGTGTCCTGCACCCGTCACCATATCGCATACGATCCATACCTCTACCCGTTTAAGCTGAACGCAACGGCGACTCCAGCGTGGCAGACATTTCACAATCTGACCACCGCTAAACCTTCGCTACCAGCAATCGCGGACTTCATCAGTCCACAGAAGAATATGGATCTCCCACACGAGGAGGAGCTACAGAATAACTCGGACGAATCCGACTTCGACCAGGAGGCTCCTGCCCCTGCCATCCCTACCTCTACAGACCAAGAGGATCCTCCCGAGGACGATTCAGGGAGCGACGAGGAACTCCGAGTCCCAGCGGTCGACAAGCCAGCCGACAGCACAGTACGTACACTGCGCGTCCGACTAGCGCCAATAGTCATAAAACCACCCGCTAGGCAGACTCACCTCCAGCGATACACCCAAGACGAAGCCTTTCGTGCATCACGCGATAGCCTGGTCAACAAACCCGTCCGCAAAACTTTTGTAGGCTACGGCACTTTCCCGGGCATAATCACCGCCTATTATCCGAAGTCGGACACGTATCATCTTCTCTACGAAGACGGCGATCAGGAAGTAGACAAATTCGCTACCATCCAAAAGTATATCGAAGGTACTCCAGAATACAACGAAGAAAATGAAGGCACACTCGCCCTCACCGTCTCTCTGGACACAGTCATCACTCAAGCCAGCACCATCCATCTCCTCGAACCAAATCACTACAAAGACGCAATGCGCGCCGCAGACAGCGCGAAATGGCGAGAGGCTTGTGACCTCGAGATGAAGAAACTGCGTGAACGCAACTGTTGGACAGTGGTCAACCGCTCCGACATGCCAAAGAACACCAAAATCATGGGCGGAAGATGGACCTTCAAATACAAGCGCGACGAAAACGGGAACCTCGCAAAGGTCTCCCATAGAAGCCGATACGTAGCGAAAGGATTCACACAAATCAAAAATGTGCACTACTTCGAAAGTTTTGCACCAGTAACTTCATTCGTCACCCTCCGCCTCGTCTTCGCCTTAACAGCACTTCCGCACTTCCACGTCAACCACTACGACGTATCAGTCGCCTTCATCGAAAGCGAGCTCGACGAAAGTGCCCCACCAGTGTACTGCGCATGCGCAGAAGGCTACGAAGACCCCACCAAATATGTCTACCTACTCCACAAGAGTCTCTACGGCATGATCCAGAGCCCTCGAGCCTGGTATCAACTTTGGTGCACCATATGTACAACGTTCGGACTCACAAAGCTAGTCACAGACGGCTGCGTCCATATCAAGTACATGAACAATAAGAAAACGAGGAAGGCGGCCCCCTCATTCCCGATCACAGATCTGGCAAAACACCTGGCGCCCCTCTCCGCTCACGATCGTATTTACCCAGATTGCCCACACGAGAACGTCATTCTTATCGTAGTCACCTACGTCGACGACAATCTCGTATTCACTAACAGCGCAACACTCCGCCAACAATTCGCAACTCACTGCAATAGGCGCGTTCGCTTCAACGACGAAGGACCCGTCAAATGGTACTTGGGCACCCAATACATTCGTGATCCTGACACAGGCGCAGTAAGCGCCTCCCAGGAACTATACATCAATAAGCTGCTAACCAAATGGAAAATGATCGACTGCAACCCTACCAAAATACCGTGCTCCGGCAAACTCGATGAAGTAATCTCCCTCTTACAGCAAGTGCCAGACACTCCAGATCCACATCTGCTCACAGAGTACCGAGAACTCATCGGCAGCCTGCTCTTCCTACAGACAGGCACAGTCCCGGAAATCAGCTGGATCGTATCCGTACTGGCTCGATACATGACGACCGCAGGCGACCCACACATGGCCGCCGCCAAACGCGTCCTACGCTATCTCCAGTCACGCAAAAAGATACCTCTCCGCTGGTGCGCACTGACCAACGATCGCCCAGGAACCATCCACGGTTTCGCAGACGCATCCTTCGCAGACATCCCTGCCACCCGCCTGTCATCCATCGGCTACGTTTTCATGGTCAACGGTGGAGCCATCTCATGGAGATCCACCAAAACCCCTCTACAAGTTCTCAACGCAGCAGAGGCCGAAATCGTGAGCCTAAGCGCAGCAGCACAAGAATGCGTCTTTCTACGCAAACTGTGCATCGAAATGGGTTTTCATCAGCATTCACCCACCATATTGTACGAAGACTGTGAAGCCGCAGTCGCTCTTTCCAAAGAGACACGCTTCCGGAAACGCTCCAAGCACATTGCCCTCCGATGGCACTTCGTGGCCGAGCGCCAAGATCCCAAAGTGGGAGACATCCGAGTCGTACATCGCCGGCGCACCACCATGCTCGCCGATATCTTCGCGTCCCCACGCGCAGCTCCAACATTCATTGCCTTTCGC
>JBBAUR010000150.1:0-3780 GCA_040398075.1 Bdellovibrionota bacterium | reverse complement strand
TAGCCGATGAGGCAAAATCCGGGAGAAATCAGCCTACTCGGGGAGGGTCACAGAGGCCATTATTGTCATACGGCCCCCATACCCGAGACCGCTTGATTTTGGCTCGAAATCTGTTTGATCAATACCGGCAGCGAGCAACCGAGAATCGGGTGTATCCAATCGGGAGACAGCTCATAGAAGGGGATGAGCACAAAATCCCTTTCGTGCATTCTTGGGTGGGGGATCGTTACCTGCTCACACTCTACAACCACATCACCGCAGGCGATTATGTCGAGGTCGACGGTTCTATCCCCCCATCTGCCCTCCTCGATACGATTACGACCGCAGGTGCGCTCGATTTTTAACAGCTCGCTCATGAGTTGGGTCGGTGTAAGTACGGACTCGAGCGCTATCACGGTGTTCAGGTACTCGGGATGTTTTTCGGGATCCTCCCCACGTAGGACGATCGCTCGATTGAAAAATAGACTCGAAACCCCGGTGGGCGTTCCTATCCCGTTCCGGAGTAACCCCACGGTTACGTTCAACCACTCCTCGCGATTTCCGACGTTTGAGCCGAAGCCAAGGTGATAAAGCATAGACACTTCCGAGGATACAAGCGTGCTTTATTGTGAAGCAAGGTTTTGTTACAGTCCAGGGCATTTACGGTTTTCGTGCTAATTTAGACACGTCCGAAATTTTTGAGAGCGAATGCCCGTTTTGTATGAGCGTAAGCAAACACCGACCAGGTTCAGGCACGGCACAGCGAGGCTCCGAGCAGTGGCAGCCGGTAGATGAATTCATAGCCGTGCCCAAGCTCGATTTTTCGAGGATAGCCCTCTTTTCTTCGCACGGCGGAAGCAGCGCGCGTGCCGTGATCAGCGCCTGCGGTAATACCCTACGCGCCTCTCCTGCGATCATCATCTCCAACAATCCGAGCAGTGCAATCATAGAATTTGCGAAGCAAGAGGGTGTGCCCCACGAGGTGATTAACGTCAAGAGTTGTGGCGGTGAGGAAGAGGTCCAAAGCCGTATCCTCACAGTTCTCGACGAACTCAGAGTTGATCTCATCATACTGTCGGGATACATGAAAAAAATCGGCACTAGGATAGTTGCACGCTATCCTGGTCGCATCTTCAACATACACCCAGCTCTTTTACCCAAATACGGTGGGCGGGGAATGTACGGCGACTACGTTCACAGGGCGGTGATCGAGGCAGGAGAGTGCGAGACCGGCGTAACTATTCACCAGGTGAACGAGCATTACGATGAGGGTGAGATCGTATCTCGCTTGAGGGTTCCGGTTTTCCCGGGAGACACACCTGAAACTTTGGCTGAGAGGGTGAAGGCCGAAGAGCCAACTTTCCTAGTTCGAACTTTGCTAGAGATGCAGAGACACGCCTAACAAGGTGAGGCTACGCCCTCCGCCACTCCTGCTTTCAAGCACTTACATAGCCCTCCGGACTAATCCTATGAGCACCCTGACGTGCCCTCCTAGACCCTTAATATAGCTCTAGAAAATCCCCAATTCTCCCGATCTTCCATGTGGGATGCTCATCCGTTGCATAGGTCTGGATGTGACTCCCACAGGTGGAGTGTTGTTGCGGTAGCAGTAGGTAGTTTGTGCAATTGGTGTTGTTGTGCCCATAACGCTGGGAATCAATATACAGTCGCTCGCTAGTCAGAAGCGACTTGCTGATGCCAGCGAAGCCTCAGGGCGGATCTTCGAGCGGCTCTCCAGTGGTCTGCGCATCAATCGTGCGTCTGACGACGCCGCTGGACTCGCCATCTCTGAATCCCTGCGCACCGATGCTCGCGTGTATTCACAAGGGATCAGGAACTTCAACGACGGTATTTCACTCCTCACCATGGCAGACGCTGCAATCGAGCAGCTCATAGGCATCACGATTCGCATCGCTGAGCTCGCAGAGCAATCAGCTAACGGCACCTACGGTGTAGAACAGAGGAAGGCCTCGGATGCCGAGGCGCAAGCCCTCTCCAAGGAATTTTTTCGAATCAGCAAATCTACCGAATTCAACGGGATCGGACTCTTCGATGGCGAACTCTCCCAACTGACTGTACAGGGGGGATACGGTTCCGAGGGTAAGATCTCCTCGAGTATCGGCGGGGCTTTGGGGACAGGGGAATTTAGGGCTATGAATTCCTACTCGAACTTTGGGGGCCTTATGATCACGAACGCCGATTTTAACGGTGATGGAGCGTTGGATCTAGCAACGGTGAATTACGACGCTATCCCGGGGTTTGAGCCTCCCGTCAGCATCCTGCTCGGTAAAGGAAATGGTGAGTTTACCCCGGCTCCCACCGACCTTCCAACAAGCAGTCCGTCATACAGTAATCCCGTGTCAGCTTTAACAGGGGACTTTACCGGAGATGGAGTTTTGGACCTAGTGGTTGGCCACGTAGGAGGTGCCCTAACGTCCTACATCGGAAAAGGTGACGGTTCATTCAGCGCCGCTGAGTGGTACTCGCCAAATATTGAACCCTCTGGCTCTAGTTTTTCCACCGGCGATTTCAACGGGGACGGAAAACTGGATATCGTTTCGGCCCACGAAATCTCTGACACTGTTAGAATATTTCTTGGGCAAGGAAATGGAGGTTTTTCCTCCGCAAATTCCTACTCCGTTGGCTCCAATCCCCAATCCGTGAAAGTAGCGGATTTCAATCGGGATGGCGTATCCGATCTGGTAACTGCTGACAGCTCTGGGAGTGGGGTTAGCGTCTTGCTTGGCCGTGGGGATGGAACATTTAACTCTCGGGTTTCTTATGCTGTAGGCACAGGAGGACAAGGCGCCGTAGAGACTGGGGATCTAAATGGTGATGGCGCTCTTGACCTCATAACACTTGAACGAGTCAATAATACGTTTAGCGTCCTGCTTGGCCGCGGCGACGGCACATTCGGCTCATCGAGCTCGTATGCCAGTAATTTGACCGCCTGGAACATCACACTGGGCGATTTCAACGGTGACGGCGCGCTCGATCTTGTGACAGGCGACGTATCAACAGGGACAATCGGTGTCCGCCTCGGTCGTGGCAATGGAACATTTAACCAAGAAGCTTCCGTCGCGACCGGCGGTGGTAGTGTGTATGCGGTTTCTGCCAGTGACTTTGACGGCGATGGGGTTCTTGACCTTGTGGCATCCGATGCTGACAACGGTTCGGCAAATATCCTCCTCGGCACCACCCGCGAAGGTATCAACCCGCTCCTCTCCTTCTCGCTAAAAACCATGGCTGATGCCAGACAAGCCCTTTCGATGATCCAAAAGAAGCGCGAGCAGCTCTCATCTCAACGTGGCGTAGTCGGAGCACTACAGGCGCGACTCACGGTAGGGGTAAGCACCCTCACTACAAAGAACGAAAACTACCTAGCCGCAGCCAGTAGGGTTCGAGATATCGACGTTGCCCAGGACGCCGCCGAAGCCGTGCGGCTGCGAATCCTCAAGGAGACCGGTGCGGCCATCCTCTCTCAGGCCAACCAGGTACCCAGCCTCGCCCTCGCTCTCTTGCGATAACACTTGCTAAACCTGCCCAACTACACCCCCATCTCGCCGATGTCAGAGGCGGTCGTCTGCGCATGCCTAGCTGTGTGTCTCCATCTCGGCATCGGGAGAGTTTAGCGCAGCGTGTAACCATGAAGAACCGGGGGATTGCTGACCTCACGGGTTCGACAACAAATGTCTCTCAAATCATGGTCTATTGAGATTGCCGGGATCTATCTGCCACGTGCTTGATTAAGAGTGCGTAACAAAAATGCTCCTCTGCTTCGGATGGCTGCAATCGGCAGCT
>JBBAUR010000149.1:0-3870 GCA_040398075.1 Bdellovibrionota bacterium | reverse complement strand
CTGCCGATTGCAGCCATCCGAAGCAGAGGAGCATTTTTGTTACGCACTCTAAGACATTAACTTTACTCTGAAAGACGGTCCGCGCTGACCGTCTTTCAGACCCTTAACGGGTCGTCTGCCGTAGTGTGAATATGTCACTACTGACCCAGATCCGACCAAAACCGATAGGGGCGGTTTTTGCGAGACCATTGAGCAAAGGCCTCTGTGAGAAAGTTTAAAACGATCATGGGAGCTATCTCTCAAACAAATACTCGTTCCGTAGCAGACGTTGAAGCGCAGATGGATGCGGACGGAGTTCTCTTTCCAGATGCTCAGGACGCCTTGCGACAGGAGATCACTTCGGTCGAGCCGCTCTTCGAGAGCGATCCCGTTCTACTGGAGCATCTCACTCGCTTTATCGGTTTATCGGGGGTTGGGTCTGGCACGTATTATTGCCAAGGCTTAACCGAGCACCGAGAGTTCTTTGCCTCTTTGGAGCGCAGGCTGCTCGAGATGCTTCCCAGGGGAGAGGGGTCGATACCATCGCCCGAACATGTCGCAAAGATTTCGTCTATTATAGACAGTCTCCATCGAACCGAACTGTGTCTCGAACTTGCCCGGAATGGATATCTGAGTGCTGAGCTTTTTCATAAGACGGAAGCGTATGTGCGCCAACTCAGTCACCGTGTGCAGAGTATCTGTGACTCACTGATATCCGAGACCTCGCAGAGTCTAGCTGTCGCGCAGTTTGTCGAAGCAGTTGTCGATCTGCGCGATCTTCCGCGGCGCATGCGACTCCTGGTAACCCTGGCATTTCAGTGCTCGGATATCTCAGAGATTCAACCAGGCGACACCCTCTCCGTAGATAGACTTGGAAGATACGTTGTGCTCGGAGAGCTTCGCAGTGGAGAAGCGGATCTCATCGAGTGCGATATGGGTAGGGTGTGGTACCAACGATATTGCGGCGACCTACGGAGTCCCGAGCCTTCACGATTCTTCGTCACGAGAGGTATTGCAACCCTCACGCCTTTCGGGGAAAAGCCTTTCTCTAGACTTCAGCCCTTCCGTGATGGCGTTCACGTCATGCGACCACCGAGTCTCTCTCACCAGCGGTCTCATGAGGTAGGAGAGATCATCGGATTTCGCCGTGAGGGACAGTATGCGGGCTCATACGAGGTTCTTTGGAGGGGGGCTGATTTCAGTGCCACCGTTACGTGTGAACGGGAAGAAGATCTGAGGGTCCTTGGCCGTGGAGACACGCCAGCGATAAGCGGCTCATTGGCGGCTCAGGCATTGACTGATGATCGCAGATCCCCTTTGTACACCTTCGTACGAGCTGAGTCATCGCAATCTCAGGACAGGGATGCTCGGGAGCTTACGTCGCTCTGCACAGCGATCCTCTCAGCCGAATATCCTTTGGCAGTGCATGTGATGGGAGCTGAGTGGACCCGAGGCCCTGTGGTCGAGCAGCTCTCTTCCCGAGTAGCGATGTGCTCTCAAGGCGGACTGCCAGAGGAAGATCCCTCGTTCCTCCGAAGGCACGGCTGCACTCCAGTTCTCGTAATCGTTGATAGCCAGGACCACCAATACCTCACCCAGGAGATTAAGGAGCTGCGAGAGAAGGGTTGGGAGATTATCCTCTGCTCCGATCTGTCGATGGTTGTGAACGACAAATATGTGGAGCACGCGATCGCCGATCTTCCTGTCTTGTTGGGCGAGGGAGCTGCAACGGTCGTTGATATCTCAGAGGCCCTGATCGCGCCGGTATCGGCTGTGCTGGAGACAATGGGAGCTCGTGCTAAACAAGCCTTGGACGCTCAGATTGGTCAGAGAACGTCACACACCGAAGCGCAGAGGAAAGCGCTGGACTCCCTTGCCGATGCGCTGGACGGATTGGCAGAATCTGACCCGACGAAGACTATCACCCGTCATCCAGACAAGTTGCACTACATACAACATGCGGTTGCCGCCATTCGGCGAGGAGAGCTGCAGGTAGCCCGGGAGAGTATCGAGAGTTGCGCAGAGCTGTTGAGCGCGCCTCCCCGTGCTGAGCATGGTGTCACTCTAACGCAGGAGGCGTGGTCGTTTAAAGAGTTGATCGAGCTCTCGGCAGCGCTCGCGAAATCGAGGCTTCCGACGGATCATCCGGCGGTCTTACTTCGAGGTATCACGTGCCTCGACCTTTCGCCGGCAGCCTTAGCGCACCTCTTGCAACAAGGTGGGCAGATATTTCGTCATGTAGATCACTCGGGAGTGACTCGATCCATGATTATATCGCTACCTCCCTCGGTGACTGATGCAACCCGGCCGGGGCTCTCAACGAGTCTTGGTCACGAAAATTCTGTCGGATATATTTATTGGATCTGGGTAGACCCGGATGGAACAGAGGATGTCCGTGCAGCCTACACTAAGTTACTCAATCGGGTAGTTCTGGAGCAGCTCGCAGAGGGTGCTACCTTTGTGTTTGGTCGGGTGCTCGAGAGGAATGCACCAAGCCTCTTCGCCGTAAGGGGCATAGGAGGATTCGAGATCATCCCGACGAGAGCCATCATCGGCGGAGAGCCGGCAGTTGCTGTAGGGGTGGACATATCGCCTGGGGGTCTTGAGGCAGCTGAGAAAGCTACCGCACTCAACCCGCGCGCAGTGCTCTCCGAAGCCCTTAACGTATTCACCTCCGGCCTCCAGGATCTTTCGGCGGACGAAGAGCGTCGTGCCGCACAGGGGCTTCGTATCTCGGCAACGCACGAGTTCCTGCTACATGCGTACTCCTTCAGGAGTGCATGCGAGCAGGTGCTCACATTTGTCACGAATGAGCTCCGGTGGAGTGACGGCTATCGTGTGATCCTCGAAGCTGAAGAAGCGCTCGAACGGTTTTCGCCGTGGCTTACGGAGGCCCAAAAAAAAGATGTTCTATTGGCGCTCAGCATGTGCACCGATGACCAGGATCGCGAAGCGGGTAAGGCAGCGCTTCGGAGGATCTTAGACGAAGTGCTCCCAGAAGGTCTAAAAACCCTATCTTCGAATCACAACAGGCTACGGGAGAAAGCCGTTCAATCGCTCGGTATTGAACTCGACGTGATAACGCCACGGAATCCCCCTGAAGGACTGCGAAAACGGAAAGATGCCCTACCGATACCATCACGAGTTGACGTGGAGGCAACACGTAAAGCATTCAAGCAAATGCCGGAGCGAGAGCAGTGGATTCTCGACTCGTGGTGGGATTGGTCACACCAAAAGTTCTGTTGGGTACGGGACTCGCATCCGGATGTTTATGGCTATCACCGCATTTTGCGCGAGTGGATCGAGGGTGATATAGAAGAGAGGGATGCTTTCTGCTCTCCCCCTCGAATTCCTGAGAGTAAGAATGGTGAGACAGCAGAGGCCACTCGGAAACACTTTGAGGAGTTCGCTCAGATTATAGAGTGGGCCAACGAAGTCGCACGAGCCGGACACTTCGACCAGCACGTTGCTGCGTTTTTACGTCCGATTATAGACGCATTTTTAGGTCGTAAGCCTTAGCGTGAGTGTTTTCATTTCATCTTCCTTGGTGGATGATAGGAGAAAGTTCGGCGCTCTCGTAGTCGGCATGATCGTCTTTAGCTTGGTGCGGATGATCCTCTGAGCACGCGAACACCGGGTTGTCAGATGAGTGGATTAGACTCGTCTTCGGCCGTGCGAGCGTATGTTGCGATGAAGAGCTACCCTCTCTGATACGGTGCACAGCTCTTTTATAGAGGCCAGCAAACCTGGGTCGTCATCAGGGCCTATCGGTGCTAACGTAGCTGTAAATGGACTGATTGAACTTAGAGTGCCTAACAAAAATGCTCCTCTGCTTCTGATGGCTGCAATCGGCAGCTACTTCGTCTTCGGCAAAAAAGGTGCTCAACGTGC
>JBBAUR010000148.1:0-3965 GCA_040398075.1 Bdellovibrionota bacterium | reverse complement strand
GGGCCCGCTCACATCTGATCTCTCTCGGGAATAACGTTCTTCAGTGGACGCTTACCCTCGAATCTTCCACGCTCTAAGCGCTTCGCCACTACGCACCACCCCGTGCGATCCCAGAAAAATATCTTCATAATCGTCTTCGATCGATTAACGAAGAGAAACAGCAACCCCGACAAAGCGTCCTCTTGGGTTACTTGTGAGACTATCGCGTGGAGTCCGTCAAAGCTCTTTCTCATATCCACGGGGTGTTCATACACCAAAACCCGCGGAGCCTGTCGTCCAAAGAGCATTAGCCTTCAACCCTCAATACAGTGCCGTCAGGAAAGCGAAGCTCCACCACCGTTGCTCTGGGAGTAGGCACCTCGATAAAACTACCCCTCTGTGTCGGGGACGCTCGCATCCAGCTCTGGATCGTCTGACGTGAAACTCCTTCCTCCGCTGCTATCTCGGCTAGCGACCGCCCGCTCGTGTGGACTTGCTCGATAATCGCCTTGCGCTCGTCTTCTGTGTGTCTTCTTCTCATATTTGAGCCTCCCTTCAGTTGTGAAAGCTCAAACGTACGAGACTTATGTATCCGGTACTAGGACGCCGGAGAGTTGACGGTTACGTTCGGTAAATGGTCGCCAGGCTTATCGCGCGCAGCTCTGTACGAGCCTGCTCGAAAACCTCATTAGGGCTGAGGGGGCGCTCAGCTTGCTCAAATAACCGCTGCACGATAGCTCGCTGTTTAGTATGCCTTTTCATTTGGAAACACTTTTACTGGATGTTTTCAATTTCTTAGGATGCTATTGATAGTGCATGTGCAATACGATTGCAAGCCTTTTGCGGCAAAGCTAAGCCAATTTCGCGATTGTGTTGTACCAGGAGGTGGTCTGAGCCGATTGCAAGGAAGGCCTAGAATCGCTCCCTAGCCCGCTCAGTTGCAGGGTCTATGTAGGATAGATTTATGGGCAAGAAAGTTATCGTAAGTATCGATTAAATCGATAAATGAGCGGAAAGTAGCTCGTCGGTGTAATGTGATTTGACAGGTTGCAAAACTATCGTCGACAGACAGCAGTTAGCAGTTTTAAATGTTTGGAGTCTGCCGGAGAAAGCCGGTAGCAACAGCTTGTTCTTCTCCATAAGGTTAATTTCATGAGTAGCCGCTTCTTCAGATTTGATTTCGTCAAGCAAGACGTTGCCGCCGGCTTCGTCGTGTTCTTGGTCGCGCTTCCGCTGTGTCTCGGTATATCGCTTGCATCGGAGGCGCCGCTGCTAGCCGGCATTGTTACCGGTATAGTGGCTGGCATCGTGGTGTCACTGATCTCGGGTAGTGAACTCAGTGTCAGTGGCCCTGCAGCCGGGTTGACCATGACAGTGATCGCTGGACAACATGCAGTCGGCTCCTTCGAGGGGTTCTTGGTTGCGGTGGTTTTGTCTGGCTTTATTCAAGTAGTGATGGGACTGGCTCGTACTGGTACTTTGGCAGCGCTGTTTCCAACAAGTGTCATCAAAGGGATGTTGGCGGGGATTGGTATCATCATCATCATCAAACAAATTCCCCTTGCGCTAGGATGGAATGAGCGATTTGACGCTGAAGAGAGCCTTTTTAGCGCAGTCAATTCAAGTGAGACTTTTATCTCTTGGGTATTTTCGGCGCGACACTTTGTCAGCTTGGGCGCATTAATCGTATCCATTCTGTCCGTCGGTATTCTCCTCGCTTGGGAGATGCTCGCTAGTCGCGGCAAGGCTTTTCTCAAGCGTATACCCGGACCATTGGTGGCAGTAGTGGTAGCCGTGATAAGTAATGAGCTTTTCAAGGTCTTCTTCCCAGAGTTCCTGCTCACAGGAGAAGCAGGTCAGCTCGTTTCCTTGCCGAATATCGCCGGCATTACGGATCTCGTCGCCTCTACAGCGAAACCTGATTGGACGCTGCTTGCAAACCCAGCAGTATGGACCACAGCCGGCATCGTGGCTCTGATTGGTAGTATCGAGACCCTGCTGTGTATCGAGGCGACTGACAAGCTCGATCCCCTGAAGCGAGTGTCTCATCCGAATCGTGAATTGGTTGCCCAAGGTATTGGCAATATGATTGCGGGCTCCCTGGGCGGTCTTCCGATGACCTCTGTTATCGTTCGTAGTAGCGCTAACGTATATTCGGGTGGTCGTACGCGTATCTCTTCGTTTGTTCACGGCATACTAATTCTCGTGTGTGTGGTGCTTATACCCACAATACTAAATTTGATTCCGCTGGCAGCGCTCGCCTCTATTCTCATTTTGGTAGGCTACAAACTGGCTAATGCGAGCCTTTTCATGAAGATGTACAAAACTGGTTCCGATCAGTTTCTCCCCTTCATCGTCACTGTTCTAGCTGTGATAGGAACCGATCTCCTAACAGGAGTTCTGATAGGCACGGCAGTAGGCCTAATGGTCGTGTTACGCATGAACTACCACGCAGCTTACACCCTCGTGCACGAAGATAGTTTTTATCTAATCCGATTCGCAAAGGATGCCACGTTCGTCCAGAAGATGAAGTTGAAGCGCGAGCTAGCTCGGATACCGAATGGAGCGTCGATTCTCATCGATGGAGGAGGAGCAATGTTCATAGACTTCGATATTCTCGAGATATTGGAGGATTTCAAGGCTTCAGCAGTAGATCGGCAGATCGCCGTTCAGGTACGTAATTTTCGTCCCTCTCGATTCAGATTGTTTCCGCTAGCCGAAGTAGGAGGTGTTTAATGGATTCGTACAAGAGATTGCTTCTGGCAAATAAAGCCTGGGTCAAGGAGAAGCTCGGTTTAGACTCCGGCTACTTCGAGGATTTAGCGCGAGAGCAAAAGCCGGAGTTCCTGTGGATTGGCTGCTCGGATAGCCGGGTGCCCGCAGAGGAGATAACCGGTACCCAGCCCGGTGAGATCTTCGTCCACCGAAATATAGCAAATCTTGTTAATCACACCGATATCAATCTGCATAGTGTGCTTTCCTTTGCGGTTGAGTTTCTCAAAGTCAAGCATGTGATCGTCTGTGGACACTACGGGTGTGGAGGTGTGAAAGCCGCAATGTCTCGCCAACGCTTCGGTATACTCGATGAGTGGTTGCGCCAGATCAAGGATGTGTATTACACGCACCGTCACGATATCGATGATGTCGGCGATGCAAACGCGAGGGCTGATAGGTTGGTCGAACTCAATATTCACGAGCAGGTTCGCAATTTAATGAAGACAAAAGTCATCCAAAAGGCGTGGCACGAGGAACAACGACCGATTGTTCATGGGTGGGTTTACAGTATGAGTGACGGGCTACTCAAAAATCTCTACAAGGTCGAGCCTGGCGCCAAGGTACACGAGATATTTCAGTTCGACTTCTGACGGCCGAGTGTCTTTCTGCCCTGAAATTGGGCCCGATAGGACGAAACGGTGACACCCTTGGCCAAGGGTCAAGCTTTGACACGAAGAGCAGTTTAGCGAATTGCTGTCCTCCGGGAGGGTTTGTACACTGCACATCATGCGGCGGGCTCTTTCCTCTGTGCTGTCAATTTCGGTCGTTGCTCTCGTTCTTGTCGGCTACCTGTTTTGGCGTGATGTGTCACGCTCATTTCCCGATGTGCCCCAAGGTGTGTATGTGGGCATGGTTTTCTACGAAGGGCAGGACACAGGCATTCCCTTGTATGTCGAGCGAGCGGCGAGCTCACCGTCATTGCTCGTTGCTCTCGGCGAGCAGAGGATCCCCGCGCAGCATGCACCAATCCAAGATCCCCTCGGCAAAAGCCGCCTTCCGTTGATCGTAAGTGGACCTGATTCCCGTTTGAGGCTCACTGGCGTTCGCAAAGACGAGAAGCATTATGAAGGTGAGTGTCTAGATCCGATCGGTAACAGAAAGGGTACTTGGTATCTTCAAAAAACCGAGGTCGCGCAAAATCTGGATCGAGAAGAGAAAGGATAGTAAGATCAATTCACTTTTTGCAAGTAGTTGATCCGCGGTAGTTGCTC
>JBBAUR010000147.1:0-3984 GCA_040398075.1 Bdellovibrionota bacterium | reverse complement strand
TGTGACCACACTTCTTCGGGTACGCTCACGTTTACGTGCACGTGCATGTTCACGTGTGGAAACGCCAATTCTACCCTCTTGATTCACCGATGAGCCTTTTTTCAAAAATCACTCGCGCAGGGTTTATTGAGAGCTGCTTGCTGGAAAATATTCCCTCCATCGCTTGTCAACGAGCCGCTGAGTTGTTTCATCGCTCTCAACCACCGCCGGATACCACGGCTTAAAGCGTGCATCGATGACTATCGGAGGCGTATGACTGAGATGGTGGCGGTGTGCAGTTGTTCGAGCTGCATAGATGTCTGCGGCTGGCTCAAAGCGCGTAAAAACTGTCCATAGAAAGGTGCTTACGCTGGAGAGGGTTTCGTCCAGATCGTCAACGAGTGCAATCAGCGGCCACTCGGCGAAGCTATCATGCGCGGCGAGCTGTGCGGGAAGACCTCTGTTACCTTCGAACGACTCGCCTTCGACAACTAAACATCCCGCGCAAAATGGTAGAACTTTGCGAACAGAGGTCGGTAGAGTACCCCGGTACTCGCGCGGTAGTTCTCGCTTCGGCTCTCCACACCCAACCAAGACTCCCTTACTACCATGGTTCACCTTTGGACCAGAGTAATCGAGTGTATCCATGGCCGTATTGGAAAAGATGAACAGATCCTTCGAGAAATCAGCACGTGCGAGTACAGCCTCTAAAACGCGGCGGAAATCGGTTAGGTCGATTGAAGTATCCAAGAGTAGTAAAAATTTGGTGAGTGCCAGTTGGCCCTCTCCCAGGATTCGAAAAGCAGACTGCAACGACTCCCGCTCATAGCGCTCGTGAACAACCGCCGCTGCTAGAGCATGGAAGCCTGTTTCCCCGTAGGACCAAAGATCTTTAACCTGCGGCATGACCACCGGGAACATCGGGGAGAGCAGGCGCTGCAGATACTCTCCTATGAAAAAGTCCTCTTGGCGCGGCTTGCCCACGACCGTTGCAGGATAGATCGCCCCTGCCCTGCGTATGAGACCCTTACACCTGAACACGGGATAGTCGTGCTGGAGCGAATAGTAGCCGTAGTGGTCTCCAAAGGGCCCCTCCGGTCGCATCTCCGTGGGATCTACCTCGCCTACAAGTGTGAACTCAGCGGTGGGTATCAACGGTAGCGGCCCGAGTGGATTGTCGGTAAGGTGCATCCGCTCTCCTACGAGGAGAGAAGCGAGAAGTAACTCCGGTACATTTTCGGGAAGCGGTGCAATAGCCGAGAGAATGAGCGCTGGAGGTCCTCCGATCACGATATTAACCGGTAGCCGCTCTCCACGAGCCTTAGCAACCGCAAGATGGTAGCCCCCACCCTTGCCGATCTGACAATGGAGACCGGTTGTATCATCGTCGTAGCGCTGAATGCGATACATCCCGAGATTGTGAATGCGCGTCTCCGGATGTTCCGTATACACCAGCGGCAAGGTGACGAAGGGTCCACCATCCAAAGGCCAGGTGGTCAACATCGGGAGTCGACCCAAGCGCGCAGGAGTGTCCACTATGAGGGATGTATCGAAGCGGCCACGAGAGACGCCGACCCGGACAAGATCCAGTAACGTGCGGCGGTGCCCCCATACTTTGCTCATACTGGGAGGAAGCATAGTATGCGGAAAGTTCGCAATCTCGCGCACTAACTGCTCGGGGCGTCCCCCAAAAGCGAGGTCCACACGGCGCGTCGTCCCGAAAAGATTCGTGACGAGCGGGAAATCGGCGCCTTTTACGCGGGTAAACAGGAGTGCCGGGCCCCCGCGGTCGATGATCCGTCGATGGATCTCTGCAACTTCCAAATATGGGTCTACTTCGCATGAGATTTCAACTAGTTCATGCTCCCGTCGCAGAACTTCGATGAACTCTGGTAATGAGCGAGAAGCTTTTCGTTGCGACATAGCGTAGTTCAATCCATCATAGAGCAGAGTCGTTTCGTGCACCGCGAGGCCAGTGTGCTGTGTCGATGCTACCGAGCGGCTACAATAGATCACAATCAACGATTACACAGCAGCGGGAGCTCTCGGTGGGATTAGTTACACGTTCAGTGGATGCGAGCGGTATAGCGACCTTGACCCTCAATGACGAAGGCAACTTGAACGCCATGAGCGAGGAGATGGCTCGCGAGTTTTCGGTCGCCGTGGCGTCTTTGAAGAGCGGCTCGAGGGTGCGGGCACTTATCCTGACGGGCGCCGGAAAAGCATTCTCGGCTGGAGGGCATCTCTCCATGCTGGAAAGGAAGCGTACAACAAGCGCTGAAGCCAATCGTGTGGCCATGCAAGCTTTTTACGATGCGTTTTTGTGCATCTTGGACCTCAAGGTACCTCTCATTGCCGCATTGAATGGAGCCGCTATCGGGGCTGGTTTGTGCCTGGCATGTGCTTGCGACGTGCGCGTTGCTGCAGTCGATGCAAAGCTGGGGTTCACATTTCTCAAACTGGGACTTCATCCAGGCATGGGAGCCACGTTTCTCGTTCCACGCATCGTCGGTCGAAGTATGGCAACCGAGTTGCTCCTCACCTCCCGAGTCATCGATGCGAATGAAGCGTTGCGGATCGGGTTGGTATCTCGAGTATGCCCTAGGGAGAGCGTGGCTCAGGAGGCGCACAGTATTGCAAACGAGATGCTCGCCTGCGGCCCCGAAGCAAGTACCCAGCTACTCGAAACCATGCGGGGCGATATGTCTGAACTTACCAACGCATTGACGCGTGAGGCGCTGTGTCAAAGCATCAACTACGCCGGGACCGAGTTTGCTGAGGGGCTCGCGGCTGTCAAGGAGAAGCGCGTGCCTAGCTTCACGAGAGGCGCCTAGCTTGCGCTCGCCCCGCTATTATCCCTCATTTTTTCAAAAATGAGGGAGGCTGGGTTTATTTTACCTCCACGCTTTGAGACTTAAAATTGAGCCGATGGCTACTATGATTACGTGTGCCAAGGAAAACCACATTCCACGCCAATTACCGGTCTCGTACGCCACGAGAGAAAGCTTATAGCTGCTCAGGAGCGTCACTAATATCGCTACCCACGCAACCTTGGGAGACACGGCATTCCACCTGTCCTGATTAATCTTGTCATCTTCCACGGCACGAAGCATACACCACGACCCGTGGACGTTGGAAGGCGACCACACTCCACGCCAAGTGGATGGACAACCGTATGAAGACTAGCGCAAGAGGCTCAACCGCTCCTGTATCGCTTCTGGATTTCCTTCGTATTGCCTCAAGCTGTCCTGTAATGAGAGGGGATCGAGGTCGAGGTGCAAAGCTACCCAGGCGAAGCTGAAAGGACGCTTCGGTGTAAGCTTGCCGAAGAGCCATTGACGAGCACTGCGGACAACATGCCTTTCACAGTGAGCGGTACCGAACGCGTCGCATATCGCTCGAGCGAGAACGGCCGCCAGCAGATTTCTCTCTGGCTTGACAGGGGAGGATGCTTCGTTCTCATCTTCGGGCAAAAACTTGTTCGCAGAGTTACTCATACGATCACAGATCTCCAGCAATTACAAATAGATAGAATTGGATTTTATTAAAGGGGTGATATTGAAGAAGGCGGGATGAGACATCGTGAGCGAACCAAAACAACCTCTGCGTTTACCAAACCTGAGATGGCTGTCATTAGGGAGGCCTCCTGCCGTTTGCAATGCTTTCCTTCAGAGCACTCCTGAAAGGAGCTCTCTAATCGCTACCCGAATCGATCGAGCGCCTTTTTAAAGTAAAAGCGTTTGACCGAGGCAAGTAGTTGGGTCTGCTCGCGAATCCTAGCGAGTAGGAGTACATTAGGTTTGATGTGAGCGTCAATAGATTTTTTAAGTTACTTTAAGCTGGTAGCATTTTTTTCCCAGTCGTTTCGGTCGGAATCTGTGGTACTCCACCCTGAGGATGTCTCGTTTGACATTTTTACCCCTTAGAGTTAGCGTTCCCGCTCGTCGATTTTAGGAGTAGTCAATGAATTCGGGTGTGAACAAGAAGAAGCTCTTCATCAGCAAC
>JBBAUR010000146.1:0-4202 GCA_040398075.1 Bdellovibrionota bacterium | reverse complement strand
GATCTTTGAAGCTTGCTGTGACACGCCTTCCTGCGATAGCACGTGCCCAAGAAACGCTCCATGCGTGCGGAAGAACTCGCACTTGGCAGGCTGAACCCTTAATTTGCAAGCCTCCATGGCACTGAGAACCAACCGCAGAAATGCTTCGTGGGCTTCAATATCTCCGAAGGTGACTACTCCAATGTCGTCCACGTACCCAACTGCCGTTCCGTAAGCCGTACACAATTTACCTTCAGCGTTCGTGTACTCGAACTTGTTGGAGCGAGAGAAAGGTCGTAGCAAGGCCTCCGTAAACCGCTGTAGATGAGCGCTGCTTGTCAGCATCCCCATAGGAAGACATCGCCATTGATATTGCCCGACTGAAGTGCTGAAAGCCGTCAACGGCCTCGACTCCTCATCGAGTGCCAATTGCCAAAAGCTCGTGCGCTGGTCTAAGCCGCTGAAAATCATTGTAGTATATCCTGCGCGCTCGGCCTCAAATTTACATCGAGCGATCCTGTCAATCAAATCTTCAACACGGGGCATCAAGAAAGAGTCAGACTCGATCGCGCGATTTACCCCCCTCCCATCCCAAACAAGACGCATGCCGGCACTAGAACCATCCGGCCGACGCGGTTTGGGTACGAGAAAGATTGGATTAGAATACGGCGACTCGCAAGGCTCGATCAGCTTAAATTTGAGCAAATCCGAAATTGTGTTCTCGAGCTCCTCTCGATAAGCTTCAGGAATACGGAACGGTCGTCGACCTTGGGGCTCCACTCCGGGCTTCAACTTCAGTTTGACCGAGTACTGTTGGCCATTCGGCAGCGTAGCACTTGGCCCCTCGGGCGGAAGGGAGTCTGAGCACAGGTTTGGATAATCCTTGATAATCTGCGCTCGAAACTGCTGCTCACGCGCCGCATGCACGCTGGCCGAAGGCGCGGTGAACAGAGACGCGTGCCCGCGTTCGGTCGCACCCTCGTTAGTGTCAGACCCCTCAAAGGTCGACGCCCCAACCTCTGCCTCGTCATCGTGTTGCACGCCCTTTAGATCAGACAACAGGGCGTTAGACCATGAGACGAATTCATCATGCGTAGAAGAGGCAGCCTGGTCCATGATATTCTGCAACAATAATGTATAAGAAAGACAGTCGGCGTTATCTTTCATCAGGACCAAAACATCGTCCTCGGTGAAAGCTCGACCTTCCTGCCGGCCGATCTGCTTACACGTGTCCTGCAATTCCTGAGCATCACAGACATAAGTAGAGCAATCACGACCTTTTTCATCGCGCCGCGACAGCAAACAAATGGGCAAGTTCACCCGACGTGCCGGTCGCGTGGACGTAGATGGGCAAATGGCCGTGATTTGGAATGGATCGTAAGCGAAAGTGAATTGGTGTCGCAAGAAAAGATCCATACCAATGATAACATCGAAAAGATCAAGATTTATGACACGAAGCTGCGCAGTAATCTTAAAACGTGAACCTATCGAAAGAGTCACCTGCACCGTGCCAGGGCTCAATTGCTTCGACCCATCTCCGTTCTTGACTGCTGCGGACGACGCGTAAATCTCCAGGCCCAACTCCTTCACCCGTTTTGTTGAGATGAAAGAGCTGTTGGCCCCTGTATCCAAAAGTGCCCGGTACTCCTCTCGTATGTCGTTCTCCGACAACTTTGGAGTGTGATGTAGAACAACGGGCAACTGAATTAACGTTTTTGCACCAAAATGATTGATTGCCTCCCGGGTAAAACAAAGGCAAGCAGATTCCTCCTCTATAAGCTCAGCGTGCGCTTGAGATTCCTCGGAATCTTCTTGAATTAGTGGGAGGCCATCCCGTTTCCCGACTCCTCCTCGAGATCATTCAGTTCGCGAAGGGCGTGAAACAGAGAGGCGTCCTCCTCGTCAAATGAAGTAATTTCGAGGAGGTTCGTGAAGCGAACTGTCCGTGGGTTCGCTGGCGGGTTTTTGCATTCGGGAGCCCTGTGGTCCTTTTTGGCGCAGTTGAAACAGCGGTCCTCCTTCATCAACTTCTTCAATTGTGCACGCGTCCATTGGACCTTCTTTTCCTTCAACATGGTGGAATAGAGGCGTTCAATCTGAGTCTCCTCTTCATCAATTTCTTCCACCTCGTCAACCTGCGCATCTAAGGCATTCACACGAAGTGCACGAAGTGGTGCTGCGGCAGGAGGACTGCGTTGGCGTTGAAGAAAAGAGTTCCCAGACGGCGAGGAAAGCATCTTCCTCTCAAACCGAGCAGGGCGGTCATGTGTCGCGCGTGCGCGGGTCAGCGCCATATCCTTGAGCGTGGATTCAATTAGAATAGCACAGTCCATCAATTGGCGGAGGCGCAGCTCGTTGGCCCCATTTTTGAACGAGCGCTGTTGTATCATCCAGGCCTGCGACACCGTCGCAGGTCCAATGTCGCTCGTGACCCGCGTTAGATTCCCGATGCCGCCATTGATGTACCCTTGTAAATTTTGGCCCAAGTTGAGACGACGAAGCTCCTCTGCAATCGGCGTGTTCAGTCCCTCCATGTAGCGATTCCGAAGCCGGCGATCCTCCCTCATGGGTGGGAAAAGATCACCGCCATTCTCTCCAGACATAGCGCCATAATCATTGTCCATTAGACAACGTTGCTGATGCAGCTCCTCGGTCAAACGGATGAACTTGAAATTGTAGACATCCACAGGGTCATGACCTTGCGTAATCTGACTATGCATTTCCTCCAATGTTGCCACAGTGTGCGTACTCGATAGGAACGTATGACAAAGCCACTTTGCAAACTCGCCGAAGTCGAGGGACCCAGCCTGCGGAGGCCTGCGCTGATCCCACATCTCCCAATTTCCAGGGCTTGAATCCGGTTGCATGACCTCGCGCTGATACTTTTCTTGGATAAAGGGGTCGACACACTTCAGCGACTCTGTGACCCAAAATCGCCGGTTGATGCCCTGGTTCGTGAGCACCGTGTGCATCTGCCGTAACCACGTCGTAGGTTGCTCCTCATACTTTGCAGGATCATCAGTATAAACATTCCGGCCGTGGTACATCTTTATCTGTTTCGGATCAAAACGCCTCGGGCGGTCATCTTCGAATCGAGTTGCCCTTGTCGCGTCTCCTTCGTAACGTCCTCCATCTGCTAGCGGGTCTCGAAACTGCCGCACATCCGCATCCTGATGAGTTGCGGGACCTGACTCCTCCAACTCGTCATGCCTCTGATTATCGACAATCTGCATGTAGTTAGGTAGTTCATCAGCCAGCAAAGATGGGAAAGGAATGTCCATCGCTTGTGCCTCGGCGAACGTCTTATATTGAATCTCCTTGCAATCACAAAAGACTTCGTCGAGTGCGACAGATGCATACTCTCTCTCCCTGATGTGGACCTGCACACGCGGGAATTCACTGCGAATATCCACGAAATCGACGACTCTGACTCGCATGAACAGATGATTGGAGTTAATCCACATGACGTATGGGCTGCGTTGCGATCCAGAAAAAGCCGACAAAAGTGCCTTGCATCTCTGCTCCCGGTGAGCATCGGGAACCTGCTGAAGGAAAGCCTGGAATTTGGCGATCACACTGCGCAATTTCCCAGGGTTTCGCTCAAAATGATCGGCACCTGAAGGACGCACGGCTGTCGTCGATGCCGCTCCCGATGAAACCGCAGTCCCTCTACCTCCGGTAAATATACCCACCTTACCTCGTCCAAAGGAAGGAAAACCACCGGTGTAGGAGAAACCACCACGCCCGCGGCCACGCAGCACTGGCCGAAAAACCCCTCCCCCTCCATCGCCAACCAATGCATCTGCATGCGTAGCAGAAACCGGCAAAAATGCGCGCGGCGCTGAGACAGCACCCGCACGTGCTCGAGTCCCTGCATTAGAAGACGCGGCCGCAATGGCAGAAAATTCTGGCCGCACCTCGAAAATGTCCTCGGAGGCATCGCCTCGCGCATTGCTTTCCCCGTGGTCCAAATTGAAGACATCGGACAGATTGCGGGCAAGCGAGGAGCGCGCAGGGGAAGGAGCAGTGGCAAGAGGTGAGAACTGCCTGGGGGACACCTCGGGTGTAGCGCCGATGAGGACGGGAGAGTGCACCCTCGGCGTGGAGGTCTGACGATTGCGGGAAAAACGGGCGAGGAACAGATCCTGTACCGAGGCGGGAGGTTTCGGCGTCCCAGAGGTCGGTGGAGGTGTGCGGGGTGTGCGCGCCTCCTCCTGCGAACT
>JBBAUR010000145.1:0-4298 GCA_040398075.1 Bdellovibrionota bacterium | reverse complement strand
ATTTCGATCCCCCGAGTCCGCTTATACAGCGCACTAGCCACGGTACAGGCGAAAAAACCCGCAGACGACTAGGGGCTACAGATACTGCGCTTAACTCGATGTCCGTGACCCCCAGTAGTCCTGTATCACGGAACCCGCCCAGGGGTCTTCTCCGAATAACGCGGATAACTCTCGTAAAGCCTCTGACTGTACTCGAGAAAAAGGGAGGTGGCCATCGCCATCTCCCTGATACTATGGATGCATTTTTCGACACACTCGTCTCGCAGGAGCGGAGCCGTGTTCGCACCACCCTTGACGTCCAGAGTCACCCATCTTTGATAAAATGCTGCTGCGTTGATTCCTGGCGATTGTAGCGCCGACAAAAAAGAGTGATTTTGCTCAACAGCGAGCTCTGTGCGATTGTTGTCGAGATAATTAGAGTACTTACTCATAAATCCGTCACTCGTCAAATTGTCGTATTCGTGAACTCTAGGAATAGAGCATTTCCCCACTGGATTAAAATGTATTTGATTGGCTCGAAGCATCTGCTTGAAGAGAGTGAGTGGCGCATCGGGACCCTCCTCTGGTTGTGTATAATCAGGACCTTCATTCTCAGTAAGCTCCCACCCTTCATCTCTCTTCTCAAGGGTCATTGCGACAATCGGAACGTCATCCTTAAAAATTGCGAAAATGCGCGAGAGTCCCAGAAAACATTCCGAGGCATGAATGCCGTCCTCTAGGCAGTTGTGCATAGTCCCACCTACCTCTCGTATGCGCTGGCAGGAAGTTAGGTCCTGAAGAACGTGTCCATTGGGTAGTGCTATCGGTTGTTGAAGAATACTAGGCCATTCCGAGCGCAGACTGATTGGAATCGGATGCCTCTTTGCGAGGGCGTGCCATCTCTTGGTGAAATCTCTTATTTCACGAAGAGACCTCCCATCAAAAAGAGCTTCCGCGGCCATGAAGCCAAGGTCCTGTCTTACCCTTTCCAAAACGCTGGAGGTCATGAAGGGTACCTTCTCAGGGCTGAGTTGCCTCAAAAGTTCGGGGAAAAGCACCATATCCGCGAAATGACTAACCAAACGCTTCGTAATAGGGAGCCACTCGACTACCGTTTCATTGCTCTGCTGGCTATCCTTGAGTTTCACCTTATCTGAGAAAGTCGCCTTCGCAAGATCCAGGAATTTCCGCCGCACCATGAGAGGGCGATGTAATACAACCGCTATCGCCGCGACATCCGAGAGCATCTTGTATCTAGTATCGTTTTTCAAAAGTGAAGGGCAGATCATAGACTCTGGAATCTGCCTTTGTTTGTCGGTGATAAGGGAGTTGATCCAACAAGGACTCGAGGGCTCCAATGCTTGAGCCATCAAGTAACAGTATCGACTTGACTGGTGGGATATTGAGCCAAGCTGCGCTAATGCCTCGTTCCCAAGCTGTATCAGAGAGGAGAATGTTGACAGAAAGTCTTCAGCAGATTGGTAGCACTTGTCTATGGCGCTCTCTTCCCGAGTTGGCTGCTCCTTAAGCCGCTCTCTCAGAAATTTCGCCCATTCTGTGTAGTGACTCGAGGGAGTAGTAAGGTCAATTCCAATCTCCTCGTGAGCAGGTTCTAGAGACGGTGCTTCTAGCCTATAAGGAATCGCAGTATAAGGATCGGCTCCTCGCTCAACCAAGGATTTTACCATAGTGAGGTGTTTGATGATTGGCTCTTGAATGTGTGGATTACCCATTTTCAAATCCGAGAATGAGTAAGATTTCTTGATTAGAGCTTGAAGCGCAGCAGTAAGTTGTGCGGTGCTTTTAGGCAGTGAGTTTGTTGTGAAGAATACAGCTGCTAGCGAATCGGGATCAATTGTACATGCGTTTATAAAAGCCTCGGCACCGCGCATTGCAGGATCTGCTCCACGTTCGAGTAATAATCGAAGGACTAGACCCAGGCTCAGAGGCGTAAAAAGACCGCTCGTCTCACTTTCGGAAACTGCAAACAAAAGCGGTCTGCCGAAATCTTCATTGACGTCGCAGTTGTTGTCAAGGAGATATCGCACCATCCTAAGGGAATTGCTTTGACAGCCCTTGGTGAGAGGATTCTTCACCAACGACAGGATGTGTGGGTCTACACTCAAGAGATCGATTACTTTGCTCACGTCGCCGCTAAGAATGGCTTGCTCGAGCGTGTACGCTGGGCCTACCGATTCAACAGAACAGTGCGGAAAAACGTCAGTTCGAAGTTCGGCGCCATATTGTTCAAAGAGCGACAACAACTTCGAGATATGAGCATCGCACCAATTGAGTGACCTCACGTCTGGATGAATAGAGGTACGCTGAACCTCTGACATAGCTGGATCCATCCGAGCGCCATGCTTAAGCAAGAACTCGATGAACGAAAAGTCATACGGGTCGGCTCGTCTCTCGCTAAACCATGAAAGTGAATAAAGGTCCAAATGAGTGGCCGCGTGTAGCACAGCCCGATGCAAAGCTTCGCTCCGGCCCGATTCGTCGTTGACCGGCGCGCCAACCTCCACCAATCGTTTGAACTCGGAGACCTTTCGAGTTAGCAGTGGGGCGAGGTACGAACTCCTGAGTTTGTCTGGTTTCGCTCCGAGGTCCAAAAGCACCGGTATCAACTCGTACCGGCGTAGCTGCACGCAGAAGGCGAAGACATCCTCTCCTCGAATTCCGATATCCCCATATTGCACCCACGTGGACCGAAGCGCTGCCTCATCCTCAAAGGCAATCGCTCGAAAGATCTCCCGATGCACTCGATAGTCTAGTGTTATCTGTGTATTAGTAACCGCAGCCTTCGGCGTGGGATCAAGTGTCCGGTCAATCGGGTTAAAGGTTGCCCCGTCCAGTGAATGTGGCTCCTGTTCGTGTATCCCTCTTGTATTTAGCGGTTTGGGATCGTTCACGGAGTCCTCCTTCGCTTTGATAGGCACTCTCGAGAGGTTTATTGTGGGGGGATGTCTCAGCGAGCTCAGGGGAGTATACGAAATCGGTAGTACGCTAAGCAACCCCAGCTACTTCGATGCAACACGGGTGCTATCAAAATTCCGATGGGGCTGGCGAGATGTGTACGCCTGGCTACGATTCGGTCGACAACGCTCGATTTGTTTGGCTCCTCACTTCCCCCGTTAAGGATATCGACTGTTCTACTCGGCTTCTTAATGGCATCCTTGTATCTATGAAGCTCTCCGCAATCCAGCGACAGGTGATTTATGCAGTAACGCTCAATGCGAATCTGTCAGTGGCGGAAGTCGCCCGTATGCTTGATCTTCGGGAGCACGTCGTACGCAGGACTTTAGACCTCCTGTTTGAAGCCAAGGTCTTCCTACGCCGATCAATCTGGCTCAATCCGCATCGTCTCGGTCTACAGCATCACGTCGCACACCTCGAGCTTCCTCTCAGTGCTATCTCTGATCGTAAGAAATTCATAGAGCTCATGTGTAAGCAGGAGGAAGTGAGTGCCATGGTGGAGCTGGGAGCCGAGGCGCAGTTCGAGCTGCGCCTTCTGACACGCGATACTCACCACCTTGCGAGCTTTTTTGAAAATCTTGCGCTGAACTTTCCCCATCCGTTCCGAGTTACGCGATGCCTCACGACATTAGAGATGGAATATTCTGGCCCCCACGAGCCGGGCCGCCCCCCGCCGTCGATCCGCCCGCTTCGTTTCGGACACCTGTCGGAGTTTTCGGAGCTCGAACGGATCGACGAAACGGACCACATGGTGCTCTCCGCGCTGGCCAACCGAGAATTTCTAAATCTTTCGAATATCGGGCGAATATTGGGTATGCCAGGGGCGACTCTTCAGTATCGAATCCGCAGACTCGAGGCAAAGGGCGTTATATCAGGGCATTTTTATGTCATGGATCCCAAAGTATTCGAGGACCTGCCGGTGGCACTTCAAATCCGGTCGAGATCTTTGTCGTTCAGCGAGAAGGAGGCCCTCAAGAAATTTGCGTACCGCCATCCGCGCGTCTCATGGGTCGGATTCTTCCTGGGGGAACAGAGCGCGGAGCTGTACACTCTCGTCCGAAACTTCGAGGAGGTACAGGGCGTTTTGGCCGAGCTCGCTAATCAGTTCCGAAACGTTCTCGACTCGGTGCACATGACGCCACAGTTGAGCTTCTGGAAGTTTTCGACCTACCCCTTTACTCGATACGAAAGCCTAACGGGAAAGACCGCGGGGGGCTACTGACTCCGACTGATTTTCTCCCTGTAGCGGGGCTACCATTTTTCTCCCTGTAGCGGGGCTACCATTTTCTCCCTGTAGCGGGGCTACCATTTTTCTCCCTGTAGCGGGGCTACCATTTCCGAAT
>JBBAUR010000144.1:0-4363 GCA_040398075.1 Bdellovibrionota bacterium | reverse complement strand
GTCATGCCGTCGCCGATTGCTCGGACCTCGAGGAGCTCAAGGTCAAAGGAGCGGGTTTCAATCTTGGACATAGCGCGTGACTCTCCTTGGATTCTTTCGGTTTCTCGAGCGAGCCACGCTAACGCCGGCTCAGGGTTTAGAGGATCAATGCCCCAAAGGTAGAAGGCCACCGCTCCGGCTCCTGGGAACGAGTCGGAGCTCGGGTCGGAATTCTGGTCGGCCTCGAGGTCTACAGCGTGGCGAGCCGCCCAAGCGTTAGCGCGCACGATCTTATTGTCCGAGATTGTGCCTCCGGCCATGAGTCGCGCTTCCTCGAGGGTTTGCGCTGTGAGGCCGTCACCGCCTCGGCCTTGTTCAACATAGGCCAAGCCTCGGCGCGCGGCGCGCCGCATATAACCAGGAGCGGTGGCTCGCTCCTCGAGCTCGACAGGAGCCGCCCGGTAAGCGCTTGGGCCATGCGCGAGGATTCCGAGCTCGGCGAGAGCAGTCCTGAGGTCAGGGTTGTTGTCGATCCAGTCAATAACGTTATATTCATCTAGGAGTCGCTCGGCAACCGCCAATTTAAAACTATTCGGGTCTCCACCTTCTGAGATCACGATTAGGTCATGCGGGATGTTGTTGTCATCCATCCATGAGGCGAGCTCGTCAACGGTATAGGCAGGGTTGCCAGTGACAATGACAACGCCGGTCCCTTGGGCCTTCACGTTGCGTAGATGCTCGGCCATATAGCCAATGGCTGTGCCGCTTTCGTGCCTAATCGTGTCGTCAACGTCGGAGACAACTACTGGAGGGTCGCCGAGGTCGCGCGGCTCGAGGGAACGGAACGTGCCAGGAGTGGCAACCCTGATTCCGAGCTCGGTTAGAGCATTGAGGAGCAAGAGGTCAGGATCTATCCACTCCACAATGTCGAAAGAGTCCCGAATCTCCTCAGCCACGGTCAGGAGGAAGGCTGTGCGGTCGCCTGAGCCTTCTTGGAAGTAGGAGCCTTGCACTGGTAGGCCTTGCTCCTCAGCAAACGCTAGAGCCTCTGTGAGGGCTTCTGCGCCTAGGCCTGAGACCATAAGAGCGACAGCGCCGGACTGGTTGAGCGTCCTAACGTGGTCAATGACATAGGGGACTGGTTGGCCGGCATCCCTGACGGCCTCGAGGCTGTAGACAATGGCGCGCGGCTTGGGCTCGTAAGCGTCACGCTCGCCTCCTGGTGGCATGTCCTCCGCAAGGCTTACTGCCACCATTTGTGCAATGGCAGCGGCCTTGGTTGTGTGACATCCAATGAGCGCGCCGTCCTCCTTGACGGTCGCCCAACCGTTGCAATCCGCGCGGCCTTGCTCGATGAAATAAGGCATTAGGAGTGTGCCGTCTCTACTAGAACTCCAATGTTGCAGGGTTGAGAGGAGGTAGCTGTCAGAGTAGTTAAAGGCAGGAGCGTAAATTGGTAAGTGTTCTCCGGTGGCAAGCGTAGTGCTGAGCCGACAGCGCCACCTAGGTAAACGTCATGTCCGCCGTTGAATTGTTCCGACCAACCTAGCTGGAAATGAATTGACGTTGTTTGGTTTTCTTGGTTGACGAATTGGAAAGCGTAAACGGCTGAGCCTGCAAGCGTAAGAATTTTAAAGCTCGAGAAGATTTCTCCAGCTTGTTTAGTTGAGGTTAGATATTCGGCAGAAACAATGCTCCCCCCGGTGACGCTCGTTGCCGAGCCAAGAAGCGCTGTAGCTGTGCGCGCTGAGGTCCTATCTAGGTTGTAGCTCGTGAGCGTGCCGGCAGCAGTTCCAACGGTGGCACCTTCAACGAGGTAAACGTCTACTGAGGCAGTCTCACTTATGATTGAGTAATACTGGAATTGTGCGCCGTTAGTGCCGGTAGTGAACGCGAATTGGGCAGTACCAGAGGCCGGCACGTCAAACGAGGTTGCAATAGCGAAAGTGTAGCCACGCCGCGAATATCCCTCAGCGCTCGCTACCGGCTGGTTATTGCGTACTAGGACCGAGAGCGGTTGGTTACTAGGTCCGGCAATAACCGTAGCTGAGCCGGCAACGAGGTTGTATGTAAGCGCTGACAGTGGCATCAGTAAACCGAGCTCGGATTATTGGGATCAATTTGTGCCACGCCTTGAAGCTGGACACTCGGCACTCCGGTATGTGCAATGTCTGGCAGGTCAAGCGCCGACAAGACAGCCTCAGGGTTAAAGCCAACCTGTATGAGTTTCTGAGCCATAGTGACGCGCTTGTCAGTCTCGACAAGGCTTGACGCTCTAAGGTCAATGTTTGTCAATGGCACGCGCAACTGGTCGCCACCGTCAACCCTCGCCAAATCCTCATAGCGTCGGACCTCGTTAAGGCTCATAAACCCTGCCGTAAGCGCTTGGGTATAGGCAGAAAACCTCGTAGTGGTGTCTCCTCTGAGGAGGCTGTCAAGGTTGAGCCTGAGGAAAACGTCACCAGGTAGGAGCCGCGAGAAGGCTTGCTCAATCTTGGAAACCAGAGGGACAACCGAGAACCGTACCCATTGGATAGCGTTTTGCTCCACGCTCGCATAAGACATGGCACCCGGCGTAGAAACGCTCAACATATGGAGCGGAATATGAAAGCATCGCGCCACTTCCTCTACCGAGAATTGCCGGCTTTGGAGCATTTGCGCTTCCTCTGGATCTACAGCCGTTTTAGTCCACTTAGCGCCGGCAGATAGAAGGCCTGTCCGGTGGCTCTTACGGATTCCAGAGTGATGAGCTTCCCAACCGTTAATAATTTGCTTGGCTTGCTCCTCGGTCACCTCATAGGGAGTTTCAATGACTCCGGAGAGTGTCGTACCTCGACCAAAGAACGCTGCCGCGAATTGCTCTAGGGCTTTGGCTACTCCGAGGGTTTCCTTTACTTGGTCAACTCGGGAGATTCCGCGGAGCTCGCCTGGTTTCCGCATTTCCGTTAGGTGGATAACCTCATCGGAGGAGTAGGTAATTTCGTTGTTGTAAAAGTATTCAATCTGTCCAAGGTTGTTACGCCGTACCTCAGTGCGCGCCGGATTCAACACATACAGGCCTACTACGTCGCCTTGACCGTTGCGGATAACTCGAGTAAACCAGTTACCGTCAATGAGGAGAGACAGGAGGCCTTGCGCGTAGAAATCGGAGCGCGCTATTCCTGGCTCAGGCTCGTCAACCCAAATAGGCCGAGGTCGGTAAACCCTCCGGTCCCCATCCACCCGGACGAAAGTGTCAGCCGGCAGGGTCGAAATGGAGTCAACATAAAGCCGAACACAAGCATACACGGCGCTAATCGTGAGCGCGTTGTCCTGAGTAACTCGGACTCCAGCGGTTGTTGACGCACCGTCAAAGTCAAGGCCCGAGCCCCAAATCGACTGATAGGACAATGAGCGCGACTCCGACTGTGGACTAAACAACCTTCCGAGCATTAGCGGCCTGTCCTCTCAAGTGCAACGCCGGCCAGAATTGACAACACTCCAGCGGTAATCACTCCGGCAGGAATGGAATACATGCCAACGCCGATTGTAAGGCAAACAAGGCCGAAACCTTGAATAGCAAGGCTCCAAGACATTTAGGCTCCTATCCGTAAAACATTGGCACTGGTTTAGGTTTCTCTATTTCCCTCGTGCTCGTCGCTCGATCAAAAGCGATAATTGCCGATACTGCGGCGTCAATCTTTCTTGGCGAGCTCTTATGCTCTTTCACGATACGAGGCCCGAGCCTATCCACCTTTAGCACAGCGTTAGATAAATGCCGCTCCATTAAAGGTGAATGGTCATGGCTAATCGTGCCACTCATGACAGCATCATAGAATTTCGCGCAAGCCGGAACCATTCTTGCCGGACTCGAGGAAGCAAACTCCGTAATAGGGATTCCTTGCGCCTCCAGCGCTTCCATAGAACGCTGCCACCTGTAAGGATCACAAGCCACTTCTACTACCTGCCACTGTTGGCAGGCTTTGACTATCTCGGCCTCAACCTCGGATATATCTACGCGCCAATCGTCCCTGTCGGTTGGTTGTTTCTCCCAAGCGCGAATAAGCCAAACCCTCGGTTCCTCCTCAATCGTGACGCCAACAACCACACTGGCGTCACCTGAGAAACTGCCGTCAAAGCCGAGGACAACGGGAACCTCTTTACCCTCAGGAGGCTCGGCATGCTCGAGCTCGGTCCACGCGCCAGAAGGCAACCAGGCTTGTTGAGAGGAAACAAACTCGTTAAGCCTCTTAGTCCTAAATTCTGCCTCCGGAGTGCGGCGTACTGCTGCCGCGAAATCCTCAGGGTCCTGGAGATCCCCGTAACCGGGATTAGCGGCCTGCCACGTTTCCGGCGCGCGCCAGTCAGCCTCAGGGCTCGCCTGCCACCAGGACAGAAAGAAAGC
>JBBAUR010000143.1:0-4435 GCA_040398075.1 Bdellovibrionota bacterium | reverse complement strand
CTGCCGATTTCGCTCATCCTCGCTACGAGGTTCATTTTTGTTACGCACTCTAAGCAGGAACGCAAAGCACTGGAGCAAAAAGAGCTCCGTCTTTAAGAGCTAGAGTCTCTCATGACATTGAAATTTCACACGCTTGAGCATACGGGAGTTTATTGTTGGACCTTCACCTTCTCGCTGCGGGTTGCTTTGTCTCGCTTGCTTAGAAGATCCTCACGGGCCTTCGAACTCCGAATACTTCTTACTACTTCCTCGTGAGAGCTCGACCGGATATTTTCTTTCGTTTTCTGCGAGCTTGCGATGAAAAGCATTGTCGAGATCGAGCTCGCTGTCGTGCGCCATGAGCAGCACCCAGTAAAGAACATCTGAGAGCTCCCGCTCCAACTTCTCCCGAATGACTGCTCGTTCCTGCCCAACCTGCTCCTCGCTTTTCCACTGAAAGATCTCTCCTACCTCTGCAGCCTCCAGCATCAGCGAAATGGCCATGTCTTTGGGTGTGTGAAATTGCTTCCAATCACGTGCGTCCCGAAACGAGACGGCTCGGTCGGTAAGTTCTTTGATCGTTGTCATGAAGGGGATATAACATACATTCGATGCGGCACAACCTCAGAGTGTCGAGCCCTGCCGCGCACGTGCAGAAACACCCCGTACTGACTCCGACTGGGGTTCCTGAAAACAACCGTTTTCGACTGCCCACTGGTACGCCATCGTAAGTCCATCGAGAAGGGCTACCCGTGGCTCCCACCCTAGCGCCCGTACTCGTGAGACATCAAGTACCTTCCGAGGAGTACCATCGGGCTTCGAGGCGTCAAAGCGAATCTCGCCCTCATATCCTACGACCTCCTTCATCAGGTAAGCTAACTCTCGAATGGTAACATCCTGACCGGTGCCCACATTCAAAGCTTCAGGACTATCGTAGGACTCCATTATCTTGAGCGCTGCTTCGGCGAAGTCATCCACGTAGAGAAACTCGCGCCGAGGGTCTCCAGTGCCCCACACAGTCACGTACGGCGCCCGCTGCTCCCGAGCCTCATGAAAACGCCGCATCATACCGGGAATCACATGCGACCCCTCGGGATGAAAGTTGTCGTTGACACCGTACATATTGGTCGGCATCACGGAAACGAAACACTTGCCGTACTGGCGGTGATATTTCTCGCATAGTTTGAGACCGGCTATCTTAGCGATCGCATACCCCTCGTTGGTCGGCTCGAGTGGCCCTGAAAGGAGCGCTTCTTCGGAGATCGGCTGAGGGGCCAGCTTGGGATAAATGCAGGAGCTTCCGAGGTACAGAAGTTTTTTCACATCGAAGCGTGCAGCTGCATGGATCACATTCGCCGATATCATCAGATTCTCGTAGAGAAAATCTGCCTGATAGCGAGAATTATCCAGGATTCCACCCACTCGTGCCGCGCACAGGAACACGAAATCAATCTGCTCTTGAGCAAAGAACTCGTCCACCGCAGCTTGATTGAGAAGGTCGAGTTCACCACGCGTTTTCAGCTCAATGTTCTGGTACCCATACCCTCGCAGCGAGCGAACGATAGCAGACCCGACGAGCCCCCGGTGACCAGCCACGAAGATTCGAGAATCGAACGCCAATCGCGAAAAGACTTGTGATGAGTCCATTCAAGTTAAGATGAGTGGCTCAGTACGCGGGATTCAGCCGCCAAACTAATAATCTTCTCAGGGAAACGGCTGTTTTTAGGAACTTAGCCCGGTCGTTTCCCCTGCCTCACCTGCTTTGTACGTCCGGATATGAAACGGTGCGCTGTAGACCCGTCACTCCTCGAGCAGGAATTGGATCTGTTTCGGCAGGAGGGTCTGGACACGGAATTTTTCGCAAAACATATCTGCACCCTGCTCAATAGCTGCAAACTCCACATCACCTTGAGCTCCGGTTAGGACAATCACCGGAATCTGCCGTCGCACATCCGGCCGCTCGAGCGCTCGAACAGCCTTGAGAAATTCGAAGCCGTTCATGTCGGGCATCTTGAGGTCAGAGATAAGAATCTGAAAAGGACGTTGCGCAAGCAGGATCAGCGCATCGTGAACGCTCGACGCGGCTGTGACGCGATATCCAGCGCGAGAGACTAGGTGCGAAAGGTACAGCAATTGATCCGGGTCATCATCTACTAGAAGCACGCTCGTGTTGACTGGAATGACCGTTTTGAGCTGCGCGAGGCTCTCCCACGAACCATCGCTGCCGGCCGTGACTTCATAACTCTCGGAAGAGACATTCATAGCACTTACCTTACCCATCGTTGCGAATAAAACGACCTCGTCTGATGTTACTACTACGACTCATGCTATCAGCAGACGTGTGACATCTCTCCCGTCGGATTGTACCTCCCCCGCCGGATATAGGTTCGGCACAACTTTGTCCGGCCTTTCGCTCGTAGCGCGATTTTACCCTGCTCCGTCAAGCTTCGATACGCATGTTCAGAATAACGTACCAAGCGCCCACATCGACCCCACAAGCGGCGGCAATCCCTTGATCGTGCAAGCTACCCGAGGCCAAAAACACGCGTAGTTCAGTAATGAGAGTTCAAGGCACGCACTGTACTAGGCATGCGTTTCCGGAGAGTGCTCCGCATGGATGGGCCGCACTAGGAGATCTTCGTAGATCTCTCAGAACAGATAGATCATCAAGCCACGGTTGAATGCAGTGGTGAGCTTCACGAAATTGCCCAGCTCTTCCCAATATCCCTCGATATATCCGAGAGCATCGTGAACACTCTCCCGAGCCTCAAAAGGGTATACGTCTTTGGCAACAAGGTCAGACACGGTGAGCCCACGCTGAACGGACTTGAAGGACGCTTTCCCCAGAACCTTGCTCATCTGCGCCACCTCTCGCGGCGTATAGTAGCGGGCGGGACCAAAACCTAAATCGATAGCTGCAAGTGGTGTGCCCCCTTCGGTAAGGAACTTTTGGGGGAGCTCGAGCTTTCCGTAATCTGCAACGAAGTTGATACCGTCCCAAGCCTTATCCAGGGACAAAACGATCTTTTCGTCCTGCGGTAACTCCTCGTTGTACTCGCGGAGCTCGGAAAGCACCTCTCGACCGAGCGAGGGATCGTCGAGGAGATCCTGAACCGTCTCTTCGGCGATCTGCCAGACCTCACATACCATCCCCATTTCGCGGCCCTCCTCGTGTCTCCAGAACACAATTGACACCCCCATAGTACGCCGAGCTGCGTCAGCCGTCGAGGATTGCATTTCGATGCCCTCAGATCTCGTACCTTTGCCCCTATTCGCTTTCATTGCCGGCTGAGGGGTGGAGATTGGCAGAAGTGGCCTTTTCTTCGGAACTGGAATAAGATCACCTCGGGCATATGGATAAACCCTTCGGAATCTTGATCGTCGGAGGCAGCGGGTACGGGGCGGGTGAGCTCGTGCGCATGCTAAGCCTACACCCCGCTATCGAGGTCTGCGGTATCGTATCGCGCTCTCATGGCGGCCAGCCAGTTTCGAGCGTGCACAGCCACCTAGCTGGTATCGTATCGAGCATATTCGATGAATCGATTGACCTCTCCAAACTCTCGGGTAAGCAAGGACGTGCAATTATCCTTGCGATGCCGCCCGGACAGGCCTCGAGCGGTATTCAATCGCTCCTATCGCTTGGACTCGATGAAGACACAGTCGTAATCGACCTGTCGGGGGATTTCAGATTACGATCGGAGAGCCTTCACGCCGAATTCTATTCGGAGGTACCTGTAGAGACCGCCCTACGTGAGCGTTTTGCATACGGCTTACCAGAAGTGAATCGGGCGGGAATTGCAGCATCACAGTTCGTAACCAACCCTGGATGCCTTGCCACCGCCGCCATACTGGCGCTCGCACCGATCAGCCCGACAATCCGCTCGGGGTGTATCGTCATCGACGCCAAAACTGGTACTTCTGGCGCAGGACGCGAGCTGCAATCCTCAATGCATCATCCGAGCCGTTTCGCCGACTTCACCGCCTACAAACCCCTCTCCCATCGACACGAACCAGAGATAGTTCAAGCGCTGGGCGAGCAATTAAGCGCAAGTGTCGAGGTTATGTTCGTGCCGCACCTCATCCCGGTATCGCGAGGTATATTCGTGAGCGCATACATCTCTCAACCAACGGAGATGTCCCAGGACTACGTCGAAGGTTGTTATCGCAACTTCTATAGCTCGTCGCCGTTCATCCGCTTTCGGTCCGCGCCGCCTCGCCTCGTCGACGTTATCGGGACGAATTTCTGCGACGTTTTCGTTACGACTCGTAATTCACAGATAGTTGTCATGACCGCCCTGGATAACCTGGGTAAGGGCATGGCTGGGCAAGCCATTCAGAATCTCAACATCGTCTTTGGGCTTTCAGAGTCGACAGGACTCCTTATCCCTGCGGCTGGTCCAGCTTAACAGGCTGCGGAAAAATGGCTTCGTAGCGAGAAATTCGAGGTTTTGGTGAT
>JBBAUR010000142.1:0-4543 GCA_040398075.1 Bdellovibrionota bacterium | reverse complement strand
GCCATTTTTCCGCAGCCTGTTAAGGGTCTGTCATGGAGTGTGGTGCCCTCGTTTGATCTGTTCAACGCTCTTTAGCCACCTCTCCCTGAGACGATTATCGCGCCGGAAAGCTTTTGCTTACACAGATTGGTGCCATGCATGCTTTCTAAGCTTTGCCTTTAAGGGCGTGTGACCACACTTCTTCGGGTACGTTCACGTTTACGTGCACGTGCATTTTCACGTCTGGAAACGCCAATTCTACCCTCTTGATTCACCGATGAGCCTTTAAAAAATCGCTCGTAATAGCAGGGCGAGGTTATGCAATCAAAAAGGGGGCAATACAAAGAGAGCGGGAGCACAGCGAGAGTAAAGAACATAGAAAACCGGGTATGATACCCCTCGCTGACCTCACGGTCCTCTTTGTTCACTTAGGGACTCGAGCCAGTGCCAACTCCTGGTTTAAAGGCCCAATCACCAGCTGGGAGTTCGTTGTCCTCTCCGGCGCACCTCGGACCCGCCATGATTGTGCTCGCCCAGCTATTTTCATTCATTTTTTTCCAAACTGAATGAGGCTGGGTTTATCGATTGCCTTTCCGTCCTGACTCAGTATTATACCGCCACGCGGAGAGATGTTGTCCCAGGAGAGACCAAAGCTATGAAGAAGCTCTTTTTTTCATTTGTACTAGCGAACATGGCCGTAAGCATCGTACCGGTTCATGCTGATGACAACGCGTGGAAGGCCGCCTTCTCTCCCCTTCCCTCCTCAGTTGACTCACCTGATAACCCGGTTACCCCTGCCAAGGTTGCGCTCGGTAAGAAACTTTTCAACGACACCCGTTTTTCACAAGACAAGACCCTCTCGTGCAACTCTTGCCATAGCTTGAGTACGTACGGTGTGGACAACGAGGCGACATCCCCCGGTCACAAGGGACAGCGTGGAAAGCGCAACTCCCCGACCGTATACAACGCGGCCCTCCATATTGCTCAATTCTGGGATGGTCGTGCCGGTACTGTTGAACAACAGGCGCTCGGGCCAATCCTCAATCCAGCTGAGATGGCGATGTCGTCTGAAGCGCAGGTCCTCGAGCGCCTCAAATCAGACCCAGACACGGTAGCACAGTTCAAATCGGCATTTCCTGGTCAGAGCGATCCCGTTACATATGCGAATGTGGGAGAAGCGATTGGTGCTTTCGAACGTACTCTACTTACCCCGTCACGCTTCGACGAGTACCTCAAGGGCAAAGAGGATGTTCTGACCGCAGAGGAGATTAAAGGAGCCAAGAGCTTCGTCCAAGCAGGGTGCATCGCCTGCCATAATGGCTCTACGCTTGGGGGTCAGATGTATCAGAAACTTGGGCTGGTCAAAGCGTATCCGACCAACGATTTCGGCCGCTTCGAACACACCAAGAACGAGGCTGACAAGTACTTTTTCAAGGTTCCTTCCCTCCGAAATGTGGAGAAAACAGGGCCATACTTCCATGACGGAAGTATCAAGACTCTCGAAGAGGCGGTTAAAATAATGGGCGAGTACCAACTCGGAAGAAATCTGAGTGATGAGGAGACCAAGGATATCGTTATCTTCCTGCGGTCGCTCACGGCCACCCTTCCACCGATGTAAGCACTACGGGTGAGTGTCACACCACAGATCGGCGGTCACCCTGCTTATCGGCAGTGATAGCAGAGGTGTCGGCATCATATCCTACTCGATTCCTCCGATTGTAGGAGAAACTGTGTCTCCGTTGCCTGTTGTTCAATCCCTCCTTGGTGAAAGGTGGGGTTTGCCTGGTCCCATGATTTGTGTGAGGCAGAGCATGAATTTCCCTGAGCACAATATACCTGTCGTACCTACTGGTGAATTCGTTGCGTTCCCTGGCACCACATTCACGCTGCTCATCAAACGAGGGCGAACGAATGCGGCAGTCAAGCGCGCCCAGGAGGACGATCATTGGCTTGTCTGTGTGGCCCACAAAGAGGACGGAACTCGCGATGTCGGGAGTGCTGGCCTCATGAGAATCGGCGTGTTGGCAAAGATCGAAGAGGCGCGCCCTACCAAGGGAGCAATGCACCTCGTACTAACAGCCCACGAGCGTTTCCAGATAGTCGACATACAAGATGCCGAGAGTTTCATCGTCGCCTCCGGCCATCCTCTGCCGGACCGGACAGATACAGACGAAAGAACGTTGAACTCGCTCCGTGACAGCCTTCAGACACTTGCTGAAGAAACGCTCGAACTCATTCCGACGGATACCAGCAGCCTCGTCGCGGCCCTCAAAAAGAGCCTCGACCCCGGTCAATTATCGTATCAGGTAGCCCAATATATGAGTCTGAACCGGTCTGAGGCTCAGGAACTCCTCGAGACCATCTCACTCAAAAACAGGTTGTTACGAGTCCTCGAGCTGCTCGTCGTACGAAAGGAGGGTCTGAAGGTTCAAAGTAAGATACGCGAAACCCTTTCCGAGAGTCTCAGTAAAAAGCAGCGAGAAGTCCTCCTACGTGAGCAACTAAAAGCTATTCAAGACGAGCTGGGTGAAGGTACTGAAGGGCCCTCTGCTGAGGATTATCGAGACCGGATTGCAAAAGCAGAGATGCCCGATGAAGCACGAAAGGTAGCGCTTCGCGAAGCCTCGCGCCTCGAGCGAATGGGCGATCAATCCGCTGAGTCGCACGTAATTCGAAATTACCTCGACCTTCTGTGTGAATTGCCCTGGAAAATCGGAGAAACCGCAGCGATCGACCTCGACAAAGCAGACGAGATATTAAACCGCGACCACTACGGACTAGGTGAGATCAAAAAGCGCATCATAGAGCATCTTGCTGTCATGAAGCTTCGACCTGAAAAGAGGGGATCCATACTCCTCTTCGTAGGTCCTCCCGGCGTCGGGAAAACCAGCCTGGGTAAAAGTATCGCCGAATCGCTAGGACGGGCATTCGTGCGAGTGAGCCTAGGAGGAGTGCGTGATGATGCTGATATAAGGGGACACCGACGAACCTACGTCGGCGCACTGCCGGGTAGAATTGTCGACGGCATCCGACGCGCACGAACAAAGGACCCTGTTTTTGTGTTGGACGAGATCGACAAGGTCTCTCGCGGATGGGGCGGAGACCCTTCAAGTGCGCTGTTGGAGGTCCTGGATCCGGAGCAAAATCTCAATTTTCACGATCACTACCTAGACGTCGCCTTCGATCTCTCTCAGGTCTTGTTCATCGCAACCGCCAATACGAAGGAGACTATCCCTCCTCCCCTCCTGGACCGAATGGAGATCATAGAGATGAGTGGCTATACGACCGACGAGAAGTTTCATATCGCCCGCGACCACCTCTTCCCCCGTGAACTCGAGGAACACGGATTGTCACCGAGCCAGGTAGAACTTAGCGAGGATGCTTTGATGAAGATCATCGAGACATATACTCGAGAAGCAGGGGTACGTGCCCTGAAACGTGAGCTGTCGCGCATAGCTCGGAACTCAGCTTCACGCATAGCACGGCAGGCAGGCGAGCATATAGCAATCCATCCTCAAGACCTGCATGCAATCCTCGGGCCTCCTCGATTCGAATACGAAGAGCTCAGCGCAGAACGGATTCCCGGAGTAGTCACTGGCCTTGCTTGGACCCCAGTTGGAGGAGAGATCCTCTTCGTGGAAGCCGCCAGCATTCCCGGCGATGGTAAAGTCTTCGTGACCGGGAAACTCGGGGACGTGATGAGGGAATCTTCCCAAATAGCTGTTGCGCTCGCTCGTTCACGGCTCGAGAACAGAGCGAAGACCGTCATTTATAAGGACCGAGACATTCATATCCATGTGCCTGGGGGAGCGGTTCCCAAGGATGGGCCATCGGCGGGGGTAACGATGTTTACGGCCGTATCCTCTATGATGCTCGGCATCTCGGTGGACCCAAAGATTGCGATGACCGGGGAGATAACTCTTCAAGGTAAATGCCTGCCTGTTGGGGGCATAAAAGAGAAGATCCTCGCCGCAATTCGCTCTGGCGTCGAAGAGATTCTTATACCAGCCCGAAACCAAAAGGACCTTGAAGAGATCTCACCTGAGATACTCCAGTCGGTTACCATCCATTTTGTATCCAGCATCGATGACGTCATGCAACGTATCTTCGGAGAGCTGGGGGCGTTTCCTCTCCGTAAGCCGGAACCGGAGGTGCTACATGCCACGGTGTCCCCACCAGATTCGCACCTGCATCGAGGAGGACCTCATCCGTTCTCGTGAATAGAGTGGCTGTATTTTCGGCCCTTCCCCCGCCGAATTAAACTATCACAGTTGCTCGAGCGCATAGATATCGGTGACATGGGCAGAGTAGCCTAGTTTCTGTCCGCCAGGACAGAAACCAGAGAAAACAAGACCTTTTTCGCCTCTCGAGATGATTCAATATTCACCAGCGACATGTGCTTACTCCTTTTGAATACGCCAAAAACCTCAATTTTCTTGCAGCGACCCCGAATTATCGATGAAGATCCTTTTGCTTTGCAGGGGATAAACCCTGCGCGAATGATTTTTAAAAAAAATCACTCGCAATAGCAGGGCGAGCGCAATCTTGGCTTGCCCAAGTTGCG
>JBBAUR010000141.1:0-4596 GCA_040398075.1 Bdellovibrionota bacterium | reverse complement strand
GTTCCCCCGATCCAAACCTGGACTCGCTAACGCTCCTCCAGGATTTGGATTAACGGAGTGAACAGTTCCCCCGATCCAAACCTGGACTCGCTAACACTCCTTGAGGGTTTGATTTTGAATAACGTTTCGAGCAGCGGACACCTGGAGCGTCAGCGTAAGGTGGTCCGATTGCCTTGCTTTGTTCTACCTCAAATCTTCGCTCGGGCTAGCTGTCTAGGCAACTCCAACAGATCGGGTTGGAACCACAGAGGACTTGAGAGGAACACAGAGGCTGTGGTTCAAAAAGCTATCCAGTCACGAGACAAGAACTACGACATCGAGCAGCAATCAATCAGTCGTGCTGCCAGCCTGCCCCCTCTGTGTACCTCTCAAGTCCTCTGTGGTTTCATCCCCATCTGCTTGTATCAGAAGAGAGGTAGAACAAGTCAATTACAGCTAAGATTTCAGCTGTATGATTGAAAACGAAGTATCATTCGAAGCCGGGCTCCTCAAAGCACTGGCTTCCTACCAGCAGGATGAGGAACGTGGCCGAAAGGAGCTCCAAAGAGCCATCGCGTGTATCCCTAACGACTGCCAAGGATCAGACTTACTGGCGGTACTTAAGTTTTGCTTGAGAAGCGAGGATCCCGTGATCGAGGAGTCCGCCGCAAAGCAGGCTCACCGACTTGGAGAGCTCGGAGTTGAGGTGGTACCGGACCTACTGCGCATCGCATCAGGCAATGAGAGCGCGGTCGCTGACCACGCAGTTGGGGCTCTGGGAGCGATTCCAGGCAAAGAGTCGGTAGAGGCGATCGTTAAAGTCATGCAATCATGGGGAAACTGGGAACGTATCTTTAGCACAGCGCTCCCGGCCTTCTACGCGCACGGGCTAGAGACAGAGGGTTTTGTTGACCAGGTCGACCGTTACCTCACTGATATCTGCTCCGACCCCCTCGTCATTCACCACCTGGTCTTGAATTCTCTGCGTGAGAAGATTCGAAAGCATCACACAGAAGAATTAGCTGCTCTGTCTCTGCCGGCGGTTGCAGACCTCGATCAGATAATTCAGTGTAGCGACTGCGGAGAGAGGTGGATCCCAATCAACGGAGCTGCTGAGGCTCCGAATATCCAAGATGGAGTGGCGCGTTTCCGATATGTTTCGGGTGGACGGAACAGCGAAGTGGGTCTCAAAAGCGAGCCTCTTACCGGAGGCTCAGGCCGGCGGATAGTAACTATTCTTGTCGATGAAGAATGGTATGGGTCTCCACCGATGTTGGTCCGTCAGTACCTGGCGACGGCTATCAAGGAGCTCTACGACCTCGAGCCCGACAAAACTTCCTGGGTAATCCATCAAACCCCTGGCTGCGCTCACACACTGGAAGGGTTAGACGAATTTTGGTTGCTGGATTTGACGTTTGTCCCAGCGACGGGGCATTTCACCGGGCACAAGCGTACGCTGTACTCGTCGATGAATGCCGTGGTTAAAGCCCTCCTAGAAGAAGAAGATAGTCCAGGAGCTTCACCACCAGGGGGTCGTGACTGATCGGACCTGTGAAGGTGAACGAGAGGAAGTAAGGCAGAACCCCTCCCTGCTGAGAAGGTCGCTGCTCGTTACTGAGCGGAAAACTTGAATATCGTAGTCTGCTGATAAACGTCTCCGGGTCTCAGGATCGTCGAGGGGAACTGCGGCTGATGTACCGAGTCGGGGAAGTGCTGTGTTTCAAGGCAAAATCCACCGTGCTTGGAGTATGGCGTTCCCCCTTTGCCTATCTGCGTGCCATCGAGGTAGTTGCCTGTGTAGAGCTGCATACCTGGTTCAGTAGTCTGCACTTCAAGGATCCTCCCTGAGCTGGGCTCGTAGGCTCGCGCGGCGACCTTCAATCCAGGAGCTTCAGGGCTGAGCACGAACGTGTGATCGTATCCGATACCTACCTCCGTAATGCGCTCTCCAATCGAGCGCGGACTCGTGAAGTCGTACGCGCCGCCCTTAACCGGAGCCAGATTACCTGTTGGTATGAGGTTCTCATCAACGGGGACGATTCTATCGGCATTAATTATGAGCTGCTGCGACAGAACGTCCCCGGAGGCGTGCCCGGCGAGATTGAAATAGGAGTGATTGGTGAGATTGATTGGCGTTGCCTTGGTCGTAGTCGCCTTGTAGTCGACACGAAGAGCGTTCTCCTTCGTCAATGTGTAGGTCACCTCCGTTGTTACCTCACCTGGGTAGCCTTCATCCCCGTCGGGGCTGATGTGCGACAGGATGACGCGAGCGTAGTCAGCAGTACGCTCCGAGCGAGCTCTCCATACCACTCGGTCAAATCCGTCTATGCCACCGTGAAGATGGTTTGGTCCGTTATTGATGGCAAGCGTGTACTCCTTGCCGTCTAGGGAGAATTTCCCCCGTGCAATCCGATTAGCGAAGCGGCCTGTGATGGTCCCGAAGTATGGGTGGCGATCTTCATAAGGCTCGAGTGTATCAAAACCTAAGACGAGGTCCGCGAGGCGTCCCTCACGGTCGGGGGCGAGCAGTGTGCGAATGATCCCCCCCCAGGTAATGATCGATGCACTCACCCCGTTGCCGCTCGAAAGGGTGTATTCCTCCACGAGTACTCCTTGTCGTGTGCGTCCGAAGGGGCGGACGGAGATATCTGGATGCGTTGATTGGGGGAAACTCGAAGCCGGTACCGATGACATACAACCTCCACACAGGGTCATTAACATTGTCAGGAGCACTAGTGTCCTACCACGAAAAGTCATGGACCGGAGCCTATCATGGTCATGTGAGAGGGCAACCAGGAAGTGTGGCGGGGGAGGAGAAAAGAACGTCACTCCTGATGCTGCTCACTCGAGCGAACTACCCACTGGATCTCTCGAGGCCTCAGGTCCTCGTTTCCCGGTGTATCAACCGTTACCGTACTGCTCGTCTCCGTCCAAGATCCCATCACCATCGGTATCAGGCTTGGTGGGATCAGTGCCGTATCGGGATGCTTCAAAGATGTCATAGAGTCCATCGTTGTCGGCGTCGACCCGTAGCTCCTTAGCGTACCGTAGGTATTGTCTCAGCATGTATTTTACGAACACGTCAGCAAGGGCCTTGTACCCCTTGGGCGTTGGATGAATCTGGTCGGCTGAAAGGAGTCGCTTACTCACCAGATCAAATCGAAGGTCCGCCGGACTCTCAACGGTGTGTGACTTCAGTATCAGTGCATCGAGTTCTTTCATCCAAGGTCCTTGGGAGCCTCGATTGGGGTACATCATGACGGCGGTAACAACAAGCGGCGCGGCTCCTGTCAGGCTTGAGACCTTGTTGCGGATGAGCGAGCCAGCCCGCTTCAGGTTTCGGAAAGTTGCGCTTGGTAGTCCAAAGAGCCAGCGATCATTGCGACCGACATCGAGCACCACGAGATCCGCCCGAACGAGCGCCTCTGCCAGAGATGCATATGCTGTTCCTTTGAATGACTGCTCAAGATTTGTGAGCATCTCACGGGTCTTTAGGCCTTGAATACCGAAGTTGTAGATCTCGGCTTCGGGGAGGCGCGCTCGAGCGCGCAATACATAACCACCTTGGTTGTCATTGGTAGTATCACCGTATCCGTATACCAAGCTATCTCCGATCACGACTACGATAGCAGAGCCGTCACAGTTGAAGTCTGCAAGACGGCCTATCTTAGGACAAGCCGAAGCGACTACCGACATGCAAACAGTGAGCAGAAAAACGACAGAATACAGAGCAAACTTCATATGGCCTCCGGGTCTCCCCGAAAAAAATCGAGCACGAATCAACCACTACTTTCTAGGCAGGAAGAGGGCTTGCTAGGCGAAGCCTACCAAAGCTGATGAGCCCTCTGCAATCCTGGGCAATTACGGCAAAAGCCCTCCCTGCTGCGAAAATCTTATATCAAAAGGGGGTCTTCGCGGAATCGAGTGGGTAGAAATCGGTGTGATAATGGCGTGCTCGTGCACGTGAACGTAAACGTACCCGAAACAGGCGTCATGCAGCCTAAAAGGCATAGCTTTGAAAGCATGGCGACAATCCTGGTAAGCAAGCGCTTCCCAGCTCAATACTCCTCAGGGGAGGTATAGCTTAGGGAAGTAAGGCAAAACCCCTCCACTTTCTCGCTACGGTTAGGTTTCGCCTTGCTTACCTAGTTTCTGTCCGGAAACACCGATTTTTATGCGAACTCTCGCTTATATTCCCTGCGAAGCAAAAGGATCCTCATCGATAATTCGGGGTCGCTGCCACAAAATTGCGGTTTTTTGGCGTATTCAAACGGAGCAAGCGAATGTCGCCGGTGAATATTGAATCATTTCGAGAAGCGAAAAAAGTCCTGTTTCCTCTGGTTTCTGTCCTGGCGGACAGAAACCGAATACAATATTCACCTATTCGCATGGAAGCGAGGTCGGATCTTCATCGACGGAATCAGCGAGCAATCCAAAAAACCCCAGAAAACGACGATTTTCGCCCTGTCAGTCCAATCACGCCGGTGCAGATTCAACATCGCACCGAAGCGAAAAGTGTATTGTTGTCGATGGTTTTTGTCCTGGCGGACAGAAACTATCTCGAAGCCATCTCATAAATAGGGGGTATCTAAGATTTCCGAGTGATGTCATACACTT
>JBBAUR010000140.1:0-4651 GCA_040398075.1 Bdellovibrionota bacterium | reverse complement strand
GTTATAATCATAGAGCGCTGATATAATTGGAAATTTAATTGATTTTCCTATCCGTATAGCCTTGCAGCATGAAGGTGGTGATGTGCGCGAATATGCGGTGGTTTTTTCTGGCGGCGCTTGCGCACGTGCTCCTCGGAGCTGTTCGCGCAGGCTCAGAAGCTGCATTACAGGAGGTACCGAGATGCCCTTGTAAGGGGTAAGAAGGGTATCAAATTAGTACTTAGTCCGAACGCCCTGTTTGATCACTTTGGGATTAAGAAGGAGCGCTCCATTCAGATGCATAACCGGGCTATCCTGGGAGAGCTTAGGCGTCGAGAGGGAGTGAACCGTACGATGCGTCAGATCGAAGGGAAGGCTGTTATCGGGGCGAAGCGCTTGGTTGGTACTCCTATCGGAGCTCCGTATGTTCCCACACGTACTGGCCGGAGGATGCAGGTACATTCAGTCGATAGGGAGTTACGTAGACAGACGATTGCTTGGATGAAGAGGCTGTATGAGAAGGGCCGCCGTGTACTTGAGCGGTGGCGCTTGGGTGACTTTTCGTGGGCGTATCCTTTCGGGCTGTTTCCTCCGACTGGGATACGGCTTGCTGAGCCGATCGGGTGGTAGGGTATTTTGTTGCACATATTCCGGTTTCCTTGCCGGGTGCCACTGCTCCTGGCTGTAGTTCTGGAGTTTAGCACCTCCTGTACATTTCGATGACCTCAGCCAGAGGGGATCGCTCTGGAGCCTTCGAGTTTGCGGTATGTGGGCTGGGCAGTAGCAGGGTACCAGGTAAAGGTAACCAGGGAAATTCTCAGTCCGTTTCTCGGGTTGATAGGTACCAGCTCCCTGGTGTAACAATTAGTCTTCGATTCGCCGCTTGATTGTGGCTACTTTAATTTTTAGTCTTTCGTGCTGGTCTGTGTCGAGAAATCGTGTAGCTTCGTTCATGGTCCGATCGAGCAGCATGTTGATTCGTGGAGCGATCGATCTGCGAATCTCTATCAGCTCTCCTTGATTTGTCGCTAAAAGTGCCCCAAGTTGCGCCGACTGTGCCGGCGTCAAGTTGAGGTCTCGGGTAAGGTACCAAACCACCCGCTCCCGTCGTTCAGCGGGGTCCAGATCGATGAAACCTTGTAACTTCGCTCTAAATACCGCAGCGGCCGTCAGAATTCCGAGGGCAAATCCGGCAGACACACTCAATCCGGTGATGAGTAGCAGTCGGATGATCACCTTCCTTCTTGTCGACTCCATTGGAATCCCCCAACTAATCACAAAAACCACACTGGTAATGAATCGGCTAGAAGCTGGAGATCGTCGTGCTCGTCTAGAATCTTCCAGACGAGGGCCCAGCACGCCACACACACCGTCAACGAGGAGACGGACGTTGTTGCAAGGAAAAGCCCGCTCAGTGAAAGTATCTCTCGGTCATCCTCGCAAGCTCTCAAGGCTATCGCTCGACGGACTTTGCGAGGAAAGTCCTGAGGTAGCTGATGCGGATGTACCTCGAGGGTCTTTGCAAATTCGATGATGCGAGAAAGCGGGTCGCCGTTCTTTTTCATGGAAGTCACCGTCAACAGGATACTGCTAGAGACCTGAGTTTTTTCTTGAGTTTGTGAACACGCAGCTTGATGCCCAAGACTGTTGTGTCGAACGCGATAGCGATCGAGCGGTAAGGGGTCTCTTCAACTAGGGCCAATTTGAAGAGGACAACCTCTTCCGGTGAAAGCCTCAATAGAATCGCCCTAAGCTCATCTCTCGCTTGGACTCGCTCGGGCGAGGTCTCACCACAGTATCCCAAGAGCGTGTGATCACTCTCCCCCATGCCAGTATGTTGGCGCGCTGACCTCCAGTAGTCAACAGAGCGTTTGGCGACAACGGCTTTCAACCAGCCCCAGTACTTTTCGGGCTCTCGGAGGCGATGTAAGCCGAGATAGGCTGAGAGAAAAGCTTCCTGACAAACGTCCTCTACGGCGCGGGAAGGAACAAGCTGAGAGGCAACTTTTGCTGCAAAAGCCATACTAGCGATCACCAAGTTGTTGAAGGCAGCGAGGTCTCCCCCCTGCGATTTCGTCACAAGCTCTTCAATTGGTGTTGTGCACTCGTCGATGATCAAGGGAAACCCACACGATACGTGTTGCTGTTCCTCGCTTACTTAATCACCGCGAGCGTCACGACACCACTCTTTTTCTTTGCACCGCCTACAGTCCGTTGGCCGCCCGGAAGTCTTCGATTTTCGCTAGGGCTCTCTCTTGCGCCGACTCTAACCGCTCACGAATTCTCTGCAACTGGGCAAGCTGTCCAGCAGTGAGGATATTTGACGTGCGCACCGCTTCTCGGAATCGGTCCATAGCAACCAAATACTCGACTTGGGCTTCCGAGAACTGTGCTGCAGCGCTCCGAATATCTGCCTCGGTAGCACTCTCGCTTCTAGTTACTGTACGAAGATTCATTCGCGCTTCGAGAAGATCGACAGTCAGGGCCGGCACGTTGAACTCTTGAGCTAGGCTCTTGAGAGCAGCCTTCTGAGAAGAAGTAAGGCGATTTTCTCCGGTGACTAGCTGAGGGCTCCCTTGGCTCCGAAGGTGGGACAGCGGAAAGCGTCGTTGGGCATCTGCCGAGTTTGTAACTGCTGCTGCTAACACGAGTGTGAGTAATACAGGGCGAAGTAACATTCTGATTCTCCTTGAGTTTCGTCTGTCTCAATTGACAGGGCTACACATTGGTCAAGCTCTGTCGTTACGACGAATGAGCTTGTTTGGTTTGACAGTCGTCGGGCCGGGGATAAAGGTTTCCGCCGAAAATGAAGGTTTTGGAAAAATTGAGGGCTGCGAGGCGGACGTAGTATCTCTGTCCCTCTAGTCCGCCCCATCTTTCCTCCATGCCGAACCCAACAAATGGCGCCTCCCCGCGACTAAGCAGGAGTGAGACCACCCAGAACGTACATACACAAACGGGTGTATGAACAGTACTTTGGGGAAGAGCAGGGACTACCCTTCCCTACCAGGACGCTTACTTCACTATTATTACTGAGAGCGCGTAACGAAAATAAGAAAGTCCGTCAGAGCGGAAAGTTATGGTAGCTTTTCGAGATAAGAGAGGAGAAAAACCGGACGTGCATCCCCTGTGATACATGGAGGACTTTTATCCTCACCTTATCTCGAAAAGATGCCATAACACTGCCCCTTCAATGACTTTCTGATTCTTGTTACGCGCTCTGAATATTATTGCCCGACTCTTGTGAACAGAGCAGGTCATCGTCTGCGCATTCATCTGGATGGCTATACCACTAGCCGTTGGTGGCTTGCTGTCAGAATCACTCTTTAAGTTCCAGACTTTTGCTCACGCAACCATACAAAGCGGGCAAGCCACGATAAACCTTACTCTGAGCTATGCCTCCATAGATTCCTCATCGCTTCCTTCCTGGCGGCGACGATATCGTAAACAAATTGGCAGAGGCTGGGATGTACGTGAGGACGTGTTTGTCTTTGCACACGTCCCTCAAGCCTCTACTACCGCCGCCAAAGAGTGCTGCATCCAGTATTTTCAGGAAGACGAAGGCATGGCTGCTATCCTAAGAAAAGAGGACGCAAGCAGGTTAGGTCTAGAGTCAATTTACGAGTCAAAGATGATTAGCCTGATGGTACATTTAAGCCTGGATGCCGTCGGTTTTCTGGCTGCGATAACGACAAAGCTCCCCTCAGCGGGTATAAGTGTCAACCCAGTCTCGGCTTTCTATCATAACCATCTTTTTGTACCAGTTGATAAAGCTGAGGCTGCGATGAAGCTCCTCGACGAGTTCTCCCTGGAATGATGATGTATCGAGAGAGCTGAGTGCGAGTTCGGTGATGAAGGCTGGTTCGGTTATTCTCTTCAACATCAGCATTTGATAGGTGTGGCCATTTCAATGGGTTAGGACGTCAATGGCACGCCTGCCCAGCAACCCACTTCGAAATGGCGCGAGGAGAGGATGGTAGAACCCAAATCGGACTTTAAATCCTTTTATCGGGCTGATACTCTTTGCATCCATGAGCCTTGATCCAACACCGGTAGTCGGGAACCAACTCCCCATAGCATCTGGTCGTGCGTTGTCGAACGTCGAGAGACGTACAGTCGAGTCTGCGATTGCTGCCGGTACGGCCGTATGGGTGTGGTCGGACCAGTTACGTGAGTGGGTGATGGGTGTCGTGGAAAGTACCGAATTGCTGGAGGACCGGTGTCTCTTTGAGGTGCGTTGCGAGAGGTCTATAGGAAGCAGTTTTCTTGGGGGCCGTGGCTCCTGTCAGCGCTCCGGGTTTCACGGTATCGACTGGCACTTTAGGTACGGAGAGGACCCTCCACCAACCCATCCGTTGGCAGCGTTTCCCTCTCTTATGTGGTACCGGTGGTTCCGGATAAACGACGATGACCAACCCATCCGTTGGCAGCGTTTCCCTCTCTTATGTGGTACCGGTGGTTCCGGATAAACGACGATGGGGAGCTAAAGTGGGCGCGGGTGGAGAGTATAGACTCGGCTACCGGTGAGTTCAGCGTAAGTTTCGCAGAGTCTCTGAATTCTACGACTCCGGCGTGGCTGAAGAGGGAGACGTATCCCTTTTACATGTCGCAGGAGTTATGGATAAGAAAATCAATTAATTTTCCAATTATATCAGCGCTCTATGCAGTTAGA
>JBBAUR010000139.1:0-4679 GCA_040398075.1 Bdellovibrionota bacterium | reverse complement strand
CCTGACGCCTACTTTTACTTTTGTACGATTAGGTATTTATGAGACCACTTCTAGAAACTGACGGTCACAGCTAACCGGGAACGGGTTTCCGGCTTTACTACGGCACCGCCGACATCGATGGCTATCGGAAGATCGATGCCTAGGAGTATGGAGACGCGATTAGTCAGCGAATAAAAAAACTCTGGTCCAAGGTACAGGTTGTTGACCGCTGTTTTGGGGAGAAATTCCCCATCCAGGTGGTCTCCTCCTTTGCTCTCGCCGGAGAGAGTCGTCGAAATGGCCAGGCTCTCCTCTTCTCCCAGTAGGAAGAGCCAACCCGGGGAGACTGACCACGATAAGTCGTTTGCAAAGCGATAATCCGCAGCTCCTTCGGTCCTGATGGTGTACTGAGCACTCGCAAAGATCTGCACTCGATCGCTTCTCCCGTACGCCACGAGGCCCAGGGGGACATCGATCGAGCCGGTGCCCAGAGTCAGCCCACGTCCTTGAATGGTGTCACCTGAGGGGTCTCCATCCTGAGACGCAACTCGGGTCAAGGAGCCCGTATTCCCTGTGGGGAGTTTGAGCCCTCCAAAGCCTGCTACGAAGAATCGATGTTCGACGTCGTTGAAGGAATATGGGGACAATGACCCTAGAATACTCATATCTCCGAGCCCTCCCTCGGTGTCACTTACCCTGGCAAAGCGCTCGAAGCGGTAGTAATTTCTGACTACAAGAGGGGTGTTTATCTGAAATGCAAAGCGAGTCGAGATATTATAGGCAGCGGTCAATTGAGTAATTGATAGGTTTCGAATCAACTCAGTATCGGTGTCCGTTGTCCGCAGATCGTTATCGCCCCTCACCCGAAAGGTACTGAACTGTTCACTTACTCCCAAGGTCCAGGCGCCTGGCTCCAGGCCCACAGAGCGCATGGAGTTCATTACTCCGGGGATTTGGAGTGAGTTGTGCATCCCGCACGGATCACATGCGTGCAGAGAGCTCATTCCGCAGGCAACATATGCGATGAGTAAAAGTACGATGGTTCGTCGCGGGGCACGCAGCGTAAAGGGCATGAAACTTTCTTTGCCCACCTTAGTTGTTGTGATCGTGAGAATGTCCGGTGTGATCCTCTCCGTCGATTACCAGTTTTGCAATGGTGACCTGATTACCGGCATGATCGAGGTTTATCTCGATATCTTTGGCGGTTGAGGGCACATTGGTGGAGACCGAGGTTGATATGCCGTGTCCGTCTAGAACTATCGCGATGTCTCCGCCCGAAAAGTTTCCGATGTTAATACCCCACTGCCCTAGATCGTCGGTTATCGAACACTCATCAAGGATACAGATCTTGACATCACCGATCCGTTGCCCAGCTGAGTGCTTTGTATGCATAGTTGCCTTGGAATGACCCATCCCTCGCTCAGTTAGTGTACCCTGTATAACGGTGCCATCACTCGAACCTCCGCCCCCACAGGCAATCAATGAGAACGACACAAGTACAATCGTCGAAGAGAACCACCGCATACCTACCCCCTTGAATTATCCTATCTCTCTTTATTCAGTGAGTTAATCGAAGATTTGATATTGTTTTGCATCGATAATTGCAATGCGGCAAATTGCCGCACCGCGCGCGTAAGCCTTCAAGCCGTCGCTCGCTGTGTATCACTGCGCTCCGCTACAACGCCGCTGCCTGCACCATCTCAGCAACCTTGGAAGCAACATTGGTCTTGAATATTCCGGGGATGATGTAGGTCTCGCGCAGTTCATCGTCTGGCACCGCACTCGCAATAGCTTCAGCCGCCGCAAGCTTCATCGTGGTGGTAATCTTGCGGGCGCGACACTGGAGCGCCCCCTTGAAAATACCCGGGAAACAGAGGACGTTGTTCACTTGGTTTGCGTAATCGGAGCGGCCCGTTGCGATGATGCGAGCGATACCTTCGATCTCCGTCGGCATAATCTCGGGGATCGGATTTGCGAGTGCGAAGACTATCGGATCCTTGGCCATCGTCCTGACCATGGCTGGCGTGACAGCACCCGGTTGAGAAACACCAACAAATACATCTGCGCCGCGAAGTGCGTCTGCCACCGTTCCTCTGACGTTATCGAGATTAGTGATCTGGCTCAATTGAGCCTTGACTGCATTCATGTTCTCTGAGCGGCCACGATAGACTGTTCCCGCAGTGTCGCAGGGGATAATATTTTTGACTCCAGCATCTAGCATCAGCCGTGTACACGCCACCCCTCCTGCGCCGAAGCCATTGACCACTACGGTAATCTGATCGATGCGCTTACCGACCAGCTTGAGGGCATTCATCAACCCGGCCACGACAACAACGGCAGTTCCGTGTTGATCATCATGGAAAACGGGGATATCGAGCTCCTGGCTCAAGCGCTCTTCGATTTCGAAGCAGCGGGGCGCTGAGATATCTTCGAGATTGATGCCACCGAATACAGGTGCGATGTTTTTGATAGTCGCAATTATCTCCTCGGTATCTTGTGTATCGAGGCAGATAGGGAACGCGTTTATTCCTGCGAACTGTCGAAACAGCACCGCCTTGCCTTCCATGACCGGCAGGGCAGCACGGGGGCCGATGTTACCGAGGCCGAGCACAGCGCTCCCATCCGAGATCACTGCAACTGTATTTGATTTAATGGTGTACGGATAGGCATCCTCGGGGTTTTGGTGGATAGCTGTGCAGACCCGCGCTACCCCTGGGGTATACGCACGCGACAGCTCGTCTGTTGTACTCAGGAGGTGTTTCGGCACGACGTTCAGCTTGCCCCCGGCATGCATGGCGAATGTATCGTCTTGCCATCGCTCGATGGAGACACCGGGAAGGGCCTCAATCTGTCGAAGTAGGTCTCGACTGTGCTGCTCGCTGCGGCAATTGATCGTTACGTCACGAACGTTGAAATCGAAATCGCTCGAAAGGAGGATGACTTCGGCCAACGATGCGTGGGACTCTGCGCTCATTTGAGCGATGCGCGCAAAGCTTCCCGGTCGATTTTCTAGTCTGAGGCGCACCGTGATCGAAAAACCAGCGGATGGCTTCTGCGAGCCTTCAGGAGATGAGGGGGTAGAGGTATGCATGACCAAGCCCAGAATAGTACATCACGTAGTTAGAGGAGCCTCGGTCTCGCAAAGACCGAAGTCCGCGACACCCCCACTCCCGGGCCGATATTGTACCCATTTTTACGTGAAAGAGTAGAACACGCAGCCCGTGTGGTTTTTAGACCCCAAGCTCTTGAGATTCCACCCCGGAAAGTGGGACACTATTAGCCTTCATGAGGAGGAGGCTATGCAAACCGCCCGAGCGCTCGACCTGAACTCAGTTAACAATACGGAATCTAAGTTAGATGTTCCCCCTAAGGTGCTTGCTATCTTGAAGAAAGGGGGACTGTTTGCCCTCGGGGAAGCGTATATGAGGGGCGAGTGGAGCACTGAAAATCTCACAGGATTGATGTACCGCCTCGTGACTCAGGACCCGGAGCTGCCGGTGCAGTTTCGGAAAATAAGCCCTCGAATCATCGCTTACATCTTGCAGGACATGGTGACCAATTCACAGCTTGGGCGTGGGGCGTTCGTGGTTGGGGAGCGGCACTATGACCTTGGGAATGATCTCTTTACAGCCATGCTCGATGCCACCACGATGACTTATACCTGTGGATATTGGAAGGACGCCAATAACCTCGACGAGGCTCAGGTTGCAAAGATCGACCTCATATGTCGCAAGCTCAAGCTCGAGCCAGGTATGCGAGTGCTTGATATCGGATGTGGGTGGGGTAATTTCGCGGCCTATGCCGCCGAGCAATACGGAGTGTCGGTGGTAGGTTTGACTATCTCGAAAGAGCAGGCAGCCCTGGCGCGGGAGCGTTGCAAAGGGCTCGACGTGGAGATCGTATTAGAGGATTACCAGAGGTACACCGGTTCCTTCGATAGAATCGTGTCCATAGAGATGATAGAAGCGGTTGGTCGTAAGAACCTGCCTGCCTATTTCGGGATGGTCAAGCGGTGTCTACGTGACAAGGGGCTCTTCGTTCTGCAGGCGATAACAGCGACGACTTTCACGACAACCTCGGCAGTGCCGCTCGATCAATACATCTTGTGGCTACGAAAGAGGATCTTTCCAAACGGCTATTTACCAAATCACGGAGAGATCGTTGCGCCCATCGAACAAGGGCTCGTAGTCGAGGACCTGCACAACTTTTCGGCAGATTACGCAAAGACTCTCAACGCATGGATGAACAACTTTGACGCGAACTGGCCCACTCTGCAGGCCAAATACGGCCCTGAATTCCGAAGGATGTGGGAGTACTACTTGAAGGGCTGCCAAGCGTTGTTCAGAGCGCGTATGGTGCAGCTCTATCAAGTCGTGTACTGCAAGGGGGGGGTACCCGGCGGTTATGTTGCAGTACGATAAGGATGGTGCATGCTCGGAGCGCCAGTCCTTGCCCCGGAAGTTGGTTGCAGCGTCATGTGCAGCAGGAGACGCTTCATGCAGCGTGCCCGTGGTCAAGACTAAGGAGGTATTCCTGACACTCTCGCTCGCGGCCACGGATGATGCGGTAACCTCGTAGGGCTCCGTATTGCGAAGTAATTGTGGTCCACCGACCATCTCCGTCGCGCTCGTCTCGATAAATAACCAGAAGCCATCTCATAAATAGGGGGTATCTAAGATTTCCGAGTGATGTCATACACT
>JBBAUR010000138.1:0-4746 GCA_040398075.1 Bdellovibrionota bacterium | reverse complement strand
AAGAGCTTCTTCACTCTACCGATCCTCCGTGGCCGGTCTGTTCTTCTATCCGGAATAGGACTCAGCTTCGATTTGTATCGGAGACACTCATCACATGCGCAGGTAGTCGCATGCTTACCTTCTACTCTTCTCAGCAACTCCAGTCCCTTCAACACCTCAGCGCCATCAGCAAGCTTCACGCCTTCCCAAACCGTACCAGGCTCGAGGTGCACTGCTAGTTGATGATAATATCGATGCCAAGCTGCAGTTTCTTCATCTGCTCCTAAGTTAAAGAACCGAGCCGCCGGCACCTTCACGTAGCGCGGCTTCATCTTCGACGCTGCTACAATTTTTGCCTTCGTCAACATTTCTTCGTCCGATTTTGCAGACGGTTTCGCAATCTGCATTTCTAAGTCTTGAAAACCACTTTCTGTCACGAGCTGAAGATCCTGATTCCCAGCTTCTCGATCGTCATTGCCGTTCGTGATCTGCTCCACTGGCTCTTGTCTTTCGTGTTCACCAGCCTCGCGCTCCGATTGATCGTGCAATGCGACGCCGCTTCCGACGCCACGGTCTTGCTTCCCGTTATTCTGGGCGTCGTTCTTCTTCGCGCTCTGACTTCTAGTTCCCACTAACGCGCCTTCTGTCGTAGCATGGCTCCCCCCACGAACAACGGTAGGGCGAGAGGTACAGTGATACTGCCCAAAACAGCTGGAACCAGCTTGAGTAATGTATCTGTCGATGTTCTCCTTGGTGTCAGGAGCTTTTGGACATATCTCGGGCTCCCCAATACGATCACGAAAAATGCGCGCGGCAGAATCCTTGGCGAATGTTTCGACGAACCGACGCTTTGCTGCTACAGTGGGCTTAGCAAATTTCCTTTCCGCCATCCATGTGAGGCCGGTTTGATAATCCTTAATCAATGGCACATGTAGCCCGTCAGCGATGAAATAAGGATTCAATTCGCGCACATGAAACTCCCATCCTTTCCTTTCTGCTTGTCCAGACGGGAAAATTCCAAAATTCAAGTCGCCCATGAAGAAACCACGAGGACTCTCGTAAGTTACGTAATTTTGCGCCTTTGCGTCGAGAAACGATATGGCAACTGGCCCACTGATGCTCACCGATCGTCGCCCGATCCCGTTAATGGCCGCATCACATGTGATTTCTACGCAGAAGTGATCTGAAAGAGGCGACAAAAACACAGTGCATCCTGTGTCATACAAGAGCAAAATGAGCCCCGGCATGACCTCCGAAAGCCGCACGTTGTAACTAGCGAGGAACTCGATGGCTTCGCTCGCCGGCATGTTGATGTACTCCTGCGTCTCTGCATCGAAATGCAAGTGCCTGGTAACGACACTGCTCAGTGACATGTAAGACGAGAATATGTGAGGTGCACACCAATAACTGCGCACCACCACCCTGTGCATCTGAGAATGCAGCTCCCCCGGCTTTGTACGCTCCTCCTGCGCTCCTCCGCTTAAATTGCGGTCACCCAATGGCACTAAACCCGTGTTGTCAATACGTGACCTTTTGCGCGGCCTCGCCCCGTCCATGGGATGTAAAGATCGCCACTCCATGACCTCCTCTTCGTTAAGTGCACCAGCGCGGTCCCAAGGCGGAGGGTCGTCACCCGAGCTCGCATCCCATTGGACTGTGGGAGAATAACGCGTCATGGTTAGATGCTTCCTGGCAGAGCGTTTCATGCGCGCACGCAGGAAATCATGCATGCGGCGCCTGTACAAGCGACGGGGCATCCGCCTCCATGCTCCGTACGGCCCAGGTATCGTGTAGACAAAGTAATCCTGCGTCTCACGCCGCACCCCTGCAGCATCCGGCGCCTTCCGTCCTGGAATGCGTCCCCTCGGGTGTCCCTGTCGATCAAGTGCTTCATCGACCGTCCGCCCCTGCATTTCGGGTTGGTCATCGTGCTTTTCCTTGCCCTGTACGCTGACATCGTCATTCCCGATAGCGCATGCCACGATACAGCTGTCGGTCATGAGATCGAGCACGAAGTCCTCCACGTATTCATGGACGTGGAAGCTTGTTGATGAAACCGATGTGACAATCTCATCGATGACGCTGGATACGATCCCGCGGCCCATAGCGCGCTCCTTCCGCGCTCGAAGCTTATCCGCTCGTGCTTGCGAATGTGCCACCAACATCGCGGCGTGCGCATCCGCTGCCTTCTTCTTACTCTCACGCTTGGCTTTCAGCGCATCCCACGCCTCCTCGTTGGCTGTTTTCACGCGTGCTTCCACATTACGGGACTTTTGGACAGAAGGCACTACCTGTGAGAGGGCGAGATCTACGACTTCGAGGACCACGCCATATGCCATGCTCTCCATCTCTTGCTGCGCAATGATACGCGCAACCTCCATCTTCGTGGCCAGATCTTGGCCCAACCTTGTGGCCTCGTTCTGCAGGAGTTCATCGCCTTCGATTTGCGAGGCAATCTCCTTTTGCACCCTCACGCAACGCGTGCGCATCTCCTGCGCCAAGGCGTTGTACAGGTTCGCAATCTCCTGCGCTTGTTTGCCCGTGTAGATTTCTGCCACGGTCGACGCGCACAGCATGCCCGGCTGCCACACATCTTCAATGTTGGTCCTATCCTTCTCGCTTACATCGCGTCCAGAAACCTGCTCAAACGCCGCAATCAACATAATCTTGCCCATTTCCTCCACGTCGTCCGGGTCGGAGATGTCGAAGTGCAGCAGCTCATCATCGCCGATAATGCTGCGAGCGAGCGCAGCCGCCTTGGCCTCCAGATCCTCTGCGGCACGGGGGACGAGGGGCGTGATGTATGTGGTAGTGCCGGCCACAATCTCCTCTGCCGAGATGCTTGCATCGACGATGTTGATGACAAACGCTGGGCACGCAGTGTCTCCTCCTTTGGCCGCCATGGCATGGTCCGGACAACAATACTTCCAATACTTGTTCCCCTTCGGGTCCCACAGACACAGTTCCTTGCACTTGGGCAGGGCACACTCAGGTGCACTTCCCTCGTCGTCACGACCTTGTCCTTGTTTAGCTGCGCCTTTCGACGACTGCACCCCTTTCTTCGCCGGGTCGTGTGCGAAGCGGCATCCTTTGTCCTTCTCCGCGCATCGCCCCGTATTCACCCAACTGTAGCAATCATTGGAGTGCTTCTGGGGACGCTTATGCCTGCCATCGTGTGTTTTATCGGATGGCGCTCTGAGACGATCGGCTAGGTCCTTCGTTCGCTGGATGAACTCCACGAGTCTCTTGTCTTCATCCTTAGTCCGCGCAGTCGGATCCTTCTCAAAGATCTTCGCCATCGTGGATACGCACGCCGCCAGCTTCTCGACTTCGTCTTTTGCCTTCAACTTTGCTTCCAGCGTGGGCCCGCAATTCACGTTCGGTTTGTGATACTTTCCACATGAGCGGCATGCATTCGTATCGGATTTCGGAATGTCACCGGCGAAGAGAACGGTATAGCCCTCGCGCTCGCCTAGCGCCAGTGCCACTGTGTAGTCTATTTTGACTGCATGCTTCGTGTCTCGATCCTTCACAGCCGACTCTTTACGCAACGCCTCTTTGCGCAAATTTTTCCAATTCAGCGTCGGCTTTGTGTGCAGACTTTTCTGGCCCTCCGCACCTGACAATTCTCTGACCTCCAGCTTGCGCCAAATCTCCTCAATGTGTGCAGCAGCTGACTGAAAATCGGTCATTCCTTCATCATATTCCCGCATCACCTGCAGATGACTCTTGTCGGCCTTAATGTATGCGGTTGACGGATTAGCGAGCACATGCAACTTTCCCAAAGTCCTGATCGTCTGTGTGGTGATTGGTCCGTAGCTCCTCTCAAACTTGGCAATGGATTCCTCCCACTGCTCGCCAATCTTCTTGATCGACCCGTTACAAGCCTCCTCCATATACTTCATGTATTGAAGGAGATCTTCGAAAGCATTAGCCAAGTTCTTCCACGTCGTCTTGACAACACACTCAGAGGCAGCGATGACGTACATCCAGCCTGCCTGGGGTGTTGATCTAGCCTCTTGCAAAACACGCTGACCCTGCACCGCTTCTTTCGGCCGCAATGCACACCGCGCCGCATAGGTCGCGCTCACCTTGCTGAAGGCTATCTCGGCAACCGTCATGAGTATCTTTTGATCCTGGAGTTTCATGCGGCTCAATCGCGCCTCAAAGGACAGCTTTGCGGCCGCCGCTGTATTCGTGATTTCGTCTTTCACGTATTTGTACCTGCTGTCCAATGTAAACATAGCATCCACTATGGTCTTCTCCAGTAGAGATCCCAACAAAACCTCTCTGGAAGGCGTCGCAGCCTCGAGGATGCCAAGTATATGCCTCAATAAGGCCTCTTCCGTGCTGAACTCGAAGGCCTTCCCGGTCTTCTCCCCTGCTGTCGTGCGAATTTTGCCTAGCAGAGCCTCCATTGCCGCGTCATCCACCTCGATCAGCGCGAGTCTCTTCCCGCCCAGCGCGTCGCCTCCATCTCCAGCGCTCGATTTTTGAAGTTCGATCAATGCTTCCCAGTTCTCCGCTGCGCGCCGTGCATCTGCCGGGTTCAATACAATTGTATCAACGCTTTCACAGATCCGTGCAGTGAATTCAGCGATGCTCGTCCTGGCCTTTGCCGCAGCTCGCTCGGCCCTGGACGCCATTCCTTCATCTTCTTGCTGCTTCTCCTTCCGCTCTCGAGCTAGCGGCGAGTTACCGACACCACCTGCGACCCGTTCGCTCATCATCTTGATGTCGCTCTCCTTCTGTGCGAGCTGCGACTTG
>JBBAUR010000137.1:0-4885 GCA_040398075.1 Bdellovibrionota bacterium | reverse complement strand
CGATTTTACGCGAACCTTCGCTTATATTTCCTGCGAGGCAAAAAGATCTTGTTTTCTTTGGTTTCTGTCCTGGCGGACAGAAACTAGATCTTGGCTCTTCGTGAAATCGAGTGGGTAGTGTGTCCCAACCCCTAGGAGGATTATGCAAACAAGAGGGGAGAAATACAAAGAGAGCGGGAGCGCAGCGAGGGGGAGAGACACAAGAAAACCTATATGATACCCCCGTCGGCTACCTCTTCTGTCCTGTTTGTTCACTTCAAGCGCTTGAGCCAGGCTCAACTCCCCGCTCAAAGGCCCGATCTCCAGGCTGCTTGTGAAAAATTCTCACGCTCCGTAATAGGTCGCGAGTCTGGCAGTAAGACGATGTCACAAGAGGCAATCACTGTAGGCCACAAGAAAGAACTCAGAGCAGAAGCTCAGAAGAGAATACCGCGAATTTCGCGCATTGAAGCCGATACGGAGCTCGAGTCTCGAGAGGTCTTTCAAAAAGGAGGACCGTTGTCGTCGAGTCGAGAAGTAGCTGCGGCGTAAGAAACTCTCGATATTGCGGCGTTTTTACGCAGATATTGTGCTCCTCAGTGGTGTGTGCGCAGACGAGATGCTCTGTGATAGGCACAAAGAGGGCGTGGTACGTACTCCTTGTGTAGTAATCGAAGGGTCGGTCACGGATAAATCGCAGTGTTGAAAAAGAGTGATGAAAAGCAGAGTCTATGCGATATCTGCCACGCTGCTGCAACTGCGGCGCTGTTGAACGGGAATAACTTCCTCGGGATAGACCAGTGTACGAGCTAACTCAGCGCGAAAGAGAGATTTTGGCAGTTTGCGGATTGGAAGCGGACCTGCCTGCAGCTGTTGTAGCAAAGAGAGCAGGCTGTTCGGAGCAGACTGTTCGTGTGGCCCTGCGAGGGCTCCTGGATAGGAAGCTCATAGTGCAGCGCAGCTGCATCGATATTTCTCAGCTCGGATTGAGCTCCTATCAACTCCTGTTCTCGTTGCAAACTAACCATATGAGCGAGCGACAGACCCTCCTCAACAGGTTGGAGTCGCTCCCCGGTGTAGTTTGGTTTGCCGAGCTCGATGGTGACTATAACTATGTCATGACGGTATGCCATGGAGAGATACAACTCCTGCTCTCCCGCTTAGACCGCATCGGAGATGAGTTTGGAGAGATCTTTTCGAAAAAAGCTTTCGCCCAGCAGCTCCTGTGCTGGTGCTATTCCCACAGCCTCCCAACCAAAGAACGCTCCGCAATCGAGCTCCTAGGTGTGTCGAGGTCTCCGGTGCGGAGTCTGCTCGATGAGTTGGATCATAACCTATTGAAGGAGCTCGCACGTCGTCCGGTGACTATCCGAGAATTGTGTCAAAAGCTCGGACTAGCGCACTCCACTCTGCAATACAGAGTCGAGAGGTTGCGCCGAGCGGGTATTTTGAGGCGAGCGATATTTATGCTCAATCATGAAGCGCTTGGGTATCGAGACGCACTTCTTTTGGTGCATGCTAACAGCTCCTCGAAAAGGCTACGAGACCAGCTGTACGATTTCTGCGCTCACCATCCCGACATTACCGCTCTCGTGCCGGCGGTGGGTGGTTGGGATTATGAGATCTCAGCGGTCACACGTGAGCCTGACTTCCTCACGATGCTGAGAAGTGACCTGATGAAGCGGTTTCCCCGGCAATTGGGCATGATATCCTCGTTTACCCTCCGTCGAATTATGAAGTGTAATGCGTATCCTTTCGCCACGTATGAGGAATACCTGTCGAGTATAGGTGCTGATAGCGCAGAGCAGAACGCTCGGAATGACAGCGCTCATCTCGGACTGCCTAGGCGGGGGTTGGCAGGTAACTGGGAGTAGTCTCAGTATACCGAGACGATGGTTCTGGTTATGCGCACGGACAGAAGCGCGACCCCCCAGCATAATCGCGAGAGGATCGCACCGTACGGTCAATTGCGCTAGCGCAGAGACTTCTGCTGACCCATGCCGAAGAGCATGCGCACTATGTCGTGTGCTTCGGCCTTGAAGTTCTTGTCGGAGATCTTAGGGTTTTGAATCAAGATGTACTCGCCGACCATGTCCATTATTCCTTCGCAGTGGTACTGGAGTTCTTTTAGACCTTTGTCGGTAGTGATGTAGGGAACCGGGGCCTTTTTCCCGGAAGCCTTGGTGCTCTTTGCGCTCATCGGCTTGGCTTTACGTGCGGATTTACTCACCGTCGTCGCTTTCTTACCCGCAACGGCTTGCTTCTTTGCTACTTTCTTCTTCTTTATAGCCATGTGTTCTCCATTGGCGTTGATTGACAGGCAAGATATTTGCACTCGTGGTTCAATTGCTCAAGTGATTGAAATCAAGGGTAGTGGTCTGCTTTTCGAGCCATCCGTAAGGTGAGTTATATGGTGTTCGCGCTCAGGGAATCCCCTACGCGCTCCCTCCAGATGTAGCCCCCTACATTGAGCCGTGTCCCCGGCACGACTAAAAAAAAGCTCATCGTGGAATCGAGTGGGTGGCAGCGAGTCAGGAATAACGTAAACTCCCTCCGAAATACGGCGCTTTCGGGTTTTTTTGAGTGGGTGACATGCGATGTTTTTCACGAGCAGACTGGTGATCGGGCCTTTGAGCGGGGAGTTGAGCCTGGCTCAAGCGCTTGAAGTGAGCAAAGAGGACAGAGCGGTAGTCGAGGGGGTATCATATAGGTTTTCCTATGTCTCCCCCCCCCCCTCGCTGTGCTCCCGCTCTCTTTGTATTGGTTCATCGCGTTTTCGAGTGGGTGGTAACGAGCATAGAGATCACGTAAGCCCTCGTTTTGACCCATAAATCACGTCTTTTCACGTGAACGGGCACGAGCATGTTCACGTCATTATCAGACCGATTTCTACCCACTCGATTCCGCGAAGACCCTTTGTATTTATCCCCTCTTGTTTGCGTAATCCTCCTAGGGGTTGGGACACACTACTAACTCGATTTCACGAAGAGCCAAAAAAGAGGGGAAAAAGCTCCAGCTATTGTGCGATATAGCCGTCATACATTCATTGGGTGTAGCCATCCTTCACCTAAGGGGATGTACCAAAACGGACTCTGCCACTTATTGGCAGAGCGAGATCGGACACGATGACGGACGGCAAGATACGAGTGCTTATCGTCGACGACTCTTCGGTCGTACGCAAGGTGCTGGCGGAGATTCTCTCGGCAGATCCCGCCCTAGAGGTCGTCGGTAGCGCTGCCAACGGGCGACTCGCCTTGGATGCAGTCGCTCGGTTGAACCCTGACATCGTTACCCTCGATGTCGAAATGCCGGAAATGGATGGCATCGAAACGGTCAAGCGCTTGCGAAAAACGCACAGCAAGCTACCCATAATAATGTTCAGCGCTTTCACTGATCGAGGCTCATCGGCGACCATCCGTGCATTAGCCAATGGAGCTTCAGATTACGTCTTCAAACCAGCAAATTCTACTCAGTCTCGAGTTGTCATTCGCGACCAGCTGCTCAGCAAAATTAAGTTATTGGTCAATCGCGGACGTGAAGGTGACCTGACGATACCAGCTGGTCAAAACACCGAGGATCAGGGCATTTCGATACAAAAAATAGATGTCGTGGCGATAGGAACCTCTACTGGCGGCCCTACAGCTCTCGCTCAGGTAATACCACGCCTCCCAAAGAGTTTCGCGGCGCCCATTCTGATCGTGCAACACATGCCCAAGATGTTCACCCGCCTCTTGGCTGAAAGGTTACACGAGCGCTCTCCCCTCGAAGTGGTCGAGGCTCAGGATGGTGAAGAGGTAAGGGCTGGAAAAGTGTATATCGCGCCAGGAGACTACCACCTCGAGGTTTGTCGAGCCGGTGCCAAGATTTTAGCGCGACTCCATCAGGGACCTCACGAACACTCATGTCGACCCGCGATGGATGTACTGCTGCGTTCGGTAGTGAATGTATACGGTTCCCGGGCCCTCGGCGTTATTTTGACCGGGATGGGGCAGGATGGCTTCAAAGGCTGCGAACTACTCAGGAAAGTCGGTGGACTCGTCTTGGCTCAGGACGAAGAGAGTAGCGTTGTATGGGGCATGCCGGGGTATGTAGCACAAGCAGGCCTGGCTGAGGCCGTAGTCCCGATAAGCGGAGTAGCTGGCGAGATTCTAAAACGGGTTCGACTGCCGACCGGGGTCCCTGGTGGAGACATCCCGTAGCCGATAGCTCAGTCCTCTTGGTGCCAGTGCGGAATCTGTGCAACGATGGTGTGGTTTCGTGTTCTATACGCGCTACCCAAATCCCAACCGTCTCGATGGCACAGGCGTCCGTTTTCGGAAATGCTGGCTCCCGCGAAATCGCGATGCGCTTCCGTCATCTGCTGCGTCAGTCTCAGGATAGCGTGACCTTCCGGGAGAGCGTTCGTTACCATTAATGGCGTAAGTTCGTAATACTCACTCCCGAGGTATCGTGAGCTTGTTCGGTGACAAACACCGTGCCGCTCGCTTCCGAATGTTGGCAGCTGGCAGTCCGCTAGTTGCCGAGCTTGCGCTTCCGAGATCCGAGTAATTGACATGACCGAGATAGTAGGAACTCTGAAAGCTTGGTACTGCGAGGTGTCGCTGGGTCGCTCGGGGTCAGAGGCGACCGTTTGTCTGGTACTCATGTTAAAAATCGGGGTGTTGGTCATAAGCTCGTTGCCTCTGTCGCGTCAGATGGTGGAAAAATCTCAGTTTTTAGCGCGACCACCGATGCTAATGGTTTCTTGTAGACGGAATCAAGTCGGGGCAGGGTTTATTTTAATGGGTCTTCGCGGAATCGAGTGGGTAGAAATCGGTCTGATAATGACGTGAATATGCTCGTGCCCGTGAACGTAAACGTACCCGAAACAGGCGTCATGCAGCCTAAAAGTCATAGCTTTGAAAGC
>JBBAUR010000136.1:0-4893 GCA_040398075.1 Bdellovibrionota bacterium | reverse complement strand
ACAACTGCATAGAGCGATGATATAATTGGAAATTTAATTGATTTTCCTATCCGTCGAACCAGCCCAGGCTGAAACGTTGCGACAGTGGGTACTTCGCTTTTCCGAAGACCAAAGAAGCCTGTGAAATTAGACACCTAGCTAGATAGCGCTGAATGAAGGCGCTACATCTGCCGCACGGCCAGCATAACTAAGGCGTATGAATTCGCCCTCCTTATTCCATTCATCCTCAAGCGAGGCCGCAGTCCTGCCCGCAGCGGAGATGTGGCGAACGTGGTCGCAGATAGCTCCTGTGACTATGCGGCTTGACTATGTGACCGCACTTGTCGAGCGCGAGATAGCATCAGGCACCACCAAAACGTTTCACAGCATTACCCGGGAGCTCTCAGATATTGCACGAGAAGCCGGCGATGCACAGCAGAAAACGATAGAGCTTTGCCGAGAGCCTTCGGGCACGTGTGACGCGACTATCACATCGATGGTGAGCGACTTCTTCGCCTACGCGCAGGCCTTTCAGAGTGCAAAGCTGTTCCATCGTTCGAATATCCTTTCGAGCGTGGAGATGGGGCAATTCACGGAATGGATCGATTCCTCTCACTCCCACTGCGAACAACTGTGGGGGTCTCTCCTTAGTATTTTGGGAAGAGGACATGCCAGGCTCGACGAGATCAGTGAGATAGTACTCAAAACACTCGATGATTTGTCGGTGCAACGCCTCGAGCACGAAGTCAGGTGGACGCCAGGTGTCGAAGCCCTGCCTCGGCCGGGGGACGTGCTCTTCATGCCATTCGAAAAGGTCGTGTTTCTCGCCCCTCCGCAGCTTGAATTCCGTGAGGACGGGTCGATATTTTTGGCTGGACCGGCGATTTCGCTGGATATCTCGACAGAGACCGCCGAACAGCACGACTCGTACCTCGTTGCCCTATCTGACATCAAAATGGCTATGAGGGGAGATGGCTGCTGGCCCCTGACACCCCGACCGCCAAGGGGTGCTTACAGTCCGCATGAGGCAGGAGTCTTGCTGGAGCGTCGCATCAGGAACGAGTGTTATGGCTGGAGCGCACTCGAAATTGGTCAGGTTCTCTCTGTGTCTAGAGGAATCGTTACGGTTCTTTGGCGACCAGATAGCGCTGAAAAGATGTGCGTGGACCGACTTGAAATGGACGGTAATGGACTAGTCGGGGCTTCGTTTCATCATCCGCCTTCTGATACTACTTATCTGGAGAGATTGCCGGTCGATGGCGGATCCGCTCTGTGCGAACGCGCGAATAGATTTCTACCCCCTGAAGCGATCCCCGTGACTCAATCAGCGATGAAGGAGCATTCGGTGATCGACATTAGAGCCCTCTGTTCGGGGATTCAAAAGGCGGAATTTCCGCTTCTGCTCCATACTCTCGGCCTTAAGCACGATCATTCAGGAGTTCGTCAGGCTCTCGAAGCGATAACGATCCAAGGCATCCAGGAGGATAGTCAGCTTCCACGTGATACTGCGACTCTTTTAGCATACGGGGTCTGCCCTGTCGTAGTGATTGCGGGCGCCGATCCCAGTATTCCGCTTGCGCCGAGTATCAAAGCGATGCAAGAGCTTGGATGGAAGGTTGTGATTTGGGATTCAGAGCATAACCAGATCGATTTATTACTTCGGAGTACGATCCGAGATCTGCTCGCGGAGAGGGATAGTGGTGTCAGGATTGTAAGCGGGAGCGCAGAGCTTCTCTTTCAGACGATCCGAGAGTTAGGGGAAGAGGCGGAATCGGCGCTGACAGCCCCCTGCGTCAGGGAGCATTACGTGCGGCCCCGAATTCGAAGGCCGCTATCAGCGATGACGAGTCGGCTCTTCGAGATATCGGACGCCCAGTTGGAGCACAGTGGCGCGCTGCAGGTGCAGCTGTCCACGGATCTGCTCGAGTTGTGCAGGAAGGCGACGACCGCAGAAGCTGCTCATCAGGGCGCACTGCTCGAGCAGGCATACTCGCTGCAGGACGGGCTGAGTACTGGTGGAATTCGAGGGCGAACGAGATTCGAGTCTGAACTCGCCGGATATGACTTCGTAGAGATCGCAGAGGCGCTTGCGCGCTCGCGGCTCTCTCCGCAACATCCCGCGGTTGCCTTGCGTGGCATCACCTGCGGAGACTTGAGCCCGAAAGCATTGGTACGAGAGTTCAAGAGCGGTGCGCACATTCATACGGTACGAGCCCCCGATGGATCAATTGGTGGAGTCGCGATTACCTATTCACCGTCAGTGCTCGAATCAAAGAGGCCTGGACTCTCTGATCTGTTGGGCGCCCCAGGAAAGACGAGCTACCTCTATTGGGCCCAGGTAGTACCTGGGACAGACGGCTCTTGCACTCGAGTCTACTCCAAACTGATATCCGCGTTCCTCCTCGAGTCGGTCCTGCTCGGAGCTGATATCGCAACCGCGGTTATCCTCGAGAGGAACATCCCGAGCCTGCTGACAGCGTTCGCAGTGGCGGGCTTTACGGTTACCCCCCACACACTCGAGATCGGAGGAGAGAGGGCGATTCGTGTCGTGTGCGACCTCAGAGAGCTCGATCAAGCGAATCGAGAGCGCTCGATCAAAGCGGCGATGAATCTTTCGACCAAGATATTCATAGGAGCGCACCGCGGCGACACCCCGACCGAGGTCGGTCGGGTGCGTGAGACGCTTCAGCACATCGATCAGCTGCTCGAGCTTACGTCGGCGTGGAAGGAGGTGAAGCGCGTTCTCGCGACAACGGAGCGCTATACGCCATTTGTCGAAGCGGTTGAGCGCGTCGAAAGAGCCGTCATGTCACTCGGTGATCTCATTCATTGGCGAACTTGCTCAGAAAGTAGGCTCTGTCTCCTCGAGTTGACTCATGAACATGAAGAAACGAGAAGTCAAGCGCTCACTCGGTTCGAGGAGATCCTGAGTCAGATCGTCCCGAAAAGTAGCAGAGAACTCGAGCGTACACGGACCCAGCTGCTCCAAAGCGTACCTGAGCTCTCGAGTGAGTTCGGTGCCTCGGCGAGGGTCGAAAACCGATTGGATGCGGAGCCGCCGGTTTCCAAGATTGAGGCCACAGTCGCCGAACCAAGTGGTACCGCGAGGTTTACCTCACAGTCGTTGAAGGAGATCTTCTCCCCCGAGTATGCTAAATCGGTTTGGAGAACGCGAGATATACTCACAGGCTTCTACTTCCTTCTCGGTCCCCAAAGGGATCCTGGCGATGGAAGGGCGGACATCGTAAGACGATTTGATCAGGCGGAGCAGTATCGACGCAGTCGAGCACAAAGGCTCGAATGGTTCCAAGAAGAGGCAATACGCTTTCCTGATCTCGATCGGGTTCTTCAGGGATGCAGCCTGACTGAGACTGATGCCTCTCATGCCGTGCAGGTGCGACAGCTCTTCCACTACGCCGAGTTTCACCTCCGAGCGGATACCTACACCGATAGAGTTGCTTCTGTAGTGAGGGCAGAGTTGTCTCGATTGTTTTGGTTGTAGCGCCCCTGCGATTGCCCCGCGCTTTATAACGAGCTATCGATATCGTGCTCCCCCAATTTCTCTCAGTGAGCGCGCGGGAGCACCATTAGTCCCAGTTTGCCGAACTAAGCAGTAACCACTGAGTCGAGAGTTATGAGCTGTTGCACCGACGTCCGAGGTGTACCGTCTTACAGACAATCAACGATGGGCTTGTCGGAGGTACTAAAAGCGCGTGACGGCACGCTCGGAGCGACCACTCCGCAAGACTCTCTCCGAGTTACCACTCTTCATTTCCGCGCACTCACTGAGATCAATTAGGGGAGAAGAGCAGTTTCGATTCGGTTGATGACGAACGTGTGGCTGCCGAGCGGGAAGCTTACGGACTTGTACACCAGCTGTCCCACAGGCTCTATCAATCGATCCATCTCCGGCGATTTGTCGGTGATCCCCGACTCTTCGGCCAGCTTTGCGCGAAGCGCCACGAGGATCTCGTTTACTTTCTCCGGAATGCCCTCGGAGTTCAGCTGACCGTAGTCCCATGTCAGCTGCATGAAGAACCTGGGCTCGGCTTCATCCGGGCTGTCATGCGTATCATATTTGGGGGCATCCTGGCCGAGTTCTACCGATATCAAGCAGGGAATACCTGGTTGTGGCGAGATGTAGACAGAGTGGTACACGGGTTCGCGCGGCTCTAGGCTCGCATCCCGATAGTTGTCTACGACCGAGTCGTAAAATGCGCCGTCATCGCCCTCTAAATCCTCGTCCGGTGCCGGGTCGGAACGTTCGTCCTGCTCGGGGTCACCGCTTTCGTATCCGGCATCTTCGTCGATCTCCCACTCCTCATCGAAAAGCTGCGAGGTTCCGGTGTCGATTGAACTACCGACCGAGATCTCCAGATCTCCCGGAAAGGAAGGCAGAAGCATCCAAAGTAATTCCGGCTTGAAGACCTGTCCCGAGCTGTGCTCACGGAAATGATCGAGCACCGGATCCGAAAGATGTTTGGCCAACTCTGTGAGCCCGACCGTCTCGAGTGCGGTCCTCACGAGGTCGTTACTCACATCTCCGATCTTTACCGAGCACGGAACGAGCCTCTGCCGGGGAGCGTCTGAAGTTATATTTTCCTGAGCGAGCTCCGATGGGTAGGCCTCCTCTGACGGAGTATCCAACCACTGGGGAGCGGGCTGCAGAACATACACGACCCGATCACCGGCCTTTTGCTCGGCGTCGAACTGGGCTCGCCGGCAGGGGAAGGCGGAGCTCTCGAGATGGGCGATCTTCTCGACAGCGTGATCGAGCATGGCCCACACGTCAGCTGCATCGCTCTCTTCTAACATGCAGCTACGCTCACACACGATCTCGATGTCGAACTTGGAGCGGTCGGAAGGATTTACGAAGAATGACGTCGTAACCAGACTTGAAGAGGTGCTTCAGAA
>JBBAUR010000135.1:0-4954 GCA_040398075.1 Bdellovibrionota bacterium | reverse complement strand
TTCTCGATACGGCATCATGAACCTGCTACAGTCTTCTATGGAAGGTCTATCAGTTCTTGATACGGAAGGGCACGTGCGCCCGGCGCTGCGATTACTGGCAGGTCGAGCGATTTTGTTTCTGTCGGGCCCTCCACACTGACCAGTTTCATTCCCCCCGACGTCGGCGCTATACTAAGAAATCCAAAGAGCTCAGATGCTGCAAACCGTCCTACCGTCATACTGTTCGTTGGTGGCACTACGATTGAGCCAGCGATCTCGAGTCTATTCTCGCTCAGTGCGTAGAAAACGATACTGTCATCAAGTTGGAGACCTAGACGCGGCGCTAGTCCTCGCCGCTTATTCGTGAATACGACGCGCCCTCGATATGATTGTGAGAGATCAAGACGAGCAAGTTCGCTGCCTGCAAGAGTGGAGACAACTAAGGTCCGGGGTCCATTCTTCACCTTCGGCGGATCAAGGCGAACAAGCTCCGCCAAACCATCGCCTGTCAAGTCGCCACAGCCAAGTATGCTTTGAGCTCTGAGCCCGAGATAACGGGTAACTAGCGTCAACCTGAGACGATTACCTTGCTGCTTGAATGAATAGAGATTCCTCCTCTTTCTCAGGGCCAGCCCTCCGAAAGATGAATCATTCGCCAAAGCGCAACCGGTCATCAGAGTTGCATTCCGCAGGCGCCCTAGCGTCGCATGGCGAGCTGATAAAGAGCCATTCTGTGCGATTCGGATACCGATCGCTCCCGTTACGGATACTGATAGCATCCCTACCTGAGCAACACCCGTCCCGGCGAAATCTCCCCCAAATACGTGAAACGCCCTCTTTGGATATAATACGTTTAGCGAACTCTTGCTGTTTGGTAGAAGCACCGTCACCTTGCGTTCTCGTGGCTCTGAAAATGCGACATCGGTCAAACCATCGCCGTCAAAATCGAGTGGGATAGCGCCACTAGGAGTTGAAGAGTCAGGAGGTGTAACCTTCGGGGTTGGCGCTGGAGTTGGTGAGAGATCTGCAGGCGGTGTTACTGTAGGGCCTGGGGCTACAGTCGATGTTCCCGTAGGGCCTGGGGTCACAGTCGGCGTTGCCGTTGGAGGCGGCCCTACAGTGAACGTCAACTCAGAGGAGCCGGCTACATCGAACTCATAGGCGCCCGATACAAAACGCAGTGGCACTGACGGAACCAATCCCTGCGAAAGAATCATTTTTCGCGTTCCTGCGACGATTCCGGCTCGGACTTGCAACCTTCCATTCTCGAGTAAGATCTCGGCAGGGCCGCCTTCTATCCGAACACCATCAAGCTGAATGGGTTCCGATCTAAAACTTGCGACTGACCTACCGGAGCTCCGCTCGATTGTATATCCGGAGGGAGAAATGCATAAAGACGCGTCAGTAGAGCGAACACGGGTGCCGCAGGTTTCCTCGGTTACGCGAACCTGATTGAAATCCACTCCCTTATCGTGGGTCACTAAAAGGCTTTCGAAAGCGTTCTTCCCTATCACACGAAGAATATGCTGCTTCTCTTCAAACGGACGTCCGTTAGCGGCATTAAACTGCGCCATTTCGGGTGAAGGATGCCGGTCGTGTCCCCAATTACCTATTAAGAACCGTCCCTCGGGTGATTTGATCCACACTCGCGCATCGACTCCACCAGCGACATGCTTCGGCCACCGATGACCGGTGAACCGGAATAGATTGAGGCCTGGACTTAACCCATAGTCTGGCCCCGACGATGGAAGTTTCGAATCTATGTCCCAGCGGTTGAGTCGCTCAATAGGAGTATATATCCCAACGGGGGTTAGAACTGGTCCCTGTGCCATGAGGTTCCAGGTCAGAATACGATTCGCCGCTGTGTTGGCCCCAGCGAAAGAGTCGCTCACATAGGTTAACGAGAATCCAGGAAACAGATCCGAAAGCATTACAGTTCTGCTCCAGGTTTCAGTGGCTGTCATTTGAAAAAACGCGGAGGATACTTGAGCTGTCGAAAATGCCGCTGCTCCAGAGAGTAGAGATGGCCACGCGGGTGAACCCTGATCGAGTGGGATTCCATCAGCATTCCAGGCATGAGGGGCGAGATCAGAGGCCAAAGTGACACGGCTGTGTATGTAACTACCCTCTGTTCGCGGATAGTAAAGATTAGCATTGAAATCAATGCTTAGAGGAGCTCCGTTTGCATATATCGAGATTTGGCCCGAGTCGCGATGACGATGATCAAGATAGTGGTTACCATTGATGAAGTGAACGGAGCTCTCACCAGGTTCGCTCACTCTTGTCCGAAGTATCGACCAATATCCATCGAAATGAGCGGTACGAAAATCGGGAGCCGTTCCGGACTTACGGTCATCGATGGTGAACATGCTGGGTGTTGCGAAGAGTGAATGCACCGGTGCCTGCTTCCAGAGCCAGTGCAGCTGATCCGCAATCATTGGATGAGAGCTTGACAGAAATGAAGCCAACAAGCCAGTTATAGAGACATTCTCGGTAGCTCCATCTCCGTTCGAAACAAATTTGCGCATCGCACCAAACCGCACCTCAGGCGGGGTCTGCGCGTTCACAACCCAAGCACCTAGCTTTTCCCAGATAGGAAGTTGCGATAGATCTCGCCCCTTTAGCCTCTCGAGAATCGCCAGGTTAATTGCCGAATCGAGTACTGGCACAAAGTAGTGCGTGCTACCTGTCGGGGCTCCAGATTTTTGATCCAGATAGTCACGTACAAAGTTCTCTACAACCGGTTCGACAGTGCGCTGACCAATCTTGGGATGGCTAGGAAGGCTTAGAATTTCTTGGGCTCGGTAGATATCATACATGGAGTTTTGATTCGCATTTCCCGCATGGTCATAATGCGTATGGTCGGTCCAAGGGACGTAATCGTCATCGTTAAAGATGCTCGCGATGAGAGCCACAACTCTCTTGATGCGCTGGCGCTGACCCTGACTAATCTTCTTACTAGAAAGTAAAACCATCGAGCTCAGTTTCCTTCCCTGCCAAGCGAGCATTGGCTGATAAAAATGCCACCAGTTGGACATCGCTCCCTCACGTTGAACCAGTAAATTGAGCCATGTAGAGGCGAAGTCCTCGATATCTTTTACCACGGCTTCATAAGCATCTGGAGTGTCACGACGCCAAGCGTTCAACAGGAGATCACAGCCATAGGCAAATGCTGAACGAAAGCGCTGAAACTCCTGTTCCGATGAACCCTTCACTTGAGCAGCGAAGTTTTCGAGTTGCTGAGAGCTGGAATATGGAAAGGTCCAGCCGCCGTCAGGATCCGGAAAGTCGAGCCCATAGGAAATGAGTTTGGACAGGTTCACCCCCGTGAGTGCGTTTCGTTCGAGTGCTATTGGTTGAGGGAGCGCTGGATCGACTAGATCTGCTTTGGTTCCAACATACAGCCCCCATTCGCGGCGCGATCTTCCTGAGGTATTGCCATCGGGACCACGCCGTAACGAGAAGCTCGTAATCCCGACAGCCGGTCGCTTACTGTCGAAATGATGAGGATGAGTGAAAAATGCGGGGCCTACGGCTACCGTCCCATGTAGTCGTGAAGGTCGTCCTGGGTATATCCCAACCGCATCGGATCTGTTAGGAGCATTGGGATCATAGAGGACGTTATAGATACCGACGTTTCGAGCGCTATTTGTAACATACCATTTTGGTATTGCTCTGAACGTGAGGTCACTACAGTAGTAGTCCGCTCTTCTTGCTCGATTGACGTCTATGTCGACAAAGCCCTCTGTGAACGGTTGATACCGAATTTTTTTCCCAGTATCGTCGAGTGAGTAACCGCAGGCCAAGGAATCGGCCGCGGAGGCTTTGAAGCGTATCTGTTTTGGTTCGAAAACTCCGGGGGTGAAGAAGTTAAGGTGGTAACCAAACCACGAATCAGTTTCGTCCTCAATCATGATGGTCTTCTGACCAGCGAGCACGGTGGTAGTGATAGAGAGCGTGCCTGAGCCCGGGAGACGTGGAGTTTCCCGCATTACCGGAGCGCCAGATGGTGAACACGTTAAGTCTACATTAGGTCCGCCCCGACTCGCAGAGAGGGTCAACTTCGTTGTTTGAGCACTTCCATCATACTTCAGTGAGGTCGGCCAATAGAGCTTGTTTGGCTGCAGGCCGCAAGGAAGCTGCCCACCACGACCATCAAAGCTCACAGCAACACCTTGAAGATAGTAGTAGGGATTTCCCGAGACGGTGATAGTGTCTGCTATTGCGTCTGCTCCTACTAGTGGGAGTTCCAAATAGCTCATATCCGGAACCACAAGGTCATACTCCGCCTTTACCGTCACCTTTAACGGTCCGTTCTCGAGCACGGAAACTCGATATCCAGTAACATGTGACGACGGTGTCGTCACATATGGGTCAAGGTAAAGAGACCCTGAGTCCGTCGCTGCCCATGTACCACTTGCCAAAAGAATTCCCCGGATAGCCAATTTGTTGAACGGCGCAGGGTTTGAAGCTGTTCCCGCAATTCGAATTCCTGTGAGCCCATTTGTCACTTCAACGTCGCCGTTTCCGAGCGTTCGCAGCGACACCGGATTCGGAACGGAGAACTGCGGGGTGCCGGATTCAATTCTCAAAGATAAACGAGCGCCCGAAGCGAGACCCCGTCGCACCAGTACGTTTTGATTCGCTAGGATCTGATAGGGAACCTGCCTGCCCACCTGATCGGTGACTCGCGTCATCCCTGGCTGCAAGGGCGTACCATCGCGCTCAAGTTCAACAGGTTGCTCTGGGATCGACACTCCGAATGAGCCGCTCAGTTCGAATTGCTGAGCTGATAGGGTGAATGCTGTGCTCAACAACAAAAGTGTACAACAGAGTAAAAGCTTACCCACGTAACCCCTCTGCCTACTAAGCCCCAGCGAGAATGTCGGCAAAAATGAAGGGCAGCTTGAGTGAAATGGGACCACATTTAATTTTTAGTTTTCACTGCGTAACGCTCTCTGCACCCACTAAGGGT
>JBBAUR010000134.1:3907-5001 GCA_040398075.1 Bdellovibrionota bacterium | reverse complement strand
CGGGGATTTCCATCCATACCGAGCAGGTTAGAAAACCCGTCAATCGGATAGTTTCCCGACAGCGTCCCAGCAGCCTGCGCTGCGACCAAATCACCCGCCAAGCCGCCGGCGAGCTGTTCGAGGTCGGTCATGAAAGATGCTGCGTAACGGACAGAGAACCGACCAAGATCGGTACGCAACGTGTAATCGAGCGCTACGTCGATACCGGCAGCCGTTCTTGTATCGAGATTCGTGTAGCGGTCGTCAATGTAGTTCACATCGCCCGCAGGACAGATTCCCGCTCTCGAGTAGACAGTCGGATCGAGATTAAAACTCGTGGTGGATCGAACTACCGCAGCATTACCTGTGAAGCCGGCGCAGTTAGTCCCACCATTCGCAATTCGAGCCAGCAGATCAACCAATGTATGGTTCTCTTCACCCAAGAGTCCTATGGTGTTGGTTTTCTCAATCTCCCAGTAGTCGACGCTGACTGCGAGATCGTCGAGGGGCTCGAATACGACTCCGACAGAGAAATTTTCCGACTCTTCCGGCTCGAGCTTATCGCTACCTTGCGCGAGACGAAGAGTGCCCTCTCGGCAAGGTGTCGCGCTTACGCCAGCTTTCTCTGCAGCGTACTGACAAACGTAATCAGTAGTTGTATTTGTTCGTGAAACAATCGACTCATTTACTGTTACGAGGTTCGGTACTCGGAACCCCTGGGACCACGAGGCGCGCAACAATAGGTTGTTCAGCGGTCGCCAGCCAAGTGCGACTTTTCCGACAGTTGCATCACCCAAATCGGAAAAATCTTCGTATCGTCCAGCGAGCTGAGCGTCCAACGTTCTCAACAAAGGCAAGGAGAATTCGGTAAAGACGGAGTTGGTCCGACGATCGCCCGAGCTATCCGGCGTCGGCGAAGAGTTCATGACATCGGAGATAAAAGGGTACGTTTCGCCACCAGCAGCGGTGAATCGAATTGTGCCATCAAGCCGAGGATCACGATCGTCTACGAACGATTCTTCTCGACTCTCAACTCCAATGACCATTCCGGCGTTTCCACCGGGGAGCTTGAACAGATCATTACGCGAAAACTTCGCGTCGAACATCGTAAGCTC
>JBBAUR010000134.1:2312-3807 GCA_040398075.1 Bdellovibrionota bacterium | reverse complement strand
GCCGGCAATCGATTTGGCGACCCGCACGGTCCGAAGGGGTTGTAGTAGTTTTGCGCCCCGACGACGAGATTGGAGGCAGCATTTACGAAACTACTTGGGCCACGACGAGTAACCGTCTCGGAAGAGTAGTACATCACTTCCGTAAAGCTCTCGAGCGCCTCACTTATTTCGTGATCGACTGTTGCGTAGATATTTAAGCGCTCAAGCGCGGAACGAAGATCACGATCGTCATTAAGGTTGAAGCGGTAGGTGCCCTGACCGTCGACCGCGCCGCAGACGGTGGCGCTGAGCGCGTATTTACACCGCGGATCACCGACCGGGTAGGTCTCGAACTCACCGGTGGAATCCCAAATGGTATTCGTCAGTCCGTAACTAGTTACTGCGGGAACGACGTCAAACTGACCCCAAAGGGAGTTTGCCGAATCATTCAAGAAGCGCGAGTCACCCGCCCACGGCGACTCAGCCGCAATAAACCGGCGATAGTCAGAATCAGCCCATCGGGGATCGTCTTGGGAGCTCACCCTGTCACGGTCGAACCAGCTCGCGAATACATTTAGCTTGGTACGCCCGTCATTAAATGCGCGACCAAATTCGGCATAAACCGACTGATTACTCCGCGAGAAGTTTTCATAATCTGTGTATCGAGCGCCAATGTTGAAGCCCTCAAAGTCACGCTTGATCACAGTATTGAAGACGCCGGCTACCGCATCGGCGCCATAAATTGCGGACGCGCCATCGCGGAGCACCTCAACACGATCGACACCATACGTCGGAATCATGTTGGAGTTGACGCTATTGACTGGAACGAAGCTACCGCCGACCTGTTCGGTCTGGTACTGCGGAGAGTTCACCATACGACGTCCATTTAGGAGGACGAGGGTGTTTCCTGTTCCGAGGCTGCGAAGATTGAAAGCACCCACATCTCCGCCGGCTGAGTTCACACCACCGCTGATGTTTGCAGCCTCGTTAACAAAGTTGTTCCCGTTTTCGGGGATGAGATCAAGGAGTTGGTCTCCAGAGTCGATACCGAAAATTTCGATCGTCTCGCTTCCAACAATGGAAATGGGTAATGCATCCGAGATGACGGCCCCGCGAATCTGTGAGCCTGTGACAACTACTTCTTCGAGCGCGTCCTCAGCCGGGACGGGCTGCTGGGCAAAAAGCGGCAAGCTTGCTCCGATGCTCAGTGCTACGACCAAATCGATAGCCGTTCTTTTTCTCGATTGCATCTACCTCTCCATTTCGTATTGAATGCTGTGGAACGACAGGTAGGTGGAGTTTACTGGAAATGAATACGTTCAAGGCCCATTCAGGGATGCCGCGGTTAAGCCAAAAAGCCGTCATGATCGTTTCTGCACTATTCTTTTATTTGTTGTCGGGAACGGCCGTCGGCCAGCGGCAGACTCTGCTCGAATACCCAAGCATCCATTCGCCACGGGTTGGGCTGCATGGGATGGTTGTCTCCCAGAACGAGATCGCGAGCCAAGTTGGTGCC
>JBBAUR010000134.1:0-2212 GCA_040398075.1 Bdellovibrionota bacterium | reverse complement strand
TATCGTGCACCTGCAGTTCCCGGCACCGTTGCGGGTCTTGAGTTGGCTCATAAAAATTACGGTAAGTTGGCTTGGCGGCAGTTAGTAGCGCCTGCCGTTAACCTCGCCCGTGACGGTGTCGTGCTAAGTGCCGATGAGGCGTTTGTGTTCAGCTGGGGGAAAAAACGTCTGCAAGCGAGCGACTTCGCTCAGCGCACGTTCTTTAAGCAGGATGGGAGCGGATACCAAGCAGGGGAGCGTCTAAGACAAGTCGATCTCGCCTGGACTTTAGATCAAATTTCGCAGGGAGGCGCCGAGGCGTTTTATCACGGAGAAATTGCGACACGTATTGAAGCCGATATGAAGCGCCGCGGCGGATTAATTACGAGAGCCGACTTAGCAGCCTACAAAGCAATTGAGCGCGAGGCACTCAGTAGCACTTACCGTGGGCACACGATTTATACCGCGCCTCCTGCGAGCGGCGGCGTGACGTTGCTAACGATGCTAAATATCCTTGAGACCTTCGATCTATCGAAAACAGAGGTCGGCTCCGCCGACGTCGTGCATTTACTAGCAGAGACAATGCGGCTTGGAAATCGTGATCGTCTCGCACACTTGGGCGATACCGATTTTTACAAAGTGCCGCTCGAAGGGCTGATCTCTAAGAAGTATGCCGCCGATCGCGCAAAGTTGATCAAGCTTCGGAAAGCTAATAAGGATTCGGCGATTAAAGCAGGGGAGCCTGGAGACTATGAGAGTCCGAGTACCACGCATTACTCTGTAGCTGACGCTGAGGGTAATGTCGTCTCTGTCACCTACACGCTGGGATCTGACTTCGGTTCCGGGGTGATGATTGCGGACACAGGCATTCTTTTGAATAACCAAATGGATAACTTTAGTCACGAGCGAGCAGTTGCCGCCCTACAGCAAATGGACCCGCTACCGCCAAATGCAATGCAAGGCCGAAAGCGAATGATTTCGACAATGACACCAACCCTAATTTTCAAGGGCGATACGCCTTGGATGGCAGTGGGTACGCCTGGGGGCGGGCGGATCGTCAATACGATCTTGCAGGTCGTCGTAAACGCCATCGATTTCAACCTCAATATAGATGAGGCCATTCATCAGCCACGTATATCGCAGGGCTCAGGGGCCCTCGAGGTCGAGCCTAATTACAACCCCGATACACGAGCTCGCCTTGAGAAAATGGGTCATAAAACGCGTTCAAGCGACACTATGGGAAGTGTGCAGGCGATTGTCATCGAGAACGGGTACTTTTTTGGTGGAGCAGACTCGCGGCGGCCCGGCGCCGCGGCAGCGACACCGTGACCGACGCACGCTTAACCGCCACCCCTTGGTGGCGCTCACTTTATGCCCAAGTGCTCGCTGCAATTTTTTTTGGCGGATTACTTGGGCACTTCAATCCGGACATCGCCGTCGAATTGAAGCCGTTGGGCGATGCGTTTATCAAGCTGGTAAAAATGGTGATTGGTCCGGTAATTTTTATCACTGTCACTAGTGGGATCGCCGGTATGAGTTCTTTGGCAAGTCTCGGAAGCACCACCGGAAAAGCATTGTTATATTTTTTTGTCGTTTCGTCCCTCGCACTTGTTATCGGCTTGGTCGTCGCTAATCTTATTCGGCCAGGCGAGGGGATGGGCGTCGACCCGGCGACCTTGGATCCCGAAGTAGTCAGTGGCTATGTGGGAAAAGCCGAGGAGCAAACAATCACGGGATTCCTGTTATCGATAATCCCTGATACGTTCGTCGGCGCGTTGACTAGTGGGCAAATACTCCCGGTCTTATTCATAGCGATCGTATTCGGTATCAGCGTATCAGCCCTTGGCGAAGCGCGAGCCCGAATCGTCGTCGCTCTTCATGACATAAGCGAAGTGTTTTTTCGAATGGTCGCTTTTCTTATGAGGTTTTCCCCAATCGGCGCGTTCGGAGCTTTCGCGTTCACCATTGGGAAGTATGGGGTAGATAGCATCGCGAATCTCGCGGCGCTTATAGCCACTTTTTACGCCACCGCGGCCTTTTTTATTATCTTTGTTCTTGGGGCAATCGCGCGGTTGAGCGGATTCTCTCTGCTAAAGCTACTCAAATATCTTAAGGAAGAGATCTGGCTTGTGATTGGCACGAGCTCCTCCGAAGCAGCGCTCCCATCGCTGATGCGTAAATTAGAGGGTGCGGGCTGTTCAAAATCTGTCGTGGGCTTGGTAGTTCCAACCGG
>JBBAUR010000133.1:0-5132 GCA_040398075.1 Bdellovibrionota bacterium | reverse complement strand
ACTCGTGAGCCGCGCCGTCGTTGGTGGTGTAGGTCACGATGTCGTCTTGTATTGAACTGAGACTTGTTGAGGATGGGGCGTATGGACCGGCGAGTGGTCGCTTCGCCGGAGCTGCTAAAGATACCCCGTTACGTTTGGTCACGAGTAGTTTAGCCGGACACTGCTTCGCCCGCTTAGCGCTGGAGGAGGCTCGCCCCGAAAAGTGTCGGGCGTTGTGGTTGCAAGCTATCAGATTCTTTGACTCGTGCGTCCGGGAAGATCCCTCCAACCCTTTCCTGCGTGCCCATTACGCTATGGCCGGAGCTAAGCTCGCGATCGTGGATCTCAGCTTTGCTAAGCCCGATCGGTTCCTCGAAAATGAAGGCATGAAGAAGGATTTCATCTCCCAGTTTCAGAAATGCCTCGAGCTCTGCCGAAACTGCCAGATCGATCCAAGTGCCGACCTCCGGATCGACTTCGCCGTCTCGCTCGCCATGATGAGCCGACCCGAACAAGCCCTCGAGGTTCTAGGGGATCTCAAATCCAACCCAGAGAAGCAGCCACGCGAGACACTGGCCCTTCTTCAATGTGCTGCGGAGCTGAAGCAAAATGTTGACATCGAACGAGCAGAGTTGGCGTTCAACAGCTCCTCGAAGACAGCGAGCGATGTCTTTCTTTTCGCCAGTATCCTTGACCTGTCGAGCGAGGGGTCCAAGGAGAAGATCGCGCGCGTAGTGCCTCTAGTTCGCGATGCCCTCGCTACTCAGCCTGAGGCCCGTGCTTCTCTGAATGATCAGGTCTTGCGCCGCCTTTTTCCCGCCAGCTCATTGCTGCCTGAGTTCAGAGAGGCGATAGCGGCTCCACAGCGCAACGTTTCAGCTGGCGGGAGCTAGATATAGGGGTCTTCGTTGTCGTCGTTATAGATATCTTCGGAATCTGACGGTTGCTCCTCTTGGACTATCTCCTCTTGGTACGATGGCTCCTCTTCTTGGTACGATGGCTCCTCTTCTTGGGGTATTTCCCCGTCGACCGACTCCGCCTCATAAGTCGCCAAAATGCCGAGCGCCGCAATCACAATGTTAATATAGCTCAAACAGTGCGCTGATCGTTGGGCACAGGAAACCGACCCGAACTGATAGAGAAGCCCCTGGAGGATGCTTGTGGCCGCGGCGGCGTCGTTTCCAGTCTCTTCTAGGACGCTACTAACCAGGTCATCGGAAGACTTACTAGCTGCCGAAGAATTACTGTCCGCTACCGCCGGCGTCGCGAAGCTCAGCGCAACGGCACCCACTAAACCAAGCTTCACAACCTTCCACATGCGTCTCTTCTCCCAGGCACTATCACCTCGCCCCATCTGGAGTCATCGACGAGCACTGGCTCCCCCTTTACGAAACCTGTCACAACGCCCCCCCGATCCATCAAATTACGAATTTTGCGTAGCTGGCTCTTAGCAGAATCACCTCGAGCGGGCGGCATTTCATCGCATTGTTTCAATGGGCTAGGACTCGAGGCTCGCGCGCCACACCGAACTCTGTCTCGGTCGGTTGCCCCCTTCTCTGGCACACCCCCACGGCCATTAAGTTAAGGTGTATCTAATCGATACATTTTGGGACATCATAGGGTTACCTTGAGTCAGAAGAGGCACAAGGTGGTGCGAAGCAGCCCATAAAAAATGCTGCATACTTTAAAACCGTCACCGGTTCCGATACATTCCTGCGCAGACATCGAAGAGATGAGAAAAGTTTTACCAAACAACGCAAACTCACGTTCTCTACAGTGCTGATCCTCCTCCTTCTCAGAAAAAGCATCAAATCCCTCCAACCTGTATTGAACGAGTGGTGCCGTAATGCTCATCAGTATATCTCAGCGAGCGCTCTTAGTCTGGCTCGGCAGAAGTTTTGACATAATGCTTTTATCGAGCTCCTTGAAGAGTGTGTGGTTAATCCACTGTACGGGAACAGAGGTCACAAACGATTTGAGAGGCACCGGTTGTTGACCAGTGATGGATCGACTCTCCGTCTTCCGACGAGCACGGAACTGATCGAAACGTTTGGTACGGTCCGGTACATGAACGGTCGTAAGGAAGTCGCGGGTGATAACGTCGAAGCAAAAGTATCTGTCCTGTACGATGTGCTCAACGAGATACCGCTGGCGGTGAGCATTCATCCTGGAAGAACAAATGACATCCTGGTATCATTACGGCACCTTGAGATTCTCGATGCTGGAGATATCCTCATAGCTGACCGTGGTTTCGGTTCCTATGCCTTTTTTGATGACATAACGACAGAAAATTTGATTTTATCCTTCGCATCACGGAGAAAACCAATGCGACCTATCATAAACTATTAACCGACACCACCCGTAACGACATCATCGCTGAAGGTGAGCCTTCGGCTCGGTACAATCACGCTGCGGAGCTGCTACGTAGTTTGCGCACGAGGTTTATTGGGATCGTTCTCGCGGATGAAGAAGTAGAGGTCTTAACGACGTCGCTTCTCGATCAAAAACGATAACCACTAAAGGATTTTAAAAAGCTCTACTACAAGCAATGGGGAATTGAGACCTTCTTTCAAGCGATAAAGAGTCGTCTTGCCGTTGATAACCTCACGGGCCGAACAGTTGAGGCTATCAAGCAAGATTTCTTCGCTACACTCTTTGTGAGTGGTGTGGAAATAAGACTGTCCGCGAGTAAATTCGGGTAAGGCGATTGTTCATAATCAATCCCACCTTGCAACGTCCCGATAGAGTCAAAGGCAAAGAACGACTGTTCTTGAAATCAAACGCCAAGAGTTTGCACTTTCAGAGATTCGCTAGAAAGGTCGTTTTTTAGGTACATTGAAGCTTAGGTTAATGGCCGTGGAGGCGTACCAGAGATAGGGCGCTCATCTCAATGATCTGAAGAATTTCAGCTACTAACGTAACAGACTAAGGGCGAGGGTGGGCAGCTGGTTGGCTTGAGAGAGGATAGCTGCGCCGGTTTCCTTGAGGATTCGCAACCGTACTGCTTCGGCGGCGTCCTGGGCGACGTCGATATCGCGTACCCTACTGGCTGCGGCTAGGTAGTTTTCGTTCTTGGTAGTGAGGGTGCTTACCCCTACCGTGAGTCGCGCCTGTAGTGCGCCGACTGCACCGCGTTGAGATGAGAGCTGCTCACGCTTCTTCTGGATCATCGAAAGGGCTTGTTTGGCATCGGCCATCGTTTTTAGCGAGAAGGAGAGGAGCGGATTGATGCCTTCGCGGGTGGTGCCGAGGAGGATGCTTGCTGTAAATGAGTCGTAGTTTGCGCTTACTAGATCTACAACACCATCGCCGTTAAAGTCGCCGGTCGCAAGAGCTGCGGGAGTATCGCCCGCTTGGTAGCTTGTCGCTGAATTGAATGTCCCATCGCCTCTCCCGACTAGAATACTGATCGTGTCGGAATCACCATCGGCGGTCGCAAAATCGATTATTCCATCACCGTTGAAGTCACCCGTCGATATGCCTAATGGTTGAGTGCCTGTAGCGTAAGATAGGGCGTTAAAGTTCAGGTTTCCGTCTCCGAGCATGACAGTAGCAGAGTCGCCGTCGGAATTAGCAGTCACCAGATCTAGGAAGCCATCACCATTAAAATCAGCAGTAGAGATGGAAGAGGCATTTCCAGAGGCTCCCGCAGAGAACGAGGTTGCATATTGGAGAGTTCCGTCACCCACACCTCGGAGGATGTCTACTGAATTCGTGGTCTTATTATGAGTAGCGATATCTAGGATGCCATCATTATTAAAGTCTCCGGTTGTCAGCGCTCCCGCATCTCCCTGAGAAGCGAAACTTTTGCGAGGATTAAAGGTCCCATCCCCGCGACCAATTAGGATACCTACTGTATTAGAGGTAGCTTCGGCCGTGGCGAGATCTAGAATTCCGTCGCCATTAAAGTCACCGATTGAGACATCCTGCACATCGTATGGAGTCATTGTACCGTTCGGGTAGGATTGAGCCGAAGAGAAGCTTCCATCTCCTCGGCCTGTGAGAACGCTTATCGAATTAGATAGTGAGTTCGCCGTCACCAAATCCAGGATACCATCTCTATTGAAGTCGCCCGTGTCTATTGCCCTAGGTTCTGTGCCACCTGATCCTGTAGGATAGGATGTCGAAGAGCTAAGACTGCCGTCTCCTCGGCCTAGCAAAATACCGACAGTATTCAAAAGGGTTCCAGCAGTGGCAACGTCTAACACTCCATCCCCGTTGAAGTCACCGGTTGTGACGCCTGTTGTGTATGATCCACCAGCCAAAGCATAAGAGCGTGCGGTCTGAAATTCCCCCGTCCCCAAAGCCCCTCCAATGCTCGAAGAGATCATACCATCGGAGCCGTATCCCCCCTGCACGGTAAGTTGCGAGAGTTCGCCATCAAAGAGTCCGATTCCATTGAACTCGGTAGACCTGCTAATTCGGAAGAACTCCTTGGAGAGGGCTTGCGCCTCGGCATCCGAGGCCTTCCTCTGTTCTACACCGTAGGTGCCGTTAGCTGATTGCTCTGCGAGCTCAGCGATGCGAATCGTGATGCCTATGAGCTGCTCGATTGCAGCGTCTGCCATGGTGAGGAGTGAAATACCGTCGTTGAAGTTCCTGATCCCTTGTGAATACACGCGAGCATCGGTGCGCAGGGATTCAGAGATGGCGAGTCCAGCGGCGTCGTCAGACGCACGATTGATGCGCAGACCACTGGAGAGCCGCTCGAAGATCCGCCCTGAGGCTTCGCTGGCATCAGCAAGTCGCTTCTGACTAGCGAGCGACTGTATATTGATTCCCAGCGTTATGGGCACAACAACACCAACTGCACAAACTACCTACTGCTATAGCAACAACGCACCACCTGTGGAGGCCACATCCAGACCGATGCAACGGATGAGGACCCCACATAGAAGATCGGGAGAATGGGGGATTTTCTAGAGCGATATTAAGAGCCTAGGTCTGCTACGGGCCGCGTCGGTAGTGCCGCTGCAAGTGCTTGAAAACATTGGCGGGTAGGAGTTTTCGCCTCGCTTCGTCCGACACCTGCTCCCAAAGTATGGAGCTGAGTCAACCCTCAAGCGCTCTCTTTAAATAGCGACAGAAGCGAAAGTTTTGGATGGATAAGAAAATCAATTAATTTTCCAATTATATCAGCGCTCTATGCAGTT
>JBBAUR010000132.1:0-5195 GCA_040398075.1 Bdellovibrionota bacterium | reverse complement strand
GAGCGGCCCAAGATCCGCTTTCGTAGCAGGGAGGGGTTTTGCCTCGCTTCCCTAGGTTACGGACGAACATCACTACCCTCCTGTGTGCCGGAAAGCTTTGTAGCAGGACCGCCAATCAAACGATCGACCCATGCGTTGAAATCGTACGGATCCAGGTTCGTGACAACCCCACCTTTGAGCGATGCCACCACTCGCGCAAGCTGCAGCGCAACGTAGACATCACTTCCTACTGCAGACAGGACGTTGCTCCGCATTTTGTCGACCTCGGCACGTGCCTCTGCAACGAGCAGATCGGCTTGGGCCATCTTCTCACGTCGATAGAGATCCCCCTCGGAGCGGATCTTCTCAGCTTCGCTGGTCCCCTGTTTGTCGAGGTTTTGGATCGCTACAATTCCATCACTTTCGACCTTGTTGACATCGCGCTGCGCAGCCGCGAACTCACCAGATACCTGATTGAAGGCCATCTCGGCTTCCTGCAAGTTCTTCTTGAAGATCGCTTGGTCGATCTCCTCTCGATAGGTGTAGCGACGCACGAGCAATCCATCTATCCGCACTCCCAAGGGTGAGAGGTGTTTGCGCATCTCCTCTTCGGCTACGCGAACACGCTCACCGCGCGCCTGTGGTTCGTAGAACTCGACTGTCGAGAGCGCACTCAATGAACGCTTGATCTCGTTGTTTGCAACCTGCGAGATGTACTTGGTCCACTCCACATCGGTTGCTCCCACGTGTTTGATCAGATCCGCCACGCCACCGTGCTGTACTCCGTCATTCACCCCTGCTCGCGCAAAGAAACGATACAGTACTGCTACATCGACATCGACCCGCGTGCCATCGACGGTCGGCACGTTGAGCGCACCGAAGCTGGCTGGATACGTCTTCACGTCACGCTCGAAATCTACGATTCGAATCGTTTGAGGAACCAGGTAGATGGTTGAGTAGCCGGGGATAGTCCAGTGGAAACCGGGTAGCAGAGGTGTAGAGGTCAACCCTTGTCCAGGACCGAATGCGATCTTACGTACTCCGACGTAGCCAACCGGGACGACAGAACCGAACACGAAAGCCACCACCAGCAAGACCAGCGCGAGCACTGAGCCGAGCGCAAGGAGTCCACGCGCGATCCCTCCCCGCTCCGAGTGCAGTGGGACGGGATAAGGGCTGATATGGATACAGGAGTCAGGCATGTGACAATTAATACTCTATCCTCGTGCAGAGGACCAAACCTTTACCCGATTATTTAACGAGGAGTAAAAGGGTCTTAGGTGTTGGGAAACGAGTATCATAGGAGCGCTTGCCGGGAAAGGTGGAACTCTCATTCCGATACCAGACGGCACTGGAGCCGTAAGCTCCGAACGGTTTCCTTAGAGTGCGTAACAAAAATGAACCTCGTAGCGAGGATGAGCGAAATCGGCAGCGACGAGGATGCAGGCTAAAAAGGCGCGGAGACGTGCCCTCTGCGGCACGTTGAGCACCTTTTTGGTCGAAGACGAAGTCGCTGGCGATTGCAGCCATCCGTAGCAGAGGGGCATTTTTGTTACGCACTCTTAGCAGTCTTGGCTGCGAGGGTACTTATTCGCGGGAGGAAAGCTCGTTCATAAAGAGAGCGTAAGAGCGGCAAGAGAGAAAAAGGAGACGCCCGAAGTATGTCACGAGCCAAAACCCGTTCCTAAACCCGGCACGTCAAGCGATTCGGGCATGTGCACATGTACGAGCACGCGCACGCAATGAGTTCAAACGTGCTACTCATGGGTCTTTAGGCGCTCTCGCTACAGAAACTTGTGCAACTTATCAACCAGCGCTAAGAAGGGCATCGGATTCTTCGGAAGACCACGCAGGCGAACTTCGTAGTGCAGATGCGGCCCTGTCGAGCGGCCAGTAGAGCCCGAGTGGGCAATCAGATCTCCACGTCGTACGCGACGTCCCTCCTTCACGAACACCTTGCTCAGATGTGCGTAGCGGGTGGTGATATCGTGGGTATGAGTGACGTCGACCACCCATCCGTATGTAGAGTCGTACTCCACCTTAGACACCACCCCGTCACCGGTAACTTGAACCTTACTTCCTTTATCAAGCGATATATCGAGCCCTTCGTGAAACGACGAGCGCCCAGAAAACGGCGAGGCCCGTCGTCCGAAGTGCGATGTGAGCTCACCTTCGACCGGTGTACCTATCGGCAAAGAGCGCAAAAGCGCTGAATAATGGGTCAATCGCTCGAGCAGTGCACGCTGGTCGCCTGACCATCTCTCTGCATCTGGAGCTGTATTTTGTTCCTGTTCGAGGACCTTGACCTCCTCTGCTGCCTTGGGATCAGTTGGTGCTGTTTCGGTATCAACACTCGTTGCGCATACCACCTTCCCGGCTGGGCTGCGGCGACACTCGACCTCCGCTCCTCCTAAACCTTTGTTGAGCTCCTTGAGCTTGTCGAGAAACTCCGGCTCTACCGGCTTCTCTGGATCACTCGAGCGGCTTTTGAGCTCCGGTGCATCCAGAAGTGCTGCCAGAGCGCTGGACTCCTTCCGGTTGCTCCTCTCTTTGGCGATGATTACCGGCTTAGCGCCGTTGCGTTTGCCCTTGAACACCTTGATCGAGGTTGAAGATTCGATAATTGATTGAAGCTCGTCGAGTCGGTCATTCACCAGGGATTCGAAGCCCTCTTCCTCTGAGCTCTCGTCTCGTACGGAGGCTAATTGCCTGTGCAACATATCGTTGCTGAGCGCCAAGGCATCACGCTCTGCGGTGAGTCGGTAGACGAGATATGAGTCACGTGCTTGACGTACGAGGACGTGGGCGAAGTTTCCGGCAAGGCACACCGAGATACCTGCTGCGATCCCGAACCCGATACCGGCTAACGCCAACAAGCGCATCGGTATCCGGACGGACCTCTTCTTCGGTCGGGTCAGCTTTGCCCCAAACCGAGCGAGGCTATTTGGTCGAGAGAAACTCTCCATGTTCCAACCTCTGTCGCTTCTTATACAGAAGACGACGATTAGGACGTATCCTAGCGTACGGCCATTACTTAAGTACCACTGCACGTTACTTAGCGTCTGGTGCTGTGTACCCTCATACATCGAGTTGGGGTACCGGCTGACCGCTGGCACTGTGAACTGCTCTTCGGGCGCCAAATGGTAGATGAAGACGCTACGCCATCCCATGAAGAGCGTCAACCGAAGGGGCAAACGCCATTTCAAAAGAGGCTAGTTACTACTCTTTTAATTAGATGCAATCAACTCACGTGCGGACGCCCGAGAAGCATCAGTAATTGTGTAACCTGCTAACATTCTTGCGATTTCGTCTACTTTTTCCTCTTCACTTAACTGCTTTACTACCGTAACTGCCCGTTCTCCGACCTCCTTGTTGACCAAAAAATGTCGGTCTGAGAGCGAGGCCACCTGAGGAAGGTGGGTGATGCAGATCACCTGCGATTGACCAGATATCTCCTTGAGCATCCTTCCTACGGAGCGTGCGACACCCCCTGAGATACCGGTGTCCACCTCGTCGAAAATGAGCACATTGACCCCTGAGCGCTCACGCAGGATCTTCTTCAAGACTAACATGACCCGCGAGAGCTCTCCTCCGGAGGCGATCTTGTGTAAGGCAGCGTGCGGCTCCCCTTTGTTCGTTGCCATCAGGAACTCTATCCTATCCAGGCCTGAGGCGGTTGGCTCAGACTCCGAGAAACGCACCTCCAGGGAGGCATCTCGCATGTTGAGCTCCTTAAGGTCCGCGGCCACTGCAGCACAAAGCTCTCGGGAGCCCTTGCTGCGAACGACGCGTAACGCTTGCCCGATCTTAAGAACGTGCGCGTGTAGAGCTTCAACCTCCTGCTCTAATTCACGAAACCCTTGCCCGCCATTCAATGCTGAGAGCTCTCGCTCGGCTCTTGACCGTAATTCGCACAGGCCCGCGTCATCCACCTTGTATTTTCGCTCCAAACGGGCCAGCTCCGACAACTCAGTGCGCAAGGCCTCCAGGACCTCAGAGTCGAAATCGAGCCCCGCTACGTAGCGGTCCACGGCCAATTCGCTCTCAGCCAAGGCCTCACGCGCGGCTTCGAACTCCTCCACTAACTTTGCAGCCGAGGGATCAAGACGTTCAATCTCTTGGAGCGCTGAACCCACCTCCTTGAGGCTACTGGTAACCCCCTCCTCGGCTGCCAGCACGTCAAGCGCACGCTGGCCCGCTTGCATCAAACGCTCGAAATTACTTATCCGCTTGATCTCATTTTCCAACTCCGCTCGCCGTCCAGGCCCAAGGTTTGGGAGTTCGCCGAGCTCGGCCAAGACCTGCTCCAGCTCTTCGCGGCGTGTTGCCCCCTTACTGTGTGCCTCGCGAAGCTCCTCGAGTTCGGCGCGTTTATCGTTCCAACTTTTGTAAGCGCTGCGCATCTGTTCGACCTGCGCGGCACAGCCACAGAATCCATCCAGAAGCTCCACATGGTAGCGCGGATCGAGTAGCCGCGTGTGGTGGTGCTGGCTGCATATATTGACGAGCTTTCGCACTATCTCTTCTAGGAGCGAAACTGTCCCGAGGCGCCCATTGATGAGCACCTTACCACGCCCTTCACGAGGCAAGGTTCGAGAGACTGCCAATTCATCATCTTCGCCAACGATATCCGGTAGCTCAGCTCTAATGTCAGTAGGTACGTCACTCAGATCAAAGAGCGCTTGGACCTCCATCTGGTCAGCCCCTGTGCGTATTACAGTAGGGCTAGCCTTACCACCCAGAATGAATTCGAGGGCATTCAGGATTATGGACTTACCCGCCCCAGTTTCACCACTTATGACGTTAAAGGCTTGATGAAACGAGAGCGATTGCCGCTCGATAATCGCAAAGTTGCTGATCGTTAGTTCTAGTAACATCGAGTAACCCGCTCAAAGAGGGCCGTGACGGCACGTGGTATGCGCATAAAACAGCCGCAAGGGTCCATATATAACCCTAAAAGTATCGGATATCACGCTTCGCGACCGAGGCAAAGGTGCCTTCCCCCTTAGAAGAGCGGCGGAACTCTGGGAAGCGGACTTAATTTTTTCATTTACCACGGGCACTCGGTCCCCTTCGTGCAGCCACTGAGTATCGCCCTTATCCGGGTAAAGTTGCGCGACCGGAATAACCCCTCTCATTCATTTTTTTGGCGCTTCCGGGTTTTAACAGGCTGCGGAAAAATGCTCTTCTGCTGCGAAATCCGATCTTTCGGCGCT
>JBBAUR010000131.1:0-5350 GCA_040398075.1 Bdellovibrionota bacterium | reverse complement strand
TGACGCCTACTTTTACTTTTGTACGATTAGGTATTTATGAGACCACTTCTAGTAAGTTTCCTGGCGGGTCAGGGGGAGGTCTTGCTTCGACCGGAAACACAGCTCGTACATTCGTTTGCTGAGGTACATTCCTGGCGCTCTCTGGAGAAATAGGGGAGATAGGGGGGGAGGTAGGGGGGTATCATTCGGGTAATACTTGATAATATTTGAGCTTGAAGTGTATGCACATATCAAGCATACTTGTATGCATGCGAACAACTCTTAACATCGATGAATCGCTGGTCAAGAAGGCTTCGAAGCTGAGCGGGATAGCCGAAAAGACTGCACTAGTAAAGGCTGGCTTAGAGGCGCTCATAGCCCGGGAAAGCAGCCGTCGCTTGGCGGAGCTGGCTGGAACTGAGAAGTCTCTGCGTCCGATTCGTCGGCGCAAAGTAGGTCACTAGTCGTGATTTTGGTTGATACTTCAGTTTGGGTTAATCACCTCCGAAAAGGAAGTGACGAGCTGGTGACACTCCTGCAAGGAGTAGAAGTTGCGACTCACCCATTCATCATTGGAGAACTTAGTTGTGGCAACCTTAAAAATCGAAAGACGATCCTCGGGCTTCTGACCGAGCTGCCACGGGTTGCAATCGCTGAACACGAAGAGGTGCTTCAGCTTGTCGAATCTCGAAAACTCACGGGGAGCGGAATTGGCTGGATGGATGCACATCTACTAGCGTCGGCGTTACTATCGGGAACGCCTCTCTGGACGGCCGACAAGAAGCTTCGCTCGCTTTGTGCTACGCTGGGAGTTTTGTACTAGCGCGCTCAACGGGTAGGAGTTAGGTGGTATGGGCCTCACTGGCTGTGGGGCGCGCTGCTGATGGAGGAGTTGATTGCTGCACCAGCTATTTCTCTCAGAGAGTGCGCGCAGACCCCTACAAGTTTTTTGATGAGTTTAAATGATTAAACAAGCCAAGCGACTTCTGAGGTTTACAAGTAGCCAGCCAGATGAGCACCAATAAAAATGCAGCCTCTCGTCGTGCCGAGCATAGACGGGGGTATTCCAGGGCTGTCCATCCGCAGATGTCGTGGCTATGTTGATATACCCAAGTGACTGCAGCAACACTTTGGCTTGCTCTATTAGCCCCTCGGTCATAAGAACTCTTGCACGTAGAACGATTCAGTGAGCGGGCGCTTTAGCGATCCGCTCGAAAGCGTTGTTATGGGTGCCTCTACAACGATTCCGTAAATAAAATTTCTGGCTCTCGTTTGCTCTTCAAGTAAAATCGACATCCAACGGGCGCAAAACCCCGCCAGTGCTATTATTCTCAAGAAGATAGAGAATCAAAAATATGAAAAAGTAGTCGAGTAATGAGTGTACAAGAAAGTAGATAAGGCGATCGCCGACGAGCCCGCTTTGGACCGAATTCGATGCACATCATAGCTCACAGAGGGCTATGCAACGAGAAGCCGGAGGACTCGGTAGAGGCTATATCGGCAGCCCTACGGCTACCTACTATTAACTATTAATGGCATTGAGTTTGATCTCGAACTGACCGCTGATGGGAGGTCTGTAGTCTCGTATCAAGAGACTCTTGTGTCGACTCACTGACTACCGCGGAGGCGAGCTGGCGCGACGTGATTTTTTTGACCCGTGATTGGGTGATAGAAACCGACTCCGCTGCATCGGGAGAGTCGGATTTTCTAAGTTGGACTGCAGCATCCCAGGTTTCAGAAGTGGAAGCGTCTTGAGGCCCTAAGAGGTAACCCTACTCTTGAGATTTTGCTCGTGAATTCCGCGGATTCATGGAGCGCAAGGGCTGATCAACAGCGGAGATTTGGGATGTTGCGAATTCCCTGACACTGTTACCATTTCTGAGGGTGACTCGCATGCGATTTGTACTCGTCCGATGCCGAGTATCTCTACGGAAAAGTTTTCATGAAGCTACTTAGTAACCTTGCCCTCATGACTATTGTTACCGCTACAGTCCTACCGCTCCAGCGATACGCTATCGCTCAAGGAGATCCTTGTCCTCAGGGATTGAAGGGCACCTACGCAGCGTGGTCCAAGAGTTCGTCAACAGCCGGGTTGGGGAGCTTCTCTGTACCGGTAAATCAATTTACCGTCCTCTCGGGATTCACGTGGGATGTAACCGGTATGCCACTCAGCGTCGCCGTTGGTAGTAATGAACCGTTTGGTGGCGGCAACTCCATGCAGGACATATACGGCTCCGCCGCTAGTGCGACGAATCTTAACATTCGTATCAAACCGAACGACGTCAGCCCGGGAAATCCGATCCCTCATAGCGCCCTTCTGACGATAAAATTCGACGCCAACACCCCATCCTCGGGCTGGGGCTTTGCGGTCGTAGACATGGACGTTGATCAGGTGAGGGTCCGAGCCAAAGACTCCTCCGGTGTAGCTGTACCAACGAGCACCCTCGCGGGCTGGTTCGTTCAGCGCTTCGATGCAGATCCTGTGACTGACGGGCTCAACCTCCCTTCATGGGACAACCAGATGGTTGCTGTCATCGGCTCCGAAAGTTCGTCAACTAGTTGGCGGGATACAGTAGAGGGGGGATTGGGCGATACTGAAGCTGGTTCAGCGTGGTTTCAACCGAACATCTCTCTGAGCGAGCTTACCTTTGAATACGAATCCCTTCAGGAGTCGGCAAACCCCTCCTATCACGTGTTCATAGCGGCCTGTTCCGCCAACATCCCCACTCCTACACCTATCCCCTCTGCCAGTCCGACACCCACCTCCACCGTCACTCCAACGCCTACCCCGGCTGTAAACCAAGATAGCGATGGTGACACGATCCCTGATGTAACCGAGGGAGACGCAGATCCCGATAGCGACCAGATCCCCAACTATCTCGATCAGGATAGCGACGACGACACCATTCCCGACTCCACCGAAGGGACCCGGGATACTGATGGTGATGGGAAGCCCGATTATATTGATCGAGATTCGGACGGCGATGATGTAGCCGACAAGATTGAACGTGATCCCGATGCAACGACTGACACCTCTACAGGACAGGACCAAGATCGAGATGGGATAGACGACGGAAACGAGGAAAAAACCAGCACACCGGTCGACGACTCAGATGGTGATTCAGTTCCTAATCACCTCGATCGGGACTCTGATAATGACCGTGAGGATGATGGCGATGAGGCTTATGATCTTGATGGTGACGGAGATCGGGATGTTATGCCATCAGGGCAAGATAAGGACGATAGCGGCCTCGATGACGCTTTTGATAGCTTTGATACTCCGCAAGAGATTAATCTTCGCTTCAGCGGTCAGCCCAACAAGCCGGTCTGCAGATCGATCAATTCCAAAAAGATCAAGAAAGGTGTCCGCACGCGGCTCTTGGCTCTCGCAAATCGTGTGCCGATGTTCAGCAAACGTGCGCTTGCATGTGGCGGAGATATTCCACACGACCTAGGCAGTAGTGCTCAGACAATCCTCAACGGTATGGAGCGGCGCTTGACTGCCAACTTCCCGGATAGTGGTCTTATGTGTCCCGACTCTGTCTGTGTTGCGATTCCCTCTGCACAGGCCCGAACGGCGCTACTTGCTCTCGCAAAACAGTTGTACAGGGATGCCAAAACGGCCAAGCTTGCAGCGATCAAAGCTTGTGGGACTCCCAATAACCACTCGAACACGAGGCGTCCCTCCACGGAGACGTATCATGCGCAACTACGAAGCGAGATAGCGAAGTTACCGCGCAAGCTCAGTGCATGCTCGGGTACGCAGGGGGGCTGAAACGCATTACAGAGGAGATAGTGAGCGCATCTCAAGGAGCCTCTGAGACCCGTAGGTTAAAAATCAATCTCACAATGGCCTCTCTTATTCCGAGGATTCCTGGGTCTATTCGTATGTTTTCAGGGTCTCCCTAGAAGCACACTGCATCCGTGTCATAACGTACGTCCATCGCACAATCTCGGATACGACAAGAAATGCGAACCTCGAGAAAATACCCGTTCGCAATCAAGGCTGCTCGCATGTGATGCTGATTGGGCCCTTGGTCATGACATACCTCACACTCGCCCGTGGGTCTTGCACGCTAATTAATCGACCTTTTCGGTCTTCATCTAGGTCTATATGTGTACAGAGCGAGGGACATCATGAGCCAAAGCAAAACGATTTCGAGCGCAAGAACAGCGAAGAAGCTGGTCATTGGATTACTTTTGATCCTCCCAACTCTGGCTGATGCACAGGTGCAATGTGGAACCATCACGAAAAGCGTTCGATTACAGAGTGATTGCATCGCACCCCTCGTAGTAGGAGCCAGCTATCTCAAAGTAGACCTGAACGGATACACGGTGCGTTCGCGAGGTGTAGAGATGGAAGAGGAGCGTGGAGGTATCGAGGTTTTCAACAAACATCACGTGACCGTTAAAAACGGGACCATCGAGGGTTTTTCGGCAGGCCTTTGGGTCAAAGGGGGCCATCGCAATAAATTTACCAATTTAGCGGTCAGTACGGTCCGCGACGGAGGAACATTTGCCTACTTCGAGGATGTAAAAGACACATCTCTATCGCGGTTATTCATCAGAGCCTACGAAGATACCAGTGCCTTCCGTTTCAGCGGTCAGACAAGCACCCTATCGCGGCTTATTCTCTCGAACATAAACGGATCTCCTCTCGCAGGCATTGGAGGAAAGAGACTGACTATTTCGAACTGCTCTTTCGGAGGGGGCTTCACGGGCACTTGCTCACCAACGTCGCTGTTCATTTCAGACAGTATGGTCTTTCGTAATCTGTTCACGGGCGGAGTCGGCGATCCTACATCTGGGCTCTGTCTGCAGGGGGACAGAAATCGAATCAAAAATAATACCATCTACTCCTCTTCAGGTTCGGGTCTGACGCTTCTAGGCGGTAAAGATAACTTCATCTCTCGAAACACCATCAGCGCAGAACAGGAGGATCCTCCGACCATTGTCGACATCAAGGGGGGCGCTGACGCGTGTAGAAACAGGTGGTGCAACAACGAGTTCAGCACCGATTCGGAAGGGGATGGCCCAAAGCAAGGTTGTATACGCTAAGTAGGTACAGAGTACAGGCTCCTGCCGTTATTGAGAGGAGCTTTTTGAGTTAGTACAAAGGTGGGGAGGAGCGCATGTTGAGATAGATCACATCGATGCTCAGTTACTACAAGTTATGGCTCATCGGTGAATCAAGAGGATAGAATTGGCGTTTCCGGACGTGAACATGCACGTGCACGTAAACGTGAACGTACCCGAAGAAGTGTGGTCACACGCCCTTAAAGGCAAAGCTTAGAAAGCATGCATGGCACCAATCCATGTAAGCAAAAGCTTTCCGGCGCGATAATGGTCTCAGGGAGAGGTGGCTAAAGAG
>JBBAUR010000130.1:0-5451 GCA_040398075.1 Bdellovibrionota bacterium | reverse complement strand
AAAATGCTCTTCTGCTGCGAAATCCGATCTTTTGGCGCTGGCCGAAGATGAGAGCACGAAAAAATCCTCAATGTATCGCAGACTTCGGCGAGCTGTAGTCGAGTCGTGGATACACCTGCGGTTTTTTCGCGCTCTCATCCTCACCCATCACCAAAACCTCGAATTTCTCGCTACGAAGCCATTTTTCCGCAGCCTGTTAAGAGCCGCCTGATGGTCGATGACTTCACGGGACGAACTGCTACGCTAGGTAGTTTCCGTCCAGAAACACCGATTTCTATGCGAACGCTCGCTTATATTCCCTGCGAAGCAAAAAGATCTTCATCGATAATTCCGGGTCGCTGCCAGAAAATTGAGGTTTTTCGCGTATTCAAACAGAGTAAGCGAATGTCGCTGGTGAATATTGAATCATCTTGAGAGGCGGAAAAGGGTTTGTTTTTTCTGGTTTCTGTCCAGGCGGACAGAAACTAGGTAGAGCGTCCGTTAGCGGTGCCTACAACCGGACTGCGGACTTTCAAGTCGGCTTGCTGCTGGGGTCGTGGTGCTGCTATCAAGCGGAGCAAAGCTCCGCAGTCCAAAGGGAGGGGGCTGCCGTTCGGCCGTCCTTGATTGACTGCTCGTCGAGAGCATCACTCACACGACGATCTTATTCCTTGACCCAGATCCACAAATTTCCCTGATTGACGTGGTCTGGAAGGATTTCCCGCACCGCTCGTTGCACTCCACCCCCGAGGTCATCTCGGCCTACGTGCGCAGACAAGTAATCATCGCCACACACGATAGCTCCCGGTACGAGCCAAGGTAAGAGCAGCTCAATCGTTCTTCGAACACTGGCATAATCGTGTGCTGCATCGATGTGACAGAATTTGACCGGCTCTTTCCATTTCTCGAGAAAATCGAAGCAATCACTCTTGACGATCTCGATATTACCTTTGGTCAAGGTGTCTATGTTCGATCGAAACGTGCCAAATACATCGCGCTGTTTCAAGATCTGGACCGTTTCGTGGTTTGCGCCCTCGGTGAGATTTCCCTCCCATGAGTCGACGGCTATGAGTCGCTCTGGGTAGACGGCGTTCGCGAGACCTACGGTGCTCTTACCTTCCCAACACCCTATCTCTATACACCGGCCAGGTTTGGGGACTGCCATCTCGATCAGGCGCCGTAGGATCTCGACCTGATCCTCACTCATCCAATCTTCGTTGAATACCATCTCGTTCCTGTCTCATGCCCACCGTGCATATGGGCTCTACTTCAGTAGGATAAGATCATTTAGGGGGAGGAGCCAACCCACTCAATTGACGATGCGCCGGTGCCTCGCAACGGAAACATTCAGACCGCTTTCAGCGTTGAGAAATACCCTCTCCTCTGACCGGACTCTAGCTGTTTGACTCAGCTTCGCCTGTAGGGATCGTAACCATCAACGCTTCTGACAACTTGTGAAAAGATGTGCTGGCATCTCCAAAGCAAGCTCCATCTTCTACCCGTTCCACACAGTCGACCAACGCTGGGATCGTCCGCTCGACCCTTTTGAGAATGTAGGCTCTCTTTGCCTCGGAGAGTTGAAGTCCACGCTGCTTGGTGATGAGGTCGAGTAAGGGATCCAGATCCATTTCCTTAGGGCCACCAAGCGTGAGGTACAGGCCAGCATTGAGTCTACTCCTCAGTTGAGGAGAGGTCTGGATCGTCTCCGGATCAGCGCTTCCCAGCAGCAGCACAGCTCCCTTCTGGCGCGCGACCCGCTCGATCAGATCAACGAGAATCCCCTGACACGTAGCCGTGCTCAGGCAACGATCAGCATCGTCGACAACGACCAATTCCCAAGGGTGTATCGGTGCACCGGGAAGCTCATCGGAAAACCATTTCGCCAGAGAGACCCCTGCAACGAGGCGTGCTCGACCGTTTCTATCTTGATACTTTCCAGCTAAGTGCACCCCGATGTGCGTTTTACCCGAGCACCTCTCGCCTCGAATGTAGGTCATCGAAAAGGTGCGCTTGCCTGCAAGCGCCATCATGGTACGTACGACCTCGCTGACACCGGTGTGGACGAAGAAGGCCGAAGAGGAGTATCTGAGAGGCTGAAGCAACTCGAGCGACAACTGCTCTGTCATTGGAACACCACTACTGCAAAGCTCAACACCCTGCGAAGATGAAATCATCCGGGTCGCTCACGCGCGCCCAGAGACGCGCACCGAGCGCCCCCATTTTATGCTCCAGGTGCTCGTATCCTCTGCGCAGATGACTAGGCTCGTGGACCTGCGTTATGCCCTCCGCTGCCAGACCAGCTACCACCAACGATGCGGCGGCTCGAATATCGAGCCCGTCCACCGGCGCTCCCTGCAATTTCTCGACCCCTTCAATCGTCACGGTGCGCTCGGCTATCTTGATGTGGGCCCCCATGCGAGCGAGCTCCGAAGCGTGTCCGAACCGTCCTTCATAGACCGTCTCCTCGATCGTGCTGGTGCCCTCTGCAACCGTCAGCGCCGCCATGAGCGGAGCTTGAAGGTCAGTAGCGAGCTCCGGAAAAGGCCCTGTCTTCGCGTGTACACCCTTCAAACGCCCGTTGCTCTTGACCGTAACGAAGTCCTCCCCGCTCGAAACCGAAAGCTGCATCTCGCGAAGGATATCGAGGAAGGATCCGAAATAGAGCGGATCTATCCCCTCGACAGTTACCTCTCCACCTGTGATTGCACCGGCGAGGAGGTAGGTACCGGCCTCAATTCGATCACCGATCAAGCTAGCCGAAGCTCCTCCGAGCTCGCTGCGTCCCTTGATCTCGATAACCGACCCTCCGGCACCCTGGATATCCGCACCCATGCCGTTCAAGTAATTTGCGAGAGCAACGACCTCGGGCTCCTTGGCTGCACCTTTGAGTACGGTGAGGCCAGGTGTAAGGCTTGCTGCCATGATGAGCTGATGTGTCGCACCGACTGAGGGAAATCGAAGATCTATGAGAGCAGGTTTGAGCCCATTTACGGCTGTAGCATAGACCACGCCGTGTTTGAGCGAGATGTCAGCTCCCATCTTCGCTAGCCCCTCGAGGTGCAGATCTACCGGCCGAGCACCGATTAGATCCCCTCCCGGCAGCGCCACACGTGCTGCTCTTCCACGTGCAAGAAGAGGAGCAAGAACCCAGAACGAAGCGCGCAAGGCCTTGACCAAACTGTAGCTCGCCTCGGTAGCGATTAACTTTTCAGTGCGGACTTTGACCTCGTTGCCGTCGTACTGAACCTCTCCTCCGAACTGTTCGAGGAGATGGATCACCAGGCTGGTGTCAGTCAGGTTGGGAACGTTACTCAGGGCACACCCTTCGCTGGTCAGCAAGGTCGAGATAAGGAGTGGCAAACCGGCATTCTTGGCGCCCCCGGCACGAACAGTTCCCCTCAGAGGCGTTCCGCCTACTATCTCGATGAATTCCGACATCTTATCCCCCGCCCACGCCAAAATAGGCCAGACTGCTTCAAATACCAACAATATTCCAGAACAAGCGCAACAACTCCATGCTTTTGCCGATTTACTCCTAAATTTTTCGAGGCGTTTCCCGGGCCGGGAGCTACGCGCTCGAAAGGATCTGGAACGGCTTTCGCGGGCAACGGCCGAGCCCGGGAGAGGGTTCCCTTGAAATATAGGAGACTTATGTCAACAGATATCAACGCAACGCAGGCGCAAAGAGCGGCTATCACTATCGGAAAGAATCTGACTACTGCCCAAGAACAGCTCTTGGATGCGTACAACCTCAAGGAGGGGGATTCGGTCACAAAGCTGGCCAACGCTATGGGGATAAAGGACAAGAACGTGACGATCCGGTCGTTACAACTTATCGCGGAGCAGCGCTTTCAAAACGCCTCGCACACGTTGAACCTCTTCTCGAGCATCATGGACAAGATTGATCAGATAAAGCAGCGGTTGATCAACAAGTTCTCCAATTAGTGTTGGCGAGCCTCGGTTTTGGGCGTTCCCGTTGCTCGAGACGGGAACGCACTTCTAACCCACTCAGGGAATAAGCTACCGGCTCTGCTGCAAGGGCGGACTTGGCGTGTTATCGACCTTTCCGGACGCGGAGCTCGAATAAACCCTGCATCTTTTCGTTGCAGGAGATCTCGCCTTACTTCCCCAACGAATATCGGTATGCCTTCGACGGCCGGGAGAACTCGTACCCGGCCTTCCACTCCTCGGGTAATTCCTCGCGAGCAACCAGCTTGAACCCGAGTCGCTTGAAGAACTCTCCAACATAAGGGTGCACTGTGAGCGCAAAAACCGAGGTGCGTCCCCTCTTCTGCGCTTCATCGAGGAGTGCGCGAACGAGCGCGCGCGCTCTACCACGCGCCTGAAACCGAGGTAGTGTGCACAGTTTGGCTACTTCACACGAGTCGCCGAAATCGACTAGGGAAGCCGCCGCAACGATCTGGCCGTTGACGGAGTATACCATGAAGTGCCGGACGATCGAGAGCAGCGCGTCCTCCGTTATCGGCTTGAGCGAACCGTCGGAGATATTAGGTTGCATAAGCGCCATAATATCGCGGACATCTGCCTCTGTCGCAGGACGAAGGATGTTCGGATATTCGCAGGTGAAGAGGGTCCCCGCCCCTGCGTGGGTGAATACCTCTTCATAGACCGTACCCCGTCGAGCTTCGAGCAGAACGACATCGACCCCGTACCGCTCCTGCTGTTCAATCAGGAACTCTACCCGTTCTCGGGATACGTTGAGGGTTGCTCCCTGCTCGAGCGCCTCTCGAACTTGATCGATGGAGGGATATGATTTGCATCTTCCATTGATGAGGAGCCCTGGCTCACTGCCGGGGAAAAATATCTTTTTGGTACCGAGCTCGACAGCGCACTGTACTATCCCGCGCTCGACCTCCGATCGCTCCTGGGTACTCTCGGGAAAGTCTCTAAGCGCAACCAAGGGTGCGTTTCCCGAGGAGAGCTCCGCTCTAATCCGCGCAAGGAAGCCAACATCCCGTAGGTCTGCAACACACGCCTCGAGCACCGAAAATCTGTCGCCCGCTCGATTCCAACTCTCGAGCGTTTCAGTCAGCCGAGCGTCCGCCGCACAAAAGACGACCTGTCGAATACGGGCGGCCATGAGGACTCGCAGATCCATCACAAGCGCCGCGCAGTGGTTGGAGTGCTCAAAGCAAAAGGCAAAAAGTGTATCCTCAAAACGTCTACAGTAATGAAGAAACTCCAGTGATGATAGCATCTGGACGTCGAGCGACGGATTCATCGCTGAGTTTGTCTGGGGGGGCTCGGTCATTGTGGCTGTCGACAACGGAAGGATCCCTGTTTTAGTACGGACTACTGATTTTACGTGGGGCCCAACTACCGAACTACTCGGTGTTAGTCAACTGCGTGCATCCAAAAATCTTCTCGGCGGCGTACTCGTCCGCCACCCTACTCTCCTTTAGAGTGCGTAACAAAAATGAACCTCGTAGCGAGGATGAGCGAAATCGGCAG
>JBBAUR010000129.1:0-5510 GCA_040398075.1 Bdellovibrionota bacterium | reverse complement strand
ACCCGGCGCGACCGGGGGGATTTTATGCTGACCTGAAAGCTTTGAGTCCTCCCATCACCGACTACGGAACTATGGCTCGTAGTGGTATCGGTACTGCTGGTACCCCTGACGGTGGAGGAGGCGGGATCACCGAATTTCTGACAACAACGTGTGGTCCGTCGAAAAATGAACCGTGCCGACCAATCCGCTTCTTCTTCAACGAAAAACCGATGACTCTGGCTCGCTGGCCGAATAAAAACGCCGAGAATTGGGGGTTTAAAAAAGTAATCGGGGGCGCGATAACAGGTAGTGGTTCAACAAAACAGACTGCAATCCACGTCGCTGATACTACCCCTCTTTCATGGGGCAGCGCTGATCTCAGCCAAGCGTGGGTGTACGGTTTTTGGCTCACGGCATATATCGATAGCTTCGAGAAGTTAGTCTCTGTTTCCTCCATCCCCGGAGGTGCGCAGATCACGATGCAGCCGGGTCCACGAGACGGTTTCCAAAAAGGAGGCGAGTTCGGTAATTCCGCATTTTTCGTCGAGAATCTCCTGGCTGCTCTCGATAGCCCTGATGAATGGTTTTTGGATTACTCCACCGGGCGATTGTACTTCCGACCTCCCCAAGGTAGCTCAATTACGAACTCGGAGGCGACGGTATCGATGGTTTCTGCGGTGCTGAAATTTCAAGGGGCTTCTCACGTCAAGTTTGTCGGCGTAACTGTCGAGCACGGACGCCATGCGGCAGTGCAGATGTCCGAGAATTCATCCTATTGTTCGATAGAGAACTCAGTCCTGCGCAATTCGGCAAGTGGAGCTGAGTTACTCGGTGTCCAAAATGGTCTTTGGAATACGGAAGCCTACAACCTCGATGATGATGGAGTGGTCATCGGTAGCGGGGGGCAATTGCCGCTTTCTCGTTCCATCACTGATCTGAATGCACGCAAATCTCTCGCGAGCGGCTTTAATTTTGTAGTGAATAGTAAAATACGAAATTACGGCCTTCGGAATAGATTTTATCGTGTAGGAGTCAACCTATACGGTAGTTACCTCAATAATGCTCTCACTGGTGGTGCTGGGAGTCGAGTACGCCACTCCGAATTTTCCGATGCCCCTCATGCCGCGATCCACTACAAGGGAAACAATTACCTTTTTGACTACAATCGCTTTATCAACGTCAACACCGAATGCATCGATTGTGGTGCTGTTTACACGTGGTGGTCATGGGTGCAGCGTGGAACGATGACCAAGTACAATTACTTTCAAGGGCTGCAGCCGATAAACCCTATGGGCATCACTGCTAAGCTGCACAGCGTAGGACTCTACTGGGACGCCATGATAGATGGGCAGTCGGCGTACGGTAATATTTTCAAAGGGTTTGACGTTCCCTTTCTCATGAATGCAGGAAGAGATGGTTCCGTGGAAAACAATATATTCTTCGACTCGACATCGAAGACCCAGGAGCCGTTGTACATAGGCTCTCTAGGCTTGAATCCTTCTCAGACGAGCCAGGTCAATGTACCGATCAGTATGATAGAGGGAGTTCCTGGGACGTCTACATCCCCTCCATATCTGATAGTGACCACAGCACGTCCCCTGAATATGACAAAGGGTACGGTGATCGGGCGTATCTCTGGATTGTCGAGTCTAGTTGGTCTCACGAACGACCCGTGTCCAACGGGAACTACGGAGCTGTATTACGAGCCTGGTTCAAGCACGCCTTCCCCGTGGAAGGTCAAGGTGGTTGGTTTGTCCCTCAAGGGGCCGTACACGGGCGGGGGCTTCTATCGAGCATTTGATCGATACTACTGGCCATTCTACGCGCCTAACTCGAGGCTCAGCCTCGGTCTGCCTGACCCATTGTGCGGCGGTGCTGATCCCATGACAGCCGATCATCCCTACCTGGAGATGTATCCGAGGTTGCGGCAGAGGATCTGGGATATCGAAGATGGGCAACCTCGAAATATTCGAATCAGCAAGAACATCGTTGCCCGCAATGCGATCCAGCAATTGACAGCACCCGGCTCAGCCGCCCCTTGGATCTCACCGACCAACAATCTCGTTACGAAGCCGGGAGATCCACTTCCGTTCAATGAGTCGAACTTTACCGTTACCAGTGCGCAAGCGCCTGCTGGTTGGGATCAGATACCCTTCAATTTGATTGGCCGAGTCAACGTTGGTACTCCTCCGGACCAGACACCGGGGGTTCCTACAGCTACTGCAACGCACACACCTCCTGCGGTAGCAACAGCGACGAAGACATCAGGACCAGTAAACTCCCCCGTTCCAACGGTGGCTCCGGTCCCTACCAAGCAGCCAACAGCAGTAAGAAATCCAACGGCTGTTCGAACCTCGACACCTAATGTTGCAGTAACGAAGACAGCAACGCCGATAGTCTCCAAAACGGCTACAGCAGTAGCTTCACGTACGGCGAGCGCATCTCCGACGCCGCAGTCCGCAGGTTCGCCGACACCAACCCCGGCTGTTTCTGGTAATCCTACGACAGCTCCAAGTGAAATCCCATCTGATGCGATAGCCGGGGATAGCCCTGCGCTGGCCGGTGCTGTCGTGTTTCTCATCCAGGAACGTAGGGCACAGACTGCAGATTCGAAAGGCTTCTTCGCCATATCGAAACTTGATCCGAACGGGTCTTCGAGGTTGCTTCAGTTCAGGAGTGTAAAGCTAGTCGGAGGTGGTTTTGACAAGACAGTAACTCCGGGACAATATCTGAGTAAGATATCCGAGGCTCAATTGCAGGCGTTTAATCCTGCCCAATGTCCGGAAGAGATGAAACAGAAGCCTCTGGTCAAGGGGGCGCGAAGAATGGCGGCTCTCGAGCGTGAGTTGCTTCGTAAGGCAACGCTGCTACAGGGTGCTCGGCGTAGCGGCGCTCGAGGTAAGATCGTTTCGAAAGGCAGTGCCGCGCGAGTGAGTAAGGCAGTAGAGGAGTATTTCCGAGCTAGCACACTGATGCCGGATATTCAGCTGCGATGTGAGCAGAAGATTCGGGCATGTAGCGAGGTATCACTTGCGCTTCCACTACGAGTGATGCGACAAGCCGTGAAGACGTTGGCTACCGAGGGAGTATCGCTCGAACGTGTGATGCATGAGCAAGCCACGGATAAGAATCCTGCACTTCTTTCGAAGGCGATACAGAAAATAGCTGCCAAGGTTGCTCAGATAAATCGAATTCTCGAAAACATGCCGCGCGCTACCTTCGAGTGCTCCACAGATGGAGGAAAAGCAACCTCTAGATAGTCCCGCGCTGCAGCCAGAGAGTTTTTTGCCTTTTACGGCGCAACTTAGCCTCTGATGACCTTCCTTGGTAGCACGATCGCGCTCGTCTCGCTATTGTGAGTGTGTTTTTCAAAAATCACTCACTCAGGGCTTATTTCAAACCTCGTGCGAGAATATCCAGGAACATGCCAACTGGAATTAGCTCTAGACCCTCGTCGTCTATGAACGTGCGCTCGCCTTCATAGACGACAATCCTACGTGTTACGCCCTTCAGCTCCTTGATGGAACGAAGAGCTTTCAAATGTTCAGGGCGAAGTCTTCGGCTCGCCTTGAACTCAATCGCTATAAATGAGTTGTCTCGAGACAGGAGAAGATCAACTTCTGTAGTATCGGTCGACCAGTAATACATCTCGTCAAACTTAAGTACCCCATAATCGCGTAGAGACCGAATAGTTTGGATGAGAAGACCCTCAAAAAGCGCGCCTCGCTCTTCAGCAGCTGGGACTGTAGTGCCTGGTCTTTTGCAGCTCGTGCTGAAGTGGACCCCATTTTTCGGACAGGTGTTTAGGGGTAATTAAAGGCACCTGTTTAGGAAAGGAGGCTACTGTGAGGAAGCGAGGAGATGTTAGCAGTAAGATCAAGGCTATGGCGGCGCTGGAGGCGATCAAGGCGCATGAGCCGATTAGCGATAGCCCGGCGGTACAAGGTGCACCCGATCCAAGTAGGCAAGTGACGCAAGCAGCTGGTTGGAGAGATGCACCGTGTATTTGAGGGCGAGCCAGATGCCGATGCTGTAGCCAAGGAGCGTGAGAACCAGGAGCTCTATGAGCAGATTGGCAGGTTGAAGGTCGAGAATGACTTTCTGAAAAAAAATCTGCTCTTGGCAACTGATGATCCGTGAATGCTCAACGATTCCAGCGATGGTTCGATGAGTATCTCTCACCAGTGTGAGCTCTTGTCGGTTTGTCGTTCGAGCTACTACTACGAGCCGTCCCCCGAGAGCCCGTTGAATCTCATGTTGATGCGCCGCATAGACGAGCTACACCTGGAGTATCCATTTGCCGGGAGTCGAATGCTTACAGCGATGCTCTATCGAGAGGGGCACGAAGTAAATCGCAAGCGCATTCAACGCCTCATGCATCTTATGGACATAGAGGCTCAGTACCCGCATAGAAACACGTCAAAACCGCATCCTGAGCATCGAATCTTCCCCTATCTTCTCCGAGGTGTGGATATCACGAGACCGAATCACGTATGGAGTTGCGACATTACGTACCTGCCCCTACGAGGTGGCTTCCTCTACCTGATGGCGATTCTCGATTGGTTTAGTCGGGCAGTACTTGCATGGGAGCTCTCCAGTAGTCTCAGCGGGGACTTCTGCTGCATTGCCCTTTATGGAGCGTTACGGAGGTACGGGCCGCCGGTCATATTCAACACCGATCAAGGCGCACAGTTCACCGCAAAGAACTTCATCGACATCCTGTTGAGTAGAAATATTCAAGTCAGCATGGATGGCCGGGGTCGCGCCCTGGACAATGTTTTCATCGAGCGCCTCTGGAGAACGGTGAAGTATGAAGAGGTTTCCATTCGCGACTACGGCTCCGGAGCGGAAGCGTTCAGGAACTTGCTGCGTTATTTCAAATTCTATAATACGAAGCGACCGCACAGCTCTCTTGATGATGCCACGCCCTTTGAGGTATACCTTGCAGCAGCGTGAAGAAGAGTTATCCACACCCGTGGATTCCCCCCACGCCCCCCTTAACAGCCGCTACTACCGGAGTTATTAACAGGTAAGTGGGGAGCTGTTACCTGTCCAAACTTTGGGGTCCACCCCATTGAGCGATGCACTTCGTTTAAGAGCGAGGGGAGTCGCTGTATTTCGTCGATGACCACCCAGCTACCACGCCGAGCTCTGAGCAACATCTTCCGCAACAAAGAGGGATCGACGAGCAGATCCTGATAGAGGGCTTCATCGAGAAGGTTTATCGACAACGCCTTGGGGAATACGCGGCGAATCCACGAGCTCTTTTACCTGTGCCCCTCATTCCTAATAGAAAAAAGCTCGATAAGGGCCTTTTAATAGAGCGGTCATATAGCTTTGTAGCCATGTCGGCGCGTATACCGCAAAAGCGCCGGCATGCCTACCACCCATGAGTAAGGGGCTACTCCCTCTTGATATTGAAGTTTCTCAGAATAGTGAGCGGTCTCGGGTATGGGGGCCGTATGACAACGGTGAGCTCTGTGACCCTCCCCGAGTAGGCTGATTTCTCCCGGATTTTGCCTCATCGGCTA
>JBBAUR010000128.1:0-5977 GCA_040398075.1 Bdellovibrionota bacterium | reverse complement strand
ACTACAGCTCGCCGAAGTCTGCGATACATTGAGGATTTTTTCGCGCTCTCATCTTTCGCCAGCGCCGAGAGATCGGATTTCGCAGCAGAAGAGCATTTTTCCGCAGCCTGTTAATGTATCTCTGCTAAAACTCCGGTGCATGAGCGAGCGCTGCCTGTCGGCTCGACCTATACGGCAACCGGTAAACGCGAGGATTCCAAAGTACATGGAATCGCCTCACGCTCTTGGCGATAGAACTGCACCAGTACGTTTTTGTCGATACCGCAGTCGATGCGCAATTGACCTACCGATTTCGAAAGAGAGGGCTCCTCGGTCAACTTGAGGAGGAAAATATCCTTGCACTGGGAACGTCGCGCACACTCGACCCCCAGATCAAAGGCTTTTAACTTGTTCACCGGAATTCGGAAGGGCTCTTGGTACTCCTTTTGGAGTAAGTTGCGCATCTTTTCGAGGTCGTCTTGTATGTCACCGCATGTTGCGGTACCCATCGTAAATCCGAGGACGAACGCCTCATCCTGATCCAAGAGTCCCCGGCCGAGAAGGATGTGGATGACATCATGATGAGCGAGTGTAACCGCCCCGACAAGCGCGTTTGGACTCGATGGATCCTCGTATTTTTTTACTATTTCGGGGATTCCGTCTTTGGGGATACCCGGGAGCGTTTGACGGAGCTTGTCAACGCTCCACGAATCAAACGTAAATTCCGGCACCCATTCTCCCCACTTCTTGGACAATGGAGCCAGAGGGGGCAGAAAGCCAAGATCCTTCTCCGCAGATAGAGGAAGCAGAAGCTGAGTCAACTCTCCGAACGGGTCGGCTGATTCATTGGTTTCCAGGTATCTGATGCACTGCTTGCAGCATTCTTGTGCATGCAAGTGTAGCACCTCTTTCACCGCGCTCTTGCTCCTCTCATCGTGGTACGTGGTGACCAACAACGAACATGCGTGGTTAGCGATCTCCTGTGTGGAATAAAACTGGGCGTGATCTCTATCCTCAAGTCTTTCCCTGAGAAGAGTCAGGGCACTTTGAAGAGCATTGTCACCGAGTATACCCAGGCACCTTAAGTACTCGTGTGAAGACACAGCCTCGAGCTGTTGCCGCAGGCTATCAAGGCCTTCGTTCTGCAGTACGGAGGTAAGGGCCTTACTCCTCTCGAGAGCTTGCGACTCGGCAATCCTGAACGAGATATTTTGAGGGTCTATCATGATCAAGTATTGTAAAGTCTGCGACTCATATCGTCACTCTAGCACACTCGGGCGACAGAGTCATATTCGAATCAAGAGACATCGCTTGGGTAGCACCGCAACGCTGGAGCTGGTGGAGGCACAAGACAAGCGCAGCGGTGGTCTTGCCTGCGCCCGGCGTCGCTTCGAGTAGCATAGAAGAATCATTCCGGCTTACGGCATCACGGTAGATCGCAAACGCCTCCTGTTGCCAGGGGCGAGGCTTTGTCTCTGGGAGTGTAGAGCTCAACGTCGAGGAGGGCGGGGACCCATCGGAGATACATGAGTTTTTTTTCGCTCTAACGGGTTGCATTACTACTACAGGTATAGGTACGACAAACTGCGACCCTTTAACTAAGCAATGCAGCTTGGGTTGTCGATAGAGAAAAGTGCAAAAGCATCGTGTCAATGGAGTGTTTTTTGCGCAGGTCGCTGTTCTTGGTCGGGTTACTGCGAGAGCGTAGCGTCTTTTCATCCAGGACGATACTTTCTTCCGAGATTCTGCTCTACACGAGAGCCTTGAGCGATTGATAATCTGTCTTGCCCGATCCTAAGAGAGGAACGGTCTTCACATAACGTACCTCGGAGATGTGCACGAGGTGCGGAAACCCAGATGAGTGCAGGATCTGATTGGCTCTGTCACGCGAGAGAGAGCTGGGGGTAAAGAGGATCAGGAGCGGGCGGGTTTCACCCTCAGCGCCCTTTGGGAGTACTGCAAGAGTCGGGGTCCCATCCGGTGATGGCACGTGCGGCTGCAGAGCTTCCTCGACAGCACTGAGGCTGACCATCTCTCCGGCGATCTTGATGAACCTCTTGAGTCTTCCAGTGATAATCAGTGAGCCATCCTCGAGTTTTCCGAGATCGCCGGAATTGTACCAGCGCTTGTCACCGACCTCTACGAATGGGTTGAGGTGTGGGTCGAGGTAGCCTGGAAATACGCTCGCCCCGCGGATGAGCACGAGTCCTTGAGTGCCTGGCGGCACGGGTGCTAGGGAGTCAGGGTTGACGATCTGTATGGTGACACCGGGCAACGGCTTCCCGACACCTACCCGAGGCTCTCCAGGCGGGGTTACCGATACCACGGGAGCACACTCTGTGATGCCATACCCTTCGAGCACCTGTGTACTGAGTCCGTATTGAGATACGAGTTCGAAGAGTTCGCGTGGCGCCTTCTCAGCACCGGATACCAGGGTGCGCAATGAAGAGAACAGCGAGGGCTCGCCAGCCTTGAGGACCGAGCGCAGAAAGGTTGGCGTGCCCGCTGCTATCGTCGCACCCCACTTAGCCACAGATTTTGCCACCCGTCGGCTCTCATTTGGGTTGGGATAGTAGGCGACCCGTAATCCGGTCACCAAGGGCAGAAGGGTACAGATCGTGAGTCCGAAGGAATGGAAGGGGGGTAAGAAGCCCAGGAGCACGTCTCGCTGATTGAGCTTAAATACCTCCAGAGCACCGCTCACGTTTGATATGATGTTGCAGTGAGTGAGCGGCACCCCCTTGGGAAGCGCCTCTGAGCCACTGGTGAAGAGAACTACTGCTGTGTCACTGCCTTGAATAGAGGATGCTCCAAACGCCGTCAGTATCTGATGGGTCGATTCCCGTGAAAGGCGCTTGGCAGCAAGTTTGTCACGCAGGGTAAAGCTCTTTTTTATATCCTCCAGGAAGGTGAAGCGCTCTTCGAGAAACTCAAGGTCAGTGGGGACGATATCGAGGAACGAACGTGCAGTGAGGATTACGGATATATCGGTCTCGGAGCACGCGTGTTCGAGCGATCGCTTGCCTGCCGTCCAGTTGAGAAACACCGGGATCTTGCCGGCGATCATGGCTGCCATAGCGGTCATTGTCCCGGCAACCGAGGCGGGAAAGAGGAGCCCCACATGACTGCCGGACAATCCGGCGATGTGTCGGGCAAGTAAGAGCACCCCAATGCGTAAGGTGCTCCACGACAGGACACCGGTCCGTTCATCCCCGATTGCTGGAAGATCCCCGAGCGGAGCCGAGGTGAGGAGGAACGCCTCGGGAATCGTAACAGCCGAGCTGAGCGCCGGATCCGGTCGTTTATCGAGCCCCGACCGCCAAGATGTTGGGACTGAATATTCCTTGCGCGTATGAGAGGAGCTCAATTGCCCGGCCGCTGCTCGCACGAGCGAACCGACCGTTACGAGCTCCCCAAGTTCGACGTCGTGTGCCTCGAATTCGCGGTCCAACCACATCAAAATCTCGGCCATCGTCAGGGAGTCGAGTCCTAGGTCGTCTCCGAGCTTTGTGTCGAGGCTTATCTTCTCCGGTGATACCTCGGAGATGCGCGCTACGTGGCTGCGCACCTTGTCAACGATACCCGGGGAGATATCGGCGAGAGCCTCTGCTTCCGCGAGCTTCTCTGGAAGCAGGGGTAGCTCCTCTTTGAACCGGCTGTAGGAGATGAGTGTGGGTGCTTCAGGCTCGGGGTGATTGTAGACCTGCTCCAGGAATTTGTTGAGGGTAAGGGCGTCAGCATTGCGGGGTAGTTGCGCCGGTTCAAGGCTAATCTCAATGCGTACAGGTCTCTTTGGTACCCAGAACACGAAGTTCTTCAGGAGGATCTTGAGAGCTGTGCGTAGCGTCGGCCCGAGTTCCGGGGTGACACCACCGGTGAGGGCCTTGGAGAAGATACTTCCGTAGAGACCCTTGATGCGAACGAGAGCGACTGTGGCGTGAGGGCACGCACGTAACAACATCCACGCACCGGAGTTTCCCCCTATCCGTTCAGCACCACTGACCGAAAGCCGCCCTGAGGGGTAGAGAAGCACGTTGTCGCCAGCTCGGAGAGCCTCGGCGATCTCTTTCATCCTCCTCTCCACCCGGCGTCGTTTGTACGGTCCGGCTTCGAAATCCATATCGGCCATGGGGATAGCCTTAACGAAATTCATGAGGGGAGATAGGACCGGAAGATTGAAAAACGTCTCGACCACTACAGGACGGGGGCGTAAGAGGTCCCACAACACCGTAGAGAGTACGACCGGGTCGATCTCGGCAGGGTGGTTTGGCAGGATTAGGACTCCCCGGTGGCCCTGCAGCTGATCGAGCCCTTCGACCCTTATGTCGTAGCGCAGTTCGAGCAACTTTTTAGCGATCTTCGATAACATACGCTGTTAGCATGATATTCAAAGCTCACGCTGGCAAGTAAGAGATTGCGAGGTTGTTTTTGACCACACTTTACGAGCTTGTCCGGAATGTTGTAGGATCCAAGGGGTCGTTTTTCATGCGCCTTTAGCTCAGTTGGATAGAGCATCTGGCTTCGAACCAGGGGGTCGGGGGTTCAAGTCCCTCAGGGCGCGTTCTTTTTTCCCAGTTGGCCCTCCTGTAATCGAGCAAAGCCTCGAAAGATTGGCATCGGTGACCTTGCACCTTACTTAGTGGTCATCCGCGACGACACCGGACATGCATGCAATCGCGTGAGAGCTGCACGGTGTGCCGAGGTGAACTCGCTTCCGCTGCTCTGGTAATGTACACCGTGTGCGCTGTTTGCCGCCAGCTTGACCCGACCAGGATGTCGGGGCTCATGACCAGAGCAGAGGTTGTCGACGAGTGGAGGAGCTACCGCGCGAAGGTGCTGGAAGATTATGGGTTTAGATATTAGAGTGCTGTCCGCTCTTCAGTTTGGGGAGCACAGAGCATACAGGCGCTAGCCTGACGGACTGCATCGAGTGAAGAATATGCGGGTAGGATAGGAGACAGGAAAGGGGAAGACTATGTCAAAGGTACTCGTAACGGGCGGTGCTGGCTTCATAGGCTCGCACATAGCAGATCGCCTCGCGGCGCAGGGACATGAGGTTCACGTACTCGATGATCTCTCTGGTGGAAAGCTAGAAAATGTGTCGCCCGGAATCACCCTGCACACCATCGATATGCGGACCAAAGCAGCACGTGACCTGATCTCTTCGTTGTCGCCAGAGATCGTCGTGCATGCTGCAGCGCAAGCGTCTGTGCGTATCAGCATGGAGGAGCCGTGGCTCGATACTGACCTGAATGTCACCGGGCTCGTCAACGTGTTGGCTCCCTTCAGGGGTAAGTCCGGAGTTCACGTGGTTTTCCTCTCATCGGGTGGCGCGTGCTATGGAGAGCAAGACGTATTTCCAGCCCCTGAAAATCATCCGATCCGACCAGCATCGGTGTACGGGCTTTCAAAACGTGTTGGGGAGATGTACCTCGAATTCTGGGCTCGCGAGTGGGGTGTAACGAGCACGTCACTGCGTCTTTCGAACGTGTATGGACCCCGTCAAAATCCGCACGGAGAGGCTGGAGTAATTGCGATCTTCTGTGAGCGATTGCTGCGCGGAGAGTCGATCACCGTAAACGGCTCGGGCGAGCAAACGCGTGACTTCGTGTATGTTGGTGACGTAGCGCGTGCAGTAGTACAAGCGGCACAGTCACGAGTCGTGGGAGAGCTCAATATTGGGACGTCGCGAGAGACCTCGATAAATACGGTCGCAGAGCGTCTGCGTGAGATGGCAGCTCCCGCAGTCAAAATCCTGCATGCGCCGGCGAAAGCAGGAGAGCAGATGCGCAGCTGTATCGACAACGCGCTCGCTCGACAAAAGCTCTCCTGGGCTCCAGAAGTTGACCTCGATCAGGGGCTTTTGAGTACGCTCGAGTGGTACAGAGGCACTACGTGCCTCAGTGATTAACGGGCTCCTCCGGGGTACGAACGTATCCTTGTAAATAAACCCAGCCTCATTCATTTTTGAAAAAAATGAATGAGAATTGCTGGGCGA
>JBBAUR010000127.1:0-6052 GCA_040398075.1 Bdellovibrionota bacterium | reverse complement strand
GCACGTTGCCGCATCAAATACACCAATAATGACAACGAGTCTAAGGCGTCAGGGCTGTTAAGCCTCGTCCGCTTCACATAGTCCGCCTTGCTCTCGACACGCACCAGTCCCTTGCCCTGCTGCTTATACCGCCGCCCGATAGCCTGCTTGATCAGATCGTCGTTGCGGAACCCGGGCGAGATCTTCAGGTACTCAAACTCCAGATACTTCGACAACCCAAAGATCAACTCGGTCACAACCCCACTGTACAACTCGTTCGCCCTCTGGCTGTCATCCCCAAGAATATGCGTGTCCGTTGCCGCCCAACTATAATTCACCCCCATCACTTCCTCGCCAAAAAGGCTACATAATGCATCGTGGATGCCAGCGCCGTTGCCAGTCCTGTCCACGCACAACCAGTTTGGTGCAATACGCATCTGTTTGCAGAACCTGATGATTGCCTGAGTCTGCTCCAGTGTCGGCTTCTTCGGGAACGATATCTGGCTGTCCAACTGAAGCACCGTCCTCGGCGACTTGAACTCGATGAACTTCCCGTCCCTCGGCGTCCAACCGTCACAAAGTCCATAACGACCATAACTGCACAGCACCTGATCGTTCCCCTCCAGCGCCAAGTCAAACGCCGCCAACGGAACCACTGGTCCGATAAATCGTACAATACCGATAGAATTGTCCATCATGGCAGGAGTTATGATCGCCATGCTTATGCCGTCCTGCGGAAAGAAGCCCCGCGCCATCGTGTAATATTCTGCTGTTTTGCCCTTGGCCTCGTAAGCCATGTAGCCCTCGTAGGTCTGGAACCCGGGGAACACGATCCGCTTCTCCGTCACGTTCTCGCACCGTGCAGCGTCCAGCCTCAGCACATGCCACCCCTCCCTGCTGTCCCACTCAAAGTCCTCCTCGCAATCCACGCTCAGCCATCCCCTCTCAGGCTCGCACCGCTTCCCAAATTCACTCGTCCTGTCCTTCGGGTTCGACGCTCCAAAGATCTTGATCCTACCCTTGGCTCCTTCGGTGTCAGCCGCCGACAGGATGTTCTGCAAGCCCTCCCACACGCCTGCTGGCACCTCCTCGGCCTCGTCCAGCACCACATGCGTCCTGCTCATCACTCCCCACTTCGGGTGCGGCTTTCCCGCCCTCGGCGATGGGTGGAAACCACGAAGCGTTCCCGTGCCACTGTCCCCCTTCGGCACCGCCACAAGATGAATGCCGTTCTTGTCATCGTCGTTCGCCTGAATCGACTTCACCAACTCCTCGCCGCCCTCATACTCGGGCTTCACAAGCGCCGTCCTGTAGAACGTCTTGATCGCCGCAAACACGTTGCGCTGAGCATGCGCCTCGGTCAACGACACCACCTTCACGCATGTGTAGTACGGGTCTCGCATCCAGTCCAAGAGGAACCACGCCGCCGCATTGAACGTCTTGCCCATTGCCCCTGCCCCCTGAATCAACAGCTTGTCATGCTGGAACAGGCAACGCCATGTGTCCCGTGCGCTGCTCGGTCTCCAGTCGTACACCTGCTCCCCCCACAGAATCGTCGCTGCTGCCTCGAACTGATCGTGATCCAAGAGGTGCTGCACGAACTGCAGGACGATTGCCTTGGCCTGCTTCTCGTCCAGCGTGATGGTCTGCCTGCCTGCCTGCTGTGACGCATGCTTCAGGATGTAAGCCGCCGCATAGATGATGCCGTCATCGTCGCTACGCTCAGCCTCTGCCCTGATCTTCGAGGCGAGCTTGATTGCTCTCTCTACCTGCTTAGTTATTTCCATGAAGCTGCATCCTATTTGTGTGCTTACGAACCATGCTCGAATACGTCACTACGAATGCAGGACAGTGGTCCTCGTTGAACTCGTTGTCGATCTTGTCGGTCAGCCAGCGTACTGCCGCCTCTGCCTTCATGCCGTCATTCACCATGATCTCGATGCAGCCGTTCATGTCGTACACTGCCACCATGTTGCCGTTGTGCCGTGCGATGCCTATCAGTGCGTCCTCGAACTCGGGCACCAGCATCACCTTGAAGACTGCTGTTTCTTTGTCGCTCATCAGAATCTGTGCTTGGCTGCTACCCATAGCATTCCTGTCTCATGGTCATAAGCGACCTCTGCGTTGGCGCATCCTACCAGCATCATGGCTAGTGCCGCACAGGCTGATCGCAGAATGGACATAGGCTCAGGTCTGGCTCGGGTCTCTCGGTCAGCCTCACCAGCATCAGGTACAGGGCGCAAACGAACATGACCGTAGCGACCATGATCAGCACTGCTGCTGTGTCGCTCATCTCACGTTGCTTGATCAGCTTGCTCCTGCCCATTGTGTGTACTCCGTTTAATAAGAATTCCGTTGCTTAAACTAAGTGGCGTTTCCTTTAACACAAGCATGCCACTTGCCCATCGGGCAAGCCTCGGTTGCCATGACGCTCTTGACCTCCATGTTGCAGCCACAGACGTTGCAGCGCCCTGTGCCTGCGTACGCCTCGGGATCGTAGTGCTCGCATGCCCTGCAGGTGCCTAGCCTCTCCTCGATCTCCTCGACGCTTGCACGGGGCATCCCTGCAGCGACAAACACTGCTGCTGACTTGAAGAAGCTCAGCGCCATCTGCCCTATGCTTGGGGTGCTCATGGAAGGTGGATCAGGTTGATGCCGAATGCTGATGCTAGTTCGTGCGTAGAAGAGTCTAGGACGTAAGTGTCGCCGTAAACGATGGTATTGATGCGGTAGGACGCTATGAGGCGAAGACAGTCGTTGCAGGGGAGCAGCGTAGTGGCGATGAGCCATGCCTCGCTCGGGTTGATGTAGCGGAGCGCATTAGCCTCTGCATGCACCACGAAGCGCCTCCTACGGTCACGGTCACTCCAGTCCTCTGGCATGCCTGCAGGGAAGCCGTTGTAGCCCACAGAAGCGATTGAGCGGTCATGCCTGAGGATGCATGCGCCGACCTTCTGCCAAGGGTCTTTGCTCTTCTGAGAGACCGTCCTAGCGATGCTGAGAGCGTACTGGTGCCAAGTCATTGAAAGAGGGTGCTACCGTTCAGGGTCAACTAGTTGGCGCGAACAGCCTTCCCCAAGGCTGCTCATTTAATCTGGTTGGTCTGAACGGTAGCAAAGTGTTGAAAATGATGAGGTTCTGCTGTGATAACGCACTCCAAGTCATTATACATGAGTTATCTTGTATTCAGTTATGGACGGCGCTTTCGGTACAACCTGCTGAGTTTCTTCTCGTTATGCCGATCCATGTACTCGATGATCTTCGCCATGTCCACCATTGCCTGAGCCTCGCCTTCGGGAGTGTCAGGATAGCGGCTTTGATGCGAAGGGAGCGGAGAACCCCGTTCGAGGCGAGGTCCGACGATACCGAAATCAGTGTGGATCTCGATATGACCGTCGATGCGTTTAAGGCTGAGCATGATCGATATCAGGTGCTTTAAGCTCAGGAACGGGCTGAGAGTCCACTAGAGTGAAATCGCCGTCCACAGCGTCTTCTCGTCCGCCAATGGTGAACGTCAGGTTCAGCTTCTGAGTGCCGTTGACTTCGTGCTCGACTCGATCACCGTACTTCTTCGGAGCGATCTTCGAGGACGCCCATTTCAGTGCGTCCATCTGAAGCCGTCCGAGTTGAGCATCACCAGCGGTGCGTCCGATATCGATGATCTCCTCGGCGAATGTGTCAGCTTGGTCGAGTCGCGCCTGTGCGTATTGGTTGCGGAAGTCAGGATGCTTCTTTAGCCAGCGGAGAACGGTGATTCTGTCAGGCATGTGATTATCCAAGCATATAGAACGCAGTGTTTCTCCGAGAGCAATACGCTCACATATTTCATCGATGAGAGGTTGAGAGTATAGCGATGGGCGACCCATTTTTGGAGCGTTGGGATTCATGGGTTTAGGACTATAATATTGACAGCATAAAGTACCACGGTAAAATCGGAGCAAGCGACGAGAGAGATGCGGTGAAGGTTCAGTGGTAGATTATTTTGAGCGAGGTGCCTTGCTGATGTTGGTGCGCGACTTTTTCCTGCGTGAAGATGATTTCGACTGACGCCGGGTCATCATCCGGGATGAGTTGTGCGTAGCGAAGTTGGTCGATGAGAGGTTTGCAGCCTCCAGCAAAGTTGTCCAGATCGAGCGTACGAGTGGATCGGCGATTAATGCTGATCGTAATGCGTTTGCTGCTTTGGCCTTTTCCTTGTGCAAGTGCGACCAGTGCTTGTTGAGGAGAGTGTTGAGGGACGGTGTCAGGTAGTTGCCGAGATTTATGTGAATTGTGAACGGGCGCTGGAACTTTTGAGTAGGATCCATCGTGTTGTTCGACGTAGCCGAGCTTGAGTAAGTCATCTTTGGTCATTCTATTCGATGAGGGTGAAGGTTTGTACGGGTTTTGAGCGGTAGGAGTCGAGAGCGGCGTAAGCCTGCTCGGAGCACCATTCGCCGTTGCAGGAGGTTGGTGGGAGACCGTCAGCATCGTCGTGATAGATTGTGGTGCCGCCCTTTGTGGCGATGAGTTCGAGAGCGGAGGTGAGGTCTTTGATGTCATCGATGCGTTCGCGGTACATGGCTTCGACGGTGGCGAGGCGTTTTCGGAGGCGCAATACAACGTCACGGGCTTCGTGGAGGTTGTCGCGCATTTCTTTGAGTAGTGCGAGGTCTGAGTCACTCATATTGGTATGTATTGGATGTTATTCTGACCATTTGTGTGCGTAGTTGCGGAGCTTGGAGATGAATTCGAGTGAGGACTCGTCTGAGTCGCCTTCGAGCCAGCGTTCGCATGCCTTGTGGAGGAGGCGAAGGTTGGCTTTGGCGTTGTCGGCTTCGTGCTCGGCTTGGATCTTGCCCTGCCACATGCCCTGAGCGTAGCCCATCTTGTAGATGGCGGCGGCGAAGATGGCGATGACGCCAAGGCTTGAGACAGTGCCGATCATGTTCCAGAGGTCAGTAGAAATCATCTCAATGCCTCCAAAAATGCCTTTGCGACTCGCGCTTGATCTTCTCCTCCGCACTCTCTGCAGCTTGTTCCAATGGAGATATTGGCTAGTGCTTCGGCTATAAGGCGGACTGCTGTTTGAGAGTCTTTGAGGTCTTTGCGGAGTTGGTTACATTCGCGCTCCAGATCTCTGGCAAACCCTGCAGACACCTCATCGTCTTTCGGAGTGCAGATGTGTTGCTCCAGCCACAAATCCGTTCTCGGCGTGTCGCTCATTTGCCCTCCTCCCATTTGCCGACAGTCCGCAGGAATGCTTTGGCTCGCCGCTTTGCTGATGCGTGAATGCAGCGAAACAGCAATCTGGGCATTAAGCCCGTTTCCTTGCCAACGATAGTGACCAAGTGACTGTCGTATAACGCCTGCTTGTCTTCTGGGATGCACATTTCGGCTTCGTGCATTGCGTTTAGGTCGCCGCAATAGTCTGGTCTATGATGATAACTTCCCGTCCATTGGATGGATTCTGCAATGGCATCGTTCATTTGATCGGCGTTCATTTGCCCTCCTTCGCGCTGCACTTGCTCAACAACTCTCTGGCGGCGGCTAATGCGTTTCGGAACAGCGTTTTGTATTCGTCCTTCATGTAATACGGCAGTTCGGGACTCCAATCCACGATGTGACCTAACATGGCGTAGAGTTCGCGGCTCTTATCCTGTTCCGTCTCCAATTTCTTCGTGCCTTCGTCCCGCTGTCTGAGTGCCTCCATGGCGACCGCATACACCCTCTTGCGGTCGTCGCGAATATCGTCAATGTAGGCATCCCTCGCCGCCACTTGAGCGTCACGCCGTGTCACTTCTTGTTTTGCTTTGTCCCATACCAAACGATCAATCCAAGACTGTCGCCGGGTGTAATGGCACCACCAGCAATTCAACAGCCATGCTAGTTCAACGATGTAATTGAACGGCCAGAGCACAAACACACCTTCCCGCCGCTGGTAATCGAAATAGGCTAGTTTCATATGTTTTGGCGGAACAATCTCTGGCATAACTCTCTGGTAGAACGCGCTCATCGGCCCTCCTTTAAGTTCGATACGAAACCCTCGCAGTGGGCGACCATGGAACGCAGGGAGTCCGCGAGTTCATCGATG
>JBBAUR010000126.1:0-6132 GCA_040398075.1 Bdellovibrionota bacterium | reverse complement strand
GCATAATCCGCCTGGGGGTTGGGCGACACTACCCACTCGATTTCCCGAAGCGCCAGTTTTTGTCTTCTGCGGCGCAACTTGGGCAAGCCAAGATTGCGCTCGCCCTGCTATTGCGAGTGATTTTTTTCAAAAATCACTCGCGCAGGGTTTACTTCTACGCCTGTAGCGATTTATTACCCTAGCCTGAGATGCAACGAGCTTTTGGAGCTACGATATCGGCATGCGGATGCACAATACAATCAGTGGCTGCGCTCAATGCCGTGAACTTGGATTGAAGGTCGCTTGCGTGACGCCGATTGGCAGCCACGGGTTCTATGTAGGTGGCTTGTACAACGGGGCAATCGTAGTCAGTCCTGCACTCAGTTCGAGGATCTTTGGCAGCGCGGCCGTACCGGCTGGTGCAAATCTAATCCCCAGAGCAGCCAGGATCGAAGCGGTTTCTCTTATCGATATTTTGCTTCAGCAGCGGAGAATGACAACAGCGAAGCCCGCATAGGGTCATTAAGCGTAGAGTAGCGTTGCTTGCCAAGATTAGCACATGGCCTCCCAGCGAAACGTGCTTTAGGTTTCATCCCGAGTCTCTATAGCCACTTTATCGCGTGTTCCAGCGCGTCATGCTAGCTGCGATAGCCGATTACGTGCCGTCGGCCTGAGTGAGTATGTCGGTAGGCTACCTTTCACCGGCAGAGATCTGAGCAGCTTTCATACATGTCAAGAATCGTTGGGCAGTAGTCTGGCCTGAAGGGTTTTTCAATTACTGGAGATGTAAAATCGTAACATTCATCGACTGTGGCACAGTACGCGATGACTTCCTCCGGACACCTCGCCAAGACACACGCCTCATAGTCACTCAGCTCCCCTCCTGAGGTACATACGCTGGCATCATCTTCCTCACGCTCTGCGTGTCTCTGGATCCCTACTATCGGGCCCACTTCATCGGCAGTAGCCACCACGATAGAGCTACCTTGAAAACGTACCGCTGAAACCAACAAGATGAGTATAGCAGCGCATGCTGTCCGATAAGATACCTGCATCAAAACCTTCCTCGAGTATACCGTTAGTCACACACCAGCTTCACTTCTCGCACAGTCATTCCCCAAGCGAGCACCATGTGCTTTCATGAGAGGAGTTGTCCCAGGTGTATAGGAGCCTCCTTTCTTCAAGTCAGTCCACGGCGAGATAATGCATCAGATCGAAATCATGAAGCAGTCAAGTCAAAACGAGGACGAACAGAAACAGATAGAATAAGCGACGTTGTCTCTCGAAAGTGAGGCTCCTTGGGGCGATTCTGAATTCTACTCGGTTAACCAGTTTACAACGGTAGCGGTATATTCAGAGCCTACGACATCTCATTCGTAATATATGGTATCGATGAACCTTCAAGAAAAAGCCCCTGACCTAAGACCACTCGAGCTATCTGGATTTCCGACAGGATGGCGTCAGTACCTAGAGGCTGTATTGGGAGCTCCGCGCCGGGAGGCCCTTAGTATTATACGTCGAGCATGCGAGTCACAGTTTGAGTTGATTTCCGAGCCGACTACAGCGGTTAAAATATCATCTCCGAAAGGAGAGGTTCTCTTTCAGGGAGAAACAGGGGTTGAGGCGGTTCATATTGCCACACCTTCTCGATCACTCCATATTCCGGGCTCCTCTCGCTTGGGTGAACGCCTCGCTCAATATGCAGCGAAAGCACTCGGAGAGGTGAATCTGCGACTCAAGGAGCAGTGTGTAGCCTCAGCAATGAGTGCTTGCTCAGGGCATGACGTCAGTAAGGCAGTAGGTTGTCACTACAGCATATGGAGCGCTGCTCCGGGGACCTCCGCATATCATTATCGCTATGAGCAGGAGGGGTCTATTATAACTCGAGAGGGAGTCCTATCTTTTTCGTCAGTGCAGTCGCTTGCAAAAGCTGAAAATGACGGCATGTTTGGCTGGAGGAATTCCGATACGAGTGGACCAACGTGCTTTCCCCACCCGCGCTTACAGGAAGATCTCGCGAGGGCCTCCTTCTCCAATAAGAGAATTGAAAAAATGCTCGGCTTTCTCGGGGGAAGGCTCAAAAACGAGGAGGTGAACATCAGTGCTTCCGAAGTTCGGGCTATGTTGAAGTGGGCCGAAGAGAATAGTAGCCGGTATCGTTCCTAGCGACATGACCATTCCGGTCACACGAGAAGGAGCCCGTTGCGAGTAATAAGGTGCTAATCGTTCCCGGTATTTCGAGCCTGCTAAACCCTTGCAGCGACTGAACAGTTTTCGATGGATGAGTAGTGCACATCCATTTCTCATAACGACTAATTCAGACAAAGGGTTGAGTAGCACAGCCTTTACTTTATCCTTACCTACTGAGGTAAGAGCCTCGGCCGCATCCCTCGTACGGGACGCGAAATCGTGCACTCGCCGATTGGTGAAGGGACCATCCTACGTAGGTCGTACTTTGGGAAAATGAGGAGCTGCTATGAAAGCGATATCGATTGCGGGACAGGTAGGAACAACTTCGAAGCCGATGGAAAAGTCCGCGATGCGCAAACAAATGCGGACCGATCCGCATATAGTTACAATTAATACCGAGCAATGCAGCGCCTTAGGTGCTCTCGAAATGCCGTCCCGTGGTTCCAGAGTATCGCCGGCACGCAGCTTTTCTCGTGACTTGACGCACGGCAGTATAACGGTGCAGGCGAAGGAGAATGGGAACTATGAATTTTGGCTTACCTTGAAGGATGTGCAACCGGGTAGATCCTGGGAAAAAGCAGAAGCACTCTGCAATGAGATTAACGAACTGGTCAAAAGGCTGACGAATTATCCGAAAAATTGGAAGGTATACCTGTCTTCGAATAAGGACCTTCCAGAGGTCACAGTTGGTGGAAGTTTAACGAGGATGTTTGAATTGACCTCTCGGAAGATAGGCAGTGGCGCCTCAGTCGGTCAGACCGGCAACAACTTGTGCGCTCTTAACACGGAAAATGATCTGTTTCGGTTGGCTGTAGGCTTCTTCCGTCTGGAGATGGGATTTCCGCCCCGTACGGCAGATGTGGGTACGGATCGTGATCCAGGTGACTTGTGTAGGGGTACAAAGGTGTTCACCAAGTCGGGGATGCCTTGTCAGACAGTAAGCTCCTACCTTTTCGGCGTTAGCGCTTATCTCGTGCATAAAGCGACCTACTGAGGATATCCCTCTAGCAACAGTGGAGAGATGAAACGGATCGTTTCCGAGTCACCCGGGCTGTGCGCTACCTCGAGTGAAGTGATCGAAGGACCTTCCTCTTTCACGTAGATCTGTTGAGGAGAGGATATGACGTGCTCTTGTTCTCGGCAGGAAACAATGAGCGCATCGTCGTACGGATCGTACGAGACGCCGTGAAGCTGCCACAGGGTGCTTTGGTGTACCTCACCTGCCAAGGACGAAAGGGTGATATCGACTGCTTTTCCGCGAAGGCTCTTGGAGACAGAATCGAAAAAGGCTTGCCAACGACTCTTATCCAATTCGTGAGCCTCACTGTCAGGATGTTGTTTGGTCTCCATGGTACGTGTTCCTCCTGTGTCACATCAGGGTGCATCTTCAATACGAGTCATGCAGAATCGACGTTATGCCTCTTATCCTACCGTAGCTAACGTGCTCCGTATCTGCCCCAGTTCTGCAAGCGTCTAAGGCCAGTACTATGCCCGAACCACAAGCACGGTAGTCACGATCCGGATCATGAGGTGTAGTCTTGAAGTTGTTCGATTGTCATTGAGCAAACAATATCGATACGAGAGCGGACACGAGGCTGTTGCTCATGGCAACGAGCGACGGCACCGCTGAAACTCACGTCGGTCTTCTATTCCTCTGCTGTAATTCAAGGTAGAGAGCACGCGACCGGATAGGTGTTTGATCCGCTCCTGGAGGGTCGGATAGTCCTGACTCGCCTCGAAATCCGGACTCAGGCGGTAGGCGCGGTCGAGGGCGGTCAAAGCGGCGGCGGTGTTGTACCCAGCCTCGTCCAATCTATCCAGCGCAAAACGGTCTGCTTCGAGCTCGAGTGTGCGTCTTCGAGATATATCGAGCTGAGCAGCATCACCAACGAACTGTACCTGGTGCTGAAGCATCACATGCCCTGCCTCATGAGTGAGCATGAAGGCTGCCTCCGCCTCTGAATTCAGATTTTTCAGGAGTCCAGCGGAGATTAAGATCTCGTTGTTTCCTGGGGCTACTGCAATTGGCTCGTGTGTGGCGAGCAGTCGGACAGATAGGTCGTAGGCCTCGGAGCCCGAAATGTGTCGTACCAACGACGTGAGGTGACGCGCGCACAGCGGATCGGTGTGCTCCCCGTAGAGGGCTATCAGTTCATGCGCTCGGAGCGTTCCTTGGACAAAGCTCTGATTTTGAACGTGAGAGCTGCAGGCAAGGAGCAGCCCTACGCAACATACGGCTGCTCGTGCCGAATAGGAGAGGTATGTCCTAGCTGCTTTCATCTCGTGAGTCGACAATACTGAGAGCGGGCCGGTCTGCAAAGGGGGAGATACGAAGCCGTGCTTGGGGTCAGAACCGTCGTTCGCATACGTAGCTACGCCCCGGCAGTCCTGCTCTCTCTGTGTGTGGCGCTTGGCCAAGTGATCGCCTGGTTCCTCTCTATCGAGCAGGCGCTTGGGGCAGTTTGTGTGCTGTCACTTCTCAGTATTACCCGAATCCGGAGGTTAGATCCGCTCCTGTCAGGTGTTCTCGTGGGGCTTGTAACGGGAGCACTCGTCACCGTGCTACATTCGCCAGTTCGAGCGACGCGCGATGTCAGCATCTTAGTTCGCGTCGAGGAATCATTGCGGCGGCCTCGGACCGATCAAGTTGTATTCGTTGCACGCGATCTTCTTGCTCCCTCTAAGCACATCCTTCGCTGTACAGCTGTGGAGCTGCCCTGGCGGCACTCTCATGAGTTGCGACGGGGTAGTATCGTATGGATCCGGGGTGACCGCTCGCCGGTTCTCCGCCCCTTGAATCCGTTTTCGTGGGATGGATGGCTGTGGAGGAATGGGATGTCTGGCACCTTCAAGGTCCGATATGTTTCAGCACCGCTCGAAAATAGCAAGAGCTTCATGGAGGGGGCACGCGAGCTGGTAGCGCAGAGAGTACGAGAGTTGGTCAATGACGGTCGGGGAGGGGACCTTTTTTTGTCGATGGCCTTCGGCATCAGGGATGTTTTGAGTTCCCCGGTCGAGGACGCATTTACCGCCCTCGGATTGAAGCATCTCTTGGTTGTATCAGGTTATCAGGTAAGCCTCGTGTTTGCAGTGTGCTCTTGGCTGGCGATGAGCCTTGTCCGTAACCTACGTTTTTTTTCTCGGTGGACGCGAACCTTCTCGACAGTGTGGGCATTCTGTATCGCTGTGATGTTTGTGATGTTCATCGGCGCTGAGATGTCTGCGCTCAGGGCGCTCGTGGCAGCTGCCTGCGTGTGTACGGTCAAGATAGTCGAGTGTTCTGGACGGTATGCGCAGAGATGGGGGGTAGCTCTACTGATCGTCGAACTCCTGTCTCCGTGGGCGCTATTCGATATCGGGGTTCAGCTAACCTTTGCCGCTTTGGCAGGCATAGGTGTAGGAGCACGTTTGGGGCAGGGAAGTCGTATACGGAGTTTCTTCTGCGTGACGGCATGCGCGTGGTTGTTTACGAGCACGGTGCTGTTGGCATGGAATGGGCCATTCTCCCTGGTCGGGTTGGTTCTCAACCTGCTCGTTGCAGTTCCTTGGTCCTTCCTCAACTGTGTGGTTGGAGGGTTGGGGGTAGTTGTATTTCTAGTGCTCGGGGAACCAGGCGCATGGATCGTGTGGCTGGTAGCTGGGTGTAACGAAGCAGTAGCAACGGTCCTCATGGTCATGAGTGAGCGGCACGGGAAACCCCTGACCTTACAGGGACCGTGGCGCGCGGGTGCTGTGCTGCTCTCCTTTTGTGTTGCCGCCCTGTTGAGCAGAGCAGCATGTAGGCGCCCGCTGGTAGCCCCGCTCGTTTCGAATCAGAAGCTCCTATCAAAGTGACTTAACCTCGAGGGGGAAGGGCGAGAAGCATAGAAAAACCGGCAGATACCCCCTCACTGACCTTACTGTCCTCTTTGTTCTACCTCTCTTCTGATACAAGCAGATGGGGATGAAACCACAGAGGACTTG
>JBBAUR010000125.1:0-6415 GCA_040398075.1 Bdellovibrionota bacterium | reverse complement strand
CGGAACGCCGCGCCTATCACATCAACGCGTACCGCGTGCTCCTCACAAGGGCGCGTCAGGGCATGGTCATTGTCGTGCCTCACGGTGCGGCAGACGATCATACGCGTCAGCCCGGGTTTTATGATGATACGTATGGGTATTTGAGGAGGGTTGGGGTGAGGGAGGGGTGAGGGGCGATTATCGACCCAGGACTTTCTCTCTAAAATCCTCAACGCTCATTATTGGCTTACCCGAACGATGAATCGCGCGGTGGCAGTTTGCACATAGTATCGCCAGATCTTTTACCGTGACTTTGATTCGTTTGTCTGAATACGAAAGTGGCGTTCGGTGGTGCACCTCGCAGCATTCCCGATACTTTTTTCCGTACACCTCTTGGAAGTTGAAGCCGCAGGCTTCGCACGTAATGTCCTCCGCTTTCGGAATCAGTTCCAACTTCATTCGCCGCAGTTTAGGATTTCGCTCACGCTTGAGATGTTTTGCAAGCTTCTTATTTCCCTCATGGTATGCCCTAGCCAACTCCTCATCTGTTGAAGAGACATTTGCAATGTCCCTCCCCGTGCCTGCACGGACGATTCGATCATAGTCGGATTTCTCCAGCTTGCGAACCCCACCCTGTAGAACACTTCCCCATGTCTCGGGTGTTTTTCCCGAAAACATGGCAAGATTTTCAAGGAGAGTTACCACAGGGATGTCAAAATCGAACTCATGAATAGCCTTGAAATCAACAAACAGCGGAGACACAGGCTGGCTGTTGATGGATCTCTTCCGGCGCTCTGATTCAATCAGCATACTGCTGTCATAGGCGGGTGTGCTTACCGTACCCTCGCCAACAAACACGTGTTCTCCTTTTCCACCTATATAGAAAACAACCCGATCATCCTTGGCAATATCTCGCCAATTCGCGGTACGCGATCCGAGCCCCCAGTAATGGCTGGCAAGCCTGTTCTGCCAGATCGTGCGGCCAGTTATGCGTGAATTGCCCTTGCCTTGCGTAGTGCAAACGAACAACCAGTGATTCATCGTTTATTTTCTTTGTGATTAACGAAAGCTGTAACCGAAGTATCTGCGCTGCGCTTGCTGTGTCAACGGAGGCGTCAAAGTGTGAATCGGCCAAACGAAGGGTCGGGCGAGCCCGACTAAAGGCGAAGGGAGAGGTAGCGGCTCAATTTAATAGTGTCTTCCTAAGCCTTTCCACTAGTGTCAGGGCTTTCCTAACCTCGAGATCGTAAAGTGGTTGCTGGTTCCAATGGGCGGCAGGGTTGAGAACGCGGTCTTTCATTTGGATGACTGCGTCAAGAACGTCGATTGCTTCGAGAGCTTTCCATGCACCTTTAGTCATGAACTGCTTTAGCTTTTCGCGCTGCTGCTTGAGCAAAGTCTTTTCATCCGCCGTGAGGCTTGTATCGGCATCAATGTCGTCGTCGTTCATCCTGACAAGTTTGTCTCGATGCCGATTGGGAACCTTTGCGCAGACGTCTTTGAACAACTGAAGCGGAAGCTGGTTCAGCAGGATATTCTTTGCCTTGTCCAATTTTTGCGAAAGCGAGTGAAATTCTCCCGGCTTGGGAGCCTTGCCCGTTGCCATCTTCAGGTAACTTTGGGCGGTGTCCTCAGCAGCTTTTCGGAGTTGGAGGGCCGCTGCTTCAAGGTCGTGTCCGTTGAGGTAGTCGGTCGCCTTCTTAATGGCGTCCTTTTCCTCCTTAGGCTCGACTCCATCCTTTGCATTTCCCTGAAGAGTTTGAAAGCACCAGTCGGTATGCGCATTGCCGATCATCCGCCGAAACTCCTCGAAAAAGCCGTGATCATGGGTAAAAATGATCTTCTGGTAACTGGCGAACTTCTCGGATAGCAGGATTTCGACGACCGTCATGCGGTTGCTCAGGTCCAGACTGACGAGGAGATCATCAAGCACGAGGAGCTTGAGATCGGACTCGTGAAGGTTGACGAGTGAGGCCGCAAAGCGGACGGACAACGCGAGTTGTGTAAGCTTCGCTTCGTTTAGAAACGACTGGGGTCGGTCTACTGCTTTCCCCGCGACTCGAATGCCGAACTCAATGACCGGACTCTGAAACTTGCTGTTTTGCTGCCTCGTCCCCGTGAATCTAGGAGCTACCGTGACCTTCAATTTCATCGTGATAGGAGCCGGATCCCCTGCGGCAAAGTGCTCGTCGTAGAATCGCTGAGCCTCCTCGCTGATAGAGTTGATGATTCCGTTCAGGACATCTGCAAAGGCATCTGTGTTACGCCGAAACTCTTCGTATGCGTTTTTGCCGCCCAGGCCTCGATTTCCATTCGGATTAGGATCGCCGCTGTGGATCCGCAGCCACATGTCAAGTGGCACTTGTCCGCCGGTACTCACACAGAAGGGTAATATCTCCTTCTCGAACAGAGGCCAGACATTCAACTTCTCCGAATTACGGAAGTGGGAAAAGCCGAAGAAAAAACGGTAAGTGATGAAATCGCTGGCGAGTTCACCTTTGAGGATGACGGGCTGATTGTGCGTGCCGTGGTCGGCTTGGCTGATGCGGTAGGTGGTGTCGTTCTTCGTGGCGACATCGCGCAGCGTCAGGGCAATCTCTCCGAGCTTTGGCGCATGGACCGCCTGTTCGTGGATGTTGAGGAGATTTTCCGGTCCTGCGGGGTCAAAGTATTTGGCGATGGAGTTCTTCGGCTTCCGGGCGCTTTGCAGGAAGGTGTAGAGCGCCCAGTAGAGGGAGGATTTGCCGGCTCCGTTGTCGCCGTAAACGAGGAGGTGGCGACCTTCGAGGTTAAGGGTGAACTCGCGGAAGGCTTTGAAGTTCCGGATCTCGATCTTGTGGAGCCGGGACTTCATACGCGGCCCTCGGCCTTGATGATGGCGAGGAGGTCGGGGCTGTCGGCGGTGAGGCGGAGGAGGCGGTTGCGGATCGGGTGGCTGGGGGCGTTGAGCGTTTGGTGAAGGTAGGTGAGAAAATCACGCTGCTTCGTCTCGCTTGCCGTAAACTCGTAGGCAGCGACGTGCTGGGCCACTGTGTCGTGGAAGAGCAGGTCGCGCTCAGCCATGTGCTCGCGGAAATACAATTCCATCACGCAGGCGTCTATGAGGTCTTCGAGGAAAGCGCGCTCACCTGGTGTTGCGACCCGAATCAAAGGCACCAATTGGTCAAACAGTGTGGCTTGATTTGGCGGTATATCAGCAGGAAAAGGAATTGCCTCCAAAGCATGAACTCTAAATTGCGCCATGATTCTGCCTTTTTGGCCGTGTATGCCGCAGCGGTATAAGAATGTAGCGACTGACGAATTGAGAATGGCCGAGACAGCCCAGTGCAAGCTTAGGTCATGAGCTTTCGCCACGTAAACATTTTGATGGGCTACTGCTGTATGTTCGCCGTTAGGGAAACCACACACGATACTGTCTCCTGTTTTTCGGATGAGCATTCTGCGACCACTGTGCAAGTCCGAGTCGAACCTTGGGCACGCATCTAGGGGAACTGAGCCTTGGCGACAAAACACAAATCGCGATAAGTCTGCATCGATTACAACGGGAACTGCATTTCGTGACGAAGACTCTGCCGTTAGCAACTTACTCATATCCAAGCCATGTTCACCCTCTTTTGCTTTAAAGTAGTGGATGCCAGTTTTGGGTGAGTTAAGATAAATAGACTCAGCCAATGGATGCTTAAACAGGAGTAACTGAGGTTCCTTGTATGCGACCTCGATAGCTCCATCCAGCACAGCGGTTTGAATAGCCTCTACGGACTTGAATGTGCCTTCTGCCTGCTTCAAGTCAGCGAACTGAATTCCTGATTTGTTTCCTTTGCCGACATTTCTCTGAGTCACAGTTATTGCTGAAGGGACGATCGGGACCTCAAAAACATCAAACCCCAAATCGACGATGTTCGCGCTCGACCGAGCATCGCCGAACAGCAGCTTTCTAACATCCGAATATCGATTTAATGTCAGAAACGTGTTTGGCGTTATGTAGGCTAAAATACCTTTCGGCGTGAGCAAACTAAGGCCTCTATCGATAAACCATTTATAGTAATCGCGGCAACCCTCTGATGAGTGGGGCAGACGCTCTGCAACCCGGTCAAAGTATGCTTTTAGCTTTTCTGCCTGAAGTTGTTTACCTTCTTTGGCCAGCTTTTGGACAAGGCTACCTTTTCCGCTCAGAAACAGATAAGGCGGATTGGCGATTACAATATCGAAACCGTCTGCAAGCGTTTGACCAAACATCCAGTGTGGATCGAAGAAATCTGCGGTGGATTGCGGATCGAAGGCATCCCATTCGGCGATGTGCTGGGCCTTTGTTGGGGCCATAAGGCTTTCAGCGAGCAGTCGTCCGAGATCTTTGCGGAGGGCCTTAATCTTGCGCTGGAGGGCGAGCTTCTGGTCGCGGCGTTGTATAGAAAAGTGACCGTGGTAAAGGGTTTCGATTTCCTTTTCGATGAGGCCAACACGAGGATCGACGAGCAGGGATTGCGTCATCTCGGACAGGCCGATGAGGGAGTCGGCAGCGACGAACTTGGTTTCGAGATTGGGCAGCGGGCGGATGCCGTGGTTTTCCTTCTTGTTCCGATTGGTCTTCTGGTCGCAGACCAGGGAGATGAAGAAGCGGAGCTTGGTGATCTGGATGGCGATAGGCTGGATATCGACGCCATAGAGGCAGTTTTCGATGAGGTAGAGCTTGCGGCCGTAGTCGTCGTTGTTGTCGGCGAAGGCGCTTTCGAGTTCCTCGCGCATGGGTGCGGAGTCGAGCTTGGCGAGCTGGGTCTGCTTCCAGCGGTCATTGTCGGGATCGAGCTTGCCGAGGATATAGACGAGCTTGTGGAGGACGCCCATGGGGAAGGCGCCGGAGCCGCAGGCGGGGTCGAGGATTTTCAGGGCGTCGATGGCGGCAATGAGGGTGGCAACTTCGACGAAAGTGAAGGCGTGCTCTTTCTCGGTGTAGGCGAAGAGGAGGTCGAGCCCGGCTCGGGCGTCGGGCTCCTTCATGCGGGTCTTTTCCAAGAGGACGCGAGCGAGGTGGGCTTTGAGGGACTCGTCCACCATGTAGTCCACGATGGGGCGCGGAGTGTAGAAGGAGCCGGTCTGCTTGCGGGCCGTGGTCTTGGTTTCCTCGTTGTAGGAGGCGAGGAGGTTTTCGAAGACTTTGCCGAGGAGCTCGGGGTCGAGGGCGATTTCCTGATCGATGGGGGTGTTTTCGACGATGGTGAACTTGTAGTGGCTAAGGATAGAAATTAGGCCGGTGACTTTCTCCGCCTTACGCTTCTTGTCACCATAGGCTTCGGACAGGTCGGCGGTTTCGCCGGAATCGAAGAATAGGCGGTCGGGAACGTGGGGGCGCTTTTTGGCGTTGCGGGAGAAGCCGTCGAGGTAGCGTTTTTTATCGGTGCCGTCTTCGGTGCGGTCGAGGCACTCGAAGAGGCCACCATTCAGGAACGGGATGTCGGCAAACAGGTCGAGGGCCTCTTGCTGCGAAACAGCGAAGAGCTGCTCGTAGCGGTAGAGGTTGTTGATATCGTACGTGCTGTGATTCTTCGGGAAACCCTGGTCGGTGGCAAAGGCGCGGTAGGGCTTACCGTTGCTATCATTGCCCATGCGTTGGTTGAGCGTGGCGAAGAACAGGTTTTGCAGGATGGCTTGGTAAAACGTTGAACTGGTTTCGCTCTCCGGGTCGAAACCTTTGAGCAACGTACCAAGCTCCGTGGGGTGGAACAGGTTTTCTGGGATGAGCCCCTTTTCTTTGAGGAACCAGCAGAACATGAGTCGGGTGAGCAGACGGATGAGTCCTGTAGCACGACGCTTCTCATCATCCTTCTCGACATCAGCGGGAAACTCGACCTGCGGGAGTGCCCAGAAATACCAGTTGGCAAGCTCGCGGTAGAACCGTTCGTTGAGTAGGTCGACGTTGAAGATTTGCTCCCAAGCGGCGTGGAGCGTATCGAAATCGGTGATGGGGAGCTTCTGCGGGTGCTTGAGCTCGGCCAGGGCGAGCGAGGAGAGGATGTCGAGGTGGCCGCGGTGTGGTTGTGTAAGGGAGATGTCTCGGATGAGGGTTGCCTTCTCTAGCACATCTTTGCTGTCGTCAAGCTTGTTTCTGCGCCGGTTGATAACGGCAATCGTGAGCCGGTCTGCATGCTTGAACACCACCATCACGGGCATTGGGAAGAGGCGGTTGATTTGCCGGGCGATGTCGGAGAACTTTCCCCGGGCGTACTCGTCCTGCTTGAGCTCGATGGCGATGAAGACATAGGATTTGAGCAGGCTGCGCTTGACGGAATCATCGGTGAAGAGAACGGATGCACTGCTGAGCTCTTGATCGGTGAGCTGGAAGAGTAGGTCAGCGGATTTCCATTCGGACACGAGGGCCTTCGTCTTGTCAAAGGTGTGCCCCTTGGCGAAGTTGTCAAGAAAGTCCTTTGGCTCTGAGCCC
>JBBAUR010000124.1:0-6509 GCA_040398075.1 Bdellovibrionota bacterium | reverse complement strand
ATCAACCCAACCTCCACTTTCTCGCTACGGGTAGGTTTTGCCTCGCTTCCCTAGGGAAGCTCTGCCTGCTGTTGATATGTGCAGCGGTATCGCTCACGGGTTGCGACACCGGTCTCCAACACATGGGAACTACCGAGTACGGCGTGCGCTTCAGAAAGCTCCCTCGATTCCTGGGCGGTGGCGTCGGTTCGGCCGACAGTGTTGCAAGCCCACTCGAAACCGTAGTGGTCATGCCGTGGGAGGAGATCTACCGTTTTGATACCTCGCCGAAGTACCTCACCTGGGGGCGCGGTTTGGGTGATGCGGGAGGAGCGACCCATCTGGTTCAAAACGAGGATGTGCACACCCGTGTTCTCGACGGTAACGAGGCCGCGCTCAAGATAAAGGTTTGGTATCACATCCAGCCGAACCCAGAGGCGCTGGTCAAACTCGTACAAGAGGTGGCAACGAGCGAAGAGGAGATCAAGCACCTGGTGATCTCAGTCGTACGGTCGGAGATCCGAACTTATCTGAATCGTTTGAGAACAGTCGAGTTCCGCGACGTTAAGAAGCTAAACGCCACCATCGACGAGACGCTCGGAGCAACCCAGGCTCGCTTGGGACCATTGGGAATAGAGGTCGAAGGATTGAATCTACTGGAGTATCGCTTCGTGCGACTGCTCTCTGATGGTAGCGAGGACACGAGCTACCAGGATCGACTACGTGAGATCCAGGAGAAGGAGCAGGATATTCAGGGAGAGCGATCGCGTATCGAGACCGTGCGTGCAAAGAAGCAGAAGGAGTATTCCGAAGCGGAGAGTAAATTCAACGCGCGCATCGCCGAGGCACGTGGCTTCAAGGAGCAATCTACATACCAGGGAGATGCCTACCACGAAGCGCGTTCGAACGAGGCGAAAGCTATCCTTGCAGAGGGAAAAGCCGAGGTTGAAGGTCTCCAGAAACAGATCGCTGCGCTCTCCGGTAAGGGTGGTCAGGCGATGCTGCGTCTGGAGGTCGCCAAGCAGCTCGCAAAAGGTAACCCAAAGTTCGTGACACTCAACCCCTCTCAGGGCGGCGGTGGAGGCGCGACGGTGGACCTCTCCAAGACGGACATGAATCAGCTCTTGCAGCAGTTGGGCGTCGTAGAGGGGCTCGTTGGCACGCCGCAACGTGGTGCAACGGGGCAAGTGCAGCAGCAACCTGAAGCCCCGTCTGACTCAGAGAACAGTGGGGTAGGGGTTACACAACCGTAGTTTTTGGTAACGCAGTCGTCGCCGATAAGATTCGGCTGATGATTGCCAAGTGATAGAAATGGAGAACAAAAGATGACGACTCATTCGACAGGAAGAAGAAAGATCGCGCTTATCGGTGCCGGGCAGATCGGCGGAACGCTCGCCCTCCTGTGTGGACAGAGGAATCTGGGCGATGTCGTGCTATTCGACGTAGTAGAAGGTATGCCCCAGGGTAAGGCGCTCGACCTCTCGCATCTTGCACCCGTTTTCGGGCTCGATTTCAAGGTAACGGGAACGAACAACATCGCCGATATCGCCGGAGCCGATGTGTGCATCGTGACCTCGGGTCTGCCACGTAAGCCCGGTATGAGTCGCGACGACCTGGTCAAGACCAACGCCGAGATCGTCCGGAACGTCGCCAAAGGGATCCGTGAGCACGCCAAAGATGCCTTCGTGATCGTCATCACCAATCCCCTCGATGCGATGGTGTACCTGATGCAGAAAGAGACAGGCTTCCCGGCCGAACGTGTCGTTGGGATGGCCGGAGTGCTCGATACCGCGCGCTATCAGGCATTTCTCGCTGAGGAGCTGAACGTATCCGTATCCTCAGTTTCTGCATTCGTTCTCGGGGGGCACGGAGACGACATGGTTCCAGTACGCTCGTTTACGACGTGTAACGGGATCCCGGTGGAAAAACTTATTTCAGGGGAGCGGCTCGATGCGATTGAGAAGCGTGTTCGGGGGGCCGGCGGAGAGGTCGTAGCACTGCTCAAGACCGGTTCCGCCTTCTATTCACCGGCCGCCTCTGCTATTCAGATGGCCGAGTCGTACCTCTTCGACCAACGCCGAGTGCTCGCTGCGGCCGCTCGCTTGAATGGAGAATACGGTATCGAGGGGCTCTATATCGGAGTTCCCGTCATCATCGGAAAGAAGGGTATCGAAAAAGTGGTCGAGATCGAACTCTCGGATGCCGAAAAGAATGCATTGCAGAAGTCGGTTGAGAGCGTCAAGGCAGTGGTTGCGCTTGTGTAACGCAAGTGCCCCATATAATTGATTTCGGACGTCGAATAAGGATAGGAACTAACGTATGAATCTTCATGAATACCAAGCAAAGCAGGTGCTCGCCTCCTACGGCCTGCCGGTCCTCAAAGGACATATCTGCTACACCCCCGGAGAGGCTGAGGCCGCAGCTGATCTCCTCGGCGGCGGAATCTGCGTCGTCAAGGCCCAGGTACACGCCGGCGGGCGAGGGAAAGCTGGTGGAGTAAAACTTGCCAAGAACTCAGCCGAGGCGCGTGCGCACGCCGAGAAGATCCTTGGAATGAAGCTTGTGACCCCGCAAACCGGCGAAGCGGGTAAGCTCGTTCGTAAGATCTACGTCGAAGCTGGATGCAACATCGCCAAGGAGTTTTATCTGAGCCTTCTGGTGGATCGCGCCAGCCGCTGCATCTCGATCATCGCGTCCACTGAAGGCGGTATGGAGATTGAGGAAGTTGCGCACACACATCCTGAAAAGATCCTCACCGTACGGGTCGAGCCAGGTGTGGGACTCCAGACATTTCAAGCCGCCAAGCTTGCGATTGACCTCGGTATACCGGTAGAGGCGCGCAAATCGTTCCTCGCGGTGGTGCAGGGGCTCTACAAAGCCTTTGTCGACTGTGACCTTTCAATGCTCGAGATCAATCCGCTCGTGCTGACCAAGGAGAACACCTTCGTAGTGCTCGATGCAAAGGTATCGATGGACGACAACGCGCACTTCCGTCAGCCAAGGTTGCACGCGATGATGGACTACGACGAGCAAGATCCCCGCGATCTCCGGGCTCAGAAGTATGGTCTCAACTATGTCGGCCTCGATGGAAACATCGGCTGCCTGGTAAACGGTGCAGGTCTCGCCATGGCTACTATGGACATCATCAAGGCGTTTGGCGGAGAGCCGGCAAACTTCCTCGATGTAGGCGGTGGAGCTACCAAGGAGAACGTAACCGAAGCGTTTCGCATCCTGCTTTCGGATTCCAAGGTCAAAGGGATCCTGATCAACATCTTCGGCGGAATCATGAAATGCGACGTGATCGCCACCGGCGTCATCGAAGCTGCCAAGGAGGTGGGGTTGAAGGTGCCGTTGGTCGTTCGACTCCAAGGAACCAATGTGGAGCTCGGCCGTAAGTTACTTGCGGAGTCGGGCCTCGCAATCACCGCAGCGGATACCATGGACGACGCTGCCAAGAAGATCGTCGCACTAGCGAAGTAAGGAAGGGATAGAGATGAGCGTTCTTGTTGATAAGAATACGAAGGTAGTAACTCAAGGTATCACCGGAAAGACCGGTGCATTCCACACACGTGCGTGCAAGGAGTACGGCACGCAGATGGTAGCAGGTGTGACGCCCGGTAAGGGCGGACAGGAATTCGAAGGTATTCCGCTCTTTGACACCGTGCATCAGGCCAAGAAAGAGACAGGCGCTAACGTATCGATCATATACGTTCCCCCACCGTTTGCGGCCGATGCGATCATGGAGGCAGTCGATGCCGACCTCGATCTCGTCATCTGCATCACCGAAGGGATCCCGGTGCTCGACATGCTCAAGGTCAAGACCTACATGCAGGGCAAGCGTACGCGGCTCATCGGACCAAACTGCCCCGGTATCATCACCCCAGGACAGGCAAAGATCGGAATCATGCCGGGCTTCATTCACAAGCCGGGACGCATCGGCGTCGTTTCCCGCTCGGGAACGCTTACCTACGAAGCGGTGTTTCAGCTTTCGAACCTCGGCATGGGACAATCGACCTGTATCGGTATCGGTGGTGACCCATTGAACGGCACCAACTTCATCGATTGTTTGAAGCTCTTCAACGAGGACCCAGATACCGACGCAGTCGTGATGATCGGCGAGATAGGTGGAAGTGCAGAGGTCGATGCTGCAAAGTGGGTCAAGGAGCACATGAAGAAGCCGGTGGTTTCATTCATCGCGGGAGCAACCGCACCTCCAGGACGCCGCATGGGTCACGCTGGTGCGATCATCAGTGGAGGGGACGACACAGCAGAAGCGAAGTTCAAGGCCCTTTCGGCTGCAGGGATCCACATCGTGCGCTCGCCACACGAGATCGGGGCTAAGATGCACGAGGTGCTCGGAAAGTGAGGGCGAGGGGGGGAAGGAATAGGGAGCGTCATGGCCCTGGACCGCGGAGCCTCCGGCTCCGCCTGCTATCAGCCCCCCGACCCAAGCAGCCAGCGGACTAAAAGTCCGCGGTCCAGAAGTCAGCATTATGCCCCCCCTGGACCGCGGAGCCTCCGGCTCCGCTTGCCATCAGCCCCCCGACCCAAGCAGCCAGCGGACTAAAAGTCCGCGGTCCAGAAGTCAGCATTATGCCCCCCCTGGACCGCGGAGCCTCCGGCTCCGCTTGCCATCAGCCCCCCGACCCAAGCAGCCAGCGGACTAAAAAGTCCGCGGTCCCGGTATCGGGTTCACGCGTTACGTAGCAGGTCGAGCGCGATCTGTGGTGCAAGATTGGCCTGACGCAGCAGCGAAGTCGCTGACTGCCGGAGGATCTGTAGCCTAAGCGATTCCGCCGCCTCAGCGGCGATATCGGCATCAACGACTCGCGACTCTGCCGCCTTGAAGTTTTCAGAGGAGATACCAAGGTTGCTTACGAAGCTCTGAATACGCTGAGTGCTCGCACCTATGTTCGAACGGTACTGCAGGAGTTCGTTTCGGTAGCGTTGGACGAGGCCGAGGGTTACACTTGCGCTCGCGCGGTTTGAGACTACCATGCCGGCCATGGTTTGGACGCCTAGTTGGGTTAGGTCTTTGACGAAGATATCCCAAGCGGCATTTGTGTCGCCATCGACGAGGTTGGAAGCGAATGAGCTATACGATACATAGCGGCCGTCAGCGGAGATGGAGCTCGCAGCTGTCCAGTTGTCTCCCTCTCTCCCCTGGCTATCGGTACTAACCCTCCGGGTTGCCCCGGTTAGTGTGTCTTTAACAAAAACATCTCTCGAGCTGTTGGTGTCCCCCGCCACAAGGTTCGTGGCAGATGACACAAATGATACGTAGCGTCCATCAGCGGAGATGCTATAGGGAGTCGAAGAGGCTAAACCCTCGTTACCAGCACTATCAGTACTTAGCCTGGTGGTTACCCCTGTCAAGAGATCCTTCATAAAGGCATCGTTCGTAGCGTTGGTATCACCGGAAACGAGGTTAGTAGAGTCAGAGGCGAACACCACGAAGCGCCCGTCAGCGGAAATAGCGGATATTGAGAGGGAGGCACTGTTTGCCTGATTCCCCGCGCTGTCTGTACTAGCCCTAGTGGTCGAGCCCGTTACAGTGTCTTTCACAAAGATATCTTGGACCCCATTAGTATCCCCGGCTACCAAGTTCGTTGCGGTAGAGTCAAAAACGACGAAGCGGCCATCACCGGAAATATCGCGAACGTTCGATGAACCTCCAGCAGCCTGATTACCGGCGCTGTCAGTATTTATTCGGATAGTAATACCCGTTAACGTATCCTTGATGAAGGCATCCCGCACTCCATTGGTATCCCCGGCTACCAGGTTCGTTGCGCTAGAGTCAAAAGTGACGAAGCGGCCGTCAGCGGAAATTGCGCGAACGTTTGAGGAACCTCCGGCAGCCTCATTACCCACGCTGTCGGTATTTATTCGGACAGTAATACCCGTTACCGTATCCTTGATAAAGGCGTCCTGCGCCCCATTGGTATCCCCACTAACAAGGTTGGTAGAGGCGGAACTAAACCCCACGAAACGGCCATCGTCAGATAGGGCCCAGCCGCTGGCTCCAGAATCTCCCTGATTGCCCGCGCTATCCGTGCTGACTCTGGTGGTTACGCCCGTTCGGGTATCCTTTAGGAACACGTCGCTTGCGCCATTGGTGTCCCCAGAAACGAGACTACTAGAACCAGAGGTAAACGCCACAAAGCGGCCATCGGCGGAGATAGTCATCGATTGTAAAGCCGGCACCCCACCCGTTTCATTCCCCGCACTATCCGTACTAACCCTTGTAGTCCCACCGACCCTCCCCGACCCGATCTGCACAGCGAGCGTCCCTTCAGCTCCCTTGCCCCCCTGAAGCACCATCCCTGTGCCTGAGCCAGTAAGCAGGTTCAACCCATTGAACGTGGTCGACTCAACGGTTCTGTTCCACTCGGCTTGAAGAGCTGTAACCTCCCTCTGCATACTGCTGCGCTGAGTATCAGTGAAGGTTCCGTTCATCGACTGCACTGCGAGCTCTTCGATGCGTTGGGTGATGCTGGTGAGTTCGTTGATGGCAGCATCGGCGATGGTGA
>JBBAUR010000123.1:0-6648 GCA_040398075.1 Bdellovibrionota bacterium | reverse complement strand
ATCGTGCCATGATGAACAATCCGGACTTCGTCGCCGGTGACTTCGACACGAAATACCTGGATACCAAGGGCTGGCAGCAGGAGGGATAGGTGAAAACGGGACCGTGAACCGAACGAAAAAGGCGAGAGGATTCCTCTCGCCTTTTTTCTTTCGGATTCGGTTGTTTCGGATTCGTTGATATTACTGCCCGGCGTGTCGCCCCCTACCTCCTACCGCGCTTTCACGACAGACACCGACTGCGAACCCTGCGCACTTTGGACAATCACGCGGTACACGCCCTGGGGATGTTCCGTAGCATCCCATTGAAGAGTCACCTCGCCTCGGTCGTCCGGCGTCTGACTGCGGTACGATTCGGTGAGATCCGCCACGAGAGCTCCGTTCAACGAATACACGCCCACCGAAAGGCTTCGCGTATCCACCGATGGTTCGGTACCGATGATGAACCGCACCGAAGCGGAAAACGGATTGGGTATCACCGCACGCACATGGACCGGTGGCGGTGCCGGTGCGGGCTCGGCATCCACCGACTGCACTACTCCCGAGTCGGGGCCGAGGTCGATGCGATAGAGAGCGGTTTGTTCATGTTGAGTCAATACCGCATAGACTCGTCGTTGAGAATAACCGATTGCTTTCCACGTGAGACCCGTATCCTGCACCGGCACCGGTATTTTCAGCCATGTTTTACCGCTATCGCGGGTTATCCAGATCTTATTATCACTGTTTCCTACATAAAACGCTTCCTTCGGTACGGTGATCCATATATCGTCGGGAGCGTCTTTGGCCATGACGGTATCCCACGACACACCCCCATCGAGCGTATAATACAATTTCCCGTCAACAGTGTAATAAAAAGCCGAAGATCCACGGACCGAATAACTGATATCACCAATGCTGGTGTTAATCACCAGTATTGTGTCCACAGTCCGAAATAAATCGCAGCTTCTTAAGAGCATATGTTTCTGATATATTTTCTTCGCAGCACTCGCCCTTTGTTTCGTGACATCAACTGTAGCCAAATGACAATTCGCCAAGGGCACAACGGTACCTAGGAATACATCTAGATACGTACTGTCGCGACGATCGTAGGTTTGACCAATACCCAGATCTCCTACTTTGGTCCATACCCTACACGAGTCGCTGATCAAGAAGACTCCAGCTCCGCTGATTCTAATGACTGAGTCGACAGATCGGATTTCCGTTGTGTAAAATAAATCTAAGAACACACTGCCGAATTCGTAGAGGGCAGGATGACGGAACGTCTCGCCACCGTCGGTCGTGATGTCGTAGCGTCGGTATTCCGACCCTCCGATATAGCACGTCGGCGAAAGCATACGATATATCGAGGTTCTCCAATTAAAAGGAAGAATGGTCCGATCTGCTGGATACTTTCGCGGCATCCATGTAACGCCGCCATCGGTACTCGAACTGTAGCGCTGCTGAGGTCCTGCCCAGGATATCGTTGAATCGTCGTACATCCTCGTCCAGCCAAAGTCCGAGCCAAGCAATACCGTAGGATCCGAAATGTGACTACGTAAGGCAAACGTCCGTCCGCCGTCGGTGGAACGATACAGCGTCTTGTTCATCCCCATCATGATCGTCACGGATCCATCGAAGGCCAACGCCGAGTTCATCACCGTTCCACGGATGGTAAATCCCGAAGCCGTTGCATCCGCCATGTACCGGCTCGTGTCGGCTACACTCCACACCGTGCGCGATATAGGCAGATGGAGATATTCCACGCGGGCAACCCGGTACATCAACATGGTTGAGGGTGCTCCTTTGCGGTCAAATATCTGACACGAGTTGGAGCCATACCACAAGACGGGACCGACGACGTTCAGCACCGGCGATACCTTCCACGTCTTTCCGGAGTCTCCGGTGATGTGCAACCTCTGCGTGGTCTGAGTCACATCGCAAAAACCGAATACGGCGGTGTCGGCATCTGTCACATGAGCGTAGATTACTTCATTTTGCGAAGACTTTTCACTGCGGACCAGCGTCCAGGTTTCTCCGCTATCAAGCGACCGGATGACGCCCTCGGTCGTACCTGCCATCAGAACACCCGTGCGCAAACGAGCCAAACACCGCACGTTGTACTTTGCCAAAGATGGTACCGGGCGCAAGAGCGTGTCACCCACTTGGTACCACTGAGCCATCCCATATTGATCTATGCATAACACGTGCGTTTGGGTTACCGCGCAGCCCTGCTTTACCCTTTGCGTCTGATTGTCGACCACCGGCAAACGGGTGAACCTCGTGTAGGGATGTTGCATGCTGATAATCGAGCCGATGGCCCCGAACAAGAGGACCGTTTTATCCGGCAATACCGTCCCTCCGGTATACATCTGACCCGGAATCCCAAGCACCTGTGACCATGTCACGCCTTTGTCCTTGGTACAAAGGACCATACCACCGGCTCCCGTAACGAGAGCCGTGGTACCATCCACGCGGACACCCTCGTACAGACTGCCGTCTAGCCGCGTCACCGTATACGCAGGCGTCCCTTGCGACAAAAGAACGGTCGTCCACCAAAGGCAGACGCAGACCAACAACAGTATCCGCCTCACGCATACCTCGCATAGAATAATAACTGCGCCGACAAACCACCCACGTTCACGCCGTACAAACCTACTTCCCACGAACTCACCAACATGCCGGGAAACACTCATCCATATTATCATCACCACCAATCAAACGATAACATCCACCGGTACTGGAGGATACTATCCGCTTGTAAACCATCTTCGACCCGTGACAACATACTCCCCATACCTGAGTGCACTCTCCAGCGCCATCACACGGAACGAGACGCCATTCGGGTTTCGTAGGGTCCAATTCAATGAACTGTTTATACCGGAAGCAGTTGGCCTTGTAATACGTCACCACCGTCGTATAGGTATCCTTATCGCATGATGTGATTGTCGTCGTCTTCGGGTCGTCGCACGACAGCACAAGATTCGGACACTTGATCCAATTCAAACGATACATGATCTTACTGTCGACGGCCCTCCAGAATTCCGTGTTGTATCGCCAGGGCATTTTCGATTCACAACCTCTCGTCCAATCCTTGACAGCCACGCAACTATCGTTTGCATTTTTTTCACAAGGGACGATACTACTCAAACGGATTTCCATTTTTCCGCTACAACAACGATAGCAGATGTTGATAGAAAAATCCCGTGCACAACTATAGACGCGAACAATCTTCGTTCTCGACTCATTCCACACCGTATCGTCCTGAGTAAACCTCTCAACATTCAGATACATTTCACTCCACGGACACCCCGAATCATCCGTCGGACACTGCGCCATCAACGGTGCCGCGTTGAACACCATACCGATAACAAGACCGACCGCCAGTATGAACATCCTTGTCATACATACCTCCCCTTTCGTCTGTGAAAAATACGATTGTTTATTTCACCCGCAACGTACCCCCCCTGCGAGATATGCAAGAGTTTTTTGCTGTCTTTGTCTTTTTTATTGTGCTCGGAAGAGTGGGTTTTATGGCGAGCGGACATACCACTATCGTGGTATGTATTGGCGCATAGTACCGTACCAAGCGTGTCGCCATTCAATATGGATTCGCCCGCTACCTGCTACCGCGCTTTCACGACGGACACCGACTGCGAACCCTGCGCACTTTGGACAATCACGCGGTACACGCCCTGGGGATGTTCCGTAGCATCCCATTGAAGAGTCACCTCGCCTCGGTCGTCCGGCGTCTGACTGCGGTACGATTCGGTGAGATCCGCCACGAGAGCTCCGTTCAACGAATACACGCCCACCGAAAGGCTTCGCGTATCCACCGATGGTTCGGTACCGATGATGAACCGCACCGAAGCGGAAAACGGATTGGGTATCACCGCACGCACATGGACCGGTGGCGGTGCCGGTGCGGGCTCGGCATCCACCGACTGCACTACTCCCGAGTCAGGGGCGAAGTCGATGCGATAGAGGGAGGTGAGGTCCCGTATGTTGGTAGAGACGAAGGCACGACGCTTGGAATAACCGACGACATCCCAGGAGAAATCCGGACGGCTGGACGGTGGCGGAACGGAGGTCCATGTGCGTCCGCTATCGCAGGTGATCATGATATTGTTCCCTTGTCGGAAAACGTAGACGGAATCAGACGGAATCCTGAACCATACCTCTCGAGGGACTATGCTGACATCCATCGTATCCCACGTTGTTCCGAGATCTTTGCTGACGTAGTAAGTAGAGTTCCGGGAAAATACTATCGTCGAATCTCCATAAAAGCGAAGACCTAAGTATCCACCGCTCACAGCGGGTATGGAAAGAATAGTATCCATAGACTTGAAGTAGTCCTTGCTTCGTAACAAAAGATGCTGGTTATAGAACCAGAATCTCCGTCTCTCGTCATATTTTGCTGAACCGATCCACACGACTAAATAGCTAGGCACGATCCCTAATCCTACGAATCCGTTGCTGTGGGTGATACTATCGCGAGAATATAAGTACACCGGCAATTCGCCTTTTTTCGTCCACTGCCGACACGAGTCAGTGACAAGGTACAGGTCGTAGCCCGCTACCCGCACGATGGAATCCACGGACAGAATATCGGTCGAACTCGGATCAGCCGACTCGACATATCCCGTAGCGTCGTAGATTCCCGGATGCTCGAACGTTTCCCCACCGTCGGTACTGATATCCATGCGCATCAGTTCCGATGCACCTATGAAGCAGGTCGGCGAAAGAAGTTGGTAGTTTGACGTATGCCCTCCCGGCTCGATACGCCACTTGACCGGATACTTCCTCGGCATCCATGTCACACCGGCATCCGTGCTCGTGCTGTACATCTGTTTCGGCCCGGCCCAGGATACGACCGAATCCTTGTAGGTTGATGTCATGGCGAAATTCGCTCCTGCTAAAGGGCCCGGATCTGCAAGGTGACTTCGAAGACGGAAACTCCGTCCGCCATCCGTGGAGCGATAGATTGTCCTATTGATACCTGCCATGAGCGTGTGCTTCTCGTCGAACGCCACCGCAGTGGTGAGCCGACAGTAGGCCATATACCTGCTCGTATCCGCCGTGCACGCTGTCAGCCTTGATACCGGATTGAACAGATAGTCTACGCGGACCACACGCCTGCCCAGTTGAAATGACGTCGATGCACGCCCATCGAACAGCTGGCAAACCGCATCACGATACCACAGGATAGGACCCGACATACCGATGGAACCCGAGCGACGCCACGTCTTGCCGGAATCGCCGGATATGTGCAGACGCTGTGTCGTTTGCGACTCATCACAGAACCCGAAGACGACCGTATCGGCATCCGTCACATGCACATAGACCACTTCCTTCTGGGAAGTCGTTTCACTTCGTATCAGCGTCCACGACTTTCCACTGTCCAGCGAACGGATCACACCCTCGGTCGTACCCGCCATCAGCACACCGGTACGCAAACGAGCCAAGCACCGCACATTGTACTTTGTCAAGCCAGGTACCGGACGCATGAGCGTGTCGCCGATCTCATACCGCATTGCCACTCCATAGTCATCCACACATATCAGCTCCCGATCCGTTACTGCACACGCAGTTCGAACCGGCTGTATCTGGTTAATGACGAACGGCAACGACGTCATCGTCGAATACGGAGGGTCCGCACGCATAACAATGCCGGAGTATCCGAAGAGAATGATGCTCTTTCCGGGCATCACGGCTCCTTGATAAACATCCTGATACTTCTCGCCAGCTACGTCGTGCCATGTCATCCCTCGATCGCCGGTCACAAGAAGCGTACCGCCCGTTGCGAATGCTACGGCGGTGGTTGAATCCACGCGGATGCTCCCCACGATCGCCGAATCGATTCTCGTGATTGTATACGAGACCTTCGGCTGTGCAGTCGTTTCGACAATCCACACACAGGATTGAAAAATCACCAAGAAAAGGCACAGAGTTCTCATATGTCGTCGTTCCTAAGGATAGATTCCCCTTGCACTTGTTCATCATCTCGTGTCATCAAGGCCAGCATGACGGATAACAATCCGGGAGGAGCTTGTCTCCTAAAGGCACCGTATAACATCCGCCGATGCTTGTCACCGAGACACGCTTCTTGATCATGTCATAGCCGTCAATCTTGCCATCAGCGCCAATCCTCGCCTTTTTACACAGCGCCCATTCTTATTTGAACTCGCCGGCGCCATGAATCGGAACGAGACGCCATCCGTCGTCTGTCACATCAACGAACTGCGCATATCTATAGCAGTTTGCCTTGCAATACGTCACCACCGTCGTATAGGTATCCTTTTCGCTATGTACGACCTTATCATACATGCCGCCCCTTCCGTGTGCGAAAACTACGATTGTTTATGTCATCGGCAACGACCTCCTCGCGAGCCATGCACGAAGGTTTTTCCGTGCCGTTGTCTGTTCGACTGACTTATTTATCTTAATTCGTCAGTTTTTCAGCCCCCTGCCTTGCCTACACATCAAGTCCCTCTGTCTGCTCCACCCTAAGCATTCCTGCCTGTCAATACGAGAAAAAAAACAAAGGCCCGTCCTGCATTAGCGGGACGGGCCTTTTCATTCTTGATGCTCCGAAAAGCACCGACCGTTAGAAGTTATATGTCAAGCGACCGGTCATGAGACGTCCGATCGGTGCCGCACCGATGAACTGGCTGA
>JBBAUR010000122.1:3206-7094 GCA_040398075.1 Bdellovibrionota bacterium | reverse complement strand
TCGAGTCCGAGATGGTCAGCCTCTTCCATGCTGTAGACCACACGGGCGTACTTCAAGTTGTGCTCAGCAATCAGGTGATCCCATCGTCCTCCGTAGGACGCCTGCATGATCAAGTTGCTCGGGATGCAGTTGATGCGGCTGATCCAGAACGGAATCGACTTGGTGAATGCCCAGAAGTGAATGTCAGGATTGGCCTCGATGAAGAGTAGCCAGCCGTCGAAGTATGTCTGCGAGAAGAAGTCGCCAGCGGTATGGATGCGACAACGCTCCATCTTCTTAGGCTTCGCACGTTCAAGGATCGAGGACACTTGATGAGGTGTCTTGCCTTTCACGGCATCGAAGTTGCACCAGAGTCGATTGCGGACTGAGGGGTAACGCTCGGTGACGGCTGAGTAGCATTTGAATTTCTGCAGTGGTCCGTTCCACATTTTGCCAGTAGTGCGATCAACCTTGGCGAGGCAGGCTTCGGCCCCGGGGCACGTTGTCCCGCTCGGCAGCGACCATGAGTAAGCCTTCGGGTCGAAGATGTATCGGTTAACCTTGGTGAACGCAGGGATCATTGGAGTGTGACAAACGATCTGTAGGTGGTGCCTTCTTTCCTTACCGTGTAGACATCTCTCCCGGAAATATCCTCCTCAACATCGATGAACTCCACGTCATCAAGAGCGCACCGCTCACCATTAATGATGACGTACGGTTTGCGCTCGCCCATGTCTTGAGCCATTCCACTTTCAGAAGTCATACTTGTAGTTTTGTTTTTCGTCCACTTGGTGAACATGTTCGTGAAGCAACAGTTTCGGGATTGTCTGAGTGTTAATGATGAACGATGAATCAACGAACGTGAGGTGATTGTTTGGTTGAATAGTCAATCGTCCGTTGTCGAGCATGCACCACATAAACATTTTGTCTTGATCCGGTGCTTCACTCCAGCCGTCACGCATGTGCCCGGTAGCAAACATGAACTCGCCCGGGTGAATCCCGGCTGATGTCTTCACACTGACTCGCATGCCAGACATGACAGGATCGTCGTAGACCACAAACTGGTCGCTGTAGCAGTTCCACGCTTGAGCGTTATCGATGCACCACAACGCTTCAGGTTCCTGTGCGAAGGCTACAGCATGCGGCGGTATGTTGCGGTAGAGCATGCCACCGTATCTAAAGATCACGTTGATTCCCCAAGCTCTCCCGGGGATCGAAGTGACACCGACCCACATTGCTTCCTGCCAACCGATTGGCACTTCGTGTGTGAAGTGTGAATCCACAAGAATGTATCGGTGCCTTGGAATGGCACCATACTTCGTGAACATCATTATTCGACGATCTGTTTGGACTTCTCGTCGTAATTGAGCGCCCTCTTCAGCAGATTGGCGATCAATCGGATTCGTTCGTTAGTGGGTTCGTTTCCAGCGATCTCCTGAGCCTCGATCAGTGCTTGGGTAGCGAGCGCACGGGTATGCTCTCGGCTACGTTTCAAGACTCTGATGAGTGCGTCAGCGGCATCGTGCTCGCGCCAATCGAGCGCACAGCAAACGATTTCATGCCAGTCGTTGTCTACGAGCACTGACCAACTTGTCCTGCGACAATCTGGTTCACTGTCATCTTGCGATTTAAGGGGGAACCCATGATAGGTGCCGTCATATGTATCCATATTTATTTCTTTTTGATGGTTGTTGAGAACTCTTGGATGCGGCGAAGGATCGGTTCTCCTCGGTCCTCCGAAAGCATGTTCAATAGTTCCTTACCGTCCGAATTAGCTGTTACCACGGTAGGCTTCAAGTGTGAAGTGCGATATTCTAAAATATCGAACAACTCAAGCTCGGCTCGCTCGGTGAACTTTTGCTTTCCCAAGTCATCGATAAGCAGCAGGGAGCACTGCTTGCATCGTTCGATAGCCTCCTCAGCGTTTCGTTTCTCCTCGGCCCGGGAGTGCCACTGGTCAGCGGCAAACTTTCCAAGCTGAGTGCCTGTCAGTCCGTAAACCTTTTTCCCGGTCAAATGGATGCGTTTAAGCAACATCCATGCCGCACGGGTCTTTCCCTCGCCTGCGGGACCGACAAGCGTGACACCTTTAGGGCCGTAGGGCCAATGCGTAGCTGCCCGTGCGAACCCTGAGTACACGCGAGACAGGTCAGTGTCTTGGTACAACGGCGGACACAGTTCATTAAACTCCTTTATGAGTCTTGCGCTACGCTCAGCGTTGTCTTTCTCGTCTTGCTCGGCCAGCAGGCGCTTCTCGCACTCGTCGCATACAACGGTGAACTCGATCTTTCTCCCGGCAAACTCGATCACGTCAGCCTCGACGGGAGTGAAGCATTCCGCGCATGGACGTGTCTCACTCTTGCGGACGGTATCATTTGATACCTCGGCGACTTCAGAACTCATACTTGGACCTCCGCTCGGTTTTGGAATCCTTCTGAGTCTTGCTGTAGCTGATCGGCTGCATAGGACTGCCCATTGCTACCCAATTGGTCCTGACTCGGGCGAGGCTATTTTGCCATTTATGAACCGGGCGTCCTCGGTGATCGAGCCAACTGACAGACTCCATCTCGTTCCACCAGTCCTCGGCTCGCCATGCAGCGAGGCCAAGGTTCTGAGCGAATGCCAGCACCTCTTCGAGTGACGGCGTTCTCTCTCTCTCTATTTCTATTGAAGATGTAGATGAAGATGTAGTGTTGCCGTTTGCTTGCAAGGGTGGTTGCAAGGGTGGTTCACATTCTACTCTGTTGCGCCTCCTCGCCTCGGCTGATGCCTTGCCTCCCTTGCGGCTTTTTTCAAGCCAAGCATTGTACTCGTCGCGTTGTGCTTGCAACCTATCGTGAACCAACACGTCACCAACCGTGGAACCATTGTCCAAGGGTGGTTGAAACATGGTTGCAACAGATTGAGCCAGCGTGATCGAGGCTCCTTTGCCGATCAGTCGAGCAATCTTCTCTGGCTCCCGTGGAATACTACCATGCTGCCAGCAGTAGCTCAGCAGCCTGATATAGGCTCCTTCCTCTTCGAGAGACATGAGCGTGACACGTTGAGATCCAAGCCAGTCTCCCGGGTAGAATTGGAATGCCGGGGCTTTTTTCTTAGACATTCGATGCCCCCCGGTAGACTGCGATCATTCCTGCATGCCTGCTACGGCGGCGGGAGTTTGCAAAGCCGCTTCGCACGATGACGCCCTGCTTCACGGCGCTCAGGAAGCGAGCGCCCATAGCGTTGGGATGATTCGGAGGATCGCCCGAATAGTCTCGAACGTCCTCGGCGGTGAACTCCTGACCCGATAGCGCCATCGTCCTGATGAGACCATCGACGTAGTTCCGCCATTCGTCAGGAGTGTTTCCGCTCACCTGAGCGGCCCCCTGATCACGCAATATTGCACCTGATGTATTCATGTATTTATTGAGTTAGTTGTTTCTTCTTCCCTTTGACTTCAAGCATGCGCGTGAAGCCGGGTTTGGTTTTTGCTTCGAGAGCGGACGGCGTGTAACCGCGCTTTCCAGCCCACTCCCTGAACTTGTTGCCGTCGATCTCGCCGCCCATCAACTCGACAACCTCGGTGATTGTCGCGTTGGTTGTCACGGCAGCTTCAACGATGGCGAGGATATCGAATGTCTCGCCGCCCTTGGTCTTGCTGAGCTTCCATCCGGGAACCTCTTCGCCTCGCTCCATCATAGATTTCGCGTGATCCTTCGCGTAGTCCCACAACTCCTTTTTGAAGATGTTGGCTGCAGCGAGGAACGCACCAAGACGAGCCGGGTTGCTGACCAATTGCTGCTTCATGTCTTCGAGTGTCAGCTTCGGCTGCTCGATAATCTCAAGAGACTCCGCAATCGGACGCACAAGCGCCGTGCAGGTATTCTTCTTAGCGCACCAGCAGCAATAGTCGCACGGTGTAGGAAC
>JBBAUR010000122.1:0-3106 GCA_040398075.1 Bdellovibrionota bacterium | reverse complement strand
CCGTGCAGGTATTCTTCTTAGCGCACCAGCAGCAATAGTCGCACGGTGTAGGAACTTTTGCGGGATCGTTGAAGTCGTTGATGACCTCGTCAACGATTGCCTTGGCTTCCTCGAACGTGAATTCGTGTACGACCTCAGCTTTTTGGTCAGCGAACAACAGGACGCATGTCCACTTGGGAACAAAGTACGCCTGCATGTTTCCGAGAGCGTATGCAGCCATCTGCTCCCGGTAGTTGCGGATCTGACCGCTCTTCAAGTCGAGCGACAACGACAGGTCAGGCACTCGGGCGTCCTCGGTCCCGGTGTGGTGCTCCATGCCGGGAACGATGACCTTTAATTTATCCTCATCGGTGACAATGTCGTAGGTGCAGGCGAAGCGTTTTGTGGTCGCTACGGCCCACATCACGGCGTCATGCTCCTCGGGTTCAAGCGCCTGCAGCAGAGAAGCGTCACCGCTGAACGCTGCGCGGTACGCTGCGTCCATACGCAAGCCTCTTGCCGCCGCCGGGGATGTCCCCGGCGACGACTCGAAGCAAGCGCATCCGCCACTGTTGACTGCCAATTTTGGCAGGCTTGAGGGACGAATGCTGGCGCTCACTTAGTGGCTCCTTTTTTGACCGCCGCGAGAAACTTCTCGGGCGCATCGATGATGCGTTTGCGGTACGCACCTTCGGACAGGTCTCTCCATGTCTCGGAGGCACCGATCTGTTCTTTGGACTGAAGGAACGCATTGATAGCGTCTTCCTGATCCTTGAACGACTCTTCGAGCGAAGCCGTCCAGTTGGAAGGCTCCTCCTCGACCAGTTCAGCCTCGATAACCTCAGGCTCCTGCTTAGCCTTAAGGTCCGCTGCAGGCGCTTTAGCGGCTGCTGGAGCGGCGACAGGTGCTGACGTGAAGTCAACGACCTCCTCGGGCGTGTACATGCCCTGCAGGACCGCCGGGAATACCGCCCGGACGCCTTCCGAGATGACTCGGGCACGGAGCATCTGGCGAGGATACTTCGCCCAATTGTCCTTTCCTCCGAGTCCTGCTGCCTTGGCACGGGCCAAGTCCCAATCGATGCGGAGTGATCCACCCTGAGCATGCGAGAAGGTCGCAGAGACCTTGCTGTCGGTGTGGTCATGCCACTCGACCTTGCCGCCTGCCTGCTGGAAACGAGCAAGCATTGCGTCAGCCTTCAGCGAGGCTTTGCCCTGAATGATGTGGTACTCGGCTGCAACCGACCCGGGGTGCTTACCCTCGGCGGCGGCTACGACCATTAGTGCCAACGCCTGATCGACAGTTTTCATGCCGAACAGACCCGATTTGGCGATTGATGTCGCCATGCGTTCCATGTCCGAGACGGACACGGGTTGAACAGTGAGTTGATTGCTCATGTATGTATGCGTGTGTGTTGTGGTTATTTCGTCACAGCATCGATCACGGGGATAACGATGCATGCAACGAAGAGTGTTGTGATGCCAAGCACTATGACAAAGTCTGTCGTAGTCCTGAGCGTTGCGAGGTCCGAGAGGACCATCTTGATGTGGTGCCTCTTGATCATTTGATGAAACGATTCGAGGCCCGAGTGCCCTGCGTAGCGATCCAAGACAGGAAGAACTTTCGATCTTCCGGGCGGACGGCTTTGCCCTGCTTGATGCGGCGGTAGATGAGTGCCGCATCGACTGCCATTTGCTGCTGAATGCTCATGGATGTATTTATGGGTGCGAGGTTACCGTTGTGATCCGGTGCGTCAACGCAATATTCAGTGATTTGGTCAGTTGTAGGGGTTGTCATTCTTCAACGATATGATGCGATGAAGGATGGAAAACCGGGTGATGTCCGCCGTGTTCCTCAGGCCGAAAGCCTGCATCAGTTTCTGGCGGTGCTTTTCAACCGTCTTGATGCTGATGCCGAGTTCGTCGGCGGTCTCCTTGTTCGTATAGCCGAGAGCAATGAACCCGGCTACTTGACCCATCCTCATGGTCATTGGTGGTTTTTTCAGTGTCATTTATTTATCTGATTGTGCGGGGACCGAGACCGCCAGCGTCCCGATCCCCGCTGTATTTGGTTTGTGTATGCTGGCGAAATTAGGCGGCTTTGGGTTTGTAGTTGCCCTGCTCGTCGTACAAAGCACTGATGCGTTCCCATATGGCATCGTACGCCGCCTTGTAAGCCTTGCTGTTGCGGCGTCCCTCGAACTTGGCGAAGATCTCGACGAGGATGTTGAGCGCCTTGTCGCTGATGCTCGATCCGCTCAACAGTTGGCTGCAAACGCTTTTGGCGAAGCCGTCTTCCTCGCGGGAAGCAACCGCCGCGACAGTCTCCGCGCCAAGAGCGGCGACGAGATCCTGAGCCTCGGAGGATCGTTTGGCCTTACGCTCAGCCAAGACCGGGGCGACCAAGTCGATGCAGTGCTGGATGGTGATTGCCCGGCCCTGATCTTCGAGGCTGTTCCGGTGCGTGTTGGCGAACTGACCGGAGAACCATTCAACGTAGCCGGGGTCTGTTGCGAACACGTCTTTCACCGAGCGACCCTGATGCTTGCCGAACTGGAACACGCTCCAATCGGTGGCGTCGAATTGAGCCTGCTTCTCGGCGCGGATGCGAGCGTACTCCTCGGCTTCGAGGCGCTGGATTTCATCGAGGTCAAAATCGGCGCTGAGGTCATACCCGGTGATCTCCTTCGCCTTGCGAAGAGCCTCGTCCCGGTCAGTCGATAGGTTCTGGAAAAAAACTTCTTTCTCCTCGCCGCCGACAGCAGCCCAATTGCCGCTGCTGCTTTGAGCGTAGCGAGGCTCGAACACTCGTTGCTTGAGCGTGTAGAAACCGTTTTTATCGCCAGTGCTGATGAAGTAACCGTTGTTTTTCATGGATGTATTTATGGATGGATGTTGATGTTGATGCTCTATTGAGCATGGGAAGTATTGCCTATGCCGGGTGGGTAGTCAACCTGCTTTTTTACTCTGTTGTTTCGGATATTTAGGATGTCCGGGCAGGGGATTGAACCCCGCCCGGACCCGTGACGCTACTCCTCGCCAAAGCGGTCCTGATGCCGCTCCAGCACTTCATCCCAATCCCCGTAGAACGGGAACTGGATGCCGTCCGAGAACTCGATGTAGTCAT
>JBBAUR010000121.1:1716-7214 GCA_040398075.1 Bdellovibrionota bacterium | reverse complement strand
GGTGAGGCCAGGGAAGGCCAGGGAGGGCCAGTCCATCACTCAGAGTCAGATCCATGGTCCCTGTTTTCCATCCAGCGAAAACTCAATTCATCCCCCTTTTTTTTGTCTAAAAACAAAACAAAATTACCTCTTGGACTTCTTGGCTGGCGTGTGTCCCTCCAGCAGGGCCTGGGCATCCGCAAACACCTCCTCAGCACACATGGGCATCAGCGAGGCGGGCTCGGGCACTGCCTCGATATTCATGGCAGAGGCAGAGAAAAACTCGACATACGAGGATTCCTCCGCTTCCCTCTCGATCCTTTCCAGGGTCTGCACGTCCACAGCCAGGTTCTTCATCAGGATCTTCCTCACCTTGGCCTTTTGATCCAGCATAGTCTGCAGCTTAGACTCCGTGTCCTCCACGCCGATCCGATTCTCCAACTGGGAGCACATCGAGCAGTGGTGCCTGTACTCGGCCAGGATAGAATCCGGCGACCAACGAGGCGTCTCCTTGGTGGGGTCCAGGCTCCACTGCGGAGTCGGCCCAATTAACACCGTGTAAAACTCCTTGACGCCCGTGGTGGCCCCGGTGGGACTCGGCGCTGAAAAGATCTTCCCGACTTCGAGCATCAATCGCCTGGAAATCGAGCCGTAGGGCATGGCGAATCTGTCGGTGAAAAACTCGTCATAAAAATTTTGCACAAAATCTTGAAAAAAAAATAAAAAAAAATATACCTGTGCACCGGCTGAAACTCGCACGGACACTCAAATCGCACAAAGCAGGCCGATCCGTCAATGTCCGTGGACTGAGCTCTGCGAAACTCGCGCATCAACCTGTTGTAAATGTGCAGACGGTCCTGTTGGTACAGGGAAACCCGCACCACGCTCAGACAATTCGCAGCAGGCTTCATGAACTCCAGGCAGTACTCAATCGCATCCGAGTCCAGGCTGGGATGTTCCGCAATCAAGTGCTGAATCACTGCGCGCGCCCGACCCAGTCGCTCATAGTCGGCATTGAAGCACACCCAGTCGGGGTCGTGCTGGTCCAAGTTGGCCACAATCGTCTCCCGGACGCGACGCAGCTCTGCCACGGCGTCTTTCAGGAGGGGAGCCGAGATCGCCAGGTCCAAGTCGCGGCGCTGCTTGAAAATCTCCAAGGTCGACGGCGTCAGCCAGGGCATGGACTGGTCTACGGCGTCTCGGTCTTGGTCGGCGGGGAAAATGAGGATCGTCTCTTCCACTGCTGTTAGTTCGCGAGCAGTGTTTGGATCATTTTGAGTAGTATTTGGATCATCTTGCGCAGTATTGGGATCATCTTGCTCAGACCGCAGAGAACCCACAGCGGCAAGCATCGACTCCGCTGCGACCGCAGTGTAGTCGTAGCACACCCTGTAATTCCTCAGGCACGGCAGGATGCGGCCCAGGCACTCCCAAGTCCTCTCCGACTTGACCTCGACTTTCAGCAGGGGCACATCCGAGATGCCCGTTTTCCCGTCGAGGCTCGTCATGTAGTACTTTCGCCGGACCTCGGGCTCATAGTAGCCGCACCGGCTCATCTTCCAGCACACGTGTCTCCACACGTCGGTCCAGCACTCGCCAAACAGATTGCGCCCGGGCAGGCCCAGAGCCTCGCGCTCCTCTTTCGTCTGCGTCTTGCCCTCGAGGTACCGGTACACGGCCTCGATCTTTCCCGCCCTGGCCTGGTCGTACAGGACCTCCATGGCGTGGGCATGGTCCGTCTTGCAGCCCCACAGCTCGTCCCTGGGCGAAGCTTCCAAAAAGTAGACGCGGTGCTCTGGCACCCGAAAGTGCCGGTGGAGTATCGTCCGCAGCGCCTCGAGCTCGTCCAAGTAGTCGCCCGATTTCGTCGCAAAGAGGTGCCGCATCACCTCCTTGCAGAGGCCCTGGTCAGTCCAGAGGCTGCCGTCAAACTCCGATTTGGGGCACAGAAACACCGCAGTCTTGGCCTCTTTGGGCGTGTCCGCCACAGAGATCCGCTCCATAATCTGCGCCCGAGACTTCTTGCAGGCGTAGGCGCAGCACGCGGCCTTGAAGGCGGCTTCCGTGGTCGAAAAGGGGAGGCAAGTCAACCTCCGGCTCTTCTGCAGCTTCAAGACAGTCGTCAGCTCGTCGGCTTGTCGGGCCCGGCGGTACTCGGCGGGCTCCAAGTCGCCGGGGAAGAATTCGTACAGGGGCTGCGCGGGCTGGCTGAAACTCTCCACGACGGGCCTCGTCTCCTCCACGCTCCGCACGGCGTCGTCGTAGTCGAGCTCGTCCGCCAGGCAGCGAAACAGGTGGCTCCTGTGGGGAGGCGTGTTCTCCTTGTCGTCCTCGGTCAAGAGGCAAGAGACCACCACGCCAGAGCAGGAAAAATTCGTCATCCAGTGCGCTCCCGTCCTCGGAATCACCACGGCAAACGCCCCGTCGTGCACGTACACGGCCAGGTCCTCCGACGCGTCACACACGTAAACCAAGTGGGCATCGGTAGCAGTCGAGTGATTCTTGGACTCTGCAGCAGCAGTCGAGTGAGTCTTGGACTCGGCCGCAGCAGAGTGATTCTTGGACACGTACGACTTGTAGCAGTCCACGTCGAGCCAAGGCCTCTGCGCGCACTGCGCCTTGTACCGCATGTTGGTCTTGAGGCACCGATTGGCCACTCTGGAGGGAGCCCCGATCCGCGCCGTTCGGTACGTGAGCACCCCCGAATGCTGGACCCTCCTCACCTCCGCCGCAATCGACGCCATGTGGTACGAGGCTGCCTTGAGATCCGACGCGGCCTCACCCAGCATCGACGCGACAGAGTCAAAGTTTCGCGAGACAGCCCCCAGGTTCGTCGCGGGGGCCCTGGAGTCTGCGCTGCTCGGGTGCAGCGTCTGCACGGCCACGCAAATTTCTTCCATGGCAGCCTTGACACTGTCCAAGACGGCGCCAAGCTTGAGCGCGCTGGAGCTAGCAGAGGAATCGGCGGGCGCAGAGGGATGTTCAGGCTCTTCCCCGACGCTCAGCGCAATCGGCTCCAGGTACGCCAGGAGCTCCTCGTCCCTCAGCGCTTGGAGGTCGTGTTCGAGCCTGTTGGACATCAGGGAGGGCATGAGTCGCTCCAGGGAGTAGTCATGAAACGGAAAGGGCCCGAATCGGAGGTCCTCGTAGGACCGGGTGCGCTGCTTGGAGAGGTCCAGGCTGAAGACTGGTTTCTTCTTGGCGGCTCGGAGCTGCATCGAGGATGGTCATGGGGCGGCGGGAGATTTGCTTCCAAACATTTTGAAAAATAATTCAAATTAAAATTGCTAATAATCTTGATTACAATTGTTTTAAAATTGAAATAAGCCAGATTTAATGCCAAATAATTCCAAAAAAAAATCATTTTAGAGTGCAAAAAAAAATCAAAATAATTTCAAATGAAATTATTTTTTTTTAGTTTAATTCACTTGGAACTGAGATTTTAGAGCTCCAAGCTCGTGGCCTTTTTTTCCAGTGTTAACTCAAGTAAAATCAAAAAAAATTTCCAGACCCCCCCGAGCTGGCAGAGGTACCCCCCCCCCCCTCACTTTTTCGGCCTGGGAGACTCTGGACTGATACCTAGGGTTCCATTAGGAACGACTGATAATTGCTTTGATATTTAGGGTTCCATTAAGAAAGATCAAAAAAATAATTATCGAATAAATTATAAATTTTAAAATTTTTATAATATTTTATAATCTTTATAATCTTTAAAATCTTTATAATATTTTATAATATTTTATAATTATTAAAATTTTAAAACATTTATTAATTTTTTATGAACGTTTTTATCATTATAAAAAAATCTAGAATATTCTTTTTATTTTTAAAATATTCTAGAATCTTCTTTTGATTTTATAATTATTTTTTATAAATATTTATAATTATATTAATTTTAAAAATTGAAAACACTTCTTTTCATATTTTATAACTTTTAAAATGTTTTAAAATTTATATAATTATTATTTATAATTAAAGAGAACCTGGACTGACTAATACCTAACCATCTTGAAATGTTTTGATTTTTACTAATGGAACCCTAAATATCAGTGTAGTTATCAGTCTGTCCTAATGGAACCCTAGGTATCAGTCCGGAGACTCCAAGAGCAAAAAGTGAGGGGGGGGGGGGTACTTTTTCCAGCTAGGACGACCAGGAAAAAAAAAGCGCGTATTCGTATGGTAATAAAAAAACGAGTTCCACTCGCCCAATCATGATTTAATGCGGGTGAAACACCAAAAAAAAGAACTCAGTCCAAAGAGAAGGACTCAGCAGAGAGCACGGAGGGCAGGGCGTGCTTGGCAATCTGCTCGTAGATTGCGAGCTTGAGCTTCTTGTCCAAGTTGGAGATCTTCCTGAGGGGACCCGAGAGAGCCTGGAGGAGCCTGACGATGGCCGAGTTTTGAATGTCGAACACCTCGTCTGAAATCTCGCAGAGCCAGAGGTCCCTGACGTTGCGCGTGTCCTCTGGCATGACCGTGGCGACGAGCGAGGGCTGCCAGTGGATGGCCCTGAGGACCATCTTGGCCACGTCAAAGATCTGATTTGGAGCCCTTGGATCCATGGCGATCCTAATCTTTGGGTTCATGGTGTAGGCGCTCCCCAAGAATCGAGCCTCTGGGTCTCCTAGGTAGAGACTGGAAGGGTCGTAGTCTGCCCAGGGGACGACCACAGACTCCGCCACGGCAGCAATGAAGGCAAACTGGACCCTCTCCGAGTGAACACCGAGGCACCTGACGCAGGACGCGATGGTGACTGAGGCCTTGAAGATGTTCTTGATGGCCATGAGGAGCTCGCGCTCGATCTGGTAGAGCTCCGGGTACCCCACGATCATGGCCTTGGACGGGGCCGCGTTGACCTGCACTTGGGGGACTGGGTCTTCCGGGTAGAGTGTGTGGAGGAGCCTGAGGTGGGCCTTGGAGAGGGACTGGAGCTTGAGCGTGGTCTCCAAGACTTTGATTTGGGAGGACACTCCCTTTTTCGCCCTTGAGTCTTGGAGCTTTGCAAACTTCTTCTTGAGGACGACCAAGGCAGCGACGCGGCTCTCCTTGGAGGCCCTGGAAGCCGCCTGGATGGCGCAGAGCATTGCGTTTTGGACCCTGTCCTGCTCTGGGTAATTTTGGAGGGGCCCAATGGTGTAGTCCGTGTCTGGAAAGGTGTCTGTGGTGGTGAGCTCGAGCAAGAGCCTCCTGCGGACCGCCTCGGCCACGCCTGCCTGCTTGAGGACTTGCGGGTCCTCTGCAAAGAGGCTGGCGGCTGCAAAGCGAAACGCCGCGAAGGTGCGCTGGAAGCTCTTGTCCTTGGTGTCGGACAAGTAGGATGTGGCGTAGACCTAGACCAAAACAAAATCAGGTACTAAAAACAACACGAAAAAATAATAATAATAAAAACAAATTCAGGTACTTAAAACAGCACGAAAACAACAATAATAAAAACAAATTCAGGTACTTAAAACAGCACGAAAACAATAATAATAAAAACAAATTCAGGTACTTAAAACAGCACGAAAACAACAATAATA
>JBBAUR010000121.1:0-1616 GCA_040398075.1 Bdellovibrionota bacterium | reverse complement strand
ACGAAAACAATAATAATAAAAACAAATTCAGGTACTTAAAACAGCACGAAAACAATAACAATAAAAACAAAAATTGCCTGGATGCAGCACTCCTTGAGCAAGTCGTCCTCTGCGGAGAGCAGGGCCACATTGTGGTTGTGCAGGGCCCTCCTCGGGTCGTCCGAGATTTCAATCACGGAGAGGACGAGTCCGATCGTGAAGTTTACGTACTCGCGCAAGGAGCTCAGCCTGTGTTCCGTGTCGAGGAGAAAGGAGAGCCTGTGCCTTGCTTGGTGGAGGAGCCTGTCTTGCACCTGAAAGGAGACCGCTGCAGCCTCCACGATCTTCCTGGCGTAGGCCCAGATGTGCACAAAGTTGGCCTGGTCACTCTCGAGGAGGTGCGCGAGGTCCAGGGAGCGGACTTGGTCCTGTCCGAGATTTGTGACTAGTTTTTCTTTCTTTTATTTTCACAGAGAGAGGCGGAAATTACCTTGAGGGAATTGATCATCTCCTCTTGAGTAGCCTTGGCGATATTGGCAATGCTGGCAATCAGGCATTCTTTGAAAATCAAAAGGATGTCCTGCAGGTGAAACCCATGCATCTCCACCATGTCCACCAAGACATCCTCGCCACACCTGCGGGACACCCTTTACAACAAAAAAGAAGATTGGACGAAACTAGGCATTGCCTGGAGAACGCCAGGTTGAACGGGGACCGCAGGCAGTCGCCCGTCAAGTCGTGGAATCGCATGTAGTTTTCATAGGTGAATTCACTGCCGTGGATGAGGAGGTCGTGGTAGAGCCGGACCTGTCACTGGTCTTCAGCCGAGTCCTCAGCGAAAAGACGAGCTGGCACCCACCTTGTAATCCGCCCGCGTGTCCTGGTTGCACTCCTGGTCCATCCTCAAGTTTGGGCGCCTGAAGACCACCTTGAACGTCTCAAACTCTGCCTGAAAAGACAAGCTCAAGAACTTGGCCTCCTGCATGCGGATCTCGTCGTTCAAGTCCTTGATGAAGATGGGGTGGGACGAGGCCTGGACGAGGCCAGGGTAGGCGCTGTAGAGGCACTTTAGGGAGAACTTGACCATCCTCCTCTCGCTGGCGTATACTCCTTGCTCCCATTCGAGGCACGCCTTGCGGAACGCGGTGAAGGACGGCCACAACGCGGCCACCTCTGGCTTCCCCGCGCAGTCCACCGAGCGCGTCACGCACCTCGCAAACATGGCAAAGTCATTGAAGAGATTGCACGCGCCCGACGCGTAGGCCACCGCGTTGGGGTCGTGGTCCACGTGAATGAGGTGCTTCTCCGGCCTGGCCACAATGGAGTGGGCCAGGATGAGGAGCTTGGCTGCCCTCGGAAGCTCCAGGGACACTTCCGCGGGTTCCCTGGATGCGAGCCTGGAGGCGAGCAGGCACAGGTTGGTAAACTGCTGCGCGTCCGTGTAGAAGGGCTCGTTTCCTGGCTTGAAATAGCTCAGGGGTTCCTTGTCCTCGCTCGAGACTTGTTTCTGGATGAGCTTCTGGAGGCCAACGACTGCGTTTCGAAGAGCTAGGCCACTCTGCGGGTGCGCCGAGTCATGGTCTGGCTCTGACAAAGACGGCTTGGTTTTGGCCGAGTCATGGTATGGCTCTGACAAA
>JBBAUR010000120.1:0-7442 GCA_040398075.1 Bdellovibrionota bacterium | reverse complement strand
GTTATAATCATAGAGCGCTGATATAATTGGAAATTTAATTGATTTTCCTATCCGTCTGGCACACTAGGGGATATAAGGCGCTCGAGCAGAGATGAATGATCGTTCGTTTGGCGTTGTATCATAGGACCAAGCTCCACATAAAAAGAGAGGCGTTGCTCGGACAGAATACCCACCTCGGTACCATCGGCTACACAGTGTACAGTTTGGGCAGATCTCAGGGGGCTTGTTTGCCGAAACCGCCGCGAAAAGAGTTCCGTACAGCCGACTGGCCACCTCAAGCGATTACACTCGCCACGAACGGCGATGCTCGCAAAATCTTCAGGTAAATCGGTTTCTACATTCTGTGTGCTACGTCTCGAAATGGCTTAAGCCCTTCCGTATAAAGACGTAGCGACGACTAGTTTCAAAGCAAGCAAACGCTCAGCGAAATGTTAGCCGAGCTGGAACGCCTGACAGATCTCGACCGGGCTTCCATCATGGGATTCCTCGGGGCAGTAGAATCCTACGTACCCTCGGAGACGTGCCTGGTTTTCAGCCATCAGCCGATAGAGCCTCCAGCGACGACCCTGAACCTCGACGACGTGAGCACCGTCCTGGAACACACCTCCATCCTTCGTACGGAAGTTTGTGAGGTTCCCCTGATAGAGGATCTTTCCCCCAGCCGACTCCTTACAGATGACGCCCTTGACTCGAGCCTCCGGCGAACAGTGTTCGCCTCCCCGAGTCCGGTACGTGCCGACGCCCAGGGGCTCTGCGCCATCGGGCTCCTCTTCCATCACGGGGCTATACGGGCCGGGTACGACGCTGAAAAAGCGCCGCCCCCCAGCCTCGTCACGATTCACGATCTCGAAATTTCCGAAACCGACGAACTCGAGGGCCCACCCCTTCATCAACTCAATCTTCTGCATGATCGCTCTCCTTGAATACAAAGAACTCGGCCGCCAACGTTAGGCAACCCTACAGTCCCTACTCAGCACAAAGCTGTGCCGACTAGCGAACGTAGGGCTCACCCTCAATGCACATGGCACGCTCAGTTCCCGTTCCTCCTTCTACGAGGAGCTATCAGAAGAGCTGCGGTTCGCTCACACTAGTGTCGCTACCAAAACCACACACTGCCTGTTTTGTAGACAGTAGAGATCCTTTAGCCATATCGGCCGTAGCATACACAATGTATCTACACATCCTTCTACCCGTATAAGACATAGCTATTTGCATGTCTTAACTATTATGTAGAACGCAGTTTGCACCCTTCGCTCACCCTAAACAACTTTTGTAGCCCCAAAAATTGGGATAATTATTCTTTTTTTCTGCGACTGGCGACTATTTATTGCTAATCTAAACTATTAATTACGCAGGCTGATCAAGAGTATTAGGCCTACTCGACTACGGGTTCAAAGAGTTATTGCATGCCTCGAGAATCATATGGACTCCAGATGCTTCACCTACTGCGCGAGCATCTGATTGGCGCACAGTTTTCCTATACCGTGTACGGTACGAAGATCACCAATACGCAATCAGCGCTGCTTAGCGAGATCGCTCGACGAGGCTCCCCTTCTAATGATGAGTTGTGCGAGGTGTTAAAGCTTCATCCGAGCACTGCGTCCCGTACACTGAGTCACTTACAGAGAAAACGCATGATCTCCTCGAAGCGTTCAAGCACAGACCAACGGCGCGTGATTCACCAGTGCTTAAAGAGGGGTCGTTTATTCGCTGAGTTCTCGTGGCGCACCCAACAGGAGATAATAGGGCGCAGAATGCGCGCTCTATCTCTCGCTGAACGCCGAGAGCTTGAGGAGTTCCTACGGGTATTTGTGGGAGATGAGGCCTTTGCGCGGATAGTACCGATACAAGATGAGCCCCTGATGGCAGTTATCTTCAGGGGGTTGACGTATGTTCATGGTGTGGTGTCAGGTAACTATGTGGAGAGCGGCTTTCCTGTCAGTGATTGGCTGATTCTCTCCGAGGTTCACTATAACAAGCGCTCTCCTAGTGAATTGGCTCGACTAATGCGAGTAGGTAAGGCAACCCTGTCACTTCGCTTAAAAAGTTTGAACACACGCGGCTTGATACGTTCCGAGCGGGACGATAGCGATGGGCGGCGGTACCTACTCTCTCTTACGAGACGAGGTATCCAGGCCCTGCACGAGATAGAGAGTCTCGGCCAAACATACTTTGACAAGGCCCTTAGCCCCATCACTGACCGAGCCCGCCTCGAATCCGGTATTAGGATCTTTACCAAGTATGTTCACGCCCTCAAGAGTTCCCTCGTCCTGACGGCACGCTTAGAGGTCATGACAGCGGCAGAGGTATGTCAGGCACGACACGAGCTTCGCTCTGCCATTTCGAGGCTCGGCCCGAGCTACCCCCTCAGCGGATACCTCCTGCACGAGAGCAATCTCATAGGACGTATCATCGCTAACGGCGAGACCTCTGTGATCATAGAATGTGTTCGAGACACGGAATCTCGATTACGATTGGTAAACCTGTTTACGGAGAACGGGAGCGCCCTGCCCTATTCGTTGAGTGAGGTAGCTGAGATCGTACTCAATAATCTTCAGAAAACGCTCGAGGATGACTCGAACTGGAGCAGCTATATCGGAGCTTCCTTAGGGCAACTCCCAAAGCATAGCGAAAAAACGAGCCCCGAACGGTTCCAGGTATAACGGGGTAGCGTGTAGTGGCCGGTGATCAAAGCTCATGAGGAGGTCTCTGTGCTTGTGATTCTGCTCTGCGACCGTACCCAATGAGTATCTACACCCTTCAAGTGCGAGCCTCGCCGCCATCCCTTTCAACAGCATCTGATAGGTACCAGGAGCGCGATCCTTGTCCGTGACAAAGAGATAGGCAAAGGAGAGATCGCTGTGTGGGGTAATTGTAGTAAGCAGCTCCGCTAGTGTTTCTGGATAGTGGCCCGCTTTACCGTATATGAAGGCTCCATCAAGCGCCGGTTGCTCGCTCCCAAGCTTCCGGCGAACGAGAACAGTCCCACCGCTCTGGATGTGACTTCTAAAAAACTCCTGTGTGTACACATCTTGAAAAATCCCCCCTTGTCGCCTTAAGATCTCCGATTGCTGGTTGATCAGGCGCTCTGATATGAGAGCTCTGAGCCCACTAAAGTCGCGTTTAAGATCGGACAGAAGCACAGAATCGGTCTTTGGTTCGAAGTTGGAGGCGTTTTCGTTCAGTAATCTTTGCACAAGCTTTCGCCTTGTCTCACTGTGTAGCTGTATCTGGTCAACTGCAGCGTGAGATTCAACCCCGGATATCGCACTGCAGAGAGCACTTATCGATGGCATCTCGGCGCTTTGTTGGCCTAGTACCATACCACTCACTGAGGTAGCTGGGAGAGAGAGGAGTCCCCGTGTGACCTCTTCGGTGAGCGACACGCGGGCTAGGTGAACTTTCCGAATCTCTTTCACTACATTCAGAAACTCAGGTTCTCTAATCCCTCCTGGAAGGCTATCAAGCAGCGCAAATACCGGTGCCAGAGTCTGCCTATCCTCGGCGAGTAGGGAGTCGGCGAGCCGTTCACTCGTCTCCTTCACGAACTTTAGATTCTCAGGACACTCCATCCTTCGGTTAGCTATCGAAGCACTTGGTGGCGTTGTGAGATCACTCGCCACTTCGATTTCCTTTACCGGCTCCTGGAACTCGGGGCCCGCATCCGACGTATATTCGCCAATATGCAGTGCCTCTGGCGTGGCGCCGGTGATCTTCTGGAAATCATGCGCCGGCAAGCGCCCGAGCTTTAGCATGAAGGTGAGAGCGGCGATTGAGTTCAAATTAGTTATGAGCAACCCAGGTGATGCTCCCTTTACAAGCTGCCCAGTATGCCGCGCCGACTGGCTTGGACCAAAGCCATCTTGAGCGAGTGCACGAACCGCCAACCAAGCTTCATGGTGAAGCTTTGATATGAGTCCGAGCATCTCGGGCGGAGGCGAAAATACCGCCCCATCTGTCGACTGAAGCGCATCAATCACTCCGTGGCGGAAGGACTCACATGAAAATGCCTGCCACTGCTTTCCCTGATATTCCCTGTTTCCCTGATATTCCCTGGTCGTCTCGCGAACTGCGCTTAAGAGGTCCTTATCCTCTCGCGACAGTGAATCAAGAAGGGTGACCGTTATAAGTCGGGTAAATTTCGCTGACCATGAGTCACTCGATTCGTGCTTGATAGCATGGAGGATCTCTCTTCCGCCGGGCTGAAGTGAGAGCCGCAGCTCGTATGCCGAACGCTGACATGCACACAGGTCAGTCAGTACAGAAGGAGCATATCGACTCCAAATCGACTCCTCATGAGGCAAGAGAGAGAGTACCCGCTCATCATGAACAGCTAATTCGACCGACGCAGGATTAGAGAATCTTTGCAGGCCACGTGCAAGGTTAAGAAGGGCTACTCCGCTCTCAGGTATCCCTCGACACAGATCGCGAGGTAGCGCGCTGCCTAGGAAGCTTCGCATCGTATGCGCGGATATGAGGTAGTCAGGTATGCTACTCGAGAGCATCGCCCACCCATCGGGATCGCGCTCAGGTGAACGAATCGAGCTGATCTTTACCGCGAACTGCTGGTCAACTGAGCATCGCTGACCCAGAGCATAGACCTGCGCAAGGGCTGCCGAGCCGAAGAGCCTTACCACTGCACGCTCGTTTTCGTGCAACCCCTGAAGCGCGTATCCTCGATCGTTTCTCGCGACGGCAGACGAAGTATCGCTGAGCGAGAGAGGAGTACGAGCTGCAGGAGCGATAAGCGCCTTCATGGGGTTGTCCGTTTCAGACTTTCACGATGCTGAACGTGGGTTTTCCTACGTGATATGCGCACCTGCCCTCGGCCTGTGCCGCGCTGCATCCATTAGTTTAATCTTTCGCGGCGTTTGTTGATTTATCACCAACCAGGGAGCACTCAGCAGACCTTAAAACGACAGATTATGACACCTACTACCAGCGTAAGTGAGCAGCATTTTTGCGCAGCTCTTGGGTGACTCCACCGAGAGAATACAACACTACGGAATTGCACCCGGCACTTCTCGATTAGATCCGTGTTTCTGCTATCTTGTTTTCCTATGACGTACAGCTCTCCCGGTCAAAACAATCCAGACGCTTCAACGCGCCCGACACCCGGAGCTCGATGCCCTTTTCACCCTCATCCTGCCGCTCTCAGCCTTGGGGGCATCAATCGTCCTTTTTGTCAGACGGAGATGGTCCACTGAACGGGGCCGACAACATGCTAGTACTCTCGAATAACGCTTGGAGAGAATAGCACGATCTGATTACCCCTCTCTTTGCCCGCGGTGAGTTCAATTCGCCAACGCGCTTCAATAGAGTTCAATCGCTCGTAGCCGCGGGGATTGAGGATCTACGAAATAGGGTGCGCCGTGGCGGAGACGACGGTTGCCGAGTCGATCTACTACACGAGACATCACTGCTTGGTTTACGCGTAACGCTGCAAGAGATCCTTGGCGTCACGCTGCCGGAATACGAAAAGCTAGTGGCAATCCGTGATGCATCCAGGATCTATCACTCTACTTTCCCGGCAGAGGCCGCCACACCTTTTAATGTTCCTCACGAGTTGCTCAGCGCTGTGTCGAGCCAGTCGCACGAGGTAGAGAAAGCTAAGCAAACCCTCTCTCAATTCATAGACGAGGTAATCGAGGAAGGACGGAATATCATCAGCACTTCTCCTAGTGTTGACACCTTGTGCTCGCGAATGATTGCGGAGTAACCTACAACACTCTCCGGCAACGGGAGTATCGGATCTCCTTGCACGCTCACCGTTCACCAACAGCCTCCTCGATGAAACTCTACGATGGCACCCGCCTGTTTTCTCCCTGTTCCGCGTTACCACCAACCACCTCAACGTCATGGCACGTGGAGATGCTGGTGAGGTTCGAATCCCCAAGGGTGCCGAGGTGATCCTAAACCTGTATAACTGCCATCGGGACGAGGAAACCTATGGCGTATCAACAACCGGGTATCCAGCGGATCAATTTGAGCCTAGACGCTGGCTTCCTCGTGAGCTTGAGGATGGCAAACCGTGGCAACGTCCAGATATCTACTCCTTTGGCTTCGGACCGCGCGTGTGTATCGGATTTCACCTGTATCAAACAACGGCACTTTCAGCGCTCCAAGGTCTCGTTGATGCCTTCGATGTGCTACCGCAATTCGACCACCCTGACTCAAATTCTGGCAGCGATTTTACCCTTCAAAGAATCGGGGGGCTCCCCGCCATAGTACGGGTAAGAAATTAGGACCCTTCTAAGTTTTGTGTGGGAAACACCGTAGCGTATTTCACACCTAGTCTACCGGTGAAGCCTTGAACGGAGGGTAGGCAGGGCGCTCAAGTCATCATCAACGCCTCAAGCGCCGCCCAAAACCTTTTCTGGCCTCTCTCGTCACACGTTAACGTGCTGAGTCTCCAGGACCTTCGTTCTTCAAGAGTGTATTGATTGACGGCCCAGTGGCCCCAACCAATGGATTGTGATCCTCTGCTACCTCCCCTGGTAAGCTGGTTTTTAAATATGCCTCGCTCATCTGCTTTTTATAGGCAGCTTGGGCTTCCTTGCTGATATTGTAGCTGTTACACGTCGGTCCACCGTAACCGGCAAATGATCCTCCAGACATAAGTCCTCTCCAAAAAAGTATTGTAAGCCTCGTTTGGACATGAAGCTCCTCCGCGAGGTGGCGGCAACGAACTGGAGTAAAATAAAGTGGCGCTTCCAGGTTTTGAGTGAGTAGCTCACAGTGCATCTCACAAGGCGGCCGCTGATGAGGCCTCTTGTATGCCCCGTCATTCTGGCTAACCCCGCCCTAGCACCGGGCTACCCGACCCAAACGACTTCCTGCAACGACCATATGTGTGGCTACCACGGCGCGCCAGACCTAGTCAAATGCGACAGCGTTGGAGAGGCTATCCCCCGCGCGATTGATACCGCGCAAGCTGCATCTTGTAGAATCGGGGGACGTGAGGACCCCTACCTATTTTACCTATTTTTCTCAGTGAGCGCGCGGGATAGCAGCTCCCTCTCAGTGAACGCATTCATATAGGAGCGGGCTCGTATACACTTACTAGAAGTGGTCTCATACATACCTAATCGTACAAAAGTAAAAGTAGGCGTCAGGGTGCACGAGCAGGTGCACGGAAAACGTAGAGGTCGACGTTTGTACGTATTCGTATCCTTCTAGGGAACTGGTCTTAAGAGTTTTTAAGAGCATAGAAGCGATTCGGACGAGAAGAATCTTTGCGTGTGAGTGAGCAGACTCGGGTAAAAGAGACAGTGTCCGATCATCTCTATTCCTCTTTCTTCGAGCCGCTCATCAAGTGGGTCACTGTCAGAGAGCTTCACTTCGTATCCAAGAGCTCCAAGAATTCTGATGAGCAAGAGGCACAGTATCGTGCAAGAGGCACAGTAGCGCCTATTTGGTGTTTTGCCGCGCTGCTTTCCAAG
>JBBAUR010000119.1:0-7564 GCA_040398075.1 Bdellovibrionota bacterium | reverse complement strand
CTGCCGATTTCGCTCATCCTCGCTACGAGGTTCATTTTTGTTACGCACTCTTAGCCATACAGAGGTGTTATGCTCTCCAATGGTTTGGACTAATGGGTGCCTTGTCGCTCGCCGGTTCGACGTACAGCTTCTTCCAGCGCCTTCTTGGCACGCTCGTGGTCGCCTCGACCGAAATCCCCCGACGATTGATCGACGCGCAGGGTTCCATCGCTAAGAACTGCTACGTAGCCTCCACCTGGACACCTTGCTCGGCTTCCCGAAGCCGCCGAGACTCGCGCGAGGATTTCACGATGGTAATCCGTCCACTCCATCGGCGCTGCCACTATGTAGGTATGCCCGTCAGCAACAGCGAAGATGTACTTGTGATTACTACGACCCGTTGGCTCGTGAATGAACACGACGGTCTCGTTCTCGCGGTAATCGGAATACACTTGGTATCTACCGATCTCTCGCACGTCCTTACCCTGCAAGGCCTCAATGAAGGACCGCTCCATCGAACTCGCTGCGATTGAGCACGCGAGTCTATCCAGACGAAATAAAGCCTGCTCTACTGTCGGCTTATTCTCGGCCTTGCTGTTGTTTGACTGATCGTTGTTTGGCTCCGTATTCATGGTACTACTCCTTTCACTACTTACTCACTCTTTTGGTGCGCAGTGCGCTCCATTCCGTGAAGCGCTCGAACCTCGAGTATCGAGGCCCAATCCTTGACCGAATCGTTGACTCTGCCAGTGCTTCTCGGAATCTGTACGGTGCGCGCTTTCTCGAAGGTGATGCGCGCTGCATTCCCGCAAGGGATCTCGGTGCCCCACGAGATATAATCGATCAGAGCGGTCGCGGGATGATCGTGGTGTGACGCATCGGTGATGATGCGTATGTTCTTCACACCTGCGCGTGCCGCTACCAACGCGGTGAATATACCCGCCGGAAATTCGCTTCCTATGACCTTCTCAAAAGCTGCACCGCTTAGGGTAAAGCTCTCGGGAGGCATGAGGAGATCCAACAGCGCTATGTCGAAAGTCTTCGACTTCAGAAGATCGACCGCCTCCTTGTAGGTCTCACAAACCGCAAGAGAGTTCCCTTCGCTGAATTGGAAGATTGCGCTCGCTCGATTCAGCTCGCTGTTGTCCACTACGAGGATCCTCAGTCCCCTCAGGTTCGACTTACCGAGTATCGAATCGAAACGGCTGGAAACCTCGCTAGGTAAGACTTCAACCTCATCTCGTCTCTCTATCTTAGAAAGCTCACTGTAGAGGTCGATTAACTTTAAAGGGTTCACACAGTGGTAGCGTGAGCCGTACTCAGGGTGGCTTTTGAGCTTCTCGCTCGGGCGCTCGAATGCTGCTAGTGGCCCCTCGCTCGAGAGGTGAATCACCGTATGTCCAGCTGCTAGCATGCTCTGGCTAGTCTGCACGCTATCCGTCACTACGACGTCCGCTTGACTAGCAGAGGGCACCACGGCGAATCCTCGCAACGGAAGAACTGCCTCGTACGTTCGGACCAGAGGTCCACCATCCTTGGACAGCTTCAAGCAAACTCGTGCCGGCCTCACTCCTGCTGGAAGCAAGAGCCCCTCAGAGTGCCGCGCCAAAGGGTTTTCACCGCCTATCTCGCGCGATACTGGGTCGCCTGTGCCTTTAGTCTCTCGCCTGTCCGTCATGACTATCTACTCCAACGTGGTTTGCCTGTCCGCGATATTTGTTACATTTGCGAACTGCTGTTGTGGGATAGTTCTATAGCACTCCTATTTGCTAAGCAAATTTTATAACGCTATTTCTTTGTGGCCGGCAGGCTAGGTAGCGGTCTAAATCTGTGCTCTGATAGGTGCTAACTATCCGGATATGCGTGATTAATTCAAGCCGACAAGTCGGTCTATTGGGAGCAGATCGGGCTACTAGGAAGAATTTTATTGGACACTCTTATGTCAATTTGGGATCTAACTTCCCATAACAGTTCTAAATCGGAACTATTGAGGCAACGCGACGTTGGAAACTTATCTTCGGCTTCACAGAACGATACGAAGGTTTCAGGAGCAGAATCGATTCGTAGGTAATGCCTACGGGAGCGGATTGTCCCTACTGGAGTCCCGTGTTCTCACGGATGTCAGCTCGCTCAACACAGTAACTGCATCGGATCTATCTGCCTCACTTGGGTTGTCGCGCACCGTGATCTCGCGAACCGTCAACGAACTCAAAGCACGGAAGGTGCTCTCGGTTCGAGTGGATCCGAGCGATGCAAGACGACAGTTTCTGCACCTTACTGCCAAGGGTAGAAAAACTTTGGCGGACTTCGACTCCAGAGCAGAAGAGAGGCTCGCTACATTCAGTAAAAATCTCTCCAAAGGGGAGCCTGAGAAATTGTTTCGATACTTCGATACATTCGCCGACGGTCTCGGCGTTCCTCCACTCCCGTACACTCGAGACGAAGATCCACTGCGAGCGCCCATCCGTCGCACAACACAAGGTTTAGGACTCCTTGCGAATGACGTTTTCGGAACACCCGATCTCTCCTCTATCGAGTGGCACATGCTCGCGAAGCTTCAGGAGCAATCGAATTCTATCCTGGCAAAGACCTTTGTGGCCGCTTTTTCCCTACCGGCAAATACGGTTGCCGGTATCATCAAGCGACTCATCGAGCGTGGATGGATTGTGCGCGTAGTGGACCCTCGAGATAGACGGCAGCTCCAGTTGAGCCTCTCGTCCGAGGGGCGAGCATTCCTCAAAAGCGTCGAGACGGCCGCTATTACCCAGTTGCGAAGTGCACTTAAAGACCTAAGTGCTCAGGAGATTGCAAATTTCGAAGAGCTGCTTTCGGCGATGATCGGGCAGCGTGTGCCCTCTCTTCTCAGCCCAAACGGAGTGAGCCTCACCCTCACACGTTTCACGACCGAACAGGATCGAGCCTCAGCGCGCTCCTTCTGTGCCGAGCACGCCACGCGGCTTGGGCGCGGACTACTCCTCGAGGAGTTATTTTTCGGACACAACTCTGGATGCTTCGCACTCGTGGACGCAGGTCGCATCTATGCCGTGTTGGAGCTTCAACTCCTCAAAGACAACCCTCGCGCTGCTCGGGTCGTCCATCTCGTGCAGCTACCGATCCTGGATGGTCTGCCGATGCTCGATGCATTCGTAGAACTGGCTATTCGGAGTTTCAACACCGATGCGCCTGACGTGGTGGTTCGCTTTACCCATGAATGGCGGGGGTAACTCGCGATAAGCTTCTCTCTCGTGTATCCCTGAGGGAAGCGAGGCAAAACCTACCCATAGCGAGAAAGTAGAGCTTGGGTTGATGTTCGATTTTCGTGACGGGAAGAACCTCAGGGTGTATCCGCGACTCCACTGAGCTCGCCGAAGTCTTCGATACATGCAGGATTTTCCCCATTGCGAAAATTGTAAAGAGCAACCCAAGAGCTACTTTCGCTGCAGGGCGGGGTTTTGCCTCGCTTCCTGAGGCACTCAAGAATCTTTCAAAGGATGTCGATCTGTCGTGTGGGGTTTGTAAGCCGCGGCGGGGGATAGATGATAAGGGTCGTTTCTCTGTTTCTGATGATCTGGCTCGCTTGGGCACGGACGGGAGAGGCTCAGGATGTCATAGGGGTACAGCCGCTGCTCATCCAGGACTTCAATGCCTGTCAGGATGGGCTCACCCCCGGCTTTCACATCCGCAGAGGGAATGATTTTTTTCACCGGACGACTCTCGGACAAGGATGCCCTCTTCGGTGTGCTTGGACCAACGGGTGTGCGATTGTGGTGTGAGAGACATCGACAAAGATGGTGATCGGGTACCTGACTGTATCGCACAGACATCACTTCTCTGGAGAATTTGAGGAGGCTCTCAAGAGGTTACCAGCCCTACAGCTTCCGCGGGGCGATAACGTATCGAAGAGAGATTCTAGAAAGTTGAAACAAGCGCTAAGGCAGACGACTGTCTTCGTGCGCATTGTTCTACGCGAGATACGAAAGGCATCGAAAACAGTTCCTGCACTTGCTACCAAGCGTGCTCAAACAGCCCACACAAATGCGAGTAAACACGTGAGAGTTCTCCAGAAGACCATGGCCCGATCAGCTCGTGCTGGGGTGGTGCGGTCGCTGCAGACGATAAGGAAACTGCTTCTGTAACAGCTTCGACACTCTTTGGCAGTGGGGCTTTCAGCATTCGGACCACACCTCATACGGAGGGTGATTCATCAGGAGTTCAATCCGGTACCCACCACCGAGCGCTCATATCGAGTCAGTGTTTCTTTGCTCGAGCTCCTTGTAGAAGTTGTGAAAGCCTTATCTACCTTCCCCGGCAATTTTTAGGAGGTATACTCTCGGGCGGCAGCCCAGGGCTGCCTGTAGCTATCCAGTAGCTCTACAGCACAACGCAACGTGCTGTACTACTATAACGAGTCGCAACTGAAGGCGATTCGAATCGGCAATTGGAAATCTCACTTCATGACCCGAAACGACTCCTTTGACTTCAACTCGCCGAGCGTGATCCTGGTTAACCTGCGATCCGAACCGTTCGAGCGGCACACCGATTGGAAGTCGCGCGAGATTGCTATGCGTTTGGGGATAGCCTGGGGTGGGCAGGTACAAGATGCGATCGCTTCACACGTTGAAAGCCTGCAAAAATTCCCCCTCGGCATAAAGGAGGAACCTTAACCCCTAGCCTAAGGAAGTGATTGCGGTACACTACCGCCATGAAAAGATGCACCGTTCTTAGTGGCTCCTACGGATTAGGGGCAGGTATTCGCGATGCTCAGTTTGGCCCTCGCGCCTTGAGAACCGCCGGGCTCATTGGCCGTCTGCAAGCGCTCGGCATCTCAGTCATGGATTCCGGCGATGAGCCCGAGCCTGAAGCCACTGACTCGGGAAGCAACCGCCAACTCCGATACCTCGACCAGGCGCTCGAATTCAGCGCACGCTTTGGCCCACGTGTCGAGGAGCTGTGGCTACGCGATGATTTCATCCTGATCGTGGGAGGCGATCACTCGATCTCAATCAGCTCCATCGCTCACGCGTCGCGCGCCATTCGCTCCAAATTCGGGCCTACCGCCGAGCTGGGCGTGTTGTGGGTTGATGCTCACGGAGATGTAAACACCCCCAACACAACACCGAGCGGAAATATCCATGGTATGTCACTTGCTTCCCTGCTCGGCTTCGGCGACCCACGCCTGTGCGCAATTGGAGGAGAGGGCCCCAAGATTAGACCCGAGAATGTAGCCCTTCTCGGAGTGCGCGACCTCGATCCTGGTGAGCGTACCTTCATCAAGCAACACAACCTTACATGTTTCACCATGAAGGAGATCGACTACTACGGGATAGGCGAGGTGTGTAAGCGTGCCTTTGATACCGTTGCAAGCAATACGGCAGCATTTTTGATCTCATTTGATTTCGATTCATGCGATCCGACCTTTGCTCCTGCAGTGAGTACCTCAGTACGAGCAGGACTTACCTGGCGCGAAGCGCACCTCATCATGGAGCTGGCTGCTGAACGTCCAAATTTTCGGGGACTCGAGCTGATTGAGTATGCTCCGGAGCTCGATATCGAGGGCAAGACCGCAGAGCTTGGGATCTCCCTGTCGGAATCCGCGCTCGGCAAATCGATTCTCTAGGGAGGCGAGGCCAAACCTATCTGGGACTTCAAAACTGGTCCGATTTAGTGGAGGGGAATACCTATGTCGAATATGCATCATGGGCCAAAAGATACGCTTACACCTGGGTCCACGCTCACCCCACCTACGCTCAGCTCGTTGTATTGTGAAACTCTTCGTACGCTGGTGCCCGAGATCCTGGTCTCAGTGGAAGATGGAGTGCCCTCGCACCTGGCCGATGCGGCACTAATCGGTCTCAAGGAAGCTTTTGATGCTGCGATAGATCCTCGAAGCAAACTGGATCTCCCGAAAGCGCGCGGCTTCGATGAAGTTACATCCCTCTTCGAAGCTCAAAATGTCTCGCTCAGAAAAACGACCGGACTATCTCAACGGATCGAAGAGATGCTTTCGAAGAAGCGAGGAGAGTTTCATCCCGGCAGTTCAAACCGCATGCTCGATGTTCTGTTTTTCCACGATACGGAGCTGAAAGAGGCAGGCGCTGAGCGTTTCTGCTCGCCTACCGGACTCAACCTGTTCCTCTTTTCACAGGATATCGGGATGCTTGATCCCGACACCGTTGAGCCTGACTATTTTCACGGACTCACCTCATCCGATGATCGGTTTATTGCAGTCTCAGTTTTCCGCCCTCTACATGCAGAGACCCCTCTGACTGAGGAAGAAGCGAGCACGGTAGTTCGCTATCTCACCCGCCATGAGGTTGGCCACATGCTTGGGCTTGTTCGTAGAAACGATCCTGTTACAACCGAATTTCTGCACGGTACCCATTGCATTACCTCCGGCTGCACCATGCGGCAGTCAGTTAACACAGAGCAACTCATCAGGCAGTCGCTGGAACAGGAGCACACACGAGCCCAGCTGAGAACAGGCCGCGCGTCGGATCACTTCTGTGCACACTGCCTGGCGGAGCTCGAACAGAGATATCACCAGGCCACAGCGCCTTAGTGATTGATTAACAGGCTGCAGAAAAATGGCTTCGTAGCGAGAAATTCGAGGTTTTGGTGATGGGTGAAGATGAGAGCGCGAAAAAACCGCAGGTGTATCCACGACTCGACTACAGCTCGCCGAAGTCTGCGATACATTGAGGATTTTTTCGCGCTCTCATCCTCGGCTAGCGCCGAAAGATCGGATTTCGCAGCAGAAGAGCATTTTTCCGCAGCCTGTTAAGGCTCGAGCAGCTTTGGTCGACAGTGCACAGTGTTGGTAGAGGCATGAGGCGCTACGTAGTTTCTGTCCGGAAACACCGATTTCTATGCCACCTCTCGCTTACCTCTGAAGCTAGCCGAGCCGAACTAGAGCCAGACCTTTTCTTAGCTCGGGACGTTGGGCCGCTTTTAATAGACGAGGTGCAGTACACGCCGCAGCTTTTTAGACATATTAAGGCCGCCATAGCTGCCGATCGGTCTTTCTGCGGCCGATTCATCCTTACGGGCTCTCAGAAATTCGAGTTGATGCGCGAGGTGTCCGATAGCCTTGCTGGTCGAGTCGGTGTTGTTGAACTTGAGGGTCTATACTGTGAAGAGATTCGCGCTGAACAGGAGTTACCCGCTTGGACATCGACACTCTCACGAGGATGGTAGTTCCGAATAAGACTTAAGCGCGGCGTCTGCTAAAGGCGGTCGGGGGTAGGTTCTAGGGTGTACCGGGGGCTAGGGGTAGCGGGACCCTGACTATTACCCACATCCATCCGTCATGTTTTCGTAAAGTTCCGACATTGAGGCGAGACGCTGCCATCCGCGCCAGAGTACGGTAGCTTGTCAATTCCCCCCCTTTTTTAAATACTTCCTATTCAATCAGTAGTAGTGGTTGTTCCTCCGGCTCGAAGAGCCGGGAGGGGCGTGGGGGAGACTGGTAACTTGTGAGCGCTCCACTCCCGTACACAGTTCACGTTACAGTCTCAACAAAACCAAGGAAGCTCTCGAGCTTATGCTCCCAGCGAACAACACAACGCCTGTAGTTCTGTATCCAAGC
>JBBAUR010000118.1:0-7604 GCA_040398075.1 Bdellovibrionota bacterium | reverse complement strand
TAAGAGTTTGTTGTCTTCTACGGCGCAACTTGGGCAAGCCAAGATTGCGCTCGCCACGCAATTCTCATTCATTTTTTTCAAAAATGAATGAGGCTGGGTTTAGACTCAGCAGGCCCTAGTACCTTGGAGTGCGTAACAAAAATGCTCCTCTGCTTCGGATGGCTGTAATCGGCAGCTACTTCGTCTTCGGCAAAAAAGGTGCTCAACGTGCCGCTGAGGGCACGTCTCCGCGCCTTTTTAGCCTGCATCCTCGTCGCTGCCGATTTCGCTCATCCTCGCTACGAGGTTCATTCTTGTTACGCACTCTAAATTTCCTATCGTCCTGCCGCCGCTATTGGGTATACTTCTTACCAGATAGGTGATGTTATCATACTCATCGGAGAATTGAGATGCAGAGCGCTATTATTGCGGGATATATGCCGGGCTTCGGAAACGATTTCGAGACGGAGGCTCTTCCGGGGGCACTCCCATACGGACAGAACTCTCCGCAACGGTGCTCGTATGGGCTCTATGCGGAACAGCTGTCCGGCTCGCCCTTCATGGCTCCGCGGAGCATAAATGAGCGTTCATGGTTATACCGGATTTTACCATCGGTTCGTCACTCAGGACGCTTTACGCCGCTCGACCTTCCGCTCTGGAAGACCGCACCGTGCTCAGGAGAACACGATCTACCCCTCGGACAGCTCAGGTGGAGCCCGCCGCAGTTTCCCACTGGTCAACTCAATTTTGTCACGGGTATGCGTACGATGACGACGGCTGGAGACGTCAATACGCAGACCGGCATGGCTGCCAGCCTCTTCTTCGTTAATACCACGATGACTGACGAGTATTTTTACAACTCAGACGGTGAGTTGTTGATAGTGCCTCAGGAGGGGAGATTGCGGTTCTTCACAGAGCTCGGAAAGATCGAGGTGGGTCCAGGTGAGATCTGTATTGTCCCCCGAGGAGTAACGTTCAAGGTCGAGCTCCTAGAGGGACCAGCGCGTGGATACGTTGCGGAGAACTACGGCGGGAAGTTTACGCTTCCGAATCGTGGACCGATAGGAGCGAACTGTCTCGCCAATCAACGTGATTTCAAGACCCCGGTTGCGGCATTCGAAGACAAGGTTACTCCGTGCCGACTAACGGTGAAATGGTGTGGGCGTTTCTATGAAACTGAGATCGGTCATTCACCGCTCGACGTGGTTGCTTGGCATGGAAACTATGCGCCGTACAAGTACGATCTCCGCACATTTTCCCCAGTCGGTGCTCTACTATTCGACCACCCCGACCCATCTATCTTCACGGTGCTCACATCGCCATCAGGCGAAGAGGGGACAGCGAACATCGATTTTATAATATTTCCGGAGCGGTGGCAGGTAGCAGAGAATACCTTTCGACCCCCCTGGTTTCACAAGAACGTCATGTCGGAGTTCATGGGGCTCATTTACGGCCAGTATGACGCCAAACCAGATGGATTTGTACCGGGAGGCTCCAGCCTCCACAACTGCATGCTCCCGCACGGACCTGATACGAGTGCATTCGAAAAAGCGTCGGCGGCGGAGCTTGCGCCGCAGAAGCTCACCAATACCCTCGCGTTCATGTTCGAGACGCGCTACCCCCAACATGTGACCGCTTGGGCTGTGAAGGATGCGGCGTTGCAGGCGAACTATCAGGATTGTTGGAGTGGATTGAAGCGACACTTCACCGGCGAACCGCTGTGAGCACTCGAAAAGCACCGGATATAAACCCAGCCTCATTCATTTTTAAAAAAGATGAATGAGGCTAGCTGAGCGAGCACAATAAGCTTTGCTTCACCAGGGAAGCATGTGAGCTCAAGCGCCCACAAATCTGTTGAGTATCCTGCCGAACAGGGAACGGTCGTCAAGAAAGGTCTCGATCGTCACGCGCTCACCGACCCTGAAGTAGGGGGTAAGCGGCTGTCCTGCCGAGGTATCAATCGCAACTTGCTCGGCAACACAAGCAACACCACGTGTTGCATCGGCGTTAGAGACGGTTCCTGTGCCGATGATAGTCCCTGCTCTCAAGGGATGGGTGCATGCAGCGTGGGCGATGAGGTCACCGAACGAGAAATGAAGCTCACCGGTGTCGAGTTTTCCGAGTAGGCCCTCGTCCCTCTGGATGCTCATCGTTAGGTTGGGTCTACCCATATTCCATGCTGCTCCCAGCTCGTCGGGGGTCACGGCGAGTGGCCCGGCGGAGGAGGGGGGCTTACTCTGCAGGAAACCGAACTGTTTTGGGAGCTCCTGTTTGATCCTCTCGCGGAGTGATACATCGTTAATCTGCGTGATGAGTAGCACATGCTGTAGTGCCTCAGATGGGCGTATCCCCGCCGGGACATCACCTACTATGACCGCTAATTCAGCTTCGCAGTCAGGTCCATCCGAAAAATGAGTGACTTTTATCTCTGCGTGGGGTGGTATGAAGGTGGGGATACCGCGATACATGAGCGGATCGGTCTCGAGCGCTGGGGGCGGTTCGGCACCACGCGCCTTGCGCACACGCAGGATGTGCGAGAGGTAGCCGCTCCCGTCTACGAAGTCTGTGGCTCGAGGGAGGGGGGCCAAGAAGGTGTGGCGCGAAAGGTCTATCTCTGTTCCACTCCCTTCGAGGGATACCTTATGCAGCGTGTCTTGGACCGAGCTCCAATTATCGATCGCTCGGCGCATAGTGAGGCAACGTTCATCATCAACGAGCCAGCCTGTCGTCATGTCGCTGGAGACAACAACGAGTCGACCGTCGCCAGCCAATTCCTGAGATTGAGAGGAAGTCACTGCTATCGAAGCCAAGCGCATGGTGCTCTCCGTAAATTGTCAAGAACGGCATACGGCCGCTTTGAAACCTTGGGGGAGAATATCACGCTCACGGCCAGCACGGAAGAAAATCACTAGGGAGCGCCTGGAATTTGTGATAACGGTGAGGAAGGTTGTTTTGTGACACGAGGCTAGTAAGGAAGACTCTGTGCCGCCTGAACTCTCACCGCACACCCTTTCATCATTCCAAAACCCGGCGTGGGTACGTCCGCTCGCTTTGGTACTCTCTTCGCTCGCTCCCTTGGGCGCTGCTCGGGTCACTGCTCAGGAGGATCCCAATCCGCATCCCCGCACGGTTAGCGCGGCAGTGTCCGAGTTCCCTCCACACGGCCTCGACGCGCTTACCGTTCCATATCTCGCCCGGTCATCCGCACAATCCCCGGAGGGCTCTACCGACTTCCTGCGCTTCGCATATGCTGCTCGAGCACACGAGGAGATATTCGGAGCCAATTCACCAGTGCTCTTGGTGTGGCCCGATCATTACCTCTCATATGAACCGCTCGGAGCCGGAAGTAGATTTGACACCAATCGCTTGAGGGAGCGCTTGATTGAGCAAGGGCGAGCGGTATTGCTCGACGGAACCTACATGCAAGTGAAGTATGATGAGGCGATCTCCACGGTTCGAGCGACCACAAACCTCATAGGTCCTGCGGCGTTCCCCCTCAGTGAGCGACAAGCGGAGACACCCTCGCTCGTCGCAGTCGTGGGATATGATTCAGCTCGCCCACGCACTCTGGCGCTCAAGAGCTTGGCTGGAATCTCGTGTCCGACAGCGATGCTCACTCGCCTCATCCCACGGGACGACCTTCACGCCTTCGTGCTGTTACACGAGAGCGGCCACGCCTTTCAATTTCTCTCTGGACACAAGAACGACTTCGAACACGAGTCAAACTACGAGAGGTGTATTGCCGAGGCTGAAGCCGATGTATTCGCCGCTCTGTGGTGGCTCAAAACGCGACAAGGAGATGCAGCGGTTCCAACGTACTTCTCCCACCTGCGATGCTCGAGTTTCTTCGAGCATACGGTCCGAGGAAATGAACGGGTAAGTTTACAGTATGCAACCGATGTCTCGCTCCGTATTGCGCTCGATATTGGAGCGCGTTTGGTTGCAGAGGGAACGCTCGCAGAGATGCGACCTGAAGAGATATACGTGAAATCCCGGCAGATAGTTCAGCACACTCTGCCAGCAGAGCGGCACATAGTCGAGCTGAGTAGGGCTCTGCATGAAGCTCTAAGCCAAGCGTGGCAACTTCCATTTCACGCGCGAATCGAGAGGCTTGAGCAGATGGTGCGTGACGGTGATATAGCTCCCGCGTTACAGCCGGCCGTCGAAGGATACCTCGAGTCGGCAGCTTTCTTGACAGAACCGTCGCATCTGCGTGTTGAGTATCCAGACTTGGCGTCCCTGCCTCTCAATCAGCAAGCAGAGCAGATATGGATCCAGGAATTGATGGCTGATTTGCAGTACGCCGTAGCTCCTGCTCTCGTGCTGGAGCGATATTCAACGGAGCTCTCGGCGGCAGCGCTCGGAGTGTGGCGCCTCACTACTACTTCCTCGGATCCGGAAGGCCTTTCTCGGTACATTATGCACGATGGTGCTCCGAACACATTCTTCGTACCGACAGAGAGGCGTTCCTACTATCTGGATTTGACTAAGAAGATCTTGGAAGAGAAGATCCGCGGGATGCGCTAGACGGCTGATCCGTGCCTGTCAAACTCAAACTAGCGCAGGTTTCGGAATCTCTGAATAAATCTCCTGTGAGAAGTGTTTTCTTTGGGGAGTATAATTGCCCACGATGACAGAGAGGTGTGACGTGATACCAGAACGCCCCACGGCTATCGGTTCACGTAGTACGGTGGTCGTGGCCGGCATCGCGAGCGATCCAGGTTCTAGAGTTCGATGAACCTCGATAGCGCAATCGATGACCTGTTGGATGAGTGGGCCGCTCTCCCCCTCACCGCTCTCACTGCGCTCTCTGTAAAATTCATATTTATTGTACCCGCGAAATCCAAGACGGGTTGCATACGACGGCTATTGAGCTATTCTAAGGTGGGAACGATAGGCCCGTTTTGACGCGCGCTTCCCCAAGTACTCGTCGAGAGTTATCAAGGATCACTAAGTATGCAGCAGTTTGGGCAATCCCGAGATGATCGCTGGCAATCTCAATTCTTCCCGGGAAAAAGAGAGAGTGATGACGGCACTACATCGGAGATACCAACACAGAAGAACCAGTCGTCACCTCAACGGGAACTTACACCTGAGACGCTTCGGGCAATCCGCTCATCGCATCCAGCTCTCTTTTGTTCCACGTGTGAGGGAAAGATACGGGTTCTCCATGCATTGACTCATCTCCCCATAGGAGAGGACAGCTACTGTACATTACTTAATAAGAGAGCAGACCAGCTTGAACCGCTCAAGCAGCGAGAAGCAGTCTTAGTCGAGGCAGGTTGCAGACTCTCTGAGCAGTTGACAGAGGCCCTCTCTGAAGATTGCAACACTGATTTAGCTGACTTGGCAAGCTCATGTCTCTACCCTTTCCTGAGCATACTAGAGCTCTTTACGAACGAATTGATCGCCCTTCAACGGGAAGTGGCGGAGGAATGGATTCGGACCCCCGAGAATGATCCGTTCGGGTTGTCGCCGCAGCAGAAAGGTTCGATCGTTACCGACTACGAGTCTCAATGTCGAGAAATTGAGGGGTGGCTTGCTCAATTCAAGTGTAACTCAACTGTTGCTGATACCGCGATCGACGGCAATCACTTCCTAGCAGAGCTAAGTATTGCTCCTGAGATTGATGTAACACTTGACGAGGGTAGCTGGTCGATCCAGATGGACCCTTCACACCTCTCTGCCGCTTGCGCAATTGTAAGCAACGCGCTCACTTCTGCAGCGGCCGCGGTGCACCAGAGGGCTATCGAGCGGGTCTTTCCAAAACACGGAGTAGGAGTTGTAACTCGCAATGGGTCCGAGACCTATCAAGAAACGATTGAGAAGAGTGAATTGTGGCAGGCAGCGCGCCACGCCCTCTTTGGCCGCAAGAGTATCCACTGCGGTGTGCTTCGTGAAGCGGATACGCTCTATCTTGAATGCGAGGCTCCGCTGTGTCTCAGAAACGACTGGGAAACCGAACTAGCCAGCCTCGCCAATCGATTAGCAGCGGCAGCTGGGATCGTTACTCCCTATTGTGGCGGGCTACAGTGTTTTTATAATCAGGAAGCGGAAACCATCCGCGTATCCCTACAACTCCCGATGATGGATAACTCAGCAGCTCTTTCAGAGGCTGCCCTGACACCGATATATTCCGAGTTTTGGCAGTCTAAGGTGCAGGAGGAACCCGAGCAACACGAGCTTTGGTTTCCGTACCCTATAACCCTCAACTCCGGTGAAGTTAAAACACTAGCAGTCCATCTTGCTGGTGCGGGCCTTCTAACGCCTGTAGCAAGATCTAAGCTTTGTAATATCTTGAAACAAGCGGAGAGTTACGTTCGCTTCATTCCGACCCTCAACTCGCTTCGCTTAACAGCAAGTGGATTTGCTCAAGACTTTAGGGAAGCTTTTGAGAGCGGTGCAATCTCTATCTCTCTGGAGGCCAATACGCATTCGCCAAAAGAGCAGCATTCATGGGATTGTGACCAGCAGCTAAGTTTTAGCCCAGAGTCATTTTTTGACCAATCTGTTCTTAGTGCTATTCAGGAGCTCAACAAGAGAGTTGAGATAAAGCACCTGCCGTGCAAGCAGGATGAGGAAGCCTCGTACATGGGGGGAGCGAATCACGCTCATAAGCTCGTCAGAGCGATGACGTCCGAGCTAGGGCAAGCGCTCGACACCGTATTGTGCCAGTTGGATGAGCAGCGCGCACAGGTAGTGGTAATCGAGCACCGTTGCACATTCATAAAAGATATCGGCTCGAGCGACGCTATTTTTACTCTGCGCATCCTTGATCGGAATAAGCAGCTGATAGGAGTTGGCAGTTTTAGTCGGTATTTCAAGAGTTGGGATATAAGGTTACTTGACCTGCCGCTACACACAGAGCTCCTAACAAGAATCGAACCAGCTCTTGCTCTAATCACTTCCGGTAATCTGGACACTACCTCAGTTGATGATGGCCTAGCTTCATGCGGAATTAGCCTTCCTGAAGGGCTTATTACTGGCCTGATCTCTGCAGTCCGAGGCAAACATCGGAATGAGCAGACGGGGAAGGCTATCACAGCTGCAGAATTCCTAGAGAAGGCTCTTCATGATACTCACACTACGACCGCAAAGCGCGGCGATACTCTCGTAGTCACCCGGACTACACCACCTGTTCGCATGATTTCATTCGGGACGATTCGTTCGCAGCGAGACGATCAGAGCACGGCTGTCGACGCGTTATTCTCGTTCAGAGTAGCGAGGCTGTATTACGAAGAGGGTGATTCATCGTTCACTCCGAATGAAGCCTTCGTTAAGATGCTTGCGGAGGAAGAGCAAGAGGATAGCTCGGGGGAAAACGCGTAGCTGCACAGCGCTTTGCTGCGTTAGAAAGCTCGTAGCGAGATGCAGCCCGATACATCGGCCAAGGACACGTCGATTTCCTTCTACAACACGGTGGCTTTCCTGAGAGCTTCTTTAATCCTGACCTCTCTCGACGACTCCTTCTCGACCGGATATCGAGCGTCATAAGAGAGGATCTGCGTGACCTCTCGATGGTCTCGAGCCTGAGCGCCATTGAACTATTGGCTGCCCTGTTGAGAGAACGTGGGCTAAGCAACCTTTTTTCTGTAAATTATAAAATTATCGTCGTTTGTCATTGT
>JBBAUR010000117.1:0-7806 GCA_040398075.1 Bdellovibrionota bacterium | reverse complement strand
TCGACCTCGCACGAAGTAGCTGTCGTGAGAACCGCTCTCGAGGAGGGCAGTGATGCGATCATCTTGCAGATTACCTTGAATGACCCTGAAGTAAAGGCTCACACCCCAACTGGAATTGAAGAAAACATGCGGGATCGCTTTGGTGCTCTCAAGCTAGAGGGCCTTTCAGGCTGGCTCGCTCGTCACTGGAGATCGTACGGCTTCGTCGTCACTCGCCTGCACAACACCAGGACCCATTCGGACTACGTCGATTATTTCAACAAACTCTTCGAGAATCCGCGTTCCTGGAAGCCCTTCAGCGAAGCTATGAGTCGCCTAGTAGAGAATGTCAGAAGTAAGAACAAGCCGATCGTCGCGGTTGTGTTTCCCCTCTTCGGCATACCGATGGATGACAACTATCCGTTTTACGCGATTCACTCGAAGGTCGAAGCACTGATGAAATCCTTGAACGTCCCTGTGCTCGATCTCTCTGCGATCTACAAGGACATCCCCCTCGATAGACTGCAGGTCATACCCGGAGTCGACCGGCATCCGAACGAGATCGCTCACAGGATGGCTGCCGAACGGATCTATTTGTGGCTCGAGGGCAAGAAAATCGTTCCTGAGGAGTTTCTCATCAAGGAGAAATTCGCTACACGTTTAGGGATCCGTGGACAACGACTTTGGGCCGGGGAGTCGACGGAATCGATGGAACGACGTGCTCCAGAACAGGCCGAGTAACATACCCAACCGAGAGGGACTACGGTTATGACACCTCAGCGCATGCCTGCAGAATGGGAGCCTCACCGAGCGACATGGATCGCTTGGCCGTACATGGAATCCGATTATCCGGGAAAGCTCGACGCCGTTCGCTGGGCGTACTGTGAATTCATCAGACACGTCTCCAAGGTCGAGCACGTCGAGATCCTCTGTCTGAACGACGCACTCGAGAAAGACTTACGAGAGCGCCTGGAACGACAGCAGATCAGCGGAAAGATCCGAATTCACCGGGCGCCATACAACCGTGCATGGTTGAGGGATTCAGGGCCGTTGGGAATCGTGGGACAGAGCCCGCGTTGGCTTTCGTTTACATTCACCGGCTGGGGGCATCTCCCCGAGGTAGAGCTCGACAGACAGGTTCCCGATTTTGTAGCTACTGTAACCTCGGTTCCTCTAACACGGGCTCAATCTGGTGAAGGCGTTCCTGTACTCGAAGGCGGGATGCTGGACGTGAGTGGAGACGGCCTCATCCTCGTGACCGAGGAGTGCCTGCTCTCTGAAACTCAACAGCGCAACGCTGGATTCTCGAAGGGAGAGTACGAAAGACTATTTGCGGAATACTTGGGAGCCCCTCACACTATTTGGCTCCCGCACGGTGTGAGCGGCGACGATACGCATGGTCACATCGATAATGTGGCTCGCTTCGTTTCCCCACGTACGGTGGTCGTAGCGAGTGCCGACGAAAGTGACAGGGAGCAGTACTCGAAGCTTCGGGAAAACGTTGAAGCGCTGCAGAGCTACCGCACACCGACCGGTGAGAAGCTCACCGTTGTCGAATTCCCTCTTCCTGAGCCCCGTTTTTGTGACGGAGCTCGTTGGCCCGCCGGATACATGAACTTCTATTTCGCAAATGGATTAGTGCTCGTGCCGACCTACAACGATGTGCGCGATCGGTACGCTCTAGGACTGCTTGCTGATCTACTGCCAAGCCATACTATTATTGGTATCCACTGTGGTGATTGGATCCTGGGGGGCGGAACTCTTCACTGCTCAACGCAACAGGAGCCGGATTGGGCGGTCGTTCGATAGCCTCGCTTCCCTAGTCGCGGGTAGACGGGGAAGACGAGTAACGATGCCGGGAGACATTGCTCACCATAAAGCGTCTGAGTGCTCGAGACAGGCTGTTACGCCTCCCGCATGGAGAGAGTTTACACAGCGGGTCTCTCAGCCGCTCGAGCAGCTTACCCGCAAGGCCTTCCTTGGAATCGTTACTTTCAACCTCGAGCTCCTGTCCGAAGGAGCCCACTAAGAGCTCCTCTCCACTAAACGGCAGTGGATCGCTACCCAGGAATACCCGATAGCCAAGCGCTCGCGCGCGAGTAAGCAGGCTTGACGGAGGGCCAAGACTCGAGCGTATCGCAACATCTCCGACTGAGAGGACCTGCGGCGTGTAGCGCTCCAGGAACCCTCGCACGACAACGCCACGTGCGCCCAACCACTTTCCTGGCGACCACGGAAGACACGCGATCCCCCCTGCATCCCGTACAGCAGAAACTATCTCTTCTGCTGGCTTACCTTCCAAGTCCTCGCGGAAACACCCAAGCCCCAAAACCTCGATCCGTTCCTGCGCCACATATTGCGCACCCCGTATCACGATCAGATCGGCATCAACTGAGTGATAGATACCTGCACGACCTTCGCAGAGCTCGTGCCACTCGGACGACTCGCGCTGCAAGCGCATGAAAGAATCTTGCCCTTGGCGATCTACCACTATGACCGCCGGAGTAACATGTTGCTTTCCATCTTGAAGATTGGCAACGGCAGATCTGCCCCACGTGAGGAGCGAGTAAGAATCGTACAGGTGTGCATGCGTGTCGAGGCGAATGATCGCCATGAGGAGGCTCCTCAGCCCAAGGTCTTCAACTTCGAAAAGAATTCGTCTCGAACCCCTGGATGGACGATGTACATCGGATTATTACTCTCGATACGCCAGTCAGCCAGCGGTACACAACGGTTCACAGGGTCAATCCACGCCTCGAGGCCCGCCTCTACGGGAAACAAGACCCCTGGAAGATCCCAAGGCTTAACCGAAAACTGAATACTTACCTGTTCGAATCCCTGCGCCAAGCGTGCACAATCGTTTGCAAACCCGCCGAAGCGGTACATATTTTCGACCGCATTCAGATTTTTTAGGTGCTGTACAATGCGTGACTCACCATGATGCCCGAGCAAGAACAACACTCCGGCCTGCGTCAGCGAGGTACACGGTGGCGCCACCAATCTCCGACGCTCGACAGGAATCGTAGCGCTCGCGAAGCTCACCTCACTTGCATAACATCCCTCACCTCGTACCGCTGTAAAGAGTCGCTGATGCGGGACGCTGTAGAAGCACGCAACCGTGAGTTGATGCTCTCTTACGAAACCGACCAGTGGTCCGTACCCTACCTGACCACCTTGCTGTCCCAAAAAGCGTTTGCACGAAGTAGTTCCGTCCAAGGGATCAACGAGGAAGTATGACGAACAGCTCTCGATGAGTCGGTGTGAGGTTTCATCCTCCTCTGCCACGATCGGAAAGGAGGCTCCGAGTTTCGCCAAAATACGACGTTGGCTCTCTAAATCGAGGTTGAGAACCAGGGAATGATCAGCCTTGACGTTCACCTCTAGCTTGTCACCCGAGCGGGAAGCTTGGACGAGGTAGTGTGCCGCATCGAGCACGGCTGATTCGACCGTATGTACTATCTCCTGAAGCGAAGAGCTGAAGGTAACCTGATTGTTCATAGTCCAGAGTGTAGAATGTTTGGCTTCATCTGTCATGCCGTGGAGCACGCCAAGAGGGGAAGTTTTAGCCTCTTTTCCCAGAATTACAGCAACTTGAACCACTCAAGCAGACGCTCACACACCCAAACTGGTAAGCTCGAGGAGCAGAACTGGCCGCTGTAACATGTCGAGATGGACTAGCACAGATAAGGCTCCTTCCGTACACTTAAGAGCACCTATGAATGAAGTTCTCCGAGCACTACGAGGGGATGCAAAGCCGTCCGAGAGCGTGGCATCACGACCACTTGCCGCTGTGGTCCGCGAATACCTCGACTATTTTGCAGACGGAGCGAGCCACACCGCTCGCGCGAAGCGCCTCGATACCGACAAATTTCTCGATTTTCTCAAACGGCACCGCAGGGTAGTCGAGATTGAGCACCTGACAGTCGGAGATTGGGATTTTTCCTCCTGCCAGCGCTTCGTCGACGAGTCTTTAAAGGTCGAGGCGCCAGCAACAGTCGCGCGACGATTAGCAACCCTCAAACATATGGGCCGAACTCTGGCCGAACGTCTCCCCGGTTTCGTGAACCCTGCCCGTGATGTGAAACCACCGAAGGTTCAGAACGTGCGCCCTCAATCGATCAATCCTGAGGAGCTGGAACGAATCAGGGAACAAGCCACATCGATCCGCGCCACCAAGGGAAATTTCGCTTCGTATCGAAATGAGATCCTCATGAGACTACTACTCGACACCGGCCTGCGTGCGGAGGAGGTCCGCACTCTGAAGTGTTCGCAGATCGACGAGAAACTCGAGTGGATACGCGATGTCAAGACGAAGGGGCGACGATTCAGGGACGTCTATATATCCTCGAGCATGCGGGCGAAGCTCCGTGAGTATTTGAGTGCTCGCGCGGAACAGCTCAAACGGTTCTTCCCCGTCCTATCCCCGGTGACCGACGGAAAGTTACCGCTCTTCGTGAGTCTTCACGGGGCGAAACCCAACGAACCGCACAGCTTTTACATGGGCGCCAAGAGTGTCTGGAGAGCTATCAGGGGGTATTCGGTCGAGACCAGGCTGCACCCACACCTACTCCGTCACACCTTTGCGATAGACCTGTTGGACACTTCGAAAGACATCAGACTGGTCGCACAAGCTCTGGGACACAGCGACGTCCGAATTACGATGCGGTACACCGAGAGAGGAAAGGAGGAGGTTGCGGAAGCTCTCGAGAGGGCTCGTAAGAAGAGGCGCTAGCAGCCTCTCTTCCAAGGCATTCATCAAAGAGGTATCCTTACCCCATGATTTTACGACCAGACCTCGTCCGTTCCGTCGCACAAAAGTTTCATACCCCTCTGTATGTATTTGTCGAGTCGACGATCAGAGAGCGCTGCAAGGAGCTCAAGAATGCGATCAGCTACGGCAACACCGTTATTCGTTATGCCTGCAAGGCATTAACCCTGCGAGCCATTCTCGAGATCATCCGTGATGAAGGGCTTTGGATCGATGCTTCTTCGCTGAACGAAGCCAAGAGAGCCCTGGTAGCGGGCTATGCCCCTCACCAGATCGGCTACACAGGCGAGAGTGCCTCGGAGCCGGTGTTCAACGAACTACTAGAGATGGGCGTTACCATGAATTGTAGTTCCCTCGATCAGATTCGACTGTTAGGCCGACTACGCCCCGGTGCATCGTTTTCCTTCCGACTCAATCCTGGCGAAGGGCACGGAGCAAACGACAAAGTCAACACCGGTGGACCTGCCAGCAAACACGGCATCTATATCACTCAGCTCGACGAGGTCCGCAAGGTTACGAAGGACTACAACCTTCGGCTCAATGGCGTTCATGCTCACATCGGCTCAGGTACCGACCTGGCGCACTGGCTCAGGATAAAGGACCTCACACTGGGGGTTGCCAGAGCGTTTCCCGATCTCGATTTCGTTAACCTGGGTGGTGGACTTCCGGTCGTATATAACCCAGCCACAGATACACCGATGCCTCTCAGCGATTGGGGCCTACGTTTAACCGAGAGCTTCCACGATTTCTCTCGCATGTACGGAAAACCGGTTCAACTGCAGATAGAGCCAGGACGCTTCGTAGTTGCCGAATGCGGTTACCTTATCGCGGAGGTACAGAATTTGAAGCAAACTCCAGACTACCACTTTGCACTCGTCAACACGGGCTTCAACCACAACCCGCGGCCAGCTATCTATGGCGCCTATCACCCGATCGAGTTCGTCTCGCTCGATGGTAGACAGATGAGCGGTGCACATGACTACATTATCGCGGGATATCTGTGCGAGTCCGGAGACGTGTTCACGAGGACTGAGGACGGCTCTCTGGCACCGCGCACTTTTCCCGAGCTCAAGCTCGGTGATCTGATGGTCCAGAGCCACATCGGAGCATATAGTCATGCCATGAAGAGTGACTACAACTCTATGAACCTTCCTCCATCGATCCTCCTCCAGCAGGATGGATCGCTCAAGGTTATAGAGCGGCGCGGGACTCTGGAAGATATCGTGAGGCGTGAAAACGAAATCTACTAAAGAAGATGCGCGCAATTTCATATACTTGGTGATTGAATGACTATTTCCTCAGCCCCTCCCCTAGTCTGCTTCGCACATCGCGGCGCCTCGGGCCATGAACCGGAGAACACCCTCAGAAGCTTCTCCAAGGCGCTGGCTTTAGGGGCACCCTGGATCGAGTTCGACGTGCGCGCCGTAGAGGACGAAGCGATAGTGTTTCACGACCGAACCCTTACACGGTGTGCCAAGCGCTTTGGATTTATTGACCGTCAATCATTGGCAGCGGTGCGTTCGTATGACGTCGGAAAGGGCGAAAGGATACCCCTCCTTTCCGAGGTGCTTGCTCTCATCAGGGGAAAGGCAAAGGCACAGGTGGAATTGAAAGGATTCGGTTCAGCATCGGCGGCAGCGAGGGTGATCAAAGAGGCTCTAGTACAGGGGTGGCAAGCACGTGATTTTCTAGTGTCAGCTTTCGACCAGATTGAGTTGAGCATCTTCAAGGGCGAGCATCCTGAGATTCCGATCGGATTACTCGTCTATGGATATCCGATCAATCTCGATGAGATGATAAGAACCTTCGAACCGATCTCACTTCATCTGCACATCGATGCGGTAACTACCCAGCGCATTGCCGACGCTCGAGCAAAAGGGCTCGCGGTGTACGTCTACACCGCAAACGAAACTCATGATATCGAGACACTTCGAGACATGGGTGTAGACGGGCTCTTCACAAATTTCCCGGATCGGGTGTTGGGACTTACAAGGAAGGACCTACTTCATACTCCCTGAGACCGCCATACATAATACGCCGTCACGACACCACGCCGACTTCGCCGAACGATTCGTGGGCCCTTGTCGAAGAGCTCAAGGGCGGAAAAGAATTTAGCACCCCTTCTTTTAGCTCGATGCAGATGTACTCGTCCTATGAGGCCTAAAGCTCTATCGATGATCCCCGCTACACTATCTGAGCATTTTATCGCAGATTCGAGACACTCACTTGCGAGGTACCCTCCAGTGATACTTTCCCTGCACTTGTTGCACTCTCGAGTCACCTCGAAAATACGCCACCACGACAAAACCTCGCCTCGAGCAATCCGGTGCTCTGCCTCTGAAAAGAGACGTTGATCACGTTTTGAAAGGCTGACGGATGCTTCATATCCACAAAGCTTATCCTGAATATATTCCCTCAGATCTTCGAGCACCATCTTAGGAACCTGATAGGCTATACATTTGACCATCACACTCTGCGAGGTGATGTTGACATCCCTAATCCGTATGGAGCAGACATCCGACGCGGGTAACCCGAGCCCATACGAAAGCACCGCTATGAGCAATGGCCCATCCTTCAGTCGCGAAAACAAAGTCTCCAGGTGCTCCGTCGAGCCGTGACGGATGAACCTACGCGCGTGAGGGGTTATACTCGCTTCGGTAGACAGAAGATCTCGCGAACTCCTGCTTGCCGCCGACGGCGGCCGAGCGGAGATGTTGCTCGGACAATGGACAATGAGGCTGTTTTCGTGCTCCATACTAGTATAGAAATATACTCGAAGCACGCTCTCGTCAACTCTTTTCTTTAGAGCAAGACCTCAAGAGGGCTGGAGGAGCCAGAATACTAGAGGGACCACGAACAACGTCACAGTGAGGGGGCGCGTAATCGCTCCACTCGAATGTTGTGTTGTACCCATAATCTTACGGGTTTACGCAGAGATACTCAAATATCAAAAGTCTAGATGGCGAGAATTGACTAACTTACCATCGAGACCGTGAACGTACCACATCACTGCCCTCCTCGAGAGCGGTTCTCACGACAGCTACTTCGTGCGAGGTCGA
>JBBAUR010000116.1:0-7845 GCA_040398075.1 Bdellovibrionota bacterium | reverse complement strand
TGCCGATTGCAGCCATCCGAAGCAGAGGAGCATTTTTGTTACGCACTCTAAGGCTGCGCCTATCGTCTACGGACCGTTCGCACTCACCTGCAGGCGCGTTCGAGAAGCTCACCTGCACGCTCCTCGGTCAGAGCAAAAGCCGCCTCAAACGCCTTGGCGCGCCTGAGGTAGAGGTGTAGGTCGTATTCCCACGTAAACCCGATACCTCCGTGACACTGCAGCGCTACCTCACACACCTGCGGCCCCATCGTAGCCGCTTGCAGCGATGCCGCGCGTGCGGTGAGAGCGCGCTGCTCAGGCGAGTGCTCGACCGTCCACGCTGCAAAACGACACAGCGCGCCCAGGGCCTCAGTCTGAGCGTAGATATCGGCGAGCTTGTGCTGAATTGCCTGAAAGCCTCCGATCGGCACCCCGAACTGCTCACGGGTCTTTACGTAATCGACACTCATCTCGATTACCCGTTCGCATACACCGAAAACCTCGCACGCCTTGAGGATCTCCAGGCAATCTTCGGCAACGTGAGAACCCTCGGAACTCAACGTAGCAACGGGAGCAGCATCGACGAGTGAGATACCACAGAGAGCGGTAGTGAGATCCAACGACGCGCGCGGTGTGCACGAGACCCCAGAACCACTCAGGTCAACGACGAATGCAGTACGCCTTCCGTCGTAGCGCGAGAACGCCAGAGCCCGCGACGCACCCTCGATGCCAAAACCCCACACAATATCACCCGAGAGTGTCCCTGACTGTGATACCTCGAGGTCGCAACACACCGTGGGTGCAAACCCTACGGTATCAGTCACCGAAACTGCGCTTTCATAGGTCCCCCGACACGCAGCCGGCAGGAGCCTGGGGACGACGTACGCTCCGAAGAGGCGTTCAACCAGCGGTTCAGGGAGTAACACTCGACCAGCTTCTTCAGCGACGAGCGCTAATTCGACGAAGGCGAACAGAGCAGGTGTCGCAGCGAAACCCTCATCCAAACCCAGCTCGCCGAGCCCTTTGACGAACTCCTGATCGTGTCGCGTTCCGGAGCGAATACGCTCGCGTATATATTCGGAAGGTACCTTTTCCGAAAGGAATCGACGAACGACATCCTTTAATTCAGCCTGGTCCTGCGAGATCTGCACCTTTCTCCCCTCCTCTTCCCCCACGTTACATCATACCGAGCATTCCCTTGACCTCGTCTGAAGGCTCCCAGGGCGGCTGAAAGGTGATGTTCACGACAACGCTCTTTACGCCTGCCACGCCCCCTACCTTGGTCTCGACCTCATGCTTGAGTTGCGGTCCGGCGGGGCACATCGGTGACGTGAATGTCATATCCAGTACGACATCCGCACCATCGATAGCGATATTGTAAATCAACCCGAGGAACCAGATATCGAGGAACAACTCAGGGTCCTCAACCGTCTTCAATACCTCGACTATCGCCTCTCGTGAGGGTTCATTCGCAGTGATCTCTTGATCGTTCATGCAGCTAGACTACCCCAATTCGGGCCCTTGCGCACCTCACGGCTCTCACAACGAAAAAGGGCGTGAAGACCGAAGCCTCCACGCCCTTTGCGAGCATTACAATCCACTAAAGGATTACAATACCCTCTCCTTGAGAGCCTTAGCAGGAGTGAACTTCACTCGCTTCCTCTTCGGGATGTTGATGATCTCACCGGTCGCAGGATTACGTCCCTGACGAGCCTTGGTCTCGCGCACGTACAACTTGCCGAGGCCCATGAGCGGGATCTTGTAGCCCTTACGGAGCGACTCAGTTACGAAGAGAGCGATGTCCTCTACCAACTGACGGGCTTCCGAACGCTTGTGTAGACCACAGAATGCACGGATGTTCTCTACGAACTCCGACTGGGTGAAGCTGAGCGTCGACGTGTTGCGCGGCTTTACAACAACACGAGCCTTTGGAGCAGGTGTTGGGGCCGCCTTGACCATCTTCGCTGGAGCTGCCTTCTTAGCAGGCTTTGCAGCCTTCTTTGCAGCCATCTTCTTCACGGGCTTCTTGGACTTCGCTGGCTTTTTTGCCATGAGTTAGTTCTCCTAATTAGAGTGGTACGTTTAATACCTAATAAAAACGTGCGTTGCCGCCGCCGGCCCCGTCCTCTCAGAGTTTCGACAAACTTTACGCCCCGAGAGACAGCGCAGCCAAAACCCACCAGTAAGTGGGGTTTTACGCGTCGAGTGTGCGAATACAAACCGTCGTAGTGGGAGCATTCCGACTAGCGCTTACCTTCACACCGCACGAACTACTACTTTCGATCTGTGTCCTCTCTTTGTGCCCTTTTCCCCCTCTTTTCGATGAAAAGATGACAAAAGGTCTCGCCGAAAAGCTCAGACATCGCGGATGATAGTGACATCTGAAGTATTAGATCAATATCAAATTTTACGTGGTACTGCGGAAATCATGCGAAAAAACCGCCTCCTGAAACACCACCCTGGCGAACGCTCAATCCGCTTGTGTGCATGTTCGCTGGGCGTGGTGGCCCTATCTGTGCTGGGAGTGTTGGTGGCCCCGACGCACGCACAAAGCTCTCGCATCGAGTGCGGAGCCACACAGGAGGCCTCTCTGGAGCTTGACCAAAGCTGGGAACGGGTCAGCGTTGAGCACCCATCAGCGCTCTGCGCGTTTCGCTCAAAGGGTACCGGTTTTCCCTCTGCCACGGTCACGTGGGAAGTGCGCAGTGCGGTCGCTGTTGGGAACTCACCCAGCGCACGCGCCGAGGCAATTGTGCAAAGCTATCAGAGGGTTGGGTTGACCGATGCACGCCTTTTTGAATCTACCATCGGTACCTCGCCGACACTCAGCCGCCTCTCCGCGGTTGTTAGCTACACAAATCTCAACACTCCAATGACGGCGATCATCGTGGTGATTGACGGAGCTTGGAGAACGTTTACGCTGACCTTGCTCGATACTACCGACAGCTTTGCGGCCTCGCGCCCGGTGCTCGACATGGTGGCTCAAAGCTTCCAGATCTCTGACCCCATACAGCGCGCAGGCCGCGAGCAGCTCAATCCGGTGATGTTGGCGGGGGTTGTCCTGGTGGGTATGACGGGTGTAGCACTCTTCGTTTGGCTGACTAAGCGGGTTCTGCGCGGATAAGCACGCGGCTCCGGGGAGCCCCCAGCACCTCCGTTAGCCAGAGACCGCCGCCCGAAAGGGCTCCAATCCACTAACCCCACCCACATATCCGGTGAGCGATTCCACCGCTCGCTCGGGGTGCGGCATCAATCCGACCACATTACCCGCCCGGTTACTCACACCAGCAATCGCCAAGCACGAACCGTTGACGTTCACCTCGAGATCCGCCGGGCGTATCTGGCCATCGGCCGTGCTGTAGCGGAATACGATCTGATCACTGTCCTCGAGGTCCTTCAACGTATCCGGGTCAGCGAAGTAGTTACCTTGGAAGTGTGCTATGGGGCACGTAATGACCTGTCGTGGCTCAAGCCCTTGGGTGAAAAACGATCGAGTCGAGCCAACCGCGATGTGCACGAAACGTGAGAGGAATCGGCGACCAACGTTTTCGAGTAACGCCCCAGGCAGAAGACCGGCCTCACACAAAACCTGAAAGCCGTTACAGATACCGAGCACCCGTCCACCGCGATCCGCAAACGTTTTGACCGAGCCCATCACCGGCGAGAGCTTTGCGAGCGCACCCGTGCGTAGGTAATCGCCGTAGGAGAACCCGCCTGGGAGGACCACGAGGTCGGCCCCCTGGAGGTCAGTATCCCTGTGCCAAACCGGGTACGCCTGCGCCGCGAGAAGCTCCCCGTAAACGCGCAATACGTCCTGTTCACAGTTAGTGCCTGGGAATACGACGACGGCTACCCTCACGCGACCTCCTTGATCTCGTAGTCTTCGATGACCGGATTAGCAAGCAGCAGCCGGCACACCTCGCCTACCTGCGTGCGCGCCTGTTCCGCGGGAACACCCTCGACCTGCAGCTCTATGACGCGTCCGACACGGATGTTCTTGAAGCCCTCGAAATGCTTGTCCTTGAGCCCCGTTTCTATCGCTTTACCCTGCACGTCGAGTACGCCAGCCTTGAGTCGAACCAGTACCTGAAATCGCATAGTGCTCCCCCAACAAACTCCTTACGAATTAAGCGCCCGCGAGACAATCCGCGGAACTTCACGCAGATGCCGCGCGAGGTCAAACACGCCGTCTATCTCGTGCGCTGTCATGACCGCCGTTATCTGCGCATCCTGATGCACCCGTTCGCGCAACGTAGCGCCGCCGTCAAAAGCCGCTAGGGCGTGCTTCTGAACGATAGCATAAGCCTCCTCGCGCGAGATCCCTTTATCCACCAAAGCGAGCAGCAGGTGCCCCGAGAACACCGTGCCGCGCGTCAGCTCTAGGTTCTCCAGCATGCGCTCGGGAGACACCACCAGATGACGTACCAGATGCTCGAAGCGCACCAACATGAAGTGCAGAGCTGTACAGGCATCAGGCACCGCAACCCGTTCAACCGAGCTGTGGCTGATATCACGCTCGTGCCAAAGTGCGACGTTTTCGAAACTTGCCACGGCGTACGAACGAACCAGGCGCGCTAACCCACACAGATTCTCGCTCAGGATCGGGTTGCGTTTATGCGGCATCGCTGAGGAACCCTTTTGACCCGCTGTGAAGCCTTCCATGACCTCGCGCACCTCAGTTCTCTGCAGGTGACGTATCTCCACTGCGAAGCGTTCGATTGAGGACGCGATACCCGCCAAACACGCCATGTACTCTGCGTGTCTGTCGCGTGCTACCACCTGCGTTGCAACCGTTTCAGGGACCAGCTCGAGCTTCTGCATGACCAAGGCTTCGACACTCGGATCGATCCCGGCATAGGTGCCGACAGCTCCAGAGAGCTTACCGACCGAGACAGTCGAAATGGCCATCTCCAGCCGTTTGAGCTGCCGACTACATTCGGCGTACCAACCAGCCAACTTCACCCCAAAGGTGGTTGGCTCGGCGTGAATCCCGTGTGAACGGCCGATGCATGGGGTCACCTGAAACTCGACAGCGCGCTCCCTGAGGGTCGTCATGACCTGTTCGAGCGCCCTACGGATCAGGAGGCCAGCGCGCCGCATCTGGACCGCCAGGCAGGTATCGACCACGTCGCTCGAGGTCATTCCGCGATGCACGAAGCGCGACAACGGCCCCACGTACTCCGCAACGTTGGTGAGGAAGGCGATGACGTCGTGCTTGACCTCACGCTCAATCTCCAGCACCCGCTCGACGGAGAAGTTGGCCTTCTCATTGTAGACCGCAAGCGCCTCTGCAGGCGCTTTTCCGACCTTGACGAGCCCCTCGAGGGCGTAGCGCTCTATATCGAGCCAAATGCGGTAGCGGGCCTCATCGGACCACACCTCTGCCATCTCCGGATTGGTGTAACGGGGTATCATCGATGCTAACGTGTTCCTTTGCGTGGCTACCCAGCCACGGCGGCTAGGTCCAAGCCCAAGGTTACCCCGTTGCGGTGCTCGCCATCAAGCTCGAGGCACGGCAAACTCTGGTAAATCGACCCAGCCAGTAAAGTTTTGAGTCCGCCAGCCCGCTCGGAACACCGTGCTAGGTAGCGATTGGCGCACTCGAGAGCCAAGGCTGGGGTGTTTGAATTCTCGCTCAGATGCCCCAAAATGATGTGAAAAAGCTCTGGGTGCATGATGTCCTCAATGAGCTGTCCAGCAGCTTCGTTGCACAGGTGTCCGTGGGTCGAGGCGATGCGCTGTTTGAGCTCCCAGGCGTAGCTACACGACTGCAACATCTCCTGATCGTGGTTCGACTCCAGTACGATCGCATGTGCCCCCTTGACGTGTTCCTGCACGAGCGTTGTTACTCGCCCAAGGTCGGTGAGGATGACGAGCTTAAAACCCTCGGCCCGGATTGAAAATCCAACCGGGTCAACCGCATCGTGAGCGATACTAAAAGGGGTGCACTCGACTGCTCCGACACAAAAATCGCTCCCGGTGGTGAATATCTCCCTGCCGCGTGGCTTACTGATCCGCTCCATGGTACCGGCGTTCGCGTATACCGGTAATGCGTAGCGTCGACTCAAGGTAGCCACCCCGTGGATGTGATCGGCGTGCTCATGCGTGACGAGGATCGCGTTGAGCGAAGCGGGGTCTACCCCGATCTCTGCAAGCCGTAGCTCCGCCTGCTTACCGGAAAGCCCACAATCCACGAGGAAACGCTTCCCCCCTGCTTCGACGAAGGTACAGTTAGCTTTACTACCGGATGAGAGAACTGAGAAACGCACCCGGCAATACAACCACTACAGGCGTAGCAGAGCAAGATCCTCACATAAACCCTGCGCGAGAGATTTTTTCGGCTCATCGGTGAATCAAGAAGGTAGCATTGGCGTTTCCGGACGTGAAAATGGACGTGCACGTAAACGTGAACGTACCCGAAGAAGTGTGGTCACACGCCCTTAAAGGCAAAGTTTAGAAAGCATGCATGGCACCAATCCGTGTAAGCAAGAGCTTTCCGGCGCGCGCTCGGCTCACACCTTGAAGAACCGGTCCCAGACCTCCAAGCTGACCTCAAAAAGGATCAAGAAGATGATGATCCACTCGAGTACCTCCGAGCGCCGCTGTGCAGCACGATCGGAGAGCTTTTGGTAGATGCTGTCGAGCGTATCGAGCTTTCGGAGGATGCTGGCGTTCCACTCCGGAAGGTGAAACTTCGCCGATGCCAACGAGTAGACGCGCGCTAGATACTGGTCGCCAAGCAGCTTGAGCGCGTTTTCGACAGCCTCGTACAGCAGGGCCGAATCGACCTGAAGCCGCGCCACCCTGTGTAAGTCACCGTCGGTTTTCTTCCCCGTGGTGAGAACCTGATAAGCTTTTTCGAGGTAGTCATCGAGCTGCTCGTCGAGGAAGCGCATCTCGAGAAATTCGACGTTGCAGAACTCCAGTACCGCTACGACATCCTCGACGTTCTCCCCGAAGAACAGAGCGCCGTTCCAATCCATTACGGCGCAGTCGCTGCGACCATAGGAGGTGCGGGTACCGACCGCCTCCTTGACCTCCTCGTCACTCAAGTCCTCGCCTTCGGCGCGCAAGAGACGTGCGAACTCACGTTGGTGCGATTCAATCAACGGCGCGGAGCCCTGCTCCCCCTCGAACGCCTCGAAGTGATACACCAGGAAGTCCTCCACTGATTCGCTAACGCGCGGCCGGGATACGGCGTCGCCAACCTCGCGCACGAGCTGGTTCACCCGCTCGCGCGCATCGTGCAGAAGGAACGCGTTGTCGTACAGCACCTCGCCAAGCTCTATTAAATGACCGATCGGACCTGCGATATCGATCGCATACATCACCGACACCGCACCGAAGTCGAATAGGGTAAGCTCGGCCTGCGGCTTGGTGAAGAACTTCCCCACGTTAATCTGCTGTCCGTGCTGCAGGAGTCTGAGCGGAGGGGGATCGTAATCGAAGTATTTCGGCGAGCGACGGTTGCGTCGAAACCTCGTGCGCTCCACATCCTGCTTGAGGCGTGCGGCTGTCAGATCAAGGTTGATAGACATGCCGACCTCGAAAGCGAACATGACGTAGCACACCCCGTGTTGGAGGTGCGGCATCGTCGGACGTACGACAGTCAACGACCCCCCGGCGTCGCGAAACTCTTTTCCTGACACGATCTGAGACCTTTCTTGAGATTGAAAAATGAGTCCTTATTGTACCCCGGCGCTGCTCCGTAGCAAAAACAATTGAGACAACCAGCGTTACGCATTCAGGGTATTAGAACCCAAGTATGCGGCCGGTCGTACTCTAAGCATCCGAAAGGGGGTGCAAAACCACTTAACAGGCTGCGGAAAAATGCTCTTCTGCTGCGAAATCCGATCTTTTGGCGCT
>JBBAUR010000115.1:0-7916 GCA_040398075.1 Bdellovibrionota bacterium | reverse complement strand
AGTTATCCTGGACTTTATTGGATGGCCGCGGATCAAGTAGTGGTGGAAAGGGAGGCTACCGAAAGTTATCTATAAGTATCTGATTTATCGATATTTGGTAGGGCAAGCTAAGTTGTAAAACCCCCAAACGTACCCCCAAAGATACGCTGCTTGCTGCCGAAGCTTGAGGCATAACGGCGGCGACGAGTAGCCCCTCCGCTTCCCAAGCGTATCGGCAAGTTTGACCCCGGGGGCCAGGCCCCAAGGCGCCCGGGGTTGCGGTTACAGGAAGGACCGAAAAAATTTTTGATTTTCAGCCCAAAAATCTTGATCAAGTCGCGCCGCAGCGGTTGCGGTCGGCGCGAAGAGTTCTTCCGCAAGCAAGCCGCCCGGGCTTACGCTTGCACCGTGGGCGTAAGGGATAGTCGCCGACGCTGTCTTTTGCGCGGTCGCTGTATGACGCGATAGTTTTTTTATACGAACGCTAGGACGAGAACAGAATGACGCGGGAACATGATCGTCAGACGCTAGAACGGATCACGCAATCGTTTACAAAAGACCAGGCTACGGAGTTTTCACGCCGCATACAGACTGTCGATATTTTGCTTTCTCGCGTGTCCTCGAAGTGCACGGAGTTAGCCTCAGAGATTGAAAAACGTCGAAACGATGAAAAGGACTCTAGGCGTGTTCTAGCTTTCCTACTGATTACCGTAGTTGTTTTATGGATTTTGCGAAGTTTATCTGTCGTCAACTCCGACTCAATTTTTTACCTTCCATTGCTTATGTTTCTTTTTCTTCTGGCAAGAACGCATTTCGCCCCTGAGGGTCCTAACGCCGTCGCACTTGCTACGTTAAAAATAATGACTTTCACCCTCATCACCCGAATCGAGGAACTAGGCGTAAGCGAAAGATTTGTGTTTTTGTGGGTACAAGAAGTCACGCGTTTAGATCATTCTCTACTCCGTCAAATCCGAGAATCGTATCTTTCCTCAGAACTTCCCGGCGAGGGCTACGCGAGTGTCTGCGAGGACGATGCCGCGGATGAAACAGAAACGGGCGGCGAAGTTGACACGTCTTTTTCGTGGGGGCGTATATGCCTTGAGATTGCAAGAGCGGTCGTGAGGTGATTGGAGTCAAAATGCTTTGAAAAAAACGACGCTCATTTATATCTTTTTGATCGCCGGAGTCTGTCTAGCAGGCCTTTTCGCTTTCTCATGGTTAAGCTCCGATGAAGAGTCGTCATTACCCAAGTGGCACCGAGTCGCAGTGTCAAAGAAAGGCTCAATCTATCTCGACTCTCAGTCTGTGAAGAAGGTGGGCGAAAACATTCAGGTGCAAGCGCTCAACGAGGTAGCAGAAACGGAAACTGATATCGCCGTTTCTGTGATCTCAATCGAGGAAGTAGACTGTCGGGCGAGAAAGTCTCGAACCCTATCCTACGTCGCATACCCTGGTCCGATGGGAGCAGGAGAGTCCCTAACAAGCGTATCCGAACCTGAGGATTGGGGCTCGGCCGGCCCTAATACAACGCACGAAGCTATGATTAATTTGATGTGTGAGGTGCAGGTCTTGATCGACCAAGGGATCATTAATAGCACGCAGTAGATGTGGTCATATCAAGATCCGAAGATTCTCGTTTTGGGAGTGTTAACGCCTCGCTGTCATTGAGGCGCGTATTTTTAAAACCGCAGCCCTCCGATATCGTTAAGGTCCCGGAGTATAGATTTCGGCACTTTGAAGGTAGGTGTTCCCAGTGCGTCCGCCATTGATCAAGACCGTCCCATTGGGTAACAAGGTCGCAGCATGCCCGTAGCGTGCGATCGCCATGCTCCCGGTAGCGGTCCACGTTCCCGTTGAGGGGTTATAGATTTCGGCACCTGCAAGCCCGATGGTAGCCGTACTGTTAAACCCGCCCACTACGAGCACCTTGCCATTCGGCAATAGCGTCGCTGAGTGATTGTTTCGCGGTACGGCCATACTTCCCGTCGCAGTCCACTGGCCGGTGGCCGGATTGTAAATCTCGGCAGACGACTCCCCGCCGCTGCCACCGACGACCAGCACCGTACCATTCGGCAGAAGCGTCGAAGTGTGCCCATGTCGAGGTGACACCATTCTTCCAGTTGCCACCCACGTTCCTGCTGCAGGATCGTAGAGCTCAGCGCTCGTGAATGTTGTATTTGCGATATTGGAAAAGCCTCCGGCGATCAATACTTTGCCGCTCGGCAGTAAGGTGGCGGTATGGAATTCTCGCGGGGTCGTCATCGGTCCCGTCGAGGTCCAACTACCTGTGGCCGGGTCATAAATTGCAGATTGTGCGAGGCTAAGGAAGCTATCGTTACCGCCAGCTACCAGCACGGTTCCGTTCGGCAGAAGGGCAGCAGCGTGCTGACTTCGTCTTTCCGGCATGTTCGCGGTGACCGTCCACTGACCTGTCTCAGGGTTGTACAGCTCCGCGCTCGCTCCGGTGACTGACTGCCCTCCGACGCCGCCGGCGATTAAGACACTGCCATTTGGGAGCAAAGTGGCTGTATGAAGATACCCGCGTCCGTTCGTCATGCTCCCCGTCGCACGCCATTGATTATTTGACGACGAGAAAAGCTCCGCTGCATTGAGGTAAGTGGTGCCGCTGTTACCGCCAGTGACTAGCACCTCTCCCGTTCGTAACAAAGTGGCTGAGAATGCATAGCCGCGAGGATTAATCATGTTATTGATCGAAGCGAAAGTCCCTGTCCCAGCGGAGGCCGGCGTATATACCTCTGCCGTGTCGAGTCCTTGGCCTGGCACCACGAGCACAGCGCCGTTCGGAAGCAAAGTTGCGGTATGACCACTCTTGCCTTGTCTCATGCTCGCGGTTGCAGTCCAGCGACCCGTCGCAGGATCGAAAATTTCTGCTGTGGGTTTTGCCTCACGTCCTCCGACGGCCAGAACCGTGCCGTTAGAAAGTAGCGTCATACTTCCCCAGGTACGGACGGCACTCATGCTGCCAGTCGCCGCCCACTGTCCCGTAGCCGGATCGTAGATCTCAGCAGTTGAGAGATCCGAGTTCGTCGCCCCATTCCAGCCACCCGCGACAAGGACCTTTCCGTTTGGGAGTAGCGCTGCAGAATGGCCCGCACGAGTAATCGTCATACTTCCGGTCGTCGTCCATCGACCTGTAGAGGGGTTGTAGACTTCAGCCGACGATAGCGAGCCACCCGCCCCCGCAAAATTTGGCTGGCCGCCGGCGATCAAAACCGTACCGTTCGGCAACAGCGTAGCGCTGTGATACTGGACACGCGCAGTCGCCATACTGTTCGTCGCTGTCCAGCGGCCTGTTGCAGGATCGTAGATTTCTGCACTGCTCAAAGGCCCGGCCGCGCCGGTGCCTCCGGTAACGAGCACGCGCCCGTTAGGAAGCAAGACGGCTTTGTGCTCTTTACGCCCGATCACCAAGTTTCCGGTAAGCGTCCATTGCCCGGTAGCAGGGTTGTATATTTCAGCGGAGGAAAGAATTCCGGAGTTATTACTGCCTCCTACCACCAATACTGTACCGTTCGAAAGCAGAGTCGCGGTTGGCCACTCGCGCGCTGTTGTCATGCTCGTCGTCGCTGCCCACTGCGCGCTGACTGGGTTGTAAATCTCAGTGGTTGCTAGCGGGGCCGATCCGCTATAGCCACCCGCGACCAAAACGGTGTTATTCGGCAGCATCGTGGTGGTGTGACCCCACGCGCGGAGCGTGGTCACTCTGCCGGTATTCGTCCAAAAGGTAGTGCAACTAACCGCAACATTAGTCACGTTACTAGTCGGCATTGAGCCAGACCCATTACTTACCGAGCACATTTGTGCCACCGGCTGCGATTGCACGGCAACCGAGTAAGACGTGCCTGCTGTAAGAGAGGCTGAGAAACTAAACGAAGTGGCGTTTGCCGCCGGCGAAGTAGTGCCTCCACCATTACTTAACACCAGCCCCGACTCAGCAAGTCCGGCGATCGAACCGCCGAGCGTAAACGAAGAGTTCGCGCCTCCACCCCCTCCGGTGTTACCGCCGCCATTTCCGTTACTTCCACCGCCACCGCAGCCAGCGATAACGACGACCATAGCAACAAAGAATACGCGCGATACCCTCATAGCCTATCCCCCAAGATCAAAAACCTTTTGTCTGCCTCGCTTAAATACGTTCGTCAACGAAAAACAGAGGCGCAGTAATTTATTGACGTCAGATTGCCACATTCCTTCTGACCCAAAAAGCGATGAACAAGTCTCGTATATGTATGGGATAGTCACTATCGATACAGCAGGTCAAAGAAAGGTATCGATCATTCGCTTATTACCTCCCATGAGCATTTACGGCGTTCACTCCAGCCGTGCTGTCGGTAATGGAGCAAGGCCAACTTGGGCAGTCTCTGCAACTCCCCGAACCACACGCGCCTCAGCCAACGCCAACGCCGCAGAAATTGAAATGCGAGTCTCTTGGACCGATACATCTAATCGGTCGCCATAGGTACGGGGGCGTAACTTAGCCGCCACCCATTTTCGGGCGTCAACCCGCAACCGAAGCTGCTGAACGAAAGCAGACCTCGCGGAACCGTCAAGGTCTTGCGGGATTTCACGATCGGCAAGCTCCAGCAGTTCTTCGGCCAGCCGATCAGCGCGGTCCTCGACTGCCTCCTGATAACGCGCACGAAGCTCCGGGTCTCGGCGTAATGCTTCCTTCGCCCACCAATACGACGGTGCAGGTCGTAACCGCTGCAGCGCGCCAGTCAACGACTGACCGGATGCGATGAGCGGCAACAAAATCGACCACGTCTTCTGCGGGTCAAAGACAGATCGGCGGCCTCGGCGTGATTTCGGTTGCGTGCTTATGCAGGTGCCTGATTGCTGGCCTTCTGCTTGTAGCGTCGCCTGATATGCGGTCTTGCCTCGCAATGTAGAGCCCCCACCTGGTAGATCTATAAAGGTAGTCACCCGTGACTCAATGAGACAGCGATAAAGGTGCTGACAGCGCTACCGGTGACGCAGTTTTCTGTGAAGAAGATACAGAAACTGCTGATTGCGTCACGGGCGACTCAACTTGAGTCATCGGTGACGAAGGCTTTTTCGGTAGCCATCCCATTGATGGCTCTACGCTTGAAATGTAATCGTGTTTGCGATCGTCATAATTGATCTCGCGCCAGGTCAGGGCGTACAGGTTGTTTCGGTTTTTTCCGCCTTGTCTTGTTTTTTGAATTACGCCTGCTTCCTCTAGTTCGTTCGCTCCACGCCGAAGACTGGCCGCGGACATTTTCATACCGCGCTTCCTCGCGTTCTTTTCGCAGATGTCCAGATCGCCGTTGTTACGACCTTGGTACTGGCTACATAGGTAGTTCAATGTTTTATGGGCGTTGGGGGAAAGATTCATAAAACCTTCGTCTCGCAGCAACACATGTAGCATCTGCACATAGCCGTAGGTCTTTTCATTCTTTCTTCCCGTCGCTCTAGCCCGACGATCCTTGCGACTCACGGCTCACCCCCATGGTCACCCACAGGGGTATCCCGTAGAGCCGCTAGAATTCGCGAGGTCGCAGGCTGTACGCGATGTTTTCGGTGCGGCTCGCTTATCCAGAACCCAGACGAGTTAACGCTCATTCCTATTCCAGCCATCTCGTCGGTGGTTAGGCAGCGTCGGACGGTGGGCGAGTCCCAGACCCGGTGACGGTCAAACGAGAAGCCGCTGTTGAAGCACTCGTTGCAGCCGCGACAGAGGCAGCGGCTATTAGTCAAACGGCGGGAAGTCATGATTCGTCTCTAGAGGCCGCCTTTGCAGCGACCCATGCATCGATCTCCGACTCTAACCACCCGACCGCTCGCGTACCAAGCGGGATCGGTTTCGGAAATAGCGGATCTTGATCAGAGACCCTGTCGGACTTTCTACTAATTTTCGCGTACACAGAGGATCTAGACAGACCTGTCCGCCTTTTAACCTCGGGTAACCTGATGATGACGTAGGACATTAGCGCCGCTCCTCGAACCTTGGTGGATGGCGGAAACCTACGCGACCGCTGTAGCTGTGGTCTTTGGGAAAAATTAAACCGATTTTTTTGCGTTTTTTTGACGAGGCCCTAATATCTTTTGTACGGCGATATACGTCGTCCAAAACCAATCGTCGGGTAGCCCCTCCAATCCAACCTCCACGAGGTACTTAGCCGTTACCCGCCGCATTCCGTGTGGCACTTTGATTTCGACACCCTTATCTTCAACAGCTTCTTTTTTCGCGCCCCGAACCGTTCTATAGATCGTGCGTCCCTGCGATATAGCTTTGTTTACTGAGGAGGCGATGATGTGTGCGACGAGCTCGTTGCGGTGGGGCAACTTGCATCCTCTGTTACGTAGGCGATCCTCCAAGAGGAGCACGTCAGACGCCAATGCTTGATTATTGGCGTTTATGGATGCTGGTCCTCCTCGTGGCCGCCCAGGCCCTTTACGCCGGGGATCTTCACTGCATCTCATGACGCTATCTCTATATGAGATTTCAACCTTCGGACCATTACGTTGAACTCATCCCACCAAACGCACTAGCGGGCTAACCTTCGGCTGCCGCAGCGCATCAAGGTAGTCTGCCCAGCGCTGCATCATCACGCGACGCTCGCCCAAGTGGGTTGTGCGGTTGTACGCACGACCATTGGCATCGCGCACCGTATGGGCGAGTTGCGCCTCAATTAAATGTGCGGGGAACTTCAGATTCTCCTCAAGCACTGTCCGCGCCATCGCCCGAAATCCGTGGCCCGTCATTTCCTCGCGAGGAATGTCTAGCGAACGCAGAGCGGCATTGACGGTGTTTTCGCTAATCGGCCTTAACGGCGACCGCTCACCCGGAAAAACCAGTTCACGGTGGCCCGTGAGAGGCTGAAGTTCGCGCAGGATCGCAATGGCTTGTGAGGCAAGCGGCACGATATGCGGCTGTTTGGTCTTGGAAGCAACAAACCGCCACTCGCCAGCCTCGAGGTCAATATCACCCCATCGGGCTGACCGTAGTTCACCGGGGCGAACAAAAAGAAGTGGCGCAAGCCGCAAAGCGCACCGAACGATAAGCGTCCCGCCATACCCGTCAATTCGGGCAAGCAAGGCGGGAATCTGCTTGGGGTCGGTGATCGCAGAAAAATGTCGCGTGACCTTTGGGGCTAACGCTCCTCGCAAGTCACGGCATGGATCGCTCGTTACACGCTCAGTTGCCACCGCGTAACGGAAGACCATGGAGATGTTGCCGAGCGCACGATGAGCGGTTTCTATAGCGCCTCGCCCCTCAATCCGACGCAGAACCCCTAAAACATCGGAGGGGGAGATTTCCGAAATCGGACGTGACCCGATGAATGGATATACGTCTCGCTTCAGTCTCTCTTTGATTTTCACCGCGTGCTTCGGAACCCAGCGGAGAGCGTTCTTCTCAAACCACTCTCGGGCGACCACCTCAAAGGAGTTGGCAGTGGCATTCGCCTGCGCGAGCTTCATGGCGCGACGTTGCGACGCAGGGTCTACCCCCGCTGAAAGAGTCTTTCGGAGGCCGTCCCTTTTCTCCCGCGCTAACGCCAAACTGACCTCGGGGTATTTACCAAGGGCGACTAACTGTTCTTTACCCGCCAGTCGGTACTTGAACCGCCACAGAAGCGCGCCGTTTGGCTGAACCCGTAGATGTAGACCCAGCCCATCCGAGACCTTGTACGGCTTCTCTTTCGGTTTTAAAGCGCGTATCGCCTTATCCGTCAGCATTGGGGGTATCTCCATGCGGAGGTGCTTAGTTACCCCCGCCTCTACCCCCAAAATGCTCCGGATACCCCCGGATGTCAACGGATTTCCGCGGACGGAAGAACGTGAAAAATCCGCTGATTTATAAGTTATCCTGGACTTTATTGGATGGCCGCGGATCAAGTAGTGGTGGAAAGGGAGGGACTCGAACCCTCGACCCCGGCATTATGAGTGCCGTG
>JBBAUR010000114.1:0-8022 GCA_040398075.1 Bdellovibrionota bacterium | reverse complement strand
TTATCAGACCGATTTCTACCCACTCGATTCCGCGAAGACCCTTTGTATTTATCCCATCTTGTTTGCATAATCCGCCTAGGGGTTGGGACACACTACCAACTCGATTTCACGAAGAGCCAAATTTCACACGCTCGAGCATATAGGAGTTTGTTGTCTTCTACGGCGTAACTTGGCCGTTGATGCTCTTGATGGGGCCAAGATTGCGCTCGCCCAGCCATTTTCATTCATTTTTTTAAAATGAATGAGGGTGGGTTTATTTACTCGAATTCCGCTCTCCCGTCCTCCTGGTTACAGGAGGACCTTCATGCACTACCAATCAGGATACCGGCAAGAAAAACCAAAACTCCCCCCAAGCCCACCTGAAAGGTGGCAGAGAACCACGGGGTGTCCATATACTTGTGCCGAATCCACACGATAATCGCGAGCTCTACCAACACCACCAAAAAGGCGATAGCCGTCGCAAACTCGAAGCTTGGGATAAGATACGGTAGGGCATGCCCTATCCCTCCTACCGTTGTCATGAGTCCACACACCACCCCTCGTAAAAGGGGATGCCCACGACCCGTTAAAACTCCATCATCAGAGAGAGCCTCGGTAAATCCCATGCTTATACCTGCTCCGACCGAAGCTGCAATACCGACCAGAAGTGTCTCGTGGCTATTGTGAGTAGCAAAGGCTGCTGCAAAGAGCGGCGCTAGGGTAGAGACGGATCCATCCATGAAGCCTGCTAAGCCTGGCTGAACGATCTGCAGCACGAACAATCGCCGCTTGGCCTCCTCCTCCTCGGCTTCGACGCTCGGAGTAAGGGTCTCGTGCTCGATCTTCTCTGCCATATGAACGTGAGCACGCTCCTCCTCTGCCAAGTCGAGGAGGAGCTTCCGGATCGCTACATCGGTGGTCTTCGCTGCGGCCTTTTCGTAGAAGATCTGGGTTTCGAGTTCAATTGATGCGGCTTCTTTGCGTGCAGGCTCTATCCCGAGCGGACGACTGAGCCAGATCGGCTTGCGTTTGACGAACCCTTTTACATCCTCTCGACGAATGAGCGGCAGGTGCTCACCGAATTTCTCGACGTAGAGATCCATCAGACGGCGGCGGTGATTCGCTTCCACCTTCTGCATTGTCCGGAAGATCTGTGCGCTTTTGGGGTAATGCTCTTCGAGCGCCTCTGCGAAGTCTCCGTAGATCCGACCATCTTCCTCTTCGAGCATAATCGCCAGCGCTAGTATCTCTCGCTCGGTCAAGCTCTTGAATGATTTCATAACTATCTTCGTCTCTCTAATTATCCAGCCGCTCCAACTGCTCGACATACCCCTCGACGACCGAGAACGCTTCACGATAGGGCTGTGGCGAGGTGATATCGATACCGACTATCTTGAATATGTCGATCGGTGACTTCGATGCACCGGCCTTCAGGAACTCTAGGTATCGTTCGGTCGTCTCCCTATTACCCTCGAGGATCCTTTTACCGATAGCCATCGCAGCGCTTATCCCTATCGAGTATTGAAAGAGATAGTACGGAGCAAAAAAATGACAGAAGTGTCCCCACTTCATCCCCAAGCGCTCCGGCTCATATTCAACGCTATCTCCATATGCCGGAGCGAATGCGGTAACTGTGGCCTTACAGATATTCGAAGCGCCTAACGCTCCTCCACGTGCATAGATGGAATGCAGGGCATGCTCGACCCGACTCAACACAGGCATCATGAACAGATACCGGTGCGCAAAGAAAAAAGCCTCGTCGAGAACTGCTAAGGTCGTGTCACGATCTGCATTTTTGAGCACATGTGAGCGCAAGAGCACCTGATTCAGATTCGAAGCCGTTTCAGCCACCGTCATCGCATAAGAAGAGTATCGATACGGCTGCGCTCGATTGGTGAAGTAGGAGTGCATCGAATGGCCAAGCTCATGCGCCAAGGTCCCCACCTCCGGCATCGTCGGTGCATAGTTGAGGAGGAAAAATGGCGGTGTTCCATATGCGCCCGAGGAGAAGGCATTGCTGTATTTTCCCGGACTCGGAAACACGTGCACCCATCGTTCGGAGGTTAGCCCCCGACGCGCCACTGCTACATACTCCTCTCCGAGTGGGGTGAGAGCATCCAGAACAAGAGCCACCGCCTGCTCGTACGGAATCTGCGGCGGAGCCGAGGAGAGGGGCGCATGAATATCGTATTCGCCTATCACAGAGAGACTCAAAATCTTCGCTCGCGCCCGAAAGTAGCGTTGAAAAAGGTGTTGATGCTCTCGACATGCCGAGATCGCTGCTCGATATACACTCTTCGGGAGGGCATCCTTGAACAGAGCACGCTCGAAGGTGGAATGGTGCCTGCGCGCCCTAGCGAACGCCAGCGAGGTGGTCGCTTGCCATGTCAAGATAGCGGTAAGCGCCTTGGGATTTCGAAGATACCCATCGGTATAGCTCACGTACGCATCTCTACGCACTGCACGGTCAGGATGCTGAAGGAGTTCCTCTATGACTCCGTGATTGAGCTCTCGTGTATGTCCGGCGACCTGAATAGGGTCAAAACGCATGTCACCGTCATGCACTGCGTCTCGAATCGCTTCAGGAGCGCGTCCTAAAACCGAAAGCTGCATCAGAAGCGACTCCTGCTCCGGCGGTAAGATGTGAGCTCGACTCCGTTCGACCTCCGTGAAATAAAATTCGAACGTTCTCAGGGGCTCAAACCGCTCCATCATCGACCGGAGCACGGGATACCCAATCTTGATCAGCTCCGGTTCAACGAAGCTTAGAGCCACTCCTACTTTGGCAGCCAGCGCATCTACCTGCTGCTGCATGCCACTTGCTACATCGTCTCGAGTATTCGATGCATGGAGGAGTCGCGCATATACGACGACTCGCGATAGACGGGCTTCGAGCGCATCAATACCCGTCAGAACTCGGTGCAGATGTTCCGGGGAGCTATCCAGGGTGCCTTTAAATGACTCTGCCAATTGGGCATCGGCTGCCACGGCATCGTACTCGCAGCGCCAAGCAGCTCTATCGGTAAAGATGGAATCGAGCTTCCAGATGTAGCGTTCTTCTGAACCGGGTACGGTCGATGAGTCAAGAATATCATTCATATTCCACCGAGGAAACGCGCAAGCGCATCTGGTCGCAGATCCCATGTAAGCATATCCCAAGCTCCATCGCGAAACTCGATCACTGAGGCGCTCCCTGTTCGCATCTTGAAACTCGAACTTTTTTCTGCACTTTTACGACACACCCTTCCGAACTCTCGCAGCCGGCCGTTGCTGGAAACAACGAGCGACAAACCTTCGAGTGCAGCGAGCTCTCCTAGCAAGGATCTGATCTCCTCTCGAACCTGTTCCGCAGATGGCATAAATTTCACTCCCTCGGGGCGTTCACTCGCTTCTTGCCACCGCGATAGCGCTTCTTGACCATACCGCTCTCGGATCTCCTGATCGGAAAGACCGCTCCACGCACCGTAGTCCAACTCCGTAAGACGAGGATCTATCGAGAGAGGCGCCACACATCTCGCCTCGACCATGAGCTGCTCAGCAAACACCTTTGTACGCTGCAAGGGGCCACTCAAGACCCTACTGATCTGGATACCAGCTCCGCCCAACACGGTACCAATCGCACGAGCCTGCTGTACGCCCTCGCCCGTTAGCGGAAGATCCTCACGCGCCCCTACCATCACCACCTTCTCTCCCTTGGCGAAGGTGTTTCCGTGCCGGCACAGGATCACCGTTGGGTTCATACCAACTCCCCTTCGGTACGGATTATCTCCTCGGCGCGTGGCACATCTTGCGGGTTATCGACCGACCACATCGTTCGTCCCTGCAACGAGACCTCGACTACTCGTATCGGAATTCCGTGCTCGAGCGCGCGTAGCTGTTCGAGCTGCTCTACCTCCTCAAACATCCCGACGGGAAGCGAGATGTACTGTGCAAGCGATTTAAGTGTGTAGGCGTAGACTCCTATGTGCTGGTACACGGGCGAATCTATCCCCTCCGGCATCGAGCGCACGAAAGGGATGATCCCCTTCGAAAAATACAGCGCGTCACGATTGACCGCGAAGGTAACCGTGGTACCCGAAACAACCCCTGAGCTCTTCATGGCGTTCATCGCTGAGTACTGCTCTTTGGAGAGCCGTACTGCGGGGGTTGCAATCTGCACCGAGGGGTCCCGTTTCATCTCATCGACCAGGGCTCCAATTATCCAGGGCGGCATGAGAACCGCATCCCCTTGGAAATTTACCACCACGCGCGGCTGGAGGTTGAGCCGCGTGAGAGCCTCATGTACTCGCTCGGAACCGTTGCGGCACGTCTCCGAGGTCATCACCGAGCGTCCACCAAAACTGTGTACGTGCGCGGCTATCCGCTCGTCATCGGTGGCAACGAACACGCCATCGACGCCCTGAACGGCGGAAGCGATCCTCCATACCCGCTGAAGAAGAGTAGTGCCGGCGACCGGGACCATCGGTTTACCCGGGAATCGCGAAGACCCGTAGCGAGCTGGGATAACGATGATAGTTTCCATAGGCGGTCTGTGATACTATCACTCATTTATGGGGAATAGGGTAGCCTACCAAGGAATCCTTGGTTCTTTCAGCAGCATGGCAGCACGCGCGGTGTGTGGCCCTGACTGCGTTCCGATTCACACTCGCCGCTTTCGTGAGATCTTCGAGCATGTAGTATCGGGACGAGCCGACATCGGAATAGTCCCTATTGAAAACGCCCTTGCGGGGTCCGTACACGAGAACTTTGATCTGCTCGGGGAGTTCAACTGCTCAATCATTGCTGAGTACTACTGCCCTGTGCAGCTCCATCTGATTACACTCCCTGATGCAGGCGCGGCTCTATCGGGCTTTACTCGAGCCCTCTCTCATCCCAAAGCGCTCGAACAGTGCTCGGAATTTTTAGAGCGCCACACCAATTTGGTACCAACCAGCTACTCTGATACGGCCGGCGCCGCGCTTCACGTACGTGAGACAGGTGACCGCTCAATCGCCGCAATCGCAAGCGAGGAGGCCGCAGCCACCTACGGGCTCACGATACTTGCGCGAAGCATCCAGAACCACGCGCTCAATTCAACCCGCTTCTTTGCAGTGAGCGTGGTAGAGACTCCGTGCAGTGACCCTACCAAGGTATCGCTACTCCTGACCCTTCCCCATCAGCCGGGTAGCCTGCACCGACTACTGGCAGAGATCGCTGGCGCTGGGGTCAACATCACGAAGATTGAATCGCGCCCAATCGTGGGGAAGCCGTTTGAATACTCCTTCCACCTTGATATGGAGTGTAGCCAGGGCTCCTCTGAAGTGCTGCGCGAGTGCGTAAGGCGCGTGCAGGCAAGCTGCGCGAACTGCCGTGTTTTAGGATTTTACGCAGCTACCCCTGAAGTAAGTACTGGCACTCCGGCATGAAAAAAAGGCTTGGGGGAGAGCGACCCACCAAGCCTTTCCTTTGATCCTCTAAGCCGCCGAAACGGATTAACGCTTGGAGAACTGAGGACGCTTACGAGCTTTGTGGCGCCCGTACTTCTTGCGCTCTACTTCACGAGCATCACGGGTCAATACCCCCGCTGATTTGAGACCAGGGCGCAAACCAGAGTCAACTTCGAGAAGCGCGCGACCAAGAGCCATGCGCAGAGCTCCGGCCTGACCTGCCTTACCACCACCGGTGACGTTAGCGATCACATCGAACTTCTCACTGCTTCCGGAAATTACGAGGGGCTCCTTCAGAAGGATATCGAGACTGATTCGGCCGAAGTACTCTCTGGTCTCATGTCCATTAACGAGAAACTTGCCGGAGCCCGGCCTAACATACACTCGCGCTACCGCTTGCTTGCGGCGACCGATCGCGTGAAACCCACCACCCTTAATCATCTGTACTCCTTACTTCTGCTTGCGCTGAAATCCAACTTTCATAGGCTGTGGACTCTGAGCCACATGCGGATGCTCTGCACCCACGTACACCTTCAACTTGTTCATCATGCGGTGCCCCAAGACTCCTGAAGGGAGCATCCCCGCCACTGCACGCTCGATAATCCGCTCTGGCTTGTCAGCCAACATCTTACCGCCCGGGATCTCCTTGAGACCGCCGCTGTAGCCAGTGTGGTGCCGGTACATCTTATTGCTCTTCTTGGAACCGGTGAGAACAACCTTCTCGGCATTCACCACGACGACAAAATCTCCGCCATCGACGTTCGGGGTGAAGGTCGGCTTGTTCTTACCACGGATGACCAGAGCAGCTTCGCTGGCGAGGCGTCCTACTGGGACCTCCGCGGCATCTATCACCCACCACTTTGCGCTCTCTCGAGCGGCTTCGGTCGAAACGAAATCGGTACTCATAACTAACTACATCTTCAAGATTTTTACGCACCCGGAGGCGCACCCGCGGACACTGGATGTCACGAGAGTGGCAGAGGGTACCACAACGGCTAGCACGGTCAAGCCTGCGAGATTTCAAGCTTTTGGGCTACGGAGCGGCTCGATTTCAGCGGAGACTTTTGCAACAAAATCAACGTATTGCTGACACGGACTCGAAAAGCGCAAGGCCATCCCGATCGCCTCAGAAGCGAGCTGCAGAACCGTTTCTGCTAAAGCTTGGCGCCGTTGGGCTGTCTTGTCCTTGGGCCACAGCACGTATGACTCGAACCACAAAGCTCGGCACGCCTCTGCTCGACCCCACAGATCTACCACAGCTGCAGAGCCCTCGCGGCGCTCTGCAAAGTGCCTTTCGATCGATCGAATGGCGTGCGCTGCAGCAACCGAGACAGCATCTGCCAGGGCCAAGGCTGCCTCTGCTCCGCGTTCTGAATCGATCCCTGGCGCAAGCTTGGCCAGTATTGCTCGACGCTCCTCCACGACCGCTTGCACGGCTCTGGAAACCTTGTCCAACTCGAGCAGTTCGCCCTCTTGGAGGCTTGCTCCGTTCTTGAGTTGCGTAATCAACGAATCGAATTCAGTTCGGCTATCCATGGTATTTGCTCTTCACAGACTCATTTCAGCTCTTGGGAAATGCTCGCACGGTTGGGGTCGCACGACAACTGTACCTAAACTTAAAAGGCTCATTGTGGAACCGAGTGGGCGGTTCCCTAAGCCAGAGAAAGCCTACTGCATCAGGTGCTCTTGGGCGGTGCAGGTCGTGAGCTCGGAGTGCGCCGCTCGTGCCCCGTCATCATCTTCGAGGATCCGCGAAGCGAGCATCGACGCGAGCTGCTCCGCCTGATCGATGCTTCGAAGCTCCTCGCGCTCCCGTCCCGCTGAATAGCGCGTAAGCTTCTCGAGTGCAGCCTGCACCTTCGGGGGGAGGCTGTGCATCACTTCATGATTAACTTGGTGAGGTGCCGACGGCGACTGGTCGAACCCGGCCGTAGCGCTATCTGGTAACTCAGGAGCGCAGGCGGTATAGAACCCCTCTCTGGGGGGCGCCGATCCATCGATGGACCGATTTATCCATTTTACAGCCATAAAATCCTTGGCTTACTAGGCCCAACCTTGGGCTCAGAGGTAGTATCGGAGAGTGACCCGATTACTGAACATTTTGAGCCTCAAGCGCTGACAGTTATCGATACACTTTAGGTGTTTCAGCTAGTTAGTTTCTGTCCGCCAGGACAGAAACCAGCGACAACAATACACTTTTCGCTCCGGTGCGATGTTGAATCTGCACCGGCGTGATTGGACTGACAGGGCGAAAATCGCCGTTTTCTCGGGTTTTTTGGATTGCTCGCTCATTCCGTCGATGGAGATCCGACCTCGTTTCCATGCGAAAAGGTGAATATTGTATTCGGTTTCTGTCCAGAAACACGGATTTCCATACGAACTCTCGCTTATATTCCCTGCGAGGCAAAAAGATCTTCATCGATAATTCCGGGTCGCTGCTCAAAAATTGAGGTTTTTCGCGTCTTTAAACAAAGTAAGCGGCTGTCGCTGGTGAATATTAAATCATTTCGAGAGGCGAAAAAGATCTTGTTTTCTTTGGTTTCTGTCCTGGCGGACAGAAACTAAACCCAGCCTCATTCATTTTTGAAAAAAATGAATGAGAATTGCTGGGCGAGCG
>JBBAUR010000113.1:0-8275 GCA_040398075.1 Bdellovibrionota bacterium | reverse complement strand
GTCGCTGGCGATTGCAGCCATCCGTAGCAGAGGGGCATTTTTGTTACGCACTCTAGTACGAGCTCGTGTTCGAGGCACTTCTTATACGGTTGCTCGAGGATTCCGGGTCCAAGGCGAGAGCGCACTCGCATAGCGGCATCCACGACGGCTCCGGTGATTTGATTTGTTTCCATCTCCTCCCCCCTCTCTGTGTTCCTCTGAAGTCCTCTGTGGTTCCAATCCTAGAAGCTAGAATCAACATCGGGCGTGCGGAGTTGCTTACCGCCTCTGAGGACAGGTACAATTCAGCGAGAACAGACAAATCGATGAGATTTCTCCCTGTGGTCGAAACCCATCATTCGGACGATGGCCCCGGTAAATGCCGACGAATAGGGCACCCTGTCGGGGCATTCGGAGACTGCCTATGAAATTCGCTCAATACCTCACGATTGGTCAGAGGTTTGACCTGCCGATGCTCTGCTTGACGAATACCTGGCGAGCCAATCCGGAGCGGATTCAACGCTCGAGTTACTCCAGTCAGCGTGTCAATTGGGATTGCGTTGCGTACTATCGCGGCATAGTAGCTGACCTGTCTCCCGTACAGAGTAAGCATCGCTGGACAGATAGAACCTGACCCGTGCGCCTCATCCTATTTAGAGTTGCGCTCGCCCTCAGGCCGGGGAGGAAATAGGCTGCAATCCAGCGTGCTATCTCGATTGGAATGGTGTTTTTCGCCCGTGTTACCCAGGAGCGCCTGAAGGTCTCCCATGACTCCTCTGTAACAGACCGGATCGTCATTATGCCAGAGCGGTAAGCCTTCGCGGACCCGCTGCGCGAACACCTCCTTTTTCTCGGCCGTTCCCGCCCGCGCTCCGGTCGCTGAGAAGCTCGGAGGACACTTCACACTGGGATCGAAATCCTCATCATGCCCGTACTTGCGTATATAGTCGAAGATGGTGAGTCTCTTTGCTTCACGCTGTTGGGCACTCTGGTGCGCGTTTTTAACTCTCTGTACATCAGCAGAAGGGGGTGTAAAGCAAGCTTCGTAGTCAGTCAGCTGCTGATAGATCGAGACGAGTTGTTCCTCTGAGAGATCCTGGCCTGTGTGCTGAGTCACTCCGCGAATAACTGCTTCAATCATTATGCTATCTCTCGTTGCCGATTGCCGGTAGTTTCGTGGTGCTTCATCGTCAGAGGTGCGTGGTAGTCTTTTTGCTCTTTACCTAACTGCTCGTTGTACTGTCCCGTGTATCGCTCCAGGTCATATTTTACCTGAGCAAGTTTGCGTAATAGATCCACGACATGGGCTGGATTGAGGAGCTCAGCCAGCCTTTTGTCTTTCGCCGCTACCTGAATCGTCTGGTACATCTCCTGCCCGAACCACTCTTGCGCCTTTATTTTGTGTGCTTGCGCCTCTATACGTATCCTGTTGATCGCCTCTCTTTCCTCAGCACCTGCAAGCTGCTCTCTGAGTTGCACTACCTCCGACTCTAATTGTGTGCGTCGGGCAAGCTCCCAGGCCAATCCACAGCTCTCGAGAGCTTCGCACCGTTTCTGCAATTCACGCACTTGCGCTTTGTGGGCAGAGATCTCTTTGAGGTCTGCCTCTCTTCTATCACGAATGAGCTGGTTCTCTCGCTTTACTTCACCTAACTGTTCCTGAAGATTCCGTATGCGCATCTCACGTTGCGCGAGTTGCTTTGTCTGCACGCTTTCCTGCTCACGACGCGCCTGATCGTTGTGTCGCAACGTTGCGATCTGTCGCTTGAGTCGCTCAATTTCAGCCCTGTTTTCGGGTAGTATCGCTGAAATCAGCTCCTGATCACCTGTGAGGATTACACGCTCTTCGTGTGGCTCAGGGGCAGCCTGAAAATCTGCAACTCGTTCGTACATTTTTGTCTGCTGCTCTTGCAGCTGTTGAGTAGCCTCTCTCAAATTCCTCAACGCTTGGTCGCCTCGCTCGCGCGCCTCGGAACACTCCTGGCTCACTTCCTTCAACTGTTCTCTTAGCTTTCGAGTCTCGTTGTTACTCTCCTCTATCGCCTGATGCCACTCCTTGAGCACCCTCTCGTGCTCACTATTCGCTTGCTGCAGCTCCTGTTTTAAATGTCCGATTTTTTCTCGACCCGCATGCCGAGCCAGATCCCGCTCCTTGAGCGCCTTCATACGCCCCGTGTTCGCTTGCTGCAGCTGTTTTTTTAAATGCTTGATTTCTTCTTGACCCGCATGGAGAGCCTGATCCCGCTCCTTGAGCGCCTGAGTGCGCTTTCCTATCTCCCGCTGCACATCATCTTTCAGTTTCACGATCTCGTCGTTAAACGCTTGCACAGCTCGATCCGACTCCCTATTCGCCTGCTCCAAGGTGGTAGTCAATCGTTCGATCTCGCGATAAAGCCATGCAGAACCCGGACCGCACTGCACGAGTTCCTCCGCGTGCGCCGGAAGCGCATCACAGGCCTGGGTCTCCCCATCAACCAAGGGCGCACTAGTCTGATCCAGTGAGATTATTTCGCTCTGCTTCAGCGCCCCCTTGTCCCCTGCAGTCAGATCCGATTGCTGTAGAAGCCCATCTGCCACGCATACAGGTGTGGCGACGCCTCCACTCCCCAGCACTGCAGGATGGCCGCCAAGGTTGTAACGATTCCGAATGCACTCGTGCGCAAAGAAGGTCTGTGGAGTGGCGCAAGCAGACTGCATAGCGTCAGGGACCGGAAGCTCCTTGACCTGAATCGAAATCGGTGGTTTTTTCCCGTCGGATTGAAGAGCTCGAGCTCGCAAGTAGCTGTAGTAAAAAAGCCCCTCCATCACCATGCTTTGGACCGCTTCGATATCACTTGTGTGTGTCGATATTTCCCGGGGCTTTGAAAGCACCGGCTTATCATCATTTCCAAAGCGGTGCTGCTCTGCGTACAAAGCGACAAAATCGACGACTCTTCCCGCAATAGCATCCATAACGAAATGTCCAAACGATATCACGGGAGAAACCGGCACTCCGTGAGCTTGGAGTGTTTTCTCTAATGCCCAGCCAGCCAAATACACCTCGTACAGCTGTTGACTGAGTTCGGCCTTTCTTGAATCCACACTAAGTAGGGACTTCTCGAGAATTACATCACCCTGCGGTTCATCAACACGTGCTAGCCGGCTAATCATCTGATCGGTTACCTCCAAAGAGCGCGAGAGTATCCTGCGTCTTTGCCAGAGATAATCAACCAAGAAAGGATTAAACTCTTGCTAGAATTTTGTTACGCACTCTAAGTTCATTGATGCTGCAGAGCTTTGTGGGAGAGCACTTTCAGGATTTTGTAATCCAGTTCGTCGAGGCTGTCTCGAGTTGAAATCTCCTTCAGCTGGAATATCTGCCCCCTCCTGGCACCCCTAACTACCTAACCGCCCCACATCGATAGGAGAAAACATGTTGGCGAGTTGGGGTACTCCAGAGAGCAGCCGCGGGTTGAGTAGCCTTTTCATAAGGCTGCGTATGTTCAGACTTATGTGTTTCGAATATCAGAACGGAAAGTAGTTGACCTTGAGCAAGTTCGAATACGAGAGATACTCATAGTTCATGATGATTCCCTTGTGTCTACTCTGTAGGCGCTCCATGAAGGCAGGTACGGAGTCGCTCTCTTCGAGCACAATCTCGATGTCGAGGTCGCCCGGCATCGCTACTCCGTGAACGATGTAGATGACCTCTGGCATTTTTCGGAAATCCGCAAGGAGTTGTTCATAGGCCTCTCCCTGATGACGCAGGTTCACGAAGAGCTTCATATACTTACATCCCAAAACGTCGAAATCCACGATAGGGCGGTATCCGACGATGATGAGGCGTTGCTCCAGGGATGTGATGCGGCGTGATACATGCATAGCCGACACGCCCACCTCTTCAGCGATCTGGACATTTGGAAGTCGCGCATTGTGGGAGAGCACTTTCAGGATTTTATAATCCAGCTCGTCGAGGCTGTCTCGAGTTGAGGTCTCCTTCAGCTCAAATATCTGCCGAGCACGCTGGCTACCCGTGAAGTTGTACGAAAGGTGAACGACGTTGTTGACGATGTTCTCGATGCGTCGCTCAATATAGTGTCCGAACAGATGGAGGAATGTGCTCACGACGCACTCGAACTCCGCCAATGTCTGGGTCCAATACACGAAAAAATAGTCCAAATGTCCACCGAGTCTCATGGCCCAGAACAGGCGAGGATGATCCTTTACGTACGCACCCAGCGCCTTTCTTAATTCAGGGTCGTTGCCGCGTAGGCGGACCGCCAATCGACAGTAGAAAAACCCCAGACGACGGCAATCGATCATCGGGTAAAAGCCACGGATAACTCCCCGTTCTTGAAGCTTTTTGAGGTGATAACTCAGCAGCTGCTTGCTGACCCCCGATTGTGCAGCGAGGTCGGACAGAGGGTGACGAGCCCGGAAATCGAGGGCGCTCAGTACCTTAGCCTCCATCGCGCTCAGAGCTGTCTTGGACATCATTCCCTTATGTTAGTTTGTCAAAAAAACGGTCGGTCAAATTGGATAAAACTTAACACCCCGTACACTTCGATTTTGAAAAAGACGTTCAAGGTCACGAGGTGAAGTATGAGTATTTTCGAAGATCCGAGGCAGCAATCAGGCGGGAACGCCGAAAAAGGGGTGTGGGAGAGCCTGTCTAAATCGAGGTGGCGAGGCTCGGCGGAGGCAACCGTGGTCCTGGCCGAAGCGGCACGAAGCGAAAGCGAGCGGCATCAGGTTCTCCGCATGATCGCGGAGAGCCTCGCCCGTGAGCCACACTCCCCCGTAGCTGGATACCTGCGGGCGCTCTATCGTCAACATCTGTACACGTTGGATGAGACTGCGCCGCAGGTTCACTCTGCTCCGCTTGCAGCGGTGCTCCCGATCTTGGAACACGAGCGGGCATCCTTCATGAAGCGCGACGTCAACGAACTCCTGCCGTTCTTCAAGGCAAATCATGCAAGTGTGCTCGGAGGGTATGGAGTAACAATCTCGTGGCTTCTGAGCAAGCACGGTTCAGGGCCTCGGGTACTTGATCTAGCGGTGGGAGCTGCTGCAGAATTAATGGAGATGAAGAGCGAGGGCTGGGATGTCTTCGGAAACGATATTAGCGAGACGCTGGTCGAGCGTGCACGTGCACTCTACGGGGGTGATTCCGCGGAGCGGGTGCGGTGTGCCGATTGGCGAGACCTTGTCTCCTCTCACGGCAAGCAGCGTTACGACGCGGCCTACTTGGTCGGGAATTCGTTCTGCTACATGCATACTCTCCATGATCGCCTGATCGCGTTACGGGAGTTCTTCGACATCCTTAAGCCGGGTGGGCTGCTGATCGTCGATTCTCGAAACTACGACAAAATGTTTCAGCTTCAAGACCACGTCCTGGAGGATCCTATCCGCAATTTCCAATTTTGCTATATGCAGACGTACAGCGGTGACGAGCGAGCGCTCGTGTACCCAGTCGCGATTGAAGGACAGCGGGTGACCCTCGAGGTCGCCGTACCGGCGAAGCGAATTATGGGACACGTCAGTGTGTATGGATGCCGAAGACAGGAGATGGAGCTTCTGTTTGCGCAGAGTGGTTTTACACTTGAGGCCACGCAGTTTGATTGTCGCTGGGGTCTGTCAGAAGAGCTCGGGCACTACGACTTCGTGACCTGGGTGTTGAGGAAGCCTGAATGAGGGTCCGAGTCTAGGGTGCTTGCCGGGATTCCCGATAATTTTCCGGTTTCCCCCTCGCGTTGGGTTACAGCACACACAGCCCGGGAACCTGCATAACAGGGGCGGTTGTGCGGAAATCGCTGTACTTAGAGTAGAGCTTTTGGACCGTTATTGGGTACGCTGGCGGCCGCTAAACGCACAGACATTATGCGTATGTTTTTGGATACGTTGATTTTGTGTCACGGTCGCAGTGCTAGGCAAGCTAGCCAAGGAGCTCTAGTACCGTGAAAGCAAGGAATGTACTCGTCGACGAGAGACTAAACAGGCGTGATTCTCCTGAGAAAAATATGAGGTTGCATGAGGGTTAACCGCTTCATCTTTTTGCCCTTCACCATTAGAGCCAAAACCTCTCTGCCTTGTTCTAGCCGCAATCACTCGCGGCTACCGATACACACTGTAGTGCTTGCGTTGTGCTCCTTATCAATGCCACTTCTTTTCCCGCTACCAAGCTTCGCCCAAGAGAAGAAAGGGGGTTCGGGGTCACAAGAGCACAATATAAAAAGCGAGGACTGCCCGCCGGGAACAAAAGGACCATTCTCATCCTGCGCGGAATATTGGGAAGCAATCAACAAAGAGGCCCTTCGTTTGGGGTACGAGGATAAGGGAGGGAACGGAATCGCTGATTTCCTAGAGACCTATCATACGGAGTCTGGATTTGGCGCAAATCGGTCGAACAACCATGATTGCGCCGACGTTGCAGCAGAGGTGGCCTGCGTCTCCAATCAGTCGGAATGTATCGAACAGGTTGCAAAGCAATATCGCTCTAACAGTGCTAACCACTCCGACAATTATGTCGAAGGGATCGGAGAGTGCGATTTCACACCAATGAGATCGGGTGGAGGATATGTCCCGAACAAGGGACAGGCTGGTGGTGGCTTAGCAGACAACTACGATACTACAATCGACGATGGAGCACCGGATCCCGGGGAAATTGTCGACCCTGCCTACACCTGCGCCATGAACGGCGCCAATCGCCGTAGCGTGGGGAGTGGCCTTGGTGGCGCGGCAGGCAGTGCGGCGATGATGGGTGCTCTCTCTCAGTTGATGAATGGCATGAATGGGGGAATGTCCTCCACGGGACAAAACACCGGAGATTCAGGCTCCGATCAGTCGTCTTCGTCAGGCTCAGAGCAGAAAACACTACCAACTCCACTACCAACTCCTAGAGGCACAGTGCCTACGGGCACTCCAACGCCTGCATGCACTCCGACGCCTGAAGGTACTCCAGCGTCCCGCACGACGAGCAGGACACCTACGAGCGATGACTCTCAGGATGAGGACAACTCTATTGATTCGAAACCAAGAACGGTGCCTGCCGCAAAGGCTATAGTTCCTCCTCTTGATTCGGGATTCTTCTCAGAAAGCAATACCCCACGAAAAAAATCCAATTCTAATCAAGCATTGAACGACTTCAACAGAGGTATGTTTGATCCCAGAGACATAGAGTAGAACTCTTAGCACACACGGAGAGGCACATGATCGCTAGAAGACTTCACACATCGATTGTACACACGATTCTGCTCGGCCTCGCCCTTATCGGACTCTCTACAGGAGCCCTCGCCGAGGATGAATTGGAGTACGACCCTTTGGCCGCTTTTGGTACTCAAACGGATACAAAGAATGAAATCATCAAAATCTACTGTAAGAACGGGGGCAAGCTCGTACAGTGCGTAGGACTTCACGGGACTGACTGCAGCTCGGCCATCTCCCCGATCGTAGACACCTGCTATGTGCAGGCGAAGTCTAAGACTGCGAAAGAGCGTGCATCCGATTTTTCATCATGTTTCTCTCAGGGTTTCAATAAAAGGTACGCGAACAAGATAAAAATCACCCCTGATTGCGTGAAGCCCAACAGGGGTAATGTAGAACCACTAACACCGGAGCTCGCAGCTCGTAGTCGACCTGCGAAGGAATTCCACGCCGAGGAAGCTTTGAAAGGCAGGAGAATAGGGAAACCCTCTCCTGTGGCTGCGAAACCGGCCGTTGGCGCTTCTCAGTTCTGAGGAAAAGGCTGAACGCTCCGTCCCTCGTACATAGCACTTTAAAAACGAATCAATGAAGCCAATTAGCCTCCACCCCGCCTCGACCAACTGGTAGAACGGACCTGTTTCGATATGTCGATTATGGACGTGTAGTGCTTCACCGGAAGCCGAACATTTGACGACCTGAAATAAGCTACTATCCTCGTGTCAAAAAGACAGGAGGAATGAGATAAGCAAGGGAAGAAAGAAGAGGCAGTACTACACCGGCGAGCAAAAGGTATCGATCTTAAAGCGACACCTTATAGAGCGAGAGGAGGTGTCGAAGATCTGCGATGAGCTGAAGTTACATCCGACAGTATTCTACGACTGGCAACGCAGATTTTTTTTGAGAATGGAGTGAAAGCTTTTGAATCTGAAGAGAGGCAGGAGTCCAAGCAGCTTCGGGATAAGGTAGAGGCTCTTGAGACAAAGCTGAAGCGGAAGGACTCTGCCCTGGCCGAGCTCGTAGAGGAGCTGATCGCCGAAAAAAAGGGCGCTTCGGGAAATCGAGTGGGTAGTGTGGGTCCACACGTGGCCGGATTATGCAAACAAGAAGGGAGAAA
>JBBAUR010000112.1:0-8284 GCA_040398075.1 Bdellovibrionota bacterium | reverse complement strand
GCAACTTGGGCAAGCCAAGATTGCGCTCGCCCTGCTATTGCGAGTGATTTTTTTCTAAAATCACTCGCGCAGGGTTTATCATCCCATGGCGTCATTCGTCCGGTACATGTTGTGACAGCAATTATCACGGGATTGTTGAATGCCTCTATCAGCAAGGGGTAATGTGGGATCTTGTCTTGTGGATCGGCAGTTGCATCGCTCGAGGATGTGATCAGCCTCTTGTGGCCGTTTGATGGGCCGAAGCCGATATCATCACGTTGGATCGGGTTGAGAACGGTGTTGATGTTCGAAAGGAGAAAGCGCCCACTCTCACCAGGTTTGGTAGCAACCAATGTAGCGAAGGGAGGCTCCTCTTTTTGAGGAGATCCGTCCGGTTTGACATGTTGCCAGAACGTGACGCTAATCGAAGCGCCCAGTGTCTCAAGCGAGCCTATTAATCCGTCGAGTGCGGCGAGGTAATCCGAATGGAAGGTCTTAAGGTTCTCCCTCACAAGATCATGAAAATTCGGCGGTACACGGATCGCTGCGAGGGTTCTGCCGACCTTATTTTCTAGCTCCTGTATCTCGCGGCTCCTGGTTGAATTTGGGTCTGTGTTCGTCTTTTGAGAAAGCATAAAGAGCCCTGATAGGCAGCTTTTGTGAGAAGAAAAACCGCTGGGGTCCGCACCAAGGTAGAGAAACCTTTTGAGATCAGATGCCGTAGGGTCTCGGAAAGATTCGTAAACGACCTACCTTCGCAGATTTCTCGGGTTCTTCAAACTTTAGCCCCTCCGCTAATCAGTCGATAGTCAGCGAGTAATACAGGAGCGCCCGACCCGCATGAACTTAGAGTAGTGATGTCCCGTTTTTGCAGTCACTTTTTAGCCTTCGGCCGAGGCATGCACCTCGGAGCAATCGCTAACCTGGCGATACTACCACTACTCCTTGCAATGCTCACGAATGCGAGACCGCTCTTGGCGGAACCAGAGCTACCCATGGTGGTGCCCGGACAGGTTGTCGTAGATTATGCGCCACAGACGACTGTGCGCCGGTCGCATGGTATGCATCACCTCCACCCCCGTCTCGCCGGCTACTCGGTAATCCGGCCGCTCGGAAGTAGTGGGACCTCCGCGGTGGTTGGTCGTTCATCCAGCCGGGTCTCGAGCATGTCTACTTCGATTGCAATCGCGCCACTCAAGCATGAGCTCTCCATGTGTGAGGAGCTTCTAGCAACCAAAGCCGTTGTGCGCTGCTCACCTGACTACGTCTACAGTGCTAGTGCCGTACCGAACGATCTGGAGTACTCCTCGCAAATCGCTGAATCACTCGGCCCTGTCGCGGCTCAACAGGCTTGGGATATCCGAACGAATGCTGATTCGGTCGTCGTTGGGGTCGTAGATACAGGCGTTGATTACAACCATCCCGATCTCGCGGCCAACATGTGGACCAATCCCGGAGAGGTTCCCGCTAACGGGGTCGATGACGATGGAAACGGTTATATCGACGACGTGTACGGCGTCAATGCGGTTGCCGATAATGGTAATCCGATGGATGACAACTTTCACGGGACCCATTGTGCCGGCACCATCGGGGCAGTTGGGAACAACGGTACCGGTGTTACCGGCATCGCGTGGAGTACGAAGATCATGGCCCTCAAGTTCATGGCTAGTGACGGCCGGGGTTTCCTGAGCGATGCAATCGAGACTCTCGACTATGTCCTGGCTATGAAGAGCAGAGGTGTGAATATCCGCGTGCTCAACAATTCCTGGGGCGGTGGCCCATACGTGCAAATGCTACAGGACAGGATAATCGCTCTGAAGGATGCTGGTGTTGTTTTCGTTGCTGCAGCGGGAAATAACGGCTCGGACAACGACTATGAGCCGTCTTATCCGGCGAACTTCGACCACGCCGTGAGCGTTGCTGCAACAAAAGCGAACGATGAGACAACATTTTTTTCGAGCTTTGGGGCAACTACTGTCGATATCGGGGCCCCCGGTAATGCTATTCTGAGTACTGTGCCGAACGGGGCCTACGCGACCCTGGGTGGCACATCGATGGCAGCTCCACACGTCGTAGGAGCGCTCACCCTGCTCTTTGCACATGTACCCTCGCTCACTGTCGACGAGGCCATCGAGCGACTCTACGCGACCGCAGATCCGGTTCCGATGTTGGAAGGTATCACCGCAACGGGGCGCAGGTTGAATGTAGCGAATCTGTTGAGCGATTACCGCCCCGCGGCGCCGGCCTATGCGAACTGTGCCTATACACTCGATAGTATTCCGTACGCCCCACCTGACGCAGTATCAAGCGCCCCGCGACTTATCCCGAATTCGAGGACGATAAACGCGGCGCGGATAGAACAGGTCACTCTGCCCTTTCAGTTCCCTTTCTACGATTCAGTTTCCAACTCTGTGTGGGTTAGCATCAACGGACTCATTTATTTCCGAGAGCCGGTCGGACGTGGTGCAGCTGACTGGTACTGGACGCCGTTCGGTGGGCCCTACTCAATCGCTCCGCTTCATCATCATGAGCTATTCGACCCGGATCTCAATACGATTCTCCAACCTGAGCAACCTGGGGCCAACGGAGTGCGAGTATTGGCTACCTCGGAACGCGTTGACATCGAATGGCTTGTGAAGTTGCCGCCATTCCCAGAGAAGATCCGAATAGTCGTGTCGCTCTTTCCGGACGGACGAATCGAGCAGTACACGTCGGTACCGTCGAACCGTGTTGCCCATAAGTTACGCCAATGGGCGCTGGTCTCCATGCGTGGGGGTGGAACCGAAGACGCTCGCAGCATCAGTTTCCGGGGCTTCCCTCTCGTGATGCTTCAAAATCAGGCTTTCGCCTACCGAAAGGGGGCGTGTAGCATTCCAGATAGAGCACCAGGACCGAGACCGGCTCCAGGTACGGGGGTTCCTCCCACGCCAACTCCGATTCAGGGCACAAAAATCATGACTTTACTCGATCATCGGGGGATAGCTGCCGTAAGTCCAGGAAAACCGTTCAAACTTGCCGTTTGGAGCTCGCGCAACCTCGAGCAGAAACTATCTTTTGAACTCAATGGGACCCCTTGCTCCGGCACAACTGCACTTCCACTCGAGGCCCGAACGAACACCTTCACCGGCAAATTCCCCGACCTCGGGCGTACGTTCTCTAGGATGACCCTACTACTTCCGGGAGAGTCAAAGTTTACTCCGATCACGAAAAGTAAGAAGAAAGTAAAGCTCACATTTGCCAGCGCTTGTCGACAGGTGGCGAAGGCTTTCCAACGGATGCAACGGGACTAGGAGCACTACCGCCAAGTCTTCGTAGCATCGTACAATATCAATGAGCAGATACTGAGTCCTGGCCAGATCAAAATGCTTGTGGGAGCACCGCCGAGTTCATATCATCTCGAGTGTGTCTAAATGGTGTGCGCACCAGCATGGCCTCCCTCGGCAAGAGGCGCTACAACGCCGCCAACAAGCAAGATTCGCCCAAGGAGCTTTACCACATGGAACTACCTCAATCGATGGACTACGTAACTCTCGGACACTCTGGCTTGCGAGTATCTCGACTCTGCCTGGGAACGATGACCTTCGGACTACAGTGGGGCTGGGGTAGCGACGATGCTACCAGCACCGCTATTCTCGAGCGATACCTGGCAGCCGGCGGAAATTTTCTCGATACCGCAAATATCTACACGAAGGGCTACTCCGAAGCGTTCATCGGAAACTACCTAGCGAGGCAACGAGGCGCGACATCCAACACTCCACGTGACCGAATCGTGATCGCCACGAAGTTCATGGGCAGTATGTATCGAAACGATCCGAATGGGGGTGGTGCGGGCGCCAAGAGTTTGATCTCAGCCTGCGAGCAATCATTGCGACGCTTGAAAACGGACTACATCGACCTCTACTGGGCACATTTCTGGGATCGATTCACGCCACTCGAAGAGATGCTGCGCGCCATGGAGGACCTTCGACGTGCCGGTAAGGTGCGATACTTTGGCCTGTCGGATCATCCAGCCTGGGTATGCGCAGACGCTCAGCACATCTTGCGTGAGATGAATGCGGCTCCTCTGATCGGATTACAGATAGAGTACAGCCTCGCGCAACGAACCGTGGAGGCGGAGCTCCTGCCGATGGCTCACCACTTTGGACTCGGGGTAACGCCGTGGTCCCCTCTACGTGGCGGGGTTTTGAGCGGAAAATTTACGCGTCATTCGCGTCCTACCGACCCAACCAGAGTACGCGTCGATAGTCCGCACTTAAGCGACAAGAATTTCGCCATTATCGACGAGCTACTGCGAATCTCAACCGAGCTTTCGGAGGAGAAAGGTCACGCTGTATCCCCAGCACAGGTAGCACTCGCATGGTTGCTGCAACAGCCGGGAGTAAGCTCGATTATCATCGGAGCACGGACCTTGGCACAGCTCCAAGACAATCTCGCCTGCGTTGATGTCGTGTTGGATGAAAGACACCTTCAGTGTCTCGACGAGGTCTCGGCCGTATCACACCCCTTCCCGCACGATTTTTTGGAGAATGCTCAAAACATCATCCGCAGCGGGGCTACCATCAACGGGGCCAAGAGCACCGTGTGGGATCTTTCGCCAGCCAGTGACGATGACCGTCTTTGAGATGTGAGGAGTTACTCGATGAAAAAGGTAATCGCTGTCGTACGAGCTACGGGACTACTCGAAGGAACCTCGTACCTACTACTGCTGTTCATAGCCATGCCGCTCAAATATCTCTTTGGAGAGCCAGCGGCTGTGCAGGCGATCGGCGCTGCACACGGGGCATTGTTCGTACTCTATGTAGTTATCGCTGTATGGGCGTCTCGTAAACTTCGCTGGTCATTCCTGAGACTCGCGGGGGTAATCCTAGCTGCCGTGCTGCCCTTTGGCCCATTCGTACTCGATCGCTCTCTACGCAGGGAGGAAGCGCTGCTTACTCCGCCTGTCTGACACAGGTGACGATGTGGGACACGCAAGTAACGGGTCAATCCAAGAGCGTCAGCCCCCTGCGCTGCTCCTCTGAAAGCTCAACGCCAGCCACATACGCAACGCTCTGCGCATACTCCTCATTCTTGAACGGAAGCCGGTCCTGTAGGATCCTTTCAAACTCCTCCTTAGCCTCCGAGATGGAGCCTGTAGCAGCAAGGGCCAGTACAAGCCTGCTCCTGCATGCAAGCGCTGATTCTCCCTTGAGAAGAAAGCACGGCTCAGCAAAACCGCGCAACTTGAGGGGATCGACCGCGAGGAATGTACCAGCATAATTGGCCACCCACTCGAGGCCACGCCCAACCTCTTGCGGCTTTTGGGGGAAGGTGACCTTCACTTCACTGCTCAAAGATAGACCCTTGAAAAGTTCGACTATACTGGCTGGCACCTGTTCGTTTGCTGGGATGATACCCTTGACGACCATGGCTACGAGGGTTTGGCGGCACAATTCGTCTTTCGACTGCCACTCGTCGAAGAGCTCCTCTTCCTGACGAACATCACACCCAATCATCGCTAGAGCTTTCAAGCGCTCTGCTTCCGGCGATTCGTTGAAGAGACGTGCTATTAGGGTATGCGCGAAGGTTCTGTTGGCCCAGCCTCGATAGCGGGGAAGCGTAGCAAGCTTGCGGATATCCGAGTTGCTGTCCAAGAAGAAATCGCGACCCGCCCAGTACGAAAGTTTCGGTTTATCCAACGTATGCACGGGCACCTTACCGATAATTCCTCCCCACGGCACCCACACCTCTTCCCGAAGAAGCCTCTGAAGAGACGGAAATCCGATCTCGATGAGCTCCTCACTTATCCACTTTCGGTCAAAGCGTTCGTACATGCGCTGGAGGGCTCGTTTGTCGAGCACATCTGCTGATCCGAGTATCACGAGATCAGAGCCCCGCTCGAACACGTGCACGTGCGGGAAGGATGCCTTAAAGGTGTTCAAAACAAGTGCTAAGGTCTTATCTGCAATCGAATAAGTGTGGAACCACTGTGCGTAGATCCCTCCAGGGGCCAACTTACTCTTCGCAAGGTCATAAAACTCACGAGAGTACAATCGCTCGACGCCCCCTACCCAGGGATTACTGGGCTCGGATGCTATGACAGCATAGGCATTTCCCGTCTCCATAAGGAATCGATAGGCATCACCCAGCTGCCAGAGAACCTTGGGACTCTTCGAAGCCTCCGAGTTGTACGCATCGAAGCGTGGGGCGAACTCCTTCACAGCGCTCGAGATCTCCAGAACATCAACCTGGTCGAACTCCTCGTATTGGGCAAGAGCACCAACAGTTATACCGGTGCCGAAGCCGATCACCGCAGCACGTCGACTAGAGGAGGTCTGCAATAACCCTGGCAGATGCGCCATCAGTTTAGTAGTGACCCGGTCTCCACCCTCGGTACTACCATCGGACTTTCCGTTCACCAAGATCGACTTAGCTGAAGCTGCAGAGTGTAACACTGCGATCGTAGAGTTCGGATCATCCTTGTAAGCCTCGATCCACTGCGTCCCCATGAACTCCTTGTAGAAGGCAGAGAATCCCTTGTACGTTGACTCTTCGGCCGTCTTCAGACGAAAAGTACCACGCGCAAGGGCTATTTGTGGCCACGGCTCGAGAATAGCTGCAATAGCGACGCACCCCGCTGAGAGGAGATACAGACTGAGTCGGTGCTTAGACCGCGAGACGTGGGCAGCCAGGACGATCAGCAATGTTGCTCCCGCGAGGCACAACCTGAGTACCGCATCCAGGTTGAAATAGTACAATGAGAGATACCCACCAACGATAGCTCCGACCACACACCCAAAGGTATTTGCTCCATAAATCAACCCGACGCGCTGCCCTAAAAGCTCAGCTCGATCAGCTGCCTCTTTGAAAGACAGCGGCAGCGTTGCTCCCATAGCACCCACGGGAACCACGATCAGAGAGCAGAGCGCTCCAAAGACCACTGCATAGTAGAACCAAAAATTCGGCTCTTGACTGGTGAGCAGGGTGCGAAAAACGTGGCCACAGTACGGCAGGTACGGTATGGCCATATAAACCCCCATCAAACCTAGCACCACCAAAGCCTGATTGAGGGCCAACGAGATCCGCCCAAATCGGCGTTCCGCGATTATCCACGCGCCCAGAGCGAGCGCCAACACGAAGGCACTCACGACCATCGAGAAGGCGTACACTGAGGCTCCGATACTCAGCGCAACAACTCGGATTAGAACGGTTTGAAAGGTGATCGAGAGCAGCCCAGCAAGGCATGCGATCACCCCTAGTAGGACGAATCGAAGTTTGCCCTTCGTCACACTTTCGGGATTGACAGCAGGCGCACCAGGGCGACTTCCCTGCTCTCGTAATACGTTGAGTCGCAGCGACAAGAGCACGAAGAGGGCCCCAACGAAACAGTTGATGAGCCCCATGAAGAGCATCGTCGTAGAGAGCCCTAGCCACGGCACCAGAACAAAACCGGCACACATCGTTCCTGCGAAAGCCCCGAGCGTATTAACGACATACACCTTGGCATGGAACGGGGCTGCATCCTCTACTCCAAGCGATAAACCCTGCGTAAGGAGGGGCAGCGAGGCTCCCATCATGATGGTAGGTAGACCCACAAGACCTGCCGCAACCAGCACGTCCGTGACGATACTGGCTGCGCTCGCAAAGGTGATGAACTGCACGTGCCAAAACAGATTGTGGAGCCAAGGAAAGGCAAGCGCCCAGATACCGATCGCAGCCTCCAGAGCGCCACACAACATAACCAAGCTGCGCGGACCTCGACTTTGAGAGAACCTTCCGAAAAGGTTGTACCCGATAGCCAAACCACCGAGAAAGGTGGCCAGGACCAAAGCTGCGGAACGCGCCTGACTGCCCAGCAGATTCGCTAGGTAAAAATGCCACGTCACCTCGTACACCAAAGCTGTGAAGCCGGTGAAGAAGGTTAGCAGCAACGCGACTGATCTGAGTGTTGGGAATCCCAGCATACGTGGGAGTATCGGCAGGACGACCGATCGAGACAAGCTGGGAGCTGCCTACAAGACGCCGAGAGGCCATAAAAACAGCTAACCTGCTCCACGCAAAACGTCGTCTCGGGAACCCTCCCTCCTGGCCTCAGTAAGTTTGCAGCGTTTGCAAAAAAAAAAGGAGCTAGGCGATCCTACAAGCACGGGGTTCTTTGGATACATGTGACCCCATGTTCTACCTCTATCGCGGGTTACGGCTTTTGGGTTGAAACCACAGAGGACTTGAGAGGAACACTTCGGTGTTGACGGTGAATCCTCTTAAGAGTGCATAACAAAAATGAACCTCGTAGCGAGGATGAGCGAAATCGGCAGCGACGAGGATG
>JBBAUR010000111.1:0-8517 GCA_040398075.1 Bdellovibrionota bacterium | reverse complement strand
TCAAAGGCCGATGATACTGGGATCTCCCGGGAAAGTAGGTCGTTGCCAGATTTATAACCCCGATAATGTGAAAGCATTATCGGGGTTTTCTTTTTGGTGCTCACTCAAATTTATTGCCGGATCGCTGGAAATTCGGCGACAAGACAAGTAGGAACGTAGCTGAAGTTGAGGAGCATATTTCTTCCTGATTCGTCAGACTTGCCGCCACAACGAAGCCCTTAGAGCATATGAAAGAGATCGTCATAGGAACACGAGGAAGCGAATTGGCGCTCGCTCAGACTGAGATGGTCAGGGATGCTCTTTTACAGGCGCATCCTGCCCTCGCGATTGATGTGAAAGTGATAAAAACCGAAGGTGATAGGAAGCAGGAGACTGCCCTCGCAGCGCAAAGCGACAAGAAGGACTGGATCATAGATCTCGAGCGCGCACTCATCCAGCGGCAGGTCGACCTCGCGGTGCACTCTGGAAAGGACGTGCCAGGTGAATTAGAGCCTGGAACTGTTGTCAGATCAATTCTTGCGAGAGCTAACCCTCGCGACGTGTTCATAGGTAAACGCACCGAAAGTGGGAGAAGGCTCTCATTCGCGGAGCTTCCACCAGGGGCGATTATCGGTACGGCGAGCCTAAGGCGAAGAGCTTCATTGCTATCGTATCGCCGGGACCTAGAGCTTCGTGATCATCGGGGGAACGTTCCTACCAGGGTCGCAAAGCTCGACCGCTCGAGCGATCTCGCGGGAATAGTTCTGGCCGCGGCAGGGCTAGAGAGACTAGGGTTGTTTGGTGTCGGCTGGGAGACCTTAGATGACACCGTTATGTTACCAGCCATGAACCAGGGCTCCTTAATCGCGCAGCTAAGAGCTGATGACGCGAGGACGCAAGCGCTTGTCGATAGCATTGTAGACAGCAATACCGCAGCGGAATTCTCTGCAGAACGTGCTGTTGCCGAAGTTTTGGGAGGTGACTGCCACTCAGCTATCTCTATTTTCGCTGAGGTTCGTCAAGAAATGATTTCGGTCGAGGCGCGGGTCTACTCGCTCGATGGAGCGCAGGTAATCCAATATAAGACGGAAGGGTCCGTAGCACAGGCAGTCCAGCTTGGTAGTGCCGTGGGTCAAAAGCTCATAGAACAAGGAGCGGCTACAGTTCTTCGTTGATGTGTCTCGGGGATAGTTGGGTTGTTGGAGGGGCTATGAAGTGGCGTGGTCGTAGGCAGAGTGGGAATATCATCGATCGTAGAGACCAGGGCGTAACCGCACGGCGTACAGGTGCTGGGGGGGTTGGGGCTCTGCTCGTCGTAGGATTCGCTATGTACATGCTGGGCGCCGATCCACAGACTATTATTGCCAGTCTGCAGAATGAATTGCAAAACAGTGCGGGGAGCTCCGTGCAGCAACCACAGTCGGCCGTCTCTTCGTATGACAGCGATGAGACCAAAGGGCTCGTAAGTGCGACACTCGCCAGTCTCGAGGATCACTGGACAGATATCTTCAGGCGCAGCAACTCCTCTTATCGGCCCGCTCCTTTGGTCCTTTTTCGAGGAGGAACTAATACCGGATGTGGCTTCGGAGAGTCCGCAGCTGGTCCTTTCTATTGTCCGGCCGACCATACCGTATATCTCGATCTGAACTTCATGGAGGAGTTGGTCAAGCTCGGAGGTCGCGGTGATTTCGGCCTGGCCTACGTCGTAGCTCATGAGGTCGGGCACCATGTGCAGACGCTTCTCGAACCAAATCGAATGCGTGCACGTAAGGGGAACCAGGAATCAGTCGCCACTGAGCTGCAAGCGGACTGTTTCGCTGGTGTGTGGGCTCATTATGCCAATAGCCAACGGGATTTTTTGGAGCCCGGTGATATCGAGGAGGGGCTTCAGACGGCGGCTGCAGTAGGAGACGATAACATTCAGAAGGCGGTCTCTGGACATGTACGGCCCGAATCCTTCACCCACGGCTCATCGGAGCAAAGAGTTCAGGCGTTCCATGTCGGGTTTCGCACTGGACGCATCGAGGCGTGTGCATTCCGGGAATGACCGGTATCGGCACACTTTGTTTTAGAAGGCTATTTCTCGTCCGGCGGCCAGGTCTTACTTCCTTTCGATATGTTATGTTGCCGGCTTTCGAGAGCTGCTGAATAAGGGGTGTCAGCTGTATGTTCGGTTTGTGCTGATGGTCTAGATCGGATAAACTTTTTGAGGACTTTGTGATCGTTACTCCGACTCCGAAGTCTTGAAAATAGGCTAGATTGTCGACCACATGGCGCACTCCAAACGTAAAGACCTCGAATTAGCGCTCCGTGTCTTCCGACTCTTGCGCGGCGAATGGCGCGACGTGGGGGTAATCTTTACCTACGCGCTCGGTGTGGGACTTTGTTCCCTAGCGATTCCGGTCGGCGTTCAATCGCTCGTCAACTCAGTTGCATTCGGGGTCGTATTACAGCCCCTCGTAGTTATCACCTCCTTAGTCGGCGGTGTGCTACTCTTCTCAGGTATCTTGAGGGTGCTTCAGCTCTACGTAGTAGAGTTACTTCAGCGCCGTCTCACCGTGCGCCTCTCGCTCATCTTGGCGCAGCGTATTCCTCACATGGAATTTCAGGAGTTTCGATCCAAGTTCGGCCCCGAGTACGTACTCAGATTTATGGAGGTGTTTTCAGCACAGAAGATTCTGGCGGCGCTACTCCTGGATGGTATCGCTTTGTTCTTCCAGGTTGCAGTGGGTCTCGTTCTGGTTTCGTTTTACCACCCCTTCTTCTTGGCTTTTGCTCTTCTGTTGGCGTTGTGCTTCGTCATTCTAATCATACCGATGGGCATAGGTGGTATTCACAGCAGTATCAAGGCATCGGATTCCAAGTACAACGTGATGACGTGGCTGCAAGATCTGGCGCGACTCCCAATCCTTTTCAAATCTAATCGAGGCGATGCGTTTGCGCTCGAGCGCGCAGACCAGCTGGTGGAGGAGTATCTAACCTGGAGGGCCAGTTATTTTCGTGTTCTCATGCGCCAGATAATTTCTTCACTGGGGATTCAGGTGATCGCGAGCACGGCCCTTCTTGGGCTAGGCGGATGGTTAGTCATCAAAGAGCAACTGACGCTCGGGCAGCTTGTGGCTGCAGAGCTCATCCTTGGAGTCGTTCTTTCCGGGGTGTCGAAACTGGGGACCTACTTAGACAAGTTTTATGACCTGTGTGCTTCGGTAGCCAAACTCGATTCGCTCCTCGATATCGAGCATGAGGATCTCTCGGGTTCTTTCTTCAGCCCAGGGGCTGAGCCGGCACTACTGGAGATCTCAAATCTCACAGTAACTTTTGATACCGCCATAGCGCCCCTTTTCCGGGGACTCTCCCTGCAGCTTGCACCCGGAGAGAAAGCAGCAGTTTGGGGAGCGAACGGTTCGGGCAAGAGCACCTTGGCGGATTGCATCTACCGTCTCGTGACACCCAATGCAGGCCGGGTACAGATCGACGGGCACGATGTGCGCGAGATCCACCCCTTGGAGCTGCGTAGTGAGGTAGCCCTCGTACGCGGCATACATGTTTTTCACGGCACCATAGAGGAAAACCTCACGCTGTCCGCAGGGGAGGTTTCGTATCATCGGATCCGTGAGGTGCTGTCGATGGTCGGATTGTCCGAAGAGATTTACGAATTACCGGAGGGCTTGAAGACGGTACTCAAGGGAGCCTTCGGCCCACTTTCGCGTGGACAGGTCGAACGGCTCATGATTGCACGAGCGATCCTTGCAAACCCTCGCCTCATAGTTATTGATGCCTCTCTCGATAGTGTAGATGAGGAACAGATTAATCCTTTGCTGGCCGAACTAACTGGTCCTAACGCACGCTGGTCGCTACTCGTTCTCACCCACGACAGAGGGGTGGCGGGATATTTCAACAAACGTTACGAGCTCAAGAAAGGCGTGCTCGAACCGATGAAGGTAGGAGCTACTTGACGATGAGCAGAAAAGTCCTACCGAAAACGTTCGATGATATCGATGCTAACGAGTATGCAACTGTGCAAGAGTTGTTGGCTACATCTCGTACGAAGGTAGAGTCTCCGCACGAAGTCTTCAGTCGCCACAGCTTCCGGGTCGCAGCAGCATTCATCCTGGTCGGAATGTTGGGCTTTTTGGTATCGCTCGTGATGCTTCCATGGGTACAAAATGTTCGAGCAACCGGTAGGGTGATAGCGTACTCTCCGGATGAGCGTCAACAGAGCATCACCTCTCCTGTAGATGGGGTCATACGAGAATGGTTTGTTTCCGAAGGTACCCGAGTAAGTAAGGGGGCGCCGATAGTCGATGTGGCTGATATCGACCCTGATATCTTGAATCGCCTCGAACGTGAAAGACAGGCAGCTCAGCTCAAGCTGGATGCCGCACAAAATGCGGTCGATACATCTCGGAAGAATCTCGAACGACAAAAGACCTTGTTCAAGCAGGGTTTGAGTTCTCAGCGCGCAGCCGAGCTCGCGGAGCTCGAATATGCCAAATACCTTTCAGATGTCTCCTCAGCTTCAGCAGAGCTTGCACGGATTGAGACGCGAATAGCTCGACAAGCCTCTCAATCCGTGGTTGCTCCTCGTGACGGTATCGTGCAGAGGATATTCGCTCCGCAGGGCGGTGTGATGGTGAAAGCCGGCCAGGATCTGGCCCTTATTGTCCCTGACACCGCAAGTCGTTCTGTAGAGCTCAAGATAAGCGGAAACGATGCCCCCCTTCTGTCTGTTGGAAGAACGGTCCGGCTTCAGTTCGAGGGTTGGCCAGCTGTTCAATTCGCCGGATGGCCTTCGGTCGCCATCGGGACGTTCGGTGGTACGATCGCCGTGATTGACCCTGGTGCCGACGCCGAGGGAAATGTTCGCATCATAGTTTTTCCAGATAAAGAGTCTGAATGGCCTGATGCACGCTACCTTCGTCAAGGTGTCAGGGTCGTAGGCTGGGTGTTACTCGATACGGTGCGACTTGGGTGGGAGCTTTGGCGGCAATTCAATGGATTCCCTCCGACGCTCGCCGCCGCACCTCCTACAACACACAAGACCGTTCCGCAGGAACGGAAGTGAGTCACACGGCGATGACAGGCAACGAACTTTCAAGATATGGACGAACCCTCACTACCCTTACGTTCCTGTCTGTATCGTGGCTATGGCTCGTGGCAGCTATCGCAGAGGGGCATCCAGCGCCGAGCAAGCGACCGAATACCTCGCTTCTTCAGCTCGATGAGGTAATTAAAGCCACCCTCGAATACCACCCTGTATTACACGGGGAGATCGAAGAGCGCCGAGCGGCTGACGCGGATCTTCTCTCGGCGGAGGGAGCCTTTGACCCAAGTATCAAAGGCGAGGGAATGAATTATGTAACCGGCGGATATAGTGGTTCATACGGAGGTGCCTATGTTGAACAGCCCCTTCAACTGTACGGCAGTAGGGTAGTCGCTGGGTACCGTGTTGGCGATGGAACCTTCCCAATCTATGAAAATTGGTACGAGACCAACAACGGAGGAGAGGCACATGCAGGTGTAGAGGTCCCACTTTTGCGAGATGGGCCCACCGATCGCCGTAGAGCGAATATATCGAAGTCCGAGGCAGGCCAGACGTTGGCAGATGCGATGGTGGAGCAGCGTCGGATAGATCTGGCTCGCTCAGCAGCGCTCTCTTACTGGGACTGGACGGCTGCCCGACAGAAATTGAAGACCTATCGAAGGCTTTTGGACGTGGCTCTGGAGCGTGATAGGCAGATCTCAGAGAGAGTGAAGAGGGGCGATCTCCCCGAGTTCGATCGGGTCGACAACCAACGAGCAGTTCTCCAGCGTCAAGCACAGATGCTCAGCGCTGAGAGGTCTCTGAAAAACTCCGAGTTCACCCTTGGGCTCTTTTACAGAGACGCATCTCGGCAGCCTCTGGATGTTTCGGCTTTTCTGGCGATGGAAAAGATACCCATGCCTCTTTTTGAGGTGCAACGCTCGCCAGAGCAGCCCACAGAGGAGGCTATTCGAGCGCGACCGGAATTCAAGGGGCTCGATGCCCAGCGAAGACAGAATGAATTCGAACTCAAATTAGCACGGAATCAGATCCTGCCTCGGCTTGACCTGCGAGTTTTCACCGCAAGGGACTACGGGGTTGGCGAGGCTAAGCGTGAGGAAACCGAGCTTAAAGCAGGGGTGCGCTTCGAGATTCCTCTCCTCACCCGCACACAGGAAGGGCGCATTGATTTTTATGAGGCAAAGCAGCGCAGGATTGCTTTCACCGAGACGTTTCTCAAAGAGCGAATTCGTGCCGATGTTCAGGATGTGCTCAATGCGCTCGAAATAGCTCGAGAGCGGGTGCGCGTTACTGCACAGGAAGTTCAAGCCGCTCGAAATCTGGCAGAGGGCGAGCGCGAACGCTTCGGATTAGGTGACAGTAACCTCATTTTTGTGAACCTACGGGAACAAAATGCTGCAGATGCTGAAGTTCGCGAAATTGAAGCCCTACAAGACTATCAGAAGGCTTTCGTCGCATTCGAGGCGATTTTAGCTCGAATTCATAGCCGTTAATCCCTAGGTGGCACTTTGTAAAATACAGTGGACAGTTTGTCCTAGCGCCGGATCAGCAGCTTCTTGCCCGCTCAGAAACCCGTAGGTACCGGAAAATTTCTCTATAAAGCGAGCTGATTCGAACCAATTCGAACCTGTTTCACTAAGTGGCCCCTTCGTACACGCCCGAAGCGGATGATATCATCCGACTCCCTCATTTTTAGAGAGATTCATGGTGCAAAGCACACAGGTTACATTTACCCCTCCGATCAGATCTTCGGGCTTCGCCGAAACGGCTCTTAGTGGACGTGCACATCCCACAACGGATCCGGCAGGGTATGCTTTGCAGACTTTGGAGGCCTTTCTCATAGCCCGCAATCAGGGTCGACAGCTTTTCTTTTCTGCCCCTGAGTTAGCGTTGCTCGAGCTTGCTCCCCAGATCAAAAAAATTGCGCCAGAAAAGGAACGCAAAGAGATCCTCCTTGAGTTGATAAAACATGCTCGAACAAATGATGCATACCGAAATTACATAGCTACAAAGATCCCTCATCTCGTCTCGTTTCTCTCGCTACGAGATAGGATGAGGCTACTTTCCCATGTTCTGACCTGGCCGGAACGTAAGGCGAGCGCAGCTCTCAGCTACGCCATCGTTCGTTCCGCAAAAACAAAGGCAGAAATGTTCGAGATGGTGACAGAAAAGCGCGGTCGGCAGCTTCTAAAGCTTAAGCACAAGGAGTTGCGCGAAATCGTCGCAAAGGTCGTATTGATGCGACACTTCAGCCAGTTGTCCCTCCCGTCAGGGCTATCACGCAGCGTTTCAGGGCGCACAGTAAAAGAACCAAGAAAGGCTCGATTGGTGGTTCGGGATAGACTGAACATGTTGTATGACTCGGTAAGAGAGCACCTACAGGCTGTAGAGTCTCATCGGCGGCTTGCTCGAACTCGCAGCGCTCGAGAGTTCACGCGCAGTCTGAAGGATGCCCTCCGGATTCTCTCTCCGCATATAGGTCGTAATGGAACGCTACCGCGACACACTCTCTCGCGTTTCGAAGGGGCAAAGCTGGTGGCGCTCGTGTCACGCAAGGTCCGCACCGAGCTCAATCATGGGGTGTGGTTCGCGCGAAATAGACCTAGTAAGGGAAAACCCTCTTGGAAATGGACAGCATCGGATATCAAACGTGTGCTCCCTGCTCTGAAAGCGATCCCAGAAGGTCTACGGCTAATGACCCCGCTCTTACATCGCATCGAACGAGACTCTAGTAGGAGCGAATATGGGTCCCGAGCCCCTAATGGTGCGATTCAGCTTACAGACGAAGGACGACGCGACCGTTCGTACAGTCGGACCTTCGGTGGTCAAAGCTATCCATTGATTACCATGCTCCACGAGATCGGACATGCTATACAGATCGGCGCCTCTCGTGCGGAGACCTCCTACTCGAAGGATACAGGACTGATTTCGAGTCCAGCCGACCCCGTGTTCGATTTTCGGGCCTTCTGTGGATTATCAGGGTGGCGAGTCGTCACTGAGCAGCCCTGGTCCCTCATATTCGATGGACAAGCGATAGAGATCGCCGGTACCATGTACCCATTATTGAACAGAAACACCACGTATCATGGCCAGCTCGTAGTTTTCGTACACATGAAGGATGCTGGTGAAAGATTCCTTCTCGTACGCCATCCAAGTGCACAGTTTGGAGTCCGCTCATATGCAAGTTCAAATCCCTGGGAGGACTGGGCAGAGGGCTTCACCGAGTATGTACTCGCTCCCGAGCGATTTTTGGTTTTTGCACCTGAGAAGTTTCTCTATTTCCACGTTCACTTCCGAATATACGATGAATCAAGCGAACTGATTCAGGATTTGTATGCGCGTTTGGCACGTCTGAGTAAGGCAGGCTGTGAAGTAGTCACTCCGTAGCCGTCGAATAACTCGGCAGCTCTGCGAAACCTCGCAGGATTGAAGCAGGGTATCTTAACAGGCTGCGGAAAAATGCTCTTCTGCTGCGAAATCCGATCTTTTGGCGC
>JBBAUR010000110.1:0-8536 GCA_040398075.1 Bdellovibrionota bacterium | reverse complement strand
GCTGCCGATTTCGCTCATCCTCGCTACGAGGTTCATTTTTGTTACGCACTCTTAAGGATTTTTCCCCGTTGCGAAGATTTAAAGAGCAACCCAAGATCTGCGGTCGCAGCAGGGAGGGGTGTTGCCTCGCTTCCCTGGGGCGGAAAGTTTTGCAGGAGTATATCTCGCTTTCTCACCTTCAATTTCACGAAGAGCCCTATTTGTTCGGGGACTCCCACAAGAGATACGTGTAACCACCCAGGCTTTCCTTGTAGCGCTGCATGAATTGAGCTGAATCCTCCGCGGTCATCGAACCATTTCGCACGGCTTGGTCGATCGATGAATTGACACCAAAGAGCAGATCCTCTCCCGAATATTGAACATAACCGAGAACTTCCCTTATGGTGTCTCCCTCGACGATACTGGTGATTCGAGGATGGCCTGCTTCGTCGAGCTCCACGTGCACCGCATTCGTATCACCGAAGAGGTTGTGGAGGTTTCCGAGGCACTCTTGATAGGCACCTACTAAGAAAATGCCGAGATAGTAGGGTTGATCCCCCTGATATCGATGAAGGTCGATGTATCTTCGCACACCCTTCAAATCGATGAATTTGTCGATTTTGCCGTCACTGTCGCAGGTAAGATCGGCGATCACGGCTTTCCTCGACGGAGCTGTTGAAAGTCGATGAATAGGCATGATCGGAAAAAGCTGCTCGATCGCCCAGTGATCCAGGAGTGATTGAAAAACCGAGAAGTTACAGAAGTACGTGTCCTTGAGCATGCCTTCCAGCACGTCGAAGTCTTCCGGCACGACCTTTAAATCCCCTTTGAGTGTATTGATACGGGTGAAGAGGAACTTCAAAGCGCGTTCGGCGTATGCACGTTCCTCGATCGAGATGTTACCCTGAACAAAACGCTGCAAGAATTCCTCGCGAAGGGCGAGAGCATCACTGAAAATCTCGTGACAGTTTTTCAGGCTCAGCTCTCGATAGATTGATCCAAGCTCCACCAATTTCTCATCGTCAGACGGAGGGGGCTCGAGCTGTTTCGGAGGCTCGGGAACCTCAGCAACGTCCATCACCTCCGTTACGAGAACTGCGTGGTGTGCTACGAGAGCGCGGCCAGATTCGCTTATGATTGTAGGATGGGGCACGTTCATTTCAGTGCAAGCAGACTGAATCTCCCACACTACGTCACGAGCGTACTGATCGGTCGTGTAGTTCATCGATGATTCAAAGTTCGTGCGGCTTCCATCGTAGTCAACACCCAGTCCGCCACCAACATCGAGAAATTCAATGCTGGGACAAAGTCGGTGGAGCTCTGTAAATACGCGCGCGGCCTCTTTCATGACGCGCTTGATTGCATTGATCGAGGTGATCTGGCTTCCCACGTGGAAATGAAGAAGTTTGACACAGTTCTCCATACCCTTGGCCTTGAGTTGCCTGATCGCTTCGATTATCTCGTCGAGCGCCAAGCCGAATTTTGCATTCTCGCCGGCTGATCCCGCCCAACGTCCTGCACCGCGGTAGGTAGGATTCATCCGGAGCCCTATCTCGGGAGTAACCCCCGCAGCTTCACCGGCTCTTATAATGGTCTCCAGCTCGTAGAACTGCTCGACCGTGACTATCGGGCGTAAGCCAAGCTTGGACGCCATCAGGGCCAATTCAATGAACTGATAGTCTTTGTAGCCGTTACAAAGCAGGAGTCCATTGGGGCAGTTGTGTAGCGCCAAGACTAGCAAAAGCTCAGGTTTGCTGCCGACCTCCAGACCTATCATGCGCCCATCGGCAGCTTTACGAACGCTCTCAACTACCTGGCGTTGCTGATTGACCTTCACTGGATAGGTCAGAATGTACTGTCCTTTGTAATCGAATTCAGCGATCGCTTTCTCAAAGGAATCATAGATGGAATGCGCCCGCTGTCGGATAATTCCGTCGAAGCGAATGAGGTGCGGTGGTTTTACCCCTCGACGAACGAGATCCTCTACGATGCCATAGAGATCGAGGGACGACTCGGTTCCGGCTGGCGAAACGGCGACATTGCCTTTCTCGTTGATCTTGAAAAATCCTGCCCCCCAGCCGTCGATCCGATACAGCTCAGTGCTACTGCCAATATTCCATGATTCCATGTCTCGTTCCCATCCAAAAATGCACTCGCGAGTGCTTCACGTACGAGTAGCTGGAGAGGTATCCATCACCGGTACCTTCCGTTTACACCTCGATAATGGTCGCATACTGGTCGGGTCGTCGGCTCTCGAAGAATCGCCAACCGTCTCTCGCGTAGCGCGAATGCTCGAGGTCGATGTCCGCGACGACGAGCCCCTCACTCTCCGTTCCTCGCGCCAGCAGCTGTCCGAAGCCATTACAGATGAACGAGCCTCCCCAAAAGGTCGTGGCTCCCTCACTTCCGACTCGATTGACGGCACACACGACGACATTATTCGCTACAGCATGACCGCATTGAACGGTCTGCCATGCATGTTGCCAATCGCCTTCTGGAGCTGCCAGGTCTGCCACACGCCCTATAGCGGTGGGGTAGAAGATGATCTCTGCACCACGCAGCGCGAGACAACGAGCCGCTTCGGGAAACCACTGATCGTAGCAGATCAGTACGCCGACCTTTGCAACTCCGAGATCAAAGACCTTGAAACCCTCGTCACCTGGTTCAAAGTAGTTCTTCTCGAAGAATGCGGGATCGTGGGGGATGTGTACTTTCCGGTATGTACCCAGCAGCTCTCCGTTGGCACTGATTATCGGTGAGGTATTGAAGAGCTTTCCCTGAGGGCTTCTCTCGTAGATCGAGCCCCCGATTATTGCAATTCCGAGTTTACGCGCCTCCTCTCTCAAGATCGCTGTAACGGTTCCTGGCAACTCTTCACTGTAATCCCGTGAGCAGCGCTCCAGGGCACAAAAATACGGGGAACGGAAGAGCTCTGGGAGGCATACAATTGCAGCTTTGCGTTCAGCTGCCTTTCGAATCATCCCCACTGCACGCCCGAGATTTTCGTCAGGTTCGGGGCTCATCGCAAATTGTGCGAGCGCTACTGTAACGGGTCTGGGGGTCCACGGTGTCTGGTTCATCGTTTGCTACTAAGACCTCTGAGAAGCTCGTATGTGGTTTCCTTGCAACCCATCGTGGCACGGCAGGGGAAGCATAGCCTCATATCAAACATCATACCCCACAGAATGCAAGACTCCTCGGTTATGAACGGGCAAAAAGTGACCCTTGTGGTCAATATGGCAGACGGTGGTGCAAAACGTGAACCCAACCGATCAGCCGCTGATAAACCCAGCCTCCTTCATCTTTTGTCAAAAATCACGCGTGCGGGGCTTATCTTGGATAGAGATGTTTTAGGCTGCGATGCGGGAGGAGCGACCGCTCCTTGTAACCGGATGCACGCCCGGCGCAGGGGCGTGTGGTGTTGTGGCGCTCAGGCGCTTAAGTGGCCTTCGACCGATATTGTCGTACAGAGCTTCGACGTTGTACTCCGATATGATCTCCGAGTAGGTCAGTTCGTTGAGTTCGGGATAATACCTGCGAACCATTCTCAACTTGGTGAACATGAGTTTTTCGTAGCGCTTGTCCTCGCTCGCTCGATAGGACCGCAGCAACGCTGGTATCACCAGCTCCACGACGAGTGCTGCGCAGATAATGAATGAAAGTGCCACGCTCATAAGGGAGGTATCGGTCAGAGCTTTGGAGAAGATGAGGACAAATTTAATTCGGATAAAATCCAACAAACTCGGTCAGTTGGGCGTCTCTGGTGCGGAAGATGGCGCGCGTAATGCGAGCGCGGCATGGCTGCGGTATACATCTGAGCGCGGAAGAAGAGAGCTTTGGCGATTTGGGCTTGGAGGGGAGGTGTTGGCTGTGGGAATAGGAGATTCGTCGGTGTCGCAGACGGGGCAGGGGCAGAGCGACGCGTCCCGAAAGACGTGGTGGGTTGCCACTGGACTGCTGATCTTGATGGCAGCGCTGTTTCTCTCCACCCATGTATGGAGACAAGATGTGGCCTGGCTTCAGGCGGTCCGAGCCTTCTCTGAAGCCGCGATGGTCGGTGCGCTTGCGGATTGGTTCGCCGTGACGGCGCTCTTTCGGTATCCCCTCGGGATTCCTATTCCCCACACGGCTATCATTCCGAGTAACAAAGGTCGAATTGGGCGAAGTCTCGGACAGTTCGTGCAGTCGAATTTCCTCTCTCCGGAGGTGCTTGAGGGTGAAGCAGTCAATATCTCGGGAGCTGTCGCTCGCTGGCTTTCGGATCCAGGAAATCGAAAGCGAATACTTCGCAGGGTCCGTGCGCTCGTTCCGCGTATGCTGGAAAATATAGAGGAAGGTGAGCTCCGTGCATTTCTCGATAAGCAGGTAGAGGAGATCATTGGCCGCATAGATCTGGCGAAAACATCGGGATGCCTCCTCCGTTTGCTCACGTCGAACGACATGCACGAGCTGGTACTCGACGAGGTCGTGCGTCAGACGCGTAGCTTCTTTCGCGCCAATCAGGATTGGTTTCGGGGGCAATTGCGAGATGCGAGCCCGTGGTTCGTACCTGATTTCGTGGACAAGCGCATCTTCGAAGCTATCTTGACTAAGACCGAGGACACATTCACCCAGGCACTCACCGACCGCAACCACGAATTACGGCGTCGGGTACACGATGCAGTGAGAAGCTTCATCGCCAGGCTGGAGACCTCTCCCGAAGCACAGCGCAAAGGCGAGGAGATACGGGCGATGCTTTTGGCCAACGATGTATTTCGCGGATACGTGAACTCCGTACGTGATGGGTTACTCGAGGAGATAAAAGCAGACATTCGAAGTGATGGCTCGCGAGTTGCCGAGGCTATAGAGAGGATTCTCACGAATTTCGTGATGACCATGAGTGCCTCGGAGGAGCTGCAACAGCGGCTGAATAAGGGAATCCGTGGAGCTCTGCAGACGCTAGCCGGTGAGCAAGGGGGACATGTAGCAGACCTGATCGCCCGAACCATCGACTCCTGGGACTCATCGACCATCGTCAGTAAGCTCGAAGAGCAGGTGGGGCCTGATCTCCAATATATCCGCATCAACGGTACCATCGTGGGCGGCCTGGTAGGGTTGCTCCTGTACCTGGTCGAACGTATCCTGACCTAGTTTCTGTCCGGAAACACCGATTTCTGCGCGAACTCTCGCGTATATTCCCTGCGAAGCAAAAGGATCTTCATCGATAATTCGGGGTCGCTGCTAGAAAATTGAGGTTTTTCGCGTATTCAAAAAGAGTACGCACATGTCGCTGGTGAATATTGAATCATCTCGAGAGGCGAAAAAGGTTTTGTTTTCTTTGGTTTCTATCCTGGCGGACGGAAACTAACCTAGTCCCTGCTTGATTCCTTGATTCCATGATGCGCTGCAGAACAAAGAGCTTGAGGAAGCGGTCTGAGACGTGCGACACTCAAACAGGGTCGCGGAGTGCTAGGTTGGGTATAGTAAAGCGAATGCTGCCAACAAAGAGAGAGAATCAGGAAGCGGGAGCGTCTCTCGTTGAGTACGTGCTTCTGATAGCGATGCTAATATTGGTCGTGCTGGGATCAATGCTCGCCCTGAGCTCATCGATCTCCCAAACCTTCAGCGAAGTCTCTGCTCCTCTAAAATAAAAAGGGTCTTCGCGGAATCGAGTGGGTAGAAATCGGTCTGATAATGACGTGAACATGCTCGTGCACGTTCACGTGAAAAGACGTGATTTATCGGTCAAAACAAGGGCTTACGTGATCTCTATGCTCGTTATCACGCACTCGAAAACGCGAGGAACCCTTTTAAAAGAGAGCGAGAAGAATACGCTGTATGGTTGTCGCAAGCAGAGGCACAACAAACACCAGCTGCGGAGCAAGCTAGATGTATAGGGGACTTCGGCGAGAGCTTCATGCTCGGCGGAGGTTGGGTGAACTTTGCGTTAGAGTGCGTAACAAAAATGCTCCTCTGCTTCGGATGGCTGCAATCGGCAGCTACTTCGTCTTCGGCAAAAAAGGTGCTCAACGTGCCGCTGAAGGCACGTCTCCGCGCCTTTTTTGCCTGCATCCTCGTCGCTGCCGATTTCGCTCATCCTCGCAACGAGGTTCATTTTTGATACGCATTCTAAATTACAGGTGCTTAGGATACTTAATCTAGTTTCTGTCCAGAAACACCGATTCTATGCGAACTCTCGCTTATATTCCCTGCGAGGCAAAAAGATCTTCATCGATAATTCCGGGTCGCTGCTCGAAAATTGAGGTTTTTCGCGTCTTCAAACAGAGTAAGCGAATGTCGCTGGTGAATACTGAATCTTTTCGAGAAGCGAAAAAGGTCTTGTTTTCTTTGGCTTCTGTCCTGGCGGACAGAAACTAGACTAAGAGTGCGTAACAAAAATGCCCCTCTGCTACGGATGGCTGCGATCGCCAGCGACTTCGTCTTCGACCAAAAAGGTGCTCAACGTGCCGCAGAGGGCACGTCTCCGCGCCTTTTTAGCCTGCATCCTCGTCGCTGCCGATTTCGCTCATCCTCGCTACGAGGTTCATTTTTGTTACGCACTCTTAACTAGTCTTTGTCCGGAAACACCGATTTCTATGCGAACTCTCGCTTATATTCCCTGCGAAGCAAAAGGATCTTCATCGATAATTCGGGGTCGCTGCTAGAAAATTGAAGTTTTTCGCGTCTTCAAACAGAGTAAGCGAATGTCGCTGGTGAATATTGAATCATTTCGAGAGGCGAAAAAGGTCTTGTTTTCTTTGGTTTCTGTCCTGGCGGACAGAAACTAGGTTAGAGGGCACCGAGCGACTTTTTGCGGTCTTCCAAAGTGGGGATTTTGAACCCTTGGCTGTCGAATTCGGGCGAGTAGTACTTCCGAATCTCATGTGGGATAGCGCAGAGGTCGTCGGTGACTTTGAACAGATTGAGATCGTCGAACTCGATGGCTCCCTGGCTAGCTAAGGTATCCCGGAACCAATTAACGAGCCCCTGCCAGTAGTTTGAATTCACAAGATATACCGGGAAAGGCCGGATTTTCTGGGTCTGGATCAGCGTGAGTACCTCTGAGAGCTCGTCTAGAGTCCCGAACCCTCCCGGAAATACGACGAAGGCAACGCTGTATTTGATCAAGATCAGCTTGCGGGTATGAAAGTACTCGTACTGCAGAGCATGGGTCTGGAACTTGTTGGGAATCTGCTCCTGCGGAAGACCGATATTGGCTCCAACGCTCACTCCGCGCGCTTCGTAAGCGCCGCGGTTAGCGGCCTCCATAATCCCCGAGCCACCCCCCGTGATCACACCGTATCCCTGCTCGGCAAGCATCTTTCCGAGCTCTTGGGCCTGCGAGTAGTAGCGGTCAGTGATAGGTGTGCGGGCGCTTCCGAACACGGTGACGAGAGCAGGGAGGGTCTTCAAACGGTCGAACCCGATCGCCAATTCGCCGAGCATCCGGAACATCTGCCAAGAGTCCTGGGTAATACGGTTGATCTCGAAGAGTTTTTCGTCGGATGTTTCCATGCGGACCTTCTGGAGCAAGGTGGTAACAGCGCGTGAGCTTCAATTGCGGCGAACGATATCCGATGGACTGGGTAATGGGAAGGTAGAGAACAAGTGGACGCGTTGCTCGTATGTCATTCGCCGCAGAACACGCGCTGAAATCAACTCAGGCGCAGCTCGCTTTTTAGCCCCAAAGTAGTTTTGAATGATAAAACCCCTTTCGATTAGCAAGAACGAGCGGAACCGTATGCACGGGCAGTGCTGTGCCCGCGTATTGCCTTTTTTCGAGGGCGTAGCTACGAGGATGTCGATGAATACTATTCGCCGTGTTGCATCGCTCATATTCGCCCTACTTGTCGGCGCGACCACTGTCCACGCGGACCCGACAGATTTTCAAGATTGGACGCTGTTGACGATGCATGCAAAGCTCGACGAGGCGAAGAAGTATCAGGTTTACTTCGAGGTGCAACCACGCGTCGGAGATAACTGGCAGCGGATGGAGCGGCTGCTCGTGCGGCCTGCGGTGGTGTACAACATCAATCCGAACCTGGGAATCTACCTTGGGTACGCATGGACACCGCTCTTCATGGATTCCCAGTACCAGCGTGACTACTGCGACGAGCATCGTATCTGGCAACAGATTCTGTACAAGCATTCGGCCCTTGGTATGCAGTGGCAACATCGCCTTCGACAAGAGCAACGGTTTATAGAGCGTGCCGATGGGGTTTCCAACCGATTCAGATACCTCCTCAGAGGGAGTTATGCGCTTACCGAAGATGGTAATTTTGGCGTTACGGGATACGATGAGCTTTTCGTTACCTACAACTCAGTTGATGGGGGACCGCGGTCCGGATACGATCGAAACCGATTCTTCGTGGGGCCCTACTGGATCGTGGACAATGCTCGGTACGAGGTGGGGTATCTCGGAGAGCACGCCAAGAGGTTCGGCAGTGATGAGCGATATATCAGTGCTCTGATGGTCTCTGCCAGTTTTAACTTTTAAGAGCTCATAGTTAGCGACCGCGGGACTCTTAGAGTGCGTAACAAAAATGAACCTCGTAGCGAGGATGAGCGAAATCGGCAG
>JBBAUR010000109.1:0-8694 GCA_040398075.1 Bdellovibrionota bacterium | reverse complement strand
GGCAATCGGACCACCTTACGCTGACGCTCCAGGTGTCCGCTGCTCGAAACGTTATCCCAAGAGCTTTCGCGCCGAGTCAAAGTACAGCTCATGCAGCGCATCATCAGGAATATTACAGCCCCGCAGCTGGGGTGCGTCGTTGGGAGAGTAGCATTCTGGGTTTACCATGTGTAGATCAGGGTCTGCTATGGGTGACTCGCCAACGTAGTCCGTTTCCAAGAGAGTTCGTAATGCCCAGTACCGTGAGGCATACAGATCGAAAGCCTCGCGAGAGCTCGAGGCTTTCGAATCCATCTCGGTGGAGTTCGACTGTGTATCGAGGTGAGCGTCGCTTGTTACTATGTCCGAACCAAATAAAATTCGCCCTTTCCAATGAGTGAAGAAATTTCGAGTCTTCTCTGGGGGGTGCTTGCTAAGCTCTCGAACGATCCACTTGGTTGCACTGCAATCGAGGTAAAGATTGCTGTGCCGTTCGAGGAGGTTCGACAGGAAATCAAGATCCTCTGGATATCCGCCCATATGAGCAGCGATCCACGGCACGGGAAAGCGTTCGAGGGCCTCTTCGAATACCTCGTACTGCTCGCGCTTTGTTCCGTAGCGTTGAGAGTCTCGGTACATCGTCGAGAACCAGGTGTCGGGGTCTGCTACATGAGTCATGAAGATCATGCCGAGGTCCATAGCAGCCTTCATCGTCTCTACTCGAAGTGGGGAGGTTAGCTTGAATGGGCTCGTCGCGAATGGCTCTGGGCTCGCCGCAAAGATCCTTGGAGCAGTCCAAAACTTGGCGATCCTCGCCCCAAACGAGTGATAACTTTTGAGCGACTGGGCATAGTCCTTGCCGAAGGCATACGTGGAGTCGGATAGAGTCCAATTTGGAGTTGCAATGAATCGGATGCGATCCTCCAGAAGGCGCTGCACCGTCGGGCAGTCAGGCAAGAGGGTCATTGAGTAGGTTATTCCGACCCCGTAATGCGCCGCCGCGCGAGCATATAAAGGCGTGGCGACCTCTCCATGGATGTGGGAGTGTATGTCGATAATTGGGTGCGGAAGCTTGCGAAAAGCCGCGGCGGCTGCTTCGTAGTTAAGGCCTAATCTATTGGAAGAGTTCATAGCTACCAAGAGCCCCAGGAGCTGGGCTCAAACTTAATCGTTCGAGGAGGATACTAGATCCTCGGCGAGTAGCGCAGCAACCTTGATGCCCGAATGCTAAACGCTCTGTCTGGCATCTAAGATGGAGGAGGGGAGCTTCGAATGAAAACACTGGTTGAATTACCTGCGGCACGGCTCGAAGCGCGGAATTTCATAGGGGGAGCTTGGTCTCCAGGCAGCGGCGCTACTCATGAACGGGTTAGCCCCTATACCGGAAAGGTGCTTGGAGACTTGACGTATGCCACGCAGAGCGATGTTGAGATCGCAATTCAGGCAGCCCACGCCTCTGCGCTTAGTTGGCGTCGAGTTCCGATCAAAGAGCGTACGGCGATTCTGCTCCAGGTGCGCAATCTCTTATGTAGGGATTTGGAGCTGCTCGCTCACAGTACGGCACGTGAGTGTGGGAAGACGGTAGCAGAGGCGCGTGCCGAGGTTCTCAAGGGTATCGAAGTGCTCGAGTTCGCAACAAGCGTACAAAATGCAGACCTTGGAGGTTCCCTGGAGGTCAGTCGCGGTGTTACATGCGAATATCGACGCGAGGCGCTCGGGGTCACGGTTGGGATCACCCCCTTCAATTTTCCAGCGATGGTTCCGATGTGGATGATCCCGATTGCACTCGTCATGGGTAACTCCTTCGTCCTGAAAGCATCGGATAAGGTTCCGTTTACTCCCTGTATCTTGGCTGATGTATGCGCCGAAGCTGGGTTGCCGGCAGGTGTATTTTCCGTACTCCAGGGAGGGAAAGAAGTTGTTGATGCGCTGATCTCTCATCCACTCGTTAAGGCAGTAGGTTTTGTAGGTTCCTCGCCCGTTGCCCGCAGTGTCTATGCTTCAGCGACTGGGCTGGGTAAGCGTGCGTTGTGCTTGGGGGGTGCGAAGAATCACCTGATCGTTGCCCCTGATGCCGATCCGACAGTGACTATCGATGGAGTGGTCTCGTCCTTCACTGGCTGTGCGGGACAGCGTTGTATGGCAGCCAGTGTCATGGTTACGGTAGGCGAAGCGGAACGGTTTATTCCACAGATAGTCGAGGCAGCAGGCCGAATTCGCCTTGGGGAAGACATGGGCGCCTTGATCGATGCAGCAGCGCTCACAAGGCTCTCTTCTGCGATCGCTCGAGCGCAGCAAGAGGGAGGTACTCTCGTTCTTGATGGGAGAAAAGTACCCCCGCCAGCGGGATATGAAGGTGGATTTTGGCTGGCCCCGACTATTATCGGAGATGCTACTCCAGCTATGGAGTGTGCTCAGTGTGAATTATTCGGCCCAGTGCTTACGATAGTGAAGGTCAGAACACTCGATGAAGCGCTAGCGCTCGATGCACGCAGCCAATTTGGAAATGCGACCTCGATCTTTACCTCCAGCGGAGGGGTTGCTCGGTATGTAGCTGAACAGGCAGGTTCGGGGATGATAGGGATTAACATCGGAGTACCGGTACCTCGTGAGCCGTTTTCGTTCGGAGGTACCAAGCAATCGAGATTCGGACATGGCGATATCACGGGAGCTGGCGGTATCGAGTTCTGGTCGAATCGCAAGAAAATTACAACTAAATGGGCCGAGCAGGCGGACAAAAACTGGATGTCCTAGCGCACTAAATCATTCTACAGGTATATTTCAATGACCACCGAATCCAAGAAGAAAGCCCTAAAACCTATAGTTCTCACCTCGCACCCATCTGGACAAGCAGCCGTGGTATTTCCAATTCAATGGGGAGCTCGAGATCCTAAAGTGCGCGGGCCTGTGATAGGAACGCTCACAGACCCAGCCCATCGAAACTGCATAGGTACCCACTCAGGGGCATATTCAGTCTATCGAGCCCTTGCAGTGGCCTCCGGGGCTCTCAGCCCTCTGCATCGACCGGACCTTACCAACACAGCACCAACCTTGACCATCGGTCCCTTCGAAAGTTGGTATGACCCGAGTAAGATCGTTTCACTTGATCCATGGGGAGCAGAGATCGGCTCTTATTTCGCGGAACAGGTGCGGGAGGGATACAATATCCAACCTACTATCGCCATCACACGTGCGCACATAACCATCCCCGAGATCGTCGATGAGATTAAGGCGGGTCAGGTCAATGCAGATGGTGATATCGTCAGCCCTACGGGCGAATGTCGAGTGACCAAAGCTGCAATAGAGCCTGTGTGGTTTCTGCCGGCTGTAGCAGCTCGTTTCGGGATCGCCGAAAGCGACCTTCGACGTGGCCTGTTCGAACACACCGGCGGTATGTTCCCTGAACTAGTCACACGGCCAGACCTGCATGTATTTCTCCCGCCTATTGGGGGTCAGACCCTCTACTTCTTCGGTGATGTAGGCACCATTCCTGATCTCTCGAAAGAGCTCACTGTTCGAATCCACGACGAATGCAACGGTTCCGACGTATTTGGTTCGGATATCTGTACCTGTCGCCCCTATCTCGTGCACGGGATAGAGGAGTGTATCAGGACAGCTCAAAGGGGCGGTTGTGGAATAATCGTATACAACCGTAAAGAGGGGCGGGCACTCGGTGAGGTAACGAAATTTCTGGTCTACAATGCTAGAAAGCGGCAGGACGGCGGTGATCGCGCTGAGATGTACTTTCAGCGAACGGAGTGCATCGCTGGTGTTCAAGATATGCGCTTCCAAGAGTTGATGCCTGACGTGCTGCACTGGCTCGGAATTCGTTGCATCGACAGATTGGTGTCGATGAGCGACATGAAGTACAATGCGATAACCAAATCCGGTATCGAGGTACTCAATCGTATATCGATCCCCGATGACCGCATCCCCAGTGATGCCCGAGTTGAGATGGATGCCAAGAAAGCAGCCGGATACTTCTCCTCCGATGGGGTACCTACCGAAGAACAGCTCAAACTCAAAACTGGTAGGGGGCTCGAGGAATAATGACGGAGATAGACTGGCTCAACGGAGATAACGCCGTAGCATATCTTCGAACCTCTAATGCGATCAGAGAGCGATGTGAACAGCTCTTTTCACTCGCGCAGCAGGATAAATTAGGTCATTTTACCCTGCACCTCGACCGTCTCGCAGATGTTGCACGAGCCACTTGCCGGGAAATCAGAACCAACTACCCGGATCTCGAGGTTCCACTCCACAGTCGTTGGCGCCACTTCAATGCAGGGGATGTCGATCGCGAATCGATCCTCAATCGGCGACTTACTTTGCTTCCTCCACGAGCGCGTTGTCGGGCCAAGATCGAGCTCGCCATCGTAAGTGTATTACTGGATGCTGGAGCGGGGGATAGGTGGAGATACACCGAAGCGCCGCATGCTACCACCTACTCTCGTTCCGAAGGATTGGCAGTGGCGTCTTTTCACAGCTTCGCGTCCGGAGTTTTCGGAGAAGCTCCGTACACAGTATCGGGTCCCACGTTGAATGCCCTTACGTCTGAGCTTCTGGCAGATTCTTTCCAGGTATCAGAGTCGAATCCACTGCTCGGTTTGGACGGTCGCACAGCGCTGTTGAATCGATTGGGAGCCGTCGTAGAGGCCCAAAAAGATGATTTTCATGGGCTCGAAGGTCGACTTGGTGGGCTACTCGAATCGATCGAAGCGTTGGGACAGAATGGCAAAGTACCGGCAGGTGCGATCCTGACCTTGGTCTTGACGGTATTTGCTTCGATCTGGCCTGGGCGCATCGTTGTCGAGCACCACAACTTAGGAGATGTGTGGAAGCACAGCAACATCACAGGTCCGGGCCTCACCGATGGCCTCATTCCTTTTCACAAGCTTTCGCAGTGGTTGACCTACTCACTCGTGGAGCCGCTCGGAGAGGTAGGTGTAACGGTTACGCATTTGGACCAGCTCACCGGTTTGGCTGAGTATCGAAATGGCGGGCTCTTCATTGATAGTGATGTCATCTCTCTACGGGATCCACATCTCGCAGCACAGTCACATCACCCTTCCTCGGAGTTGATAGTCGAATGGCGAGCGCTCACGATAGCGCTTTTAGATCGGGTAGCCCAGCAGGTCAGAGATACATTCGGTATGAATGAGGAGGAGCTTCCGCTCGGTAGTATCCTTCAAGGTGGGACGTGGAGCTTGGGTCGAAAACTCGCAGTAGAGCGGCGCCCGCACGCAGCTCCTCCGCTTGTGATAGATAGTGACGGAACGATTTTTTGAGGCTCAAAGAGATATGTCAGTAAAACCAGTGCACGTTGTTTCGCATCCGCTCGTTCAACACAAGCTCACTATTATGCGCATGGTGCAGACTGCCAGCTCTGAGTTCCGAAGTTTACTCCGAGAGGTTAGCATGTTACTCGCATATGAAGTGACGCGAGACCTACCACTCACTCATCGAGAGATCACGACGCCGATTACTACCATGAACGCTCCGATGATAGATGGGAAGAAGATAACCCTGGTATCCATCTTGCGAGCAGGGAACGGAATCCTCGACGGAATGCTCGAGTTGATGCCCTCTGCACGGGTGGGGCACATCGGGCTCTATCGAGACCCGCATACCCTTACTCCGGTCGAGTACTACTTCAAGATGCCTCCCGATATGTCACAAAGGGACATAATCCTGGTTGACCCCATGCTTGCGACCGGAAATTCCGCAGCCGCAGCCATCTCTCGCCTCAAAGGATTGAAACCACTATCCATCAAGTTCGTTTGTCTGATCGCCTCTCCAGAGGGGGTTGAGCTCTTGAATAGTGAGCACCCTGATATCCCTATCTTTACCGCGGCAGTAGACGAAAAGCTCGATGAACACGGGTATATCGTTCCTGGTCTAGGAGATGCGGGAGACCGCATTTATGGAACGAAGTAGCTTAGCTTCGCTTCTTTCCAGCGCGGCGCGCAGGAGGCGTATCGCCTGGAGCCTCTTGATGGCCCTTGCCATGGCGGTAGCACTTACCCTCGTTGGAGACTCGAAATCTTCTTCGGCTGTGGTGAGAGGAGACTTTCCGGCGTTTTACTCATTAGCTGTCATAGCTGTGAGCAGCGACCCGCAGCACCTTTACGACCTTGAAGAGCAGACCCGAATCCAAAACGAAGCGTGGCCGGATATGAAGGGCTCGGTTCTGCCAGGTGCCTATCCACCGTACGTGGCGTATCTGGCCCGGCCTTTTGTGGCCCTAGGACCCTCTGGCGGCAAAGTTGCTTTGACTCTCGTGAGCTTGGTCGTGTTCTTCGTCGCTATCTTTTCTCTTTCGCGTCTACGAGCAGCTTTTCACGGGTTTACTGTCGAGCTTTCAGTTGCCCTGCTGCTGTTTAGCCCAGTGCTCATGGGAGTAATCGGAGGCCAGCTACTCGCCATGAGTATGGTCGTATATGTATTGATGATGGTCTTGGATCAACATCGTAACGGTAAGAGTGAGATCCTAATGGGCATAGTCATAGGAGCGTGGCTCTTCAAGCCGCACTACGCCTTTTTGGCGCTCCTGATGCCCCTGGTGCAGGGGCGACTACGTGTGTTGGTCGGCTTCATGCTTCCTGCTCTGAGCTATTACGCGCTCGGAGTGCGAGTGCTGGGACCCGAATGGTTTTCGACATGGGTGTTTTTCACCCGAGAATTCGCGGAGCTGAACTATGTGTCAAACGCCGCACAGATGTCCAATATCGTCGGCGCTACGTTGGCGCTGTCAAAGATTTTTGGAGTCGACTCTGCGGCTACTTTAGTCGGGCGCTCGATAGCCTTGTCCGTGTGTGGTTGTGCTGTACTTTGGCTCGCATTCATCGCATGGAGCGATCGAAAAACGATGCCACGTCAGGATGGCTTGCCCTCTCGATTCCTACTTCTTCTGGGACCATCGATTGCCTTTGGGAGTCCTCAGGCCAACTTTTATGATCTCGGACTAGCAGTGATTCCCCTCGTTCTCCTCCTTCGACCAACTATCAGGGACTGGGTTTTACAGCTTGGAGCCTGTATCGTAGGAGGTTTCGTGGCAATGAGCGGTAAGAGCTCTGGTGTACCACTATTTGCCATCTTGTCGTTGGCGCTTTTTCTTATTGTGTCCTACCGCGTCCATATGAGCACAGGTAATAAGTCCAGTAATCCGAGGTGTTCATCCTGAATGAATTCGAGCAGGAAATGTGGGCGCTTTGAGAAATCGAGTGGGTACTTTGGCCTACCTCCCGCCCGGCAGCCACTCAAAAAGCGGTGTTCACAAAGAGACCGGAGAGAGTTCAGTATCGTCTTGCTTTGAAGAGCTCGTAAGCGCTCTGTAGAATTGCAGCTAAAAGATCTGCGCGTCCCTGGTCTAATGCCAGCGCCTCGGTTCTCTCGTCGTCATAAGAGAAGGTGTGCGCCTCCTTCTGTAACCCGAGAACAGTCATCACGCCGCTTTGATACAGGGCGATATCGTGATTATGACTGAACATCACCGGTCGATCAGCGGGAATTCTTTCGTCTAACACATCGACCCCGTAAAATGGTGCTTCGTAACCGATTCCGAGCAGGCCCAAGATGGTAGGAGCAAGATCCATGTTAGAGAATATCTTCTCAGATACCTTGGGCTTGATGTGCTGTGGAGCGAGGATAAGAGCTGGGATTCGGTAGTGACGCACCGGTACGTGAGCTTTTCCATACACACGTGAATCATGATCGGCGATAACCACAAAGATCGTGTTGTCGTACCACGGGTGCTTTTTGGCTTCTTCGAAGAATTTACCGATCGCATAATCGGCATACTTGATACCTGCTTCGCGGCCCCCGCCTGACGCTGGAATACCGGGAAGGCCCTCTGGAAAGGTAAATGGCTTGTGGTTCGAGGTGCTCATGATCAGCGAGTAAAAAGGTGCAGAACCCGAGGAGTGTAAGCGATCGAAGTAGCCGACGGCGTGCATGAAGAGGTCTTCGTCGCTAACCCCCCAGATATTTCCGAATTTGGGGCTCGCGATACTGAGGCGGTCGCTGAGGGCGTATCCGTTACCCCCAAAGAACGTATTCATGTTGTCGAATGCGCCCTGTCCACCGTACAGGAAGGAGGTGTGGTAACCGTTCTGGCGCATGATTGCACCCCACGTGCTGATATTGTCATTTCCCGGACGCTTCACGATCGATTCGCTCGGGATTGGGGGAAACGAAACACTCATCGCCTCCAGTCTTCTGACGGTACGTGTACCGGTAGCGTATGCGTGAGCAAACAGAAGTCCCTGTTTGGCAAGCCTGTCGAAGTTTGGCGTCAATGCCCGGGTATCCCCGTAAGCTCCGACGAAGCGCGCCCCGAACGATTCCTCGCCAAGGATGACAACGTTAAGTTTCCCGAGCCCGGTAGCTTTCGGAGCGTGAACTCTCACGAGGGAGCTGGGCTCTTGGGACTTGTAGACCTCTCCGAGGGACTCATAGTACTCACGAACCTTTCTGAAGGCGTCATCACTAGGAAGAGTTCGATAGAATTGGTGGTAATCGATCTCATCCGTTCGAGCAGCGCGAAAAAAGGTTCCGATGCCGTTCATCGATAGCTCATTGAGCGCTCTGTTAGCTGAGAACGAAAGCGAGTTTGTGGAGAGTACCAACAGGCCCGCCGTTGTAATGCCTGCGTGGGCGACAATGTGGCGCTATTCTCGATGCTCTCCTGACACTGTCTCTTTTACCCGAGTCTGC
>JBBAUR010000108.1:0-8906 GCA_040398075.1 Bdellovibrionota bacterium | reverse complement strand
CGACAGTTGACTTCATGTTCGACGGACAAGTCATTGAAGAATGTGACTCGAGCTTCCTGGAGTTGATCGATGAACCTGGGTGATCTTGTTAGGCTCGACATTCCCGACCAACGTGCTCACGGAAAGATCGGCATTGTCGTAGGCAAGGAGCTAAAAGCCACCTACGATTGGATGCGGGACCACATGGGTCAACCTGTCAAGTCATTCAGCTACGAGGTCATGGTCGGAACCGAGGTCTGGCGAGTGGGCTATAATGAACTCCTAGAGGAAACGGAGTGGGACGATGAAACGCGGTGATCTCGTTATCCTAACGAACAGCAACACCAAGTTCGAGGGCTCATACGGTTACTCATTCGATCACGACCTCGCCATCTGGATTCCCAACGGAACTATCGGAATGTACTGTGAGGATCCCAGGGTCGACGGAGGAAAGTTCGGTGTCCTCGTCCACGGTCGCCTCCTCTGGTTCGACCAGATCGATTCGAGGGCCATCAATGAAACCGGGTGATTTAGTTCGCATAAACCGTAATATCCGCAATGAGAAGCCAGAGACCCGCGCCATCCAAGAAGGTGCAGTTTTCATGTTCATCGGGCCCGACAAGACATTCTCACGGGATGTCGTTTTCATCATGACACCTTTCGGGCTGCAAAGTATTCACGTCTGCTACTTGGAAAAGCTCGATGAAACCGGGTGAACTCGTGCAAATCTCCGACCCCGAGGGAACTTATGTAGTCAATCTCTCTACGGGCTATGCAATGCCAGAACCGTATCCGGAAGGGACTCCCGCGCTCTTCCTCGGACTTCACGAGGTGGCTGACCTGCGTGGTGATCGCAAGATCCGCATCCTCATCGATGGAATCCTGGGTTGGGTCTATGAGTCTGATCTTGAGGCGATCGATGAAACCGGGTGATCTCTGTCGAATCGTGAATCCCGTCTGGAGCACGATAAGTGAATCCGACGTCTGCATGATCCTCAGACACGTCAGTCATGAGGACGGCATCGACATCTACTCACACTGCGACTGGTGGGTCATGTGGGACGGGCGTGAGACCGCCTGGGCGAAAACAGATCTGGAGCCCATCGAATGAACTTCCTCCGCAGGGTCTATCGCTGGCTCTACGTCCACGTCAAGGGCCACCTGCCGTTTGGAACTCTCGTCCAGTTCAAGCCGGGTATCGGTTTCGATGGGATCTACTGGAAGTCTCCGGGAGACCCGAGGTTTCACGCGATAGGGTTGGTGATCGATGGGTGGCGGAAGAATGTACACCCGTTGCCGCCGGGCGTGTTTGCTGAGGGAAGTGTGGTGATCTTCGACGGTGAGCGATACGACATGGAGAACTGGGAACTCGAGCCCATCGATGAACCCGTGTAAATGGCGCGACCTGTGGTACAATTGTCTCATAAGGAGGCGACCTGGGCACGAACTACTACAGTGTGAAGCGCGGTGTTGACTACGAGACTGACTCGCACTGGGACCTGCGCGGCACCGAGGAGTTCATCCACATCGGGAAGAGCTCACTGGGCTGGTGCTTCAGCCTCCATGTCGTCCCGGAGTTCGGGATCAACACCTACGAGGACTGGGTCCGGATGTTCATTGACCCAGACCGGATCATCATCAGTGAGTACAATGAAGTGATCCCATACACCAAGATGATCAGTATCATCACAGCTCGGGCCCGACCCGATCCCTGCACGTGGGATGCGGAGAAGTTGGAACGCAACTATGCCGAGCTTGGACCCAGCAACCTCGTGCGGCACAGGATCGACACAGAGAACGGGTGCGTCGGCCACGGTAAGGGCACGTGGGATTACATCACAGGCGAGTTTAGCTGAGGAGACAACATGAGCGCAAGTGAGATGATGATGCTTGAGGAAGAACTCGATGAGCTTCGTTCGGAGGTAGAGAAGCTGCGCGCCGAGCGTGACCACTTCCGCGAAGCGTGGGCGGCAGCGCAGGCGCTGGTGGACTGTGGCGTGAACGCGGAGAAGGTGGTTGCTGAGAGAGACGAGCTTCGGGACGAGTTGAATTCTCTCTGCGAGGAGATTCGTATTCTGAAAGAAGAGAATGATGAGCTGAAGGAAGTTTCAGGTATCCTCAACCGTGAGATTCTAAAGGAGAATAGTGAACTTCACAGGATCAATTCCGGTCTACAGGAAGAAGTGACGCGGTGTGGAGCAGCTCTGTCTTCTAAGAAGGAGCATGCCAACATCCATCTCGGTGGGAAGGGCGAACTCCACGGTATCGACGGCTACGGGCCGTTCAACCTGAAGCAGGTTGACAAGGATCGCTGGGAGATCTGGATGCTACACGAGAAGGTGACTCTCTACAATAAGAAGGGTCATCGAGTCCGTGGCGATCACAACTACGAAGGAGACTGGTAATGGGACGAGGTAAGGCATTCCGGCGCAGCAAGACTGAAGTGAAGAAGGTCCGCGCGAAGGTGATCCTGCGGAAGCTGGGTTACAGCGAAGAGGAGCTGGAGAAGCGGGCGGGTCGATTCGTGGAGTCGCGGTTCGGCTGCAACTGTCACCTCTGCCAGAACCCTCGGAGGCTGTTCAAGGGGAAGAACTCCGCAACGCTCACGTTGAAGGAGTACCATGCTTTTCTGGAGCAGAGCGATGCCTAATTAGACATATCAAAAGGTGTGATGCATGATGATGAAATCTCTATTTGAGAGCTGGCGAAGATACATCAACGAAGGAGTTGACTCAAGAGGCCTGCCTATCGTCAATCGTGCATTGCATTCATTTGATGCATTTAATTTTTCACCTCAAGATTTTTCTTCTCGAAGAGGCGAGATCAAGCCAAGCATCGCATACCACCAGGCACAAGATCCCACCTTTGTTCTTGACATCAAGGAAATATTTTCCAAAACTGCAGACGACTGGGTTTTTATTGCTGTAAACAACGCAGAGATTGAGCCGGAAGACATCAAAAACCCCACATTTCAGGAATGGGTGGTGTCCAAGGGTTACCCTGCAAATGCAAAGATCGTCATTATTGGATCGTCTCCTTATCCCGGTGATTTTTCTTCGACGGAGTGGATCGCTCATGACATTATTGGGCACGCCGCTGGTCGTGACTTTTTGGAGAGACTCGGCTACCCCAGGGGCGCGGGCAAGTGGATTGAAGATAATCCATGGGTCAGCCGAATGATTTTGAAAGTCCACGGCTATCTAGTTCGCAAGAATGTAGCCATCAAGAAGGCTGACATGCAATTCGACATGATCTACGACATTTTTGCTTCAATCATTTTAAATGACATCACGTGGGACGAAATTGAGCGTGCGATTGTTCAAGGGCAAATCGGCCTCGTCGAGGCGGAGGCAGACACGATGGAGCAGATTTTTAATTTCTGCAATGAGTGGGTTGCTCAGATACCTGCAGGTGAACCGACTGTTATAAAGTCTTGGTAGTTGTAAAGATTCTCACGCGAGACAATAATACAACCATGACATTTAATGAGTACCAGGAAGAAGCAAAGAAGACGGCAATCTATCCGGCTGAGTATCGTCTTGTCTATCCTACACTAGGTCTGACAGGTGAGGCCGGTGAGGTCGCTGAGAAGGTGAAGAAGATGGTGCGCGACGGAAAACTCGACACTGACGGACTCAAGAAGGAGCTGGGTGACGTCCTGTGGTACCTCGCTGCGTTGGCATCCGATCTGGGTGTAACGCTGGAGGAAGTCGCTGCATCTAACGTGGCGAAGCTCCGGTCGCGTGCAGAGCGTGGCGTCTTGGGCGGGAGCGGAGATAATCGGTGAAACCGACAGACGAGATCAACGATCCCACGTGGCACGACATCTTCGATCGGGACAATGTTATCAAGTTCCTAACTGGGCAGATTCAGATGGCGCCGTGTCTCGTGTCTCGACCCGGAGAAGGTACTTACGAGTGCAGGCACGACAAGCTCTGCCGGGTTTGTGAGTGGCGACGTGATGTGCATCGAGAGCTAGTCCAGACATGGCACATTGAAGACGGCATCTGGTAATCAGTCCAAGAAAATAGGATCACACCCGTGAAGGACCTCGAGATGATGGTTATAATATTCTTGAGGTAAAGATGAAGATCTGGCACATCTCTGACACGCACATGAATCAGGGGCAACTTGAAGTTCCCCAGGATGTGGACATTGTAATTCACAGCGGGGATGCCTCTAACTGGAAAGACCCATATAGAAATGAGTCAGAGATGCGCGCCTTCATTGACTGGTTTGCATCTCTACCGATTCCAAACAAGGTCTTTGTCGCTGGAAACCACGACACTTCAATCGAGAAGGGCCTAATCAAGGCAGACTTCATTGAAAGCAGAAAGATCAACTACCTCTATTGCGAAGAGCGCGTGATTGCCGGCCTCAGATTCTGGGGCGCACCTTACACGCCACGCTATGGTGACTGGTCTTTCATGAAGGACAGAGGAACGATCAACCGACTCTGGGACACCATCCCACAGGGCATTGACGTGATCGTCACGCACGGACCACCATACGGTGTTCTTGACGCTACAATCGACAGGGCTCATGAATACAATCTCTGTGGTGATTCCGCTCTGATGAAAGCTGTTACGAGAGTTGCTCCACGTCTTGTCTGCTTTGGCCACATCCACAGCTACAAGGAAATTAGAAATGCTGGAACTCGCACTGTCCACGGAATGGAGACGATATTCAGCAATGGGTCCTGTGTGGATGACGGTAAGTGGGGCGTTGTGACTAGCAACGGGAACATCATCACACTATGAGTGCTCTCATTGTAGTCGCCATGGCGATTGCTTTTGTGGCAGGTGCTTTCTTTGCATTTGGACCCTACACGTCTGATGCTGCCAAGAAGTGGTTTCAGATTAAGTTTATGTGCTCTAAACCGGGTGACATTGGCGTCTTTGTTGAGCCTGTAGGGCCGGAGGCGCTGCTCCATGAGATCAGAAGGCTTCTTCTAAAGAACCAGGTTGAAGTTCCCGTGAACTCAATTGTTCTCGTGGTATCCTATGTGAACAAGGACGAAGCTGTGTGTAACTGGAACAACAGTCTGGTCGTCCTTCCGCGGCGATGGATTCGAAAGATCAAGTGAGGAAATATGAACTTTAAAGACATGTCTGCAGAGAAGATTCTAGATTCCTTCCTGTTTCTGATGCTTGCATTCTTTGCTCTGCTATCTCTCACTTACGTGGGAAAGAGCATGGAGTTTACAGACGCCTGCGAGGCGAAGTGTTCTCCCGCAAGGTCCATCACTCCGATCATGGGAGCCCAAGAAGAGTGCTTCTGCGACGAAGGTCACGGAAAGTGGCGTCACGAGGACGTCTCTAGGCAGAAGTAGCACCCCTATCTTATTTGCTGGAGGCACTACAATGCTAGATAAGAAGGTTGTGATGTGCGACTTTAGGAACATCAAGTCCGGCATGCTAGTAAAGATCCGAGAAGACAGGTCCGTTCCAGGAGTCGGCGCAGGAGAAGTCTGCCTAGTTCTCGACAGGGTCACAGTTCCCAGGTCATTTGACGAGGGTAGCCACGAATTCTATGATCCTGCCTTGGTTGTCATTGCACGCGGAAAGCGTGCGGTGGTCTCTGTCGACTCTGTCAAAGAGATCATAAGTTGACAGACTTTACAGAAAACGCAATGCCTGGAGATCTCGTGTTCCTGGACCCGCCCGCAGGTGGTTGCGTACAGGTGATCTTGTTTGAAGAACAGAAAGACGTGGGGAATGCCATCTACGTCGAAAGTAGAAAGCTCGTCTATTTTATTGACTACTTCCTTGGAACACGAGATCTCTGCAAGATCTTGCTAGATGGGAAGCTCGGTTGGTGCAGAACACAGCATGTTAGGAGAGAAGATGGATGATAGAGTGAAAATTGGTGATCTTGTAATTTTTAAACCCTGGGACTGCGAGGGAATTGAAATGCCCTACGGTCACAGGGAGCACGTCAAGCTATGGGATCCAGATAAGCAAAAGACCAAGGAAGACTTTAGAAAGAAGTCTTCGATCACTCCTGGCGCGACTGGCCTGGTTACAGAGCGAGTTGAGATCGATACGGGCTACGGAGACAAAAGAGTCTCATACTGGTGCATAGTCGAAGGAAGTCGTTTAATTGTCCCGAGTCACTTCGTAAATAGAGAACAGGAGGTAATATGAATCTGTTTCTAGTTTTCGCTGTTTTTCTCTCGAGAGCAGCTTTTGCCGGAGATGACATTGAGTGGGACGACGATGGCAAGCGAGTCGTCTACAAGTCGAAGACGGAGATCGACTTCGAAGACCTGGAAGTCGAGGGCGTGCTGCAGAAGCCGCAGTCAGCGCTTGTTCTTGAGCGGAAGAAGGCGAACTTCAATCCTCTCATCAAGCTGCGGACTGACTGGAATGATGCCATCGGCGAATCAGTCGACGAGATCAAGTAAAGAGCATCGAGGTCTTATCCGCAAACGGAGTGTAGATGAGGAAGACCGAGAAGATAAGAGTCGCCTTCTTCAGGGGAGACAAGCACGAGCTGCACCACCGTTTCATCCGGTGGTGGACTCGGAGTCCGTACTCTCACGCCGAGATCGTCCTCGATGACGGAGAGACGTGGGTCTCGATCTCGCCCTTCCTCTACACACGAGTCGCTGCCAGAGTGAGGACTCAAGTCCCAGATGAAGAGTGGGACTACCTCGATTTCATGGTGACTCCTGAAGAGCTGCACGCTCTCAAGGACTTCATCTCTGAGACGACCGGCGACGGCTACGACTGGATCGGAATGCTACTCTCTCAGATCCTTCCAATCATTGTGAAGGGGAAGGGAAAGTGGTACTGCTCCCAGTGGATCGCTCACGCTCTCAGCCACGCTGGCATCGTGAAGTGGAAGAAGCTGGGAATCTACGAGTTTCCTGATCTCCACCCGGGTAAGTTGCACAGCATCCTCTCTCAGGTCTCTGGCGCCTAGCCACGTCGCGACTGTTGCATCAATTACAACAACATGTGGGTAAACGCGGCGGGCAGCAGTGAGTCGAACAGGCGCGATTAGGCAACGTGTGATACGCTGTAAAATAGTAAAAATTTAGGTATCTTAACAAGTGAGACACCGTAAAACAAAGCAAGCACTTAAAGTAGGAGATCTCGTTACTTTGAGGAGTTGTACACCTGAGAGTGATAGAACGCAGATAGGATCTGAATTAGACGAGCAAGTTTCGATCTGGGTCGACAACGGTTCTTCTGCTTTGATTACTAGAGTCGAAGGGACAAGAATCACCATAATGTGCAACAACTTTGTCGGCTGGGTGTGGTTCGACGAGTGCATCGCGGTTTCAGCATGACAGAAGCGATCAAGAAGGGAGACCTTGTCTTCATCAGATCTTGGCCGGGAGAAGAGTCTGGTGACTGGACCATTTCTAGCCACCCGCCGCTTCTTGTTCTTGATCTCGTTGAAAGTAGGCAACTGTCAATGTTTGGAGGATCTCCTCACATTGAGAAGCTGGTCGTTCTTGACTCTGAGGGTGTTGTGAGAACTCTTCCGGCTGGGTATTTTGTAAGTGCTGATACTTGGGACCTGATGGTAAAGGAGATTCATCGTGCTAGCGGCGGGTGACATCGTAAGATCCGTGGGTGATTCATGGTCTGAAAAATACCTTGACAAGATCTTTCTAGTCATCGAATTTGTTGAGACTAATGAGTTCGGAAAAAAGTGGATCGTTCTTGATCACATTTCTGGTGGAACTCTGATAATTTACGAAGAAGAAGTTGAGAAGGTGGCCGCATGAAGAGACTAATAACAAAGGAAGAAGCAGAGTTCATTGTCCTGCAGCTACTTGACCAGGGAAGGCTGAATGAAGCTGAAGAAGTTCTGAGAGAGAATAAAATGTCTGGTGCTGAGTGGGACGATCTAAGGACAGTGAGATACAGTATCTGGAATGATGAGACTCAAGACTAGGAGAAGTTGAAGGTACCAAATCTTTAGATCCTTCCAGGTCTTGATACTTAGATTCTGGAGGAGTTAGATTCATGTCAGTTACACCAGAGCAGAAGCACGTTATAGACTGCATTCTTTCGATCTTTGAGACAGGTAAGGTTCCAACAGCAGCGTCTTATTCTACTTGTACAATCTTAGCTGACGGTGCAGGAATAAGCTATGGTAAGCACCAGGCCACAGACAGAGCCGGTTCTCTCGACAAGATCGTCAAGAAGTACATCGCTGAGGGTGGCACGCATGCTGCTCAGCTGCAGCCTTACGTCGAGAAACTTGCTCAGAACGGAACTGCTAATACCACCATGGCGACAGCACCCCAGTGGGCAAAGGATCTTGTCAACCTGCTCAAGGAAGCCGGCAAGGACCCAAAGATGCATGCAGCTCAGGACGCAATCTTCGATGAGGGCTACTGGAATCCTGCCATGAATATTGCAGCCCAGGTTGGACTCAAGACAGCTCTCGGCCACGCAGTCGTCTACGACACCTGCATCCACTCTGGGCCCGGCGGCGTCACAACGATCCGCAACAAGTTCCCTCAGAAGTCGCCTGCCAACGGTGGTGACGAGAAGGAGTGGGTGAAGGCCTACGTCGCAGCCCGCAAGGCCTGGCTCCTGGGCAACAGCAATCCTCTCGTCCAGCGGACAATCTACCGAATGGAGACCTTCGAGAAGCTGATGGCTGAGGGCAACTGGGACCTCAAGACACCCCTCGCCGTCCGCGGCGTAAAGATCGCTTAGCAAACATGGTAGGAGCAAACATGACAACAGTTATCATCGCTGCACTGTGCGGCCTCATTATCGGCGGCGGTGCCGTTGGTGGCGTTGCCCTCAAGGCAGGAAACGACAGGGACAAGATCATTCAGGAGGCTGCAGCTGTTGCAGGCACAAAGGCTGCGAGCGAAGTCGTTGACGACCTCACCAAGCCTGCCAACAACCTGACAGCTCCTGACCTGCTGAAGGTGGCTTGCTCCGCTGAGCACA
>JBBAUR010000107.1:0-9121 GCA_040398075.1 Bdellovibrionota bacterium | reverse complement strand
GCCGATTTCGCTCATCCTCGCTACGAGGTTCATTTTTGTTACGCACTCTCAGAGTACCTAACAAAAATGCTCCTCTGCTTCGGATGGCTGCAATCGGCAGCTACTTCGTCTTCGGCAAAAAAGGTGCTCAACGTGCCGCTGAGGGCACGTCTCCGCGCCTTTTTTGCCTGCATCCTCGTCGCTGCCGATTTCACTCATCCTCGCTACGAGGTTCATTTTTGTTACGCACTCTAAAACTGTAACGGCTCAATTCAAAAGCAGAATTGGTTGCCCCACGTCGAGTAACACCTACCCTTGTGAGCAGGAGGAGCCTTTACACACGTCTTTTGCTTGCCGTCCCTTCAGCCTGCCCTCAGAAGAGCCGAGTACAACTTCCAGGGGGGCTGGCCTACAGCGATGAGCGATCTACGAGAAGATCCTGGGTGCTATCAGTGTGGCTCGTTTGCAGGGAGCACGTTTCGACTCTGCTCTGCATGCATCCAACGCAACGAAGACAAACGCAGCCGTATTCGTTTACGCCGCCGCGCGAGCACAGCTCCCGAGAGCAGTTCGAAGCTCCGGCTGCGCCTCGACCAACTCACGGTCTTCGGTGCCGTGGCTGCCATCTCCGGCGCGGCGGTCGCGGCGTACCTGTGCATTATGTACGCACTGAACGCGTAGGGAGCCTTTTTGAACGCCCCTGCCCTCAGGCGTGCCGTGAAACCTTCACAATTCGGATAATCTCAGCGACGACAGCTGGCTCCGCCAACGTTGTTACATCTCCAACGCTCTCGTATTCGGCCTCACCTATCTTTCGTAGGATCCGCCGCATGATCTTTCCCGAGCGGGTCTTGGGCAAGCCCGGAACGACCCAGATGTAATCCGGTGCCGCTATCGGTGAGATCACTTCACGAACGGTGTGCACGATCGCCTTGAAAGCCTCGAGCTCAGAGACGTGGTTATCCTTCAATACACAGAAGGCTCCGACCCCGAGCCCCTTGACCTCGTGCGGAACGCCGACTACCGCAGCCTCTGCTACGACCCCAGACCTGACGATAGCGCTCTCGATCTCTGCAGTACCGAGGCGGTGACCTGCAACATTGAGGACATCATCCACACGACCGGTAATCCAGTAGTATCCATCTTCATCTCGGCGACACCCGTCACCGGTGAAATAGAGCCCCGGATAGGTCGAAAAATAGGTTTGCACAAAGCGTTGATGGTCTCCGAACACAGTGCGTGCCATACCTGGCCATGGAAACTTCATGCACAGACGCCCAGTTACTCCGTTGCCGTGCAGCTCGTTACCCGACTCGTCCACGACTACCGGCTGCACGCCGAAAAGTGGCCGCGTGGCGGATCCTGGTTTTGTCGGAGTTGCTCCCGGAAGCGGTGAGATCAAGATGCCACCGGTCTCAGTCTGCCACCACGTGTCTACCACAGGACAGCGCCCCTCCCCGACTACCCCGTGGTACCAGAGCCACGCATCCGGATTAATCGGCTCGCCAACCGTACCCAAGATCCTCAACGACGACCGATCATAGCGTTTCACGAAGTGATCGCCCTCCTTGGCAAGCGCTCGAATGGCGGTGGGCGCTGTGTAGAAGATCGAGACCTTGTGTCGCTCTATCGTGTCCCAATATCGCCCAGCATCGGGGTACGTAGGTATCGACTCGAACATGACCGTGGTCGCACCGTTGCTCAACGGCCCATACACGACGTACGAGTGTCCAGTGACCCAGCCTACATCCGCGGCGCAGAAGTACACGTCGTGCTCTCGAAGGTCAAACACATATCGATGGGTCAGCGTTGCGTGCAGTAGGTAGCCTGCCGATGTATGCAGCACCCCTTTTGGTTTTCCCGTCGAACCGGAGGTGTAGAGAATAAAGAGTGGATCCTCCGATTTCATACTTTCGGGTGTCGAGTTGTCCCTCCCGCTCAGCTCGGCGAGCTTTTCGTGGTACCACAGATCGCGACCCGGCTGCATCGGCACAGCGATTTTCGTTCGTTGCACAACGACCACCCTCTCTATCGTGGGACAGCCCGCTACGGCTGCATCAGCGGTCTCCTTGAGTGGGATACCCTTTGCACCGCGCAGCCCCTCGTTTGCAGTGACCAACACCCGACATCCGCAATCGTTGATCCGGTCACGCAGCGCTTCAGCAGAGAATCCGGCGAACACCACCGTATGCACCACCCCGATGCGTGCGCACGCGAGCATGAAGATGGCGGCCTCTGGGATCATCGGAAGATAGAGCGCCACGCGGTCTCCTCTCTGGAGACCGAGATCTCGGAGAAGCGTGGCCGTCTCGCACAGCCTTGCATGTAACTCGCGGTATGTGAGCGTGCAGGTCTCCCCCGGCTCATTGCCCTCCCAGATGATGGCTGGTTTGTCCCCACGCGTCGCCAGGTGCCGGTCGACGCAGTTCTCACTCACGTTGAGGCGACCACCTTCGAACCAGCGCACGTGTGCTTTGGTAAAATCCCACGACAGCACAGAATCCCAGGGCTTGTGCCAGGCGAGAAAAGAGCCGGCTTGCTCAGCCCAGAACAGCTCTGGTCCACCGACCGAGCGCGCGTAGAGCTCTTCGTAGGTGCCTGGAGTAATGAGCGTGTTCTGCGCGATAGACGCCGGGACTGGGAAGGTCTGGTGGGTCGTCATACAGGACTCCTTGATAGCTCAAACCGCTCAAACATAGCGCATGACGGACGCCCGGTGAACATGCTATCGTATTCATTCATGGTGCACCATCGCACGATAATCGAGCCCTTCAAGATCAAGGTAGTAGAGCCTCTAGCACTGCACACTAGAGAGGCCCGCGAAGGATTCCTGAGAGAGGCTGGGTACAACCTCTTTTTGGTCCCGGCGGAGCGGGTGACCTTTGATTTCCTGACCGATTCGGGCACGACAGCTATGAGCGCTTCGCAGTGGGCTGCGATGATGGTAGCTGATGAATCCTACGCTGGCTCGAGGAGCTTCGCGCGCTTTGAAGGGGTGGTTAAACGCCTCACCGGCTATCATTTTGTCATCCCAACACACCAGGGGCGAGCCGCCGAGCGACTTGTGTGTCAGGCGCTCGTCAAAGCAGGCCACAAGATCCCTTCGAACAACCACTTCGATACTACGCGCGCCAACATCGAGCAGATGGGCGCTACGGCCGTTGACCTGGTCATACAAGAAGGGCGTGACCCATCGAGTACGCACCCGTTCAAAGGTAACATCGATCTCGACGCTCTGGAGAATTTCCTACGGGAGGAAGCACAGCACGTACCGTTCGGCATGCTCACCATCACGAACAACACCGGTGGTGGCCAGCCAGCATCGCTCGAAAATATCCGTGCGGCTTCATCCCTCTACAAGAAATACGGAGTGCCATTCCTGCTGGATATCTGTCGTTTCGCAGAGAACTCCTTCTTCATAAAACAGCGGGAGTGCGGCCAGAGCTGTAAGACGGTACGTGAGATCGCCGAAGAGATCTTCTCGTTAGCGGATGGCTGCATGATGAGTGCGAAGAAGGATGGACTGGTCAACATCGGAGGCTTTATTGCTCTGCGCCACGAAACGTGGCTCGATAGGCTACGCTCTCTCCTCATTCTTACCGAAGGGTTTCCGACTTACGGCGGGCTTGCAGCTCGAGATCTCGAAGCGCTTGCAGTAGGCCTCGAGGAGGTCCTCGATGAGCGTTACCTCGAATACCGACTTGCGGTTACACGCTACATGGCCGAGGGCTTCAACCGGCTGGGTATCCCAACAGTTCAACCACCGGGTGGGCACGCCGTATACATCGACGCCAAACGCTTCCTCCCTCACATTCCAGCGCACCAGTTTCCGGGCCAGGCGCTTGTATGCGAACTGTACCTCGCTGAAGGAATCCGCTCTTGTGAGATAGGCTCTGCGATGTTCGGTTCGTACAAGGATGAAGGTCGTGAGTTCGTGCCTGCTTCCATGGAGCTCGTGCGACTGGCATTCCCACGTAGGGTCTACACGCAGAGCCACTTCGATTATATCCTCGAAGGTATGCAGGATCTGGTTGATACCAAGAACAACCTTGTAGGCATGCGAATGGTGTATGAGCCCCCTTTCTTGAGGCACTTTACTGCCCGTTTCGAGCCGATCACCTGAGGAAGCAGGAGCACCTGGAGATGAACAACGAAGAGACCAATGCGAGCACCGAGGCACTCCAACGTGAGCGCCTTGTTCTCCTGGCGGTTATCAGCACCTTTCTCTCCCTGATTCCCACCGTGTATGCAGCGATCATATCGAATTCGATGACGCTCATCGCCGACCTGTTACGTTGCTCGACAGAGTTTATGGCTATCCTGGTTTCGTGGATCATCCTCAAGAAGGTGGCGCGCTCGGACGTGAAGCGTTTCAATTACGGTTTTGGAAAGCTCGAGCAGCTCTCCTGTATGACCGTTGGAGCGGCGCTCTTTGTGACCTTTTTGCTGTGTTTCGTATCGGGGATTCGCCGCCTGGTAGCCCCAGAGGTAGTGCTCAACGCTGGATTCGGGTTCGGCCTCGCCGTGCTCTCGGTAGTTGGAAACTCCTTCCTGTGGATCACCAACTATCGCTCCTTCGCTCGCCACGCCTCCCCGGTCTCCGATGCGCAGTGGCGGTTGTTCCGGGCCAAGACAGCAGCCACGATGGTGGTTGCGCTCTCGCTCGGTGCCGGACTCTTCTTCGGCTCAGTAGGCTGGTCGATGTATTTCGACGGGCTCGGCTCCATATTGCTGTCGCTGTTCATGCTCTGGTCGGCCTACGCGCTTGTCTCTTCGTCGGTACCCGACCTGATCGATTGTGCCTTGGAGGAGTCTCTGCAGGTGCCGATTCGGGAGACCCTTAGACGACACCAGAACGAATATCTGCAGGTTTACACGGTCCGCTCGCGCCGTACCGGCAAGCGGATATTCATAGAGCTATTCATCTCTTTTGCTCCGCTCCAAACATTCGCCAAGGTCAACGATATCGCTCGCAACATCCGAAACGATATTCAGGCTGCCGTGAAGGGATCCGAGGTCGTTGTTGTTCCCCTCGTAGACGGTGACGAGCAGCGCTCCTAGCACGGCGCGATTGCCTTTTTCTCGAAAGATAATCCAAATATCGCGGCGCAAGATGTAGAGTAACAGCGTCTGATGTGGCATACTGTCGTCGCTTCTTTTCTCGAGTATCGAGAGATGCATGCGCAGTGGGAGCAAGGCCCGTGCGCACACTTTTTGTAGTTGCAGTTCAGTTCGGCAGTATGAGTACCAAAGCAGAGATCGTCCGTTTTTTTCTTACCTATCTATTCGTAAAGGGTTCTTTTTTTCTCCCCCTAGCATGGGTCGCGTTCCTGCTAGGCAGGGGCGGTCGGGGTTCCACGCAGGCTTCGTGATCGTCAACGTGTGACTGTGGTCTCTGTCAGGCGGTTTGTGCTGCGTTGGTGTGGCACGACTCTCGGATAAAACGACAAAACTCAATCAACGCCGCGTATACGGCGTCGAGTTCTTCGTCCGAGATGCAGTATGGTGGCATAAAATACACAACGCTTCCGAGAGGTCGTATGAGCACACCCCGCTCGCGAAAGAACCGCTGCGCTAGCTGAGATATGCTGCTCGTATACCCACGCTCAAGAGAAACTCGAACATCGAAGGCGAGTATCGTGCCGCTTGCACGCGGATCAGAGATGTGCGGGAACTCCGCGAGACGGGCGAGTAAAGCTGTGTGTCGCTGGGCGATATGATCCCTGCGAGCCGTACACTGGGGATTCAGAGTCAATCTGAGGCTTGCGCGGGCGACTGCGCACGCTATCGGATTCGCCGTATACGTATGGCCATGAAAGAAGGTATGCGCGGGTTCGCGCGACCTGAAGGCGTCAAAGACCTGGTTCCGACAAGCCGTTACGGCAAGCGGAAGCGTTCCGCCCGTCAAGCCCTTTGAGAGGCAGATGATATCGGGAGCATTCTGCAACTCTGAGCAGGCGAAGAGTGGCCCTGTGCGACCGAACCCAGTCATTACCTCATCGGCGATACACAGCACGCCGTGTTCACGGAACACCTCCAGATACGAGTCGAGCACAGCCGGGGAATACATTCGCATCCCGCCAGCCCCCTGAACCCCCGGCTCGAAGATAAAGGCTGCCGCCTGACCTGATGCGCACAAGCTGCGACACGTTGCGAGATCGCGCTCCGTTCCCTCTGTACTCAAGCGCTCGACACCGAACAGCATCTCCTCGAACGGCCGAGCAAAGATCCCGCGTGCCCCCGCCGCCATAGCGCCAAACGTATCACCGTGGTAGCTGTGGTCGAGTGCTACGATTCTGGTCCGATGCTGCCCCTGGTTGTGCCAATATTGAACAGCTATCTTGAGCGCTACTTCGACTGCGCTGGAGCCATTCTCGGTGAAGAATACCTTGTCGAAGCGGTGCGGCAAGACGGCCGTCAGCTCCTCGGCCAAGGAGACCGCTGGTTCGTGGGTAAATCCGGCGAATATCACGTGGTCGAGCTCCTCCATCTGGGTCGCTGCTGCACGGATAAGCTCGGGGTGCCCGTGCCCATGGATGTTGCACCACCATGACGAAACCCCGTCGATGAGCTGGGTGCCATCCTCGAGGATGAGTCTCGTCCCACGGGCTGCTGCGACGGGAAGTGGAGGGTCAGCAAGCTCTACCTGTGTAAAGGGGTGCCAGACGACTGCCGCGTCACGTACGACCAGATTGGAGGTCATCAAAATGCTCCAATCGCGATCGACTTACTGAGAGCCCGAACGGACTCGCCCGACACCGCCTGAAGTAAAGGGATGCGTCCGAGAACCTCAACGCGCCCCTGTCGAGCGATTATACGCTCGGTATCAGGGAGCTCTTCGCCGTTGAAGATGACTCCGCACACCTCGACCTTGCGATTTCGTAGCGCTTCGAGCGTCAGGAGCGTGTGGTTGATACTTCCTAGGTAGTGCCGCGATACGACCACGACTGGGAAACCCAATTGCACGACTAAATCGAGGTTGGTGTGCTCATCATTCAGAGGCACCATTACACCACCGGCAAGCTCCACCACCAACGGCTTCTCAGTAGCTGGGGCACGCAGAGAAGAGAGCGCTATCGTAACCCCCTCGAGTGCCGCGGCGATGTGAGGCGAGAGGCTCTTCCCAAAAACATAGTTACATGGATGCACGCGCTGCCCAGCATCCCTGATGAGCGAAGAGAGCACCTCGGCATCGGTTGGACCGTCTTCGCTCCCACTTGCCACCGGCTTCCAGTAATCGGCGTCAAGAGCTTCGCACAAGACTGCAGATACTACCGTCTTACCAACATCGGTACCGATTCCCGCTACACACAGGCCATCCATAGCTCCCCCTCCAGAGGATAACCGATACTAGAACGCGAGGTACTTAAAGGTTGGTATGACCTGCTGCGTTACCATATCCGAGATAGAGCTGGAGCCTTCGATCAGCTTGGCCAGGGTCCCCTTTTTCTTGTTAGCGTATACAAGTCTGGGTTGCTCGCCTGCCGCTAGATCAACCTTTGCTAGCTTGAGAGCTTCACGCGCGGCATCGTACACATCACCGAAGTCGTCTACGAGACCGAGCTCTTTCGCCTCCGCTCCGATCAACACCCGCCCATCGGCGAACTCTCGGACCTTGGCCTCGGGGAGATTGCGACCTTCGACTACGGCCTTGATAAAGATCGAATGCACCTTGTTGGCAGTTCCCTCGAGAAAGGCACGGTCGGTGTCACTCATCGGTCTGAAGGGATTTCCGACATCCTTCAGTGCACCGCTCTTGACGGTGATCATGCTGAAGCCGACCTTATCGGCGATAGTGGTGAAGTTAGGCACCTGCATGACCACACCGATTGAGCCGGTCTGAGTTCCCGGTTGGCAGAAGATGCGCGAGGCAGCCAACGAGGCGTACAATCCGCCAGAGGCCGCCAGTGAGCCCATCGAAACCACGATAGGCTTTTGAGCCTTGAGTCGCTTGACTGCGTTGTAGAGCTCCTCTGATGGTGCAACTGCACCGCCTGGCGAGTCGACCCGCAAAACGATCGCCGGAATCTCCTTGTCAGCGACCTGCTTATAGAGAGCACCGAGTACCTCGGTGGCATCCTCGATCACCCCATGCAGCTCGACCACCGCAACCGGCGGTCCCCCTAACCCCTTTCCGAGGACAGCCATGACCCCGCCCGCCAAAGGCACAAGAAAGATGATGATGAGGGCGATCGTTATCAGTTTGGCCAGCCACACCTTGTATTCGTTCATTGTGAACCCTTTGAAGAGGTAGAGGTCGAGTAGTGCCGCGACCGTGTCAACGGCCGCGCACCGCCCTTGGAACACTTGTTACAGCCCCCAGAGTGTAGTTAAACAGCTACTGGAGCGCCACTCCCTCTTTTGCTGGAGTAGCGTGCACGTTTAGCCGATTTACGCGCCGAAGCTGGTGAGTTACGCTCAAGTCCAAGCGCTATGGAATCAAAGATAACCACCCTACTCGACCAATCAATAAACCTCAAGCAACGGGTTCGCAGTGATGCTCACCTTGTGGCAGAGATCGCAGCCTCGGCAGAGCTGCTAGCAAAGTGTGCCAAAACAGGTGGCACTATCTATGCGTGTGGTAACGGCGGCTCAGCCTGTGATGCGATGCACCTGTGCGAGGAGCTCGTGGCACGCTACAAGCGAAACCGGCCAGGAATCAAAGCGATGCACTTTCTCGACCCGGGTGCCTTGTCCTGCTGGAGTAATGATTTCTCCTTCGACGAGGCCTTCGGCCGCTATGCTGAGACCTTTTGCTCCGATAAAGATCTCCTCGTTGCGATCTCAACTTCTGGGAACTCCAAGAACGTCCTGCATGCCACCCGGGCGGCCAAGACCAAGGGTTCCAAGGTCGTCGCCTTGAGTGGAAAAGACGGCGGAGAGCTAACCAAGCTGGCAGACTGCGCCATCGTGATACCGGCCTTCGAGACCGAGCGTATTCAAGAGATGCACATAACGATCATCCACATCTGGTGTGAACTCCTGGAGACCGAATTTGGGTTTGCTTGAGGCATCCGGGAGAAACCGGGGGAAGGACTGATCCGCGAGCTCACGACGTGTGTTCGATACGGTTTTTTTCGGAAATGAATAAGAGTGCGTAACAAAAATGAACCTCGTAGCGAGGATGAGCGAAATCGGCAGC
>JBBAUR010000106.1:0-9210 GCA_040398075.1 Bdellovibrionota bacterium | reverse complement strand
TGCTCTAGGCTGGCTGTGGAGCGCGGAGCTTCTAGCTCCGCTTAAATGCTCGCAGTAGTTGCCAATTCGAACCGCTTGCGGAGCTAGAAGCTCCGCGGTCCCCGGAGGCAGAAGTTCATGCTCTAGGCTGGCTGTGGAGCGCGGAGCTTCTAGCTCCGCTTAAATGCTCGCAGTAGTTGCCAATTCGAACCGCTTGCGGAGCTAGAAGCTCCGCGGTCCGGGAGAATTAATCCTGACAGCTTTGCGAAGAGAGCCGCTTTTGATAGCCGACTGAGCCAAAGGACCAGTTCTCGGCGGACTCTACGAGGTTAGCTCGGACGGGATTCTGATCGATGTATCGTATTACCCTGTCGAGATGCCCAGAATCTCGAATGTAACGGTCGAAGTATTCGGGAAACCAAAATCGCCCTGAACTTCCGAGGATCTTGTTGATCTGCTTTCCGGTTCGGGCTTTAAAGAATCTGATCACACAGGATAATGAGGTACTGCTTCGTATCTTCAGGAGCAGGTGAATGTGATTCGGCATCACTACCCATCGTAGGATCTCATGGCCCTCTACCGCTATGATTCTCAGGGAAGCGATAACTACTCCGGCTACTGCTTCGGTTGCAAGAAGGCATGCTCCGTATCCGGCATCGAGTAGGGATTCTATTCTTCTCACACGCTGGCGGTTTATCTCGTGAGCTTCGACACCCTTTACTCTTAATGCCTCTAACTCAAGACTCAGAGCGCTTTGGATATCTCTTGGTACTGAGTCTGCTGCTCGAATCGTTACGAATTGAATCAGGCCTGGGGCGTCACAGTGCGGAAGGTATCCACGACTGGACCATCCGTCGGTGGTTCTAAAGGAGGTGCGTGCTTTGCGGCGGATCCGGTCGTCGAGCATTATGGAGCGATATATCGAAAGCTTTCGATAAAAGTTGCTTGGGGGCATATCTGTTGGAGCGCGGAGCTTCTAGCTCCGCCTAAATGCTCGTAGTCGTCACAGGTCCAACCTACTGGCGGAGCTGAGGGGCTTTACCACCAACTAAGGCGGAACACCGAACATCTTCCCCTTACCGACCAAAGGAAACACGAGAAAAGTGGAATCGGACCCAAATACTAGTGGCGTTTTACTAACGAGTAGGTGTTCATCGCTATTGGCCCCCCGCAGCCCCTTAAAAACCTGAAAGTAACCATGCCCCCAGCACATAGCTCCATGAGATAATTACGAAATCGTCCCACCTTCCTACCATGTATTCGAACCGCTAACGGCCTCAAGTGATTACTGATTGAATTCGTTCACGCTCAATAAGACTCTGCAGCTCCAGAGATCCGGCCAAAATGCCGAACTCCTTTGGGAGCAGGGAGAGAATGGCCTTTCTCCCTTATCGGGGTGCCGCATGATATGAATAACGATCCGAGTCCGCGCTTTTCCCGTGGCACCTTTAGCGAGAAGTCGTGGGAGATGGCGATTGCCTTCGCTGATTCCGTGGGGAAGGCACCTTCATCGATCCAAGTACTTGTGCGAAACCTTCTTGGGGACGAACAGGTCGATGTCGATACCGATGAACCCAACAGAGAATCAGTCCAGTTCCTACGCCGATTCCTGAAGAGCCCAGCCTTCAAAGCCCCTTACTTTCAAGCAGTAGAGCTGTTTAGAGCAGAGATGATCGGAGCTGCCGACGAGCCATTCATTGATCAGGACTTTATCGATTCGTTTTCGTGCCTCGAGCACGCGATAATCTCGTCCTTGATGTTCATGCATCGATCGGCCGTCCGGGGCGCAGACGCTGTCAGTATGCGCGAGGCTACCAAACGCCTTCAAAGAGGTCTTAACCTTGGGTGGTTTGTCGGTAACACGCTCAAGTCTATCGGACCAGGTGTTGGCATGCTCGTGGGAGGCGTTCGCTGGCTCGGACTGCTTCCGATTGCTCGACACGACGGTGATGGTTTCAAGTCTTATCTGACCGATCTGGACACATCGTCTCCCACAGGCCCGATTCCAGACGTAGAAGAGAAGACCTGGGGATGTAGTTCGGTCCAGATAGGTTTACTCATGCTCCAAAGGTTCGGTTTCAGCGCAACACATCTTGTTCCGCTCATGCGAGCGCTCACCACCTGTGCACTGAGGCTTCCCTCGGAGCCGTTCGAGAGGAGTTGCTATGCAGCGGACGCTTGGATTCGTAACATGGTAGACCCCTCCTTCCATCCTAGCATTCCGCTGCCCCCAACGTTTTATTTGGCCAAGGATGGAATGGACGAGATTCAGCGGCGAGTATTTGCTGCATCCAAACGCGGAGTCGCGAACTGGCTGACAGCATTATCGGAACATCTCACGCCCGAAACCGCACCACAGCTTTTCTGCTCGGAAGAAGCGGATAACGGGCCGACTCTCGAGGAAGACCTCTTCGATATCGATTACTTGAAAGACTGATATCTGTATCCGAGCCGTAATTTCCGGTGCTAGGCTGGTCCTCACACTGAATCGACAGAATCCCGCATACATCGAGGAGGGCCCAATAGATCCTCCCAGCGACGGTTCCTCATTCGTATACCGAGAGTCCTCATATCCGTCGTTTTGCCCGGCCATGCTCGTGCTGGACTCCACCCGGGGGCCGTTGTGATCGAAAGAGCTATACTTCCTGGGTGATGATCGCGAGTACGTGATGCGGCGTTCGCACAGCTAAACGTCACCTTCTGTGTTTCCGGCTTGGCAAAGCTAAGCTCACGCACCTCTCCATCCTTCGTATGCACGGAAACGACGAGTGGAGATGTTGTCGGTACATAAGAGGATTCAAGAGCAAGTTCGGCGATACCATCACACGAACATGCCACCGAAACTATCGCCGCCGGGGAGAGCCACTGATCGAAGGTGCCGTTGCGTGACTCCCACTGATACCCACCTAGCTCACGCGTGAATACCCCGAGGGACCCGACAAGAAGTCCAACACATGCAAAGGTGACAGTGTGTAGCGCTCTGATAGTACGTGGTCGAGTAGCTGCAGCGACGAGACCCGCCGAAATAAAGAGCACCTCTGAAAAATCAAGATGCGGTCCCGTAACAAGGATAGCTGCAAGCACGAAGAGCCCCAGTAAGCACAGCGCCCCACCTTCCCTCGTGAGAGTGCGACCGCGAACGGTTAGGACAAATATCAACGTACCGAGCAAACCGAGCTCAGTAAGCAGGCCCAGGTAAAAATTATTCGAGTTATCTACCCAGTCGGACATATTCAATCCGAGCCGTTCAACAACTGCTGGTACGTAGTACCGGAACTGATCGATACCCACTCCAAAAAGCGGAAAATGATCGAAGAGCTCGTATCCCAAGAGAAAAAATACGCCCCTGCTGAAAAATGACTCCGACACTCGGGCCAATGAAAGAGTCATGAGCACTCTGCGACCACCCTCGGGAATGAACCCGCTCGATAACCAATGCTCGAACCAGGGTGTATAGAGATCCAGAATCGAGATCCCTGCAACGAATACACACCCCACGAGAACCAGGAGAAACACTGCCTGCCGAGAGAGCATCCAACCGCCGACAAGCAGAGCTAGCATCGCTCCCAGTACAAATGATCGAGAACCAGAGAGCAATCCGGCACACACAATCAATCCACACAGCAGCCACATCGACCACCGAGGAGCTTCTCGCCACTCCCTTCCGGCAAAAATGAGGAACGGAGCGAGTGTCAAGAAGACCCCTTGAGCGTTCGGATCGGAGAACGTCCCACTCAGCCGATTAATTCCGCTCCAAAACGCGGTCTGATTAGGGAGTATTCCCGTCAGTAGCTCAACCGACTGTGCTATCGTCACAACAGCAGCGCACACAACTCCGAGCGCTACACCACGACGAACCCCGTGGAACACGAGGGGAACGCTCTCGAAGAGGGCAACCACTAAACCAAACATCAAAAGATGTGAAAGGTATCTCCACGAGTGCGCGTGAGTGAGCAAAAACCCGCCGACTGCACTTTGTGCACGCCGGAAATCAGCGATAGCCACGGCCCCAAAATATTCCGGGGCGAGTCGTGCAACCTCAGCGATCACTGCACCGGCAGCCATGCATGCTAATGGTGCCAGCCATACAGCTCGCCGGATTTGCACCCGCAACGCTCCAACGAGGCACACCATGCCTACTGAAACTGCGAGTATTGCGGCACCCCCTAGCAGCGGTAGAAGCGGAATACTCACTCCCCACAACCAGCCACACCAGAGATCACGCCGCTCGTTGTCGAGCGATCTCTTCGGACAGAATCGCACACACAACGCTACCGTAAGAATAGCAACTATCGCTCTACACTCCCCAACGGAGGCAGAAGACAGGGCAGGAACTATTGCTATCGTAGCTAAGATGAGCATCAGGAGCGCTCTCAAAGCGGGCGAAATCCACACACAGGCGAGCTCGGATACGCTTGTAACTCGGGGCTCGAGAATGTCAGAAAAGGTTGACGGCATCTGACACTATAACCTCATCACTCACGCTCTGCGTTCCGCTCACGAGCTTCAGTCGCGCTTCCTGACGACGAGGGTTGTATCGACAATTTGAAAGCACCGCTATCTTCCTTGGGCGAAGCTACAAGAACAGCCTCCGACTGCGAAATAGCGGATGGCAGTGAGCCAGCGGCTTTCGACATCTGAACGATGAAGGTCGCCACGTCCTTTGTCATCCCCTCACGACGAATGATACCGAACGGGCCGATACGACCCCGGAATTTACTCGCACCAAAAGCTCCCACGACGATATCGGCTGGTGTGTCCGGGATGACCTGAGGTTCGAGATCATAGCCTCCCAAGACCTCGGGTTTTTTCCCACCATCGTGCGGCATCAGATGCACTCCGAGATATCTCTTCTCACGAAAGCTGACACCGAGGAGATACCACTCCTTGGCTCGTAACTGGGTTGAAGCGAACGGATACCAACGACCGTTCCCCGCCTCATTCTGCCAGTACACATGCGGTCGCACTCCATCGGGACCTCCCACGAGCGCCAAAGAGTAGCCCGGCCTAATCTTTGACTCAGGGTCATACTTTGCAAGAAACACCGCCCGCTCCCCATCGAGGAGTGGTTTACGCAATTTGAACCAGATGTAGAGGAGAAAGTCCCCATTACCTGTGGGGTTGAGCGCAGGATTGTGAGGGATGCGTAACGCAGTTCCTCCTTGGGAAACGACCAAAGCATCGGAGACAACTGAATCGCCTCCACTGTCTTCGGAATCAACAGCAACGGAACCTCTCTTACTCAATAGTAAAGCTCCACAGGTCACGACCACTGCGTAACTAAACCCGAAGGCTACGAAGAACCACAGGGCAAGCGTTATCTTTTTCTGAATAGAGCGGCTTCCAACTCGTTTTGGCCTTTGCTCTTCCGAACTATTTTGATCAGCCCCGTAGCTCGCTTGCGTCTTGAGCACTGGCACCCCCGACATACTCCCCTACCCTTGGCTCACACATCCAAACAGAGGGGCGATTCGCCAAGCCTGTCCAACATTCTTCGGAAGAGTTCGGGGAGAGAAAGAAGGTGCAGCCGTTCGGCGATCTCCCAACTTCCTCCGGCCACGCGGGCAGCTCGAGGATGGTTACTCGCCAGCCTCTTCCTCGACAGAGTCTTGGGTACCTGTATCCTCCCCTGTCGCTTTAACTTCGGTCTCCGCAGCCGCGGCCTTACGGCTCTTTCGCTTGCCTCGACCCTTCTCGGCTCCTTCGGCTCCCTCAGCAGCCGCTGCGACGGGCTGTGCGGCTATGACCTTTATCTGCAGTGGTACACTTACCTCGGAGTGAAGTCGAACCTCGGCCTTATGGACACCAGTACCCTTGATCGCCTCTACCAACTTAATCTGACGGCGGTCCACGTTGTACCCAAGACCCTTGAGCGCGGCCTCGATGTCACGAGTAGTGACCGAGCCGAAGCTCTTCCCCTGCGCGCCCATCTTCAACGTGAACTCAACGATAACCTGAGAGAGCACCGAACCGAACTGCTCGGCTTCTGCCTTCTTCTTCAGACGCTTCGACATGATACCTGCGAGCTGATGCTTGAGCGCACGACTATTCGTCGATGAGGCCTCGACTGCCAAACCACGCGGCAAGAGGTAATTCCTCGCGTAACCACGCTTCACACGTACCGTGTCCCCGACATATCCGAGCGGGAGGCAATCTTCTCGCAAAATAACTTCCATAGTAAGCTCCTTCTCAACTACCTGCGGCGCTCTCTCTTGTGCGCCCCATCACCTAGAACTCTTTAGAGTGCGTAACAAAAATGCTCCTCTGCTTCGGATGGCTGCAATCGGCAGCTACTTCGTCTTCGGCAAAAAAGGTGCTCAACGTGCCGCTGAAGGCACGTCTCCGCGCCTTTTTTGCCTGCATCCTCGTCGCTGCCGATTTCGCTCATCCTCGCTACGAGGTTCATTTTTGTTACGCACTCTTACTCGAACGAATCGCTACCAAAATCAAAATCGTCTCCATCTGCTCGCGGCTGCTGCAACCTCTTGGGATTTCCCTTGAACTTGCGCGTCTTGGTTCGGATGAGGTGAGTCTGGAACTTGTTCACAGTGTCCGCAATTCGGAGCAAAGACTGCAGAGCCGCTGGAGCCTGATGGTTATCGGTCTCGTAGTTGAAAACCACGTAGTGACCTTGGCGCTCCTTCCTAAAGGTGTACGCAGCTTCCTTGCGTCCCCACTGGTCGACACTCGACACCGTCGCTTGATTCGACGTGAGCACACCCTCGAACTTTTTAATCTCGTCCTTGACTTGCGCCTCGGTCAAACGAGGGCTGAATACTACTACCGACTCATAACGGCGTACGTCCATGGATCACCTATTACGTTACGACTATCTAAATCTCAAAACTTTCGGAGCGCTTCTCTCAGTTTCCCGCCGAAGCGCATTCCACAGAATCTGAAACCGCCCCATGTGAATGGGAAGCACCGGGTAGACCCCGCTTACGGACTCTCGAAAGCTGCGGAAGTGTAACAGATTAAACCGAAAACACAACCGGACGCGGCCCCGAGAAGCAAATCCAAATGATACCCTATCAACTTTGTGTTGCGAGCATTAACAGGCTGCGGAAAACTGGCTTCGTATCGAGAAATTCGAGGTTTTGGCGGTGGGTGAAGATGAAAGCGCGAAAAAACCGCAGGTGTATCCACTCCGATACATTGAGTTTTTTTCGCGCTTTCATCTTCGGCTAGCGCCGAAAGATCGGATTTCGCAGCAGAAGAGCATTTTTCCGCAGCCTGTTAAAGGCCTCGACCTCTGTCCCGCTGCATCGCAACCGAGGCGTGTGGTCAAACTCCGCCTGCGCCTGCTCATACCTCTGACCGATCGTGTAACCCGCTCGAAATATCAATAACTTATAGCACCAGAATGCCGATAGCGGCTCTCGTGAGAGGTTCTCTCGTAGAAGCCCACACCATGCAAGCCGTGAGGAATCTACAGAGATCTATCCCGGAACCGCCGCTGAAGCCGGGAGGGATTTCGTCTGACCCCGCAGATACTCAACGGTTGTAGCGATTCTGAGCTACCTTAAGACCCTCGATAGCTAGGCACACCACAGCCGCAGCAGACCGCCCCACCAACTCCTCAGCTATCAAACGCTCCTCCGAAGAGAAGCGGCTCAACACCCAACGAGCTATGCCCTCTTCATCCAGCGCCATCGGGCTACCCGGTGCAGGCCTACCAACACCAACTCGAACCCTCGCGTACTCGCGGCCTCCACACTGAGTAGAGATTGACCGAAGCCCGTTGTGTCCACCATCTCCGCCACCGATCTTGATCCTAACGCTTCCGAATGGCAGATCAATATCGTCGTGCACCACAATAACTTGATTAATTGATATCTTCCTAAAGGAGAGAACCTCCTGGAGCGGCTCACCACTACGGTTCATGAAGGTCTGAGGTTTGACCAGCACCGCGGACCATGAGTCCGCGACAGACACCGATGCCTCCATGTACGATCGCCGATCGCTCCAGCCCGAGTGACCCAGCGAGCCAGCGATAGCCTCCGAAGCTCGACTACGAGCATCAGCTTCCAACTCTGATACACGGCGGATCCCTGAGCACGCTCGAAGAGCGTCCACGACAGCAAAGCCTACGTTGTGACGAGTACCGTCGTATTTCGAACCCGGATTACCGAGCCCCACTACGGCTGAATACCCGCCACTCATGCATTCACAGGGCTACTTTTTACCAGCTGGCGCCTTAGCTGCAGGAGCGGCTGCTCCTTTGGCTGCAGGAGCCGCTTTCGCTGCCTCTGCCGCAGGAGTAACAGCCGCAGCTGCCGCTCCTTCTTCCTCGGTTGAGCGCGCCGCAACAACGCTCACAATCGTCTCTTCTTCGTCTTCATCAACAGAGACACCAGTAGGAAGAACGAGGTCCGACACGTGGATCGACTGACCCAAGTTAAGTGAGGTGATATCGACGTTAATCGCTGATGGGATATCCTTCGCCAAGCAACGCACAGTTACTTCGTGGGTAACAACGGTGAGGATGCCCTTCTGGATCTTTACACCCGGGGCCTCGCCTACCAGCTTGAACGGTACCTCTACTGCCACCTCTTCATCCTCTGCGAAGGTGAGGAAGTCGACATGCAGAAGATTACCCTTGATGTAGTCCCGCTGAATCTCCTTGACGATAGCTGACTTTCCATCAAGCGCGCTCACGCTGCTCTTGAAGGTAAATACCTGAGATCGACGAGCCTTGGCGGCCAGGTGGGTGAACTCCTTGCACGGGATGCGTACGGCGATGGGCTCCTCTGCGCGGTGATATGCAACAGCAGGGATAAAGCCCTCTTTACGGCATCGATTAGAACTAGCCTTTCCGAGACTCGGGCGTTCCGAAACTTCAATTGTGAAATGTTCCACGGTGTTACTTCCTTCCGAATACACTAGAGAGTGGAAGGTAGCAGAAGCGCCGATCAAGGTAAAGAGCCCTAGCCACGCTGTCCAAGGGGCAAAAACACTATATAAATCTGTCCGAAAACACCGATTTCTATGGGAGCGCTCGGTTACATTCCCTGCGAAGCTATAAGGACCTTCATCGATAATTCGGGGTCGCTGCCCCAAAATTGCGGTTTTTGGCGTATTCAAACAGAGTAAGCGAAAGTCGCCGGAGAATATTGAATCATTTCGAGAGGCGAGAGAGGTCTTGTTTTCTTTGGTTTCTGTCCTGGCGGACAGAAACTAGAACTGGTCTCAAAAGTATCTTCTGCTGCGGTTGGCGATATGCGGGCTGCG
>JBBAUR010000105.1:0-9355 GCA_040398075.1 Bdellovibrionota bacterium | reverse complement strand
GCTAACCTGGGGTCCAGGGTCTCCCTGGCCGTCACTCGAATCTTGGCTTTGCCAAGTTCGAGTAGGGGAAACTCCCTGGCCGTCACTCGAATCTTGGCTTTGCCAACCTCGAGTAGGGCTAACCTGGGGTCCAGGGTCTCCCTGGCCGTCACTCGAATCTTGGCTTTGCCAAGTTCGAGTAGGGGAAACATGGTGGGCCAGGGTAGACTCGAACTACCGACCTCACGCTTATCAGGCGTGTACTCTAACCAGCTGAGCTACTGGCCCCTCAGCGCTGTGCGACCGGCAAAATAGATGTAAGCACTGAGAGTGTCAAGGGTAGCCGCCAATCCATGCTCAAGCACCTTGCGTAACTAACCGACACTATTAATAATGAAAAAATAGAGCAGTTGTGAACCCACAAACCCTCGGACTCGTATAGTGCTATGGGCCCGGTACTACTACTCAATTCCTCCTATGAACCCTTACGGGTCATCTCCTGGCAAAACGCCGTCGGCATGTTCTTTCTCGGCAAAGTCGAGATAGTCGAGGAATATGATCACCACATTCGATCGGTCTCGCTCGCCATAAAGGCCCCGGCTGTTGTTCGCCTGCTGAGATTCTTCCGGGTAGGTCGCCGTTCCCCCTCACTTTCCCGCCTCAACGTATTAGCCAGAGACAACTTTACGTGTCAGTATTGCGGGCGCGAGATGTCGGCCAAGGAAGCTACCTTGGACCACGTCGTGCCACGCAGCCAGGGAGGAAGGACGACCTGGGAGAACATAGTCTGCGCATGTGGAGTGTGTAACCGTAAAAAGGGTGGCAGAACCCCAAAAGAGGCGCACATGAAGCTGCTTTCGAAGCCGTGTAAACCTCAGTGGCTACCGGTATTGAATACGAAGTTCAATGGAAAGATCCCCCAATCCTGGCTCAATTTCCTCGATCCATTTGTCAAGCCGGTCCTCGGTTGAGGAGAGCCTGTGTGCCCTTGCTAGACGGCAGCCGCTGCGGACATTGGTGGAAGCTCTCTCTCCTGCACAGCTCTACCTAGTTGGTGGTACTGTACGGGATGCTTTTCTCAATCGATACGAGACCGACCTTGATGTTGCTACAGACCTAGAGGCGGAGACTATTCGCCAACGCTGCGTTGCCCACGGCATTCGTACGATCGAAACTGGCATCCAACACGGAACAGTTCTCGCCTTGGTGCATGACCAACACATCGAGGTTACAACCTTCAGACATCCCAGCACTCGTGAGCAGCAGCACACTGCACACGACATTTCGACCGATCTTTCGGGACGAGATTTCACAATCAACGCGCTCGCCTTCGATCTCATCACGGGCACGCTTATCGATCCCTTTCATGGCGTAGACGATCTCTCTTGTGGAATCGTGCGTGCGGTCGGAGATGCCACTGCACGTCTCGACGAAGACCCGCTGCGCATTCTGCGCATGATCCGCTTTGGTGCGGCACAGGGACGACAGATGGAACCGGCTACTTTTGCGGCCGCACAGAGCCTCGTAAAACGTCTCGAGACGGTGAGCATCGAAAGAATCAAAAGCGAACTCGATGCGATCCTCATGAGCTTCGTTCCACACAGCGGTGTGCGCGCGCTACTTGAAGTAGGTGCTCTACCGTATACTATCCCGGAGCTTCTTCCTGCAGTGGGATTCGAACAGAATCGTTTTCACATCCACGATGTATTCGAACACACCTTGTGGGTGCTCGAGCGAACGCCTCCTGACCTCGTCCTGAGGTGGGCTGCGGTTTTTCACGACGTAGGGAAACCGCATACCCTCTCGGTGGACGAAAACAGTAATCGACACTTCTATCAACACGAGGTAGTGAGCGAGAAGCAGAGCCGTTCCCGCATGCACGCACTCCGGTTCTCTCGCGACGATACCGACCGCATCTCTGCTATCGTGAGGCATCACATGCGGCCGCTCGATTGCGGCGCAGTCGGGGTGCGCAGATTAATCCGCGATCTTGGCGATGAGCTTCCTCGCTGGCGTGCGTTCAAGGTGGCTGACGCACCCCCGACGATGTCGGACCAGGAATTCGAGCAGATCGCAGAGGGATTCGATAGCCTGCTTGCAACGGAGAACGCCCGCCGTGCGCTGCCCTCCTACGGCAAGCTTGCGGTATCTGGATCAGACATCCTTGCGCTCGGGGTATCTCCGGGGCCAACGATAGGACGGATACTCAAAGAGCTCGAAGAACTTGTGATCGAGGACCCGAGCCGTAACGAGCGAGAGATCCTCCTCGAAGAGGCTAAGCGACGATTCTAAACCCAGCCTCATTCATTTTTGAAAGTAATCAGTGAGAATAGCTGGGCGAGCGCACTCTTGGCGCCCATAACGACCTGTTTCAGGGTATGTCTCATGGTGGCTCGGTATCAGACACCATGACGTGCAGCGAGCCACCCAGCTTTTTTGCTGATCGACAGGTAGAAATGAATGGGTCTTCGCGGAATCGAGTGGGTAGAAATCGGTCTGATAATGACGTGAACATGCTCGTGCACGTGAAAAGACCTGATTTATGGGTCAAAACGAGGGCTTACGTGATCTCTATGCTCGTTATCACCCACTCTAAAACGCGATGAACCAAATAAATTGAGCACCCCAGAAATGACATTTGTTTTCGACCGGTTAGACCATTTGACCCGTCTTCTGGCTCCGACTATCATCTAGCGGATGTCCGTTCGAAAATTTCTCTCACCTCAAGTTGTCATCGGGTTTGTAGTTACACTAGCTGGGCTCATCGCGTTCAACCTTACCCGCCCCGGTCTTCAGAGCGAGCGGCAGGCTGCATTTGATACCTGGTACTCCTCTACCCTCCCGTCATTGGAGGTCGGCTCGGATGCTGCTCTGGCAAGCCGAAAGCTGACGGTCAAGGTCCGCATGCGCGGTGCTCAGGGCAGCACTCCCGCTAGCGAGTGGACACTTCCTATTCAGAATCTCGGTAATGCTGAGGATCGAACGCGCACAACGCGTGTTCTTCAACTCATCAGCGAGGCGCAGGTATTCAGCCTCTCTCCTGCGAAGGATCCTAGCGATGAAAGAGGGTACCTCTCTCTCTCAATCGCAGACGGAGAACAACACTTCGATACCGTGGTCGCTTTGCAGGACGTCGAAAAGGATATTCGACTGCAGAATCTGATAAAGCTCCTCGAGGTGTTCAGCTCTCAACCTCCCACCCCTGCGGTCGATCCGACACGTCTCTAAGGAGAGTACGAATATGAAAACCCGTAACGAAGCCCTGGCACTCCTGCACGAATATACGAAGTCTCAAAGCCTCATTAACCACGCGCTGAGCGTCGAGGCATGTATGCTGTGGTACGCTACATTTTTCGCTGAGACGCGGGGCGAGGCTATCGACAGCCTGCTGTGGGGAATAACGGGTCTATTGCATGATTTTGACTACGAGCTGTTTCCTGAACCAGTGAGCCCAGACGGGCATCCCTTCAAAGGTAACGCAATCCTAGCGGACGCTGGATATCCAGAGGAGCTGTGCACAGCTATCATGGGACACGCCCATTACACCAATACACCCCGTGAAACACCCTTGGCCAAGGCGCTCTTCGCCGTCGACGAACTCTCCGGATTGATCACTGCCAGTGTGCTCGTGCGACCTGACAAATCGATACACAACCTCGAAGTTAAATCGGTGATGAAAAAATTCAAAGATAAGGCCTTCGCTCGTGGATGCAATCGTGACGACATCCGCATGGGCGCGGAGGAGATCGGGATTTCACTCGACCAGCACATCGCAAACTGCATCGAAGCTATGAAGCCACTCTCCAAGCAACTCTTCGGAGTTTAGAACTCTGCAGAGCACAAATCATTGACCCGCCACCACGTTTACCAGCCGTGGAATCTTCGTGCCCGTATTAAACACGGTAATAAAGCGCTCTGATCCTCTCACCGCATAGGCAGTGGGAGCCAACTCCGCGATTACCTTTGCCTTGAGATCCTCTTCGCTAATCGATGGAGCAACCTCGACCGTCGCACGCTTCTTACCACCTACCTGAATTACTACTGTCACGAGCTCATCCTGGATCAACTCTGGATCGTAGTCGGGCCATCCAGCGAGGCTAGCTGGAGCTTGATGGCCTAGCCGCTCCCACATCTCTTCAGCGATATGGGGAGCAAACGGAGAGAGAACGAGGGTAAATTTTTCGAGCGTATCACGCGATACCGGTTGGTCCGATAAAGTATTGAGCAACTCCATCATCGTCGAGATCGGCGTGTTGAGCCTCAGGTGCTCGATATCCTCGCCAATCTTGTGGATCGCCTTGTTGAGCGCTCGTTTGACCTCCACTGACTCGAGCTCCGCAGCAACGACATCTCGGCATCCGCTGTCTTTGTTTGCTGTAACGAAAGCCCATGCCCGTTTGAGGAACCGGTAGTTCCCCATGATAGCTTTGGAATCCCAAGGACGCCCTGCTTCGAGCGGGCCCATGAACATGAGGTAGGTGCGCAGCGTATCCGCACCATATTGCTCAATCACCTCATCGGGATTGATCACGTTTTTGAGAGACTTCGACATCTTGGCGATGATTCGCTCGAGCTGCTCGCCGCTCTGGATGTGCCGGAAGGTACCATCTGCCTCCTCTTTCACTTGGTCCGTTGCAACGAGCGCTCCGCGCCTGTCTTTGAAAGCGTGTGTTTGGATCATCCCCTGATTGAAGAGCCGCTTGAACGGCTCGCGCGTAGAGACGTATCCCAGATCGAAGAGCACTTTGTGCCAGAAGCGTGAATAAAGAAGGTGCAGAACTGCATGCTCGGCGCCACCCACGTAAAGATCGACCGGCATCCAGCGCTTTTCGAGCTCAGGATCCCATCCACGCTCGGAGTTACGGGGATCGATGAAGCGCAGGTAGTACCAGCACGATCCGGCCCACTGAGGCATCGTATTCGTTTCGCGTATCCCCCTCTTTCCGGTCTTTGTATCGACCACCTGGAGCCAGTCGGTTGCCTTCGCCAGCGGGGACTCCCCACCTTCTGACGGCTTGTAGTCCTCCACCTGCGGCAGAAGAAGCGGCAGTTCATCTTCAGAGACCGCTGTCGAGGTCCCGTCCTCCCAGTGAACGACAGGTATCGGCTCGCCCCAGTAGCGCTGCCGCGAGAAGAGCCAATCGCGCAGCTTGTAGTTTACAACTTTCTTCCCGACTGCGCGACTTTCAAGCCAGGACGTTATCTTTTCGGCAGCCTCAGCGTTCGGTCGCCCTGCAAGTTCGAGCTCTTTAAAGACCGGGCTGACGCACTCGAGCATGACTCCAGGCTCGGTCCAAGCTACCTCACCCTCTTTCACCGCCTCTCTACGCTCGTCGTTTGCAAACGCCGGAACTATCACCGGACGGATCGGAATATTGAATAGGCGAGCAAATTCGAAATCACGCGCATCGTGCGCAGGAACACCCATGACCGCACCGGTTCCGTACGATATGAGCACGTAGTCTCCGACATACACCGGAACCTCATCACCGTTGATCGGATTGACTACGTGTCCCCCGGTAAAAACGCCGGTCTTCTTGCGGCTCTCGAAGGTACGGTCGAAATCGCTCATCCGAGCAGCCTGTTCACGGTACTCGCCGACCTCGGATCGGTAGGCGTCCGTGGTAAGCAGGTCTACCAGCGGATGCTCCGGAGCTACGACGAAAAAGGTGACGCCAAAAAGGGTGTCGGGGCGGGTTGTGAAAGCCACAACTTTCTCGTCAGAACCGGCTACCTTGAAGGTGATCTCGGTACCCGTTTTACGACCGATCCAGTTACGTTGCTGCTCCTTGATGGCTTCGGGCCAATTGATATCTTCTAACTCCGAGAGCAGCCGATCGGAATACTTGGTAATCCGCAACATCCACTGCTTCATCGGCTTGCGAATCACATCGTGTCCCCCGCGCTCGGACTTCCCGTCGATCACCTCTTCGTTGGCCAACACGGTGCCGAGAGCCGGGCACCAATTCACCATGGCATCGGCGTAGTAGGCCAATCTGTATTCTGCCTGATACTCCAGAACAGCTGCCTCTCCCCGAGCTCTTACCTCGGCAGGAATCGGAAGCTCCGCGATAGGCCGGGCTTTGTGTTGACTGTCGTCGAACCAGGAGTTGTAGATCTTGAGGAAGATCCACTGCGTCCAGTGGTAGTAGTCAGGATTACATGTGGCGATCTCACGATCCCAATCGTACGAGAAACCGATCTTCTTCATCTGCTCGACGAAGGTCTGGCAGTTCTGTCCAGTGATGATAGAGGGATGCTCCCCGGTGTTGACGGCGTGTTGTTCCGCAGGCAGACCAAACGCATCGAAGCCCATCGGGTGTAAGACATCACATCCGCGCATACGCTTGTACCGCGCGTATATATCCGTACCGGTGTAGCCTAGGGGGTGACCTATGTGGAGCCCTGACCCTGAAGGGTACGGGAACATATCGAGGACGTACACCTTCTCACGACCTCGCTCGGTCGTCTTGAAGCTTTTGGTGCTATACCAATATGATTGCCACTTGGATTCGATAGAGTGCGGATCGTACTCAGCCACGACAAACCTCGACGCTATAGGCGTTCAGATACCCCGTTTTTAGGGTCCTAAAAACAGTAACATACCTGTTTCGCACCCTCTCGTTCCACAGTCAATTGCCGAGCCTGAATCTCCCTCCGCAACCCCGTACCGATTTCGGGGAAAAACCCAAATCATGCCCTCCTTTGGGTTCCAGCGGCCGGTACCTTTACTTCCGAACAGATTTTCGGTAGTTATCCTTTTCGCTGATTCACACAGCATGCGGAGTCGTAGTTCAGTTGGTTAGAACGCTCGCCTGTCACGTGAGAGGTCGCGGGTTCGAGTCCCGTCGGCTCCGCCACTTTCGACCTTCAGGTCGAAAATTACTGATCCCACGTTAGTCGAACTCGCGAGCTCTCGCGTGACCTTGGTCACGTGAGAGGAGGTGCCGCAGCCATGAGCCCCGCAGGGGCGACGGCATAAAGGCGCCTAAAACAAATCGCAAGAAACGCGAGCTAGCGCAGCGTTTCCTCCTTGCAGGGTTCGAGTCCGGGTTCACCCTGAGCGAGCGAAGCGAGTCGAAGGGTCGGCTCCGCCATTATTTATCCCCTTGGGGACTCCCGAAGACTCGTAGGGAGCCCTGAAACATCCAGAACCGATTCCCTTGCCTCTTCGTGCTATTACGAGTGGCTAGACGCTTGGGTCGAGTACCCGCCAGTACCCTAAGATACCCCCTATTCCGCGAGGTGATGGATAACAAGTGGATCATCCGGCTATCCAGCGATCGGGGTAGTATAACCTTGAGGGGGGCAAAACCTGGCTATCGCGTGCCTTTGCCAAGTAATGAATCGCTGTTTCGCTTCGTTTTTTCTCTCATGGCGTGCTCTCCCTATGCCGATCTGCAAGCAAGCGGCAGAGCGCGACTCACATAGACCAGTCCCCACGCCCGGATGCCCTGTGACTGCGGGAACGCACACCGAGCACATGAGCTAGTAAGGGTATCTGTGTCACGGAGCCGCAGATAATATGAGGAAAAGCCCATGCAAATACCGATGCGATTACTTTTGATACCACTTGGCTTCGTGGCTGCAGTGTTCCTCGCCCCATCACTGAGCTGGGCTGCATCGAGCAGCGTTACTCTCTCAGGCAGGGTTATCGGAGGAGATGGCTACACCGTTTTGCTGGTCCTGAAAGATGGGCAAACCTCGAGCGTCTCGCTGAGCGATTCGGGGTCCTTCGCATTCAAGAAGCTCAAACCGACCACGTTGAAGGACGCATCCCTGCAACTCGTTGACCCAAACGGTCGATACTTCGGTCCGGTGGTTCTCGGTACGAGTGGCACAAAGGCGTCGATCTCCTTCAGCGGGAAAGCGCTCACTGCGAAATCGTTTGCGTTAGGCGCAGTATCACTCAAAGCCGGCTTCGCTACTCTACGCAAGAATCAACTCAAAAAGACGATCTTCTCTGTTCCGCGCATTCCGACCGTTCAAGGACGCCCGCTCGGAGCAGGAGAGCTTGGCCTCGCGCGTGCAACCTCGACAAGTGCGCTACGCCTACGGGCACCTGGCTTCGCCTTCGCCTCGAATCAAAATCCGGGTCTCGATGGTGATCGCGATGGTGTACCGAATGCCTATGACGTCGACGACGATGGCGACCTGGTACTCGACTCAAGCGATCCTGATTCGGCTGGTCAGGATATCCCCTACACCGGCTTTAACGCGGATTTCCGACGTACTCTGAACGCTCACGTGCGGTCGGGTTTGACGGACGCTGCTATCGACGCCGTCGTCAGTGGCGAAAATGTATTTGCGCTCACCTTCTTCATCTCTCTTCCACGAGAGGAGACCCGAATTGATGGTGGTCACGTCATATGCGACGATGCTCTCACATACTGCCGTCGAAACACTCCACTTGGATTTTACGGCGGCATCGTAGAGAGCACCACCGAGTTCCGCAATCGCCCGTGGCGCGAGCTACTCACCTCAGACGGCTATCCACGCATGGAGCAGGTCAATGTAAGTGGTGGAAGAAGCATCGTAGCCTCGATTCAACCCAGGGTAAGTAGAGCGATCTTCCGTCCCGGTGATGTCTACAGACTCAACCTAACCCAGGGTTCCACCGTGATATCGAGCCGTTCGCTGGCCCTTGCGCCCTACTTCGTTTCGGTACCTGCCTTGAGGAGCTACAACGCCGGTAGCGGTGAGGTCAGCGTCGATTACAACTCCCTTACTGCAGATTCAGGTTCGATCCCTGGACTCCCCGGTAACCCAATCGTACTCTCAGCCGATGGGACATTGAGTCTTAGCTTCTGGCGCCCTCAGCGTGCGGCGATCCGAACTGACGAATCCGGTTACTACGACTGGGGCAACTTGAAGTATGGAGTGGTGATTGAAGCGCTCCAAGCTACGTGTGCGGGGCTCTACTCGCGTCTATCCGACGATCTATTCGAAGTACCGAACGCACTGGGAACCGGCGGAAGCCCGCTAGCAAACCAAGGAGCCACCCTCTCTCCTCTCCGGGACCGGACCGGAGATCGGCTGGCGAACCCAGCCAATACCCTCTCATTCGCTGTAAATCTCAGAGAGTGCATCACCCGTGCAGGTGGGTCCGCCGGGACTCACACGGTCAATCTGCGGGTCTCAGGAGAACCGGTAACTGGTGGCGAGGTGAGCGCCGTACAGACCTTCTCGGTACAGGTACCGTAGTAGGAACGTGCGGGAGCGGGGCCACAGATACCATGACTGCGAACTGGTGCAGGTTGCTTTGGGTTACGTAGTATGACCAGCCGTTTTTGGCAAAACACCCAGCCCAGGCTAAGAGTTCGTAACAAAAATGCTCCTCTGCTTCGGATGGCTGCAATCGGCAGCTACTTCGTCT
>JBBAUR010000104.1:0-9758 GCA_040398075.1 Bdellovibrionota bacterium | reverse complement strand
TGGCTGTTCCCTTGATCTTCATGGGCCAAGATTGCGCTCGCCCTGCTATTGCGAGTGATTTTTTTCAAAAATCACTCGCGCAGGGTTTATTACCCGCGCCTAAGAGCACCACGCGCTGTTCGGGTAGATATCAAAAATAGACGCGCAAGCCGTCTTCACGCATCTTCAGTTCGTGCACACTCGTTCCCTGCTGGCTTTTTTCGCGACCTGGGAGCTTCTCTACTAAGCCGAGATGCCCTTCCGAGAGTTGACACAGCGCCGAACGTACGCGCTCCTGTTTCGACCTTTCGAGGTCATTGAACTATGCGCCTCATTTATAACGAAAGTGTCACGGTGCGGGTACGAAAGGCTAACAAAGCTCAGCCGTTATTGTTCCTCTCTAATCCCGGTGTGCCTGCATGAACTCTTCATGTGGAAGGATCAGAGAGCGAGATAATATCATCGACCACGAGTTTCAACGGACGGGAGGCATCGATGATCTCAGCTCCAAAGCGCGTGTAATCCTCCTTGGCCGTTCGCAGCCAGCCCAGTATGGCAGCTAATTCGTGGGGCTCTTTGCCAAACTCATTGTCAGTTCGGCTCGATAGACGGGATCGTACGGTAGGCTCGTCGACGAGGAGATACATAACCTTCGAGAAGAGATCCCAGACCTGGGCCTCGTTCGCTGCAGTTCCGCAGATAAAGACCGGCGCAGCGCCACTCGTCTCAGCAATGGTATTGATCTTCATCCTGTCGAGATACCAATCGTGTCGATCTCGCCACGCTTGTGTGGCCCATACCTCTCGCGGTGGCATTGAGACCGGTTGGTGAGTGCTTTTATCGTACCAGCCTGCCAACTGGTCCTGGTCCGTATCGTAGGCTCGGCATCCGCGCTCCTTGAGCTCTCGACACACGGAGGACTTACCAGCTCCCGGTATACCAGTGACAAATACTAAGCTCATGCTCTCTTCCTCGCACGTATCCTCAAGAATGTACCAGCTTTGGTCGCCAGTGTAAAAATCTCTCGTTATCGTACCCTCTACCGACCTATCGCTGTTCTCTGTGTAGTTGAATATCCGCCGGCATAGACGGCATGGATCGGTGTTCGAGAATCAATTTCTTCAGATGGTCGAGATTCTTTTTATAGTGACCATCTGATGCTCGAGATATCTCTTCGTTTACCAAGGACTGTAAGGTTGCAGATCGATACTGTTGCACTAAAGCCTCCCATACTACCTGCTCGGGCTTTGGCGTCTTCAGCAGTGTGAGCAAGAATTCATGTACCGTACGCTGATCCTTCGTGGAGCAATAGTAGACGGCTCCGCCGTTCAGAATACCAGAGAATTTTGTAGGCTGGTGTTCAAAGAACAACTTGTAACTCGCAATCAGTTCGTGTGGTGTCAAAAGAAAAATGGGATCCTCTGATGTCTCATCGTTTACTGGGACGTTCCGGGGGTAGTCCTTCCTCTCACTACAGGAGTTCGTGCTAGAAACGAAGATTGAACCGCTTCCGGCGAATGCCGATCGAATCGGCACCGCAGTGCAGGCTAAACTACACATCAGGACCAAAGAAACCTTTATCATCGTTCCTCCACTGGGCACACGTATATTCTCGAGCTTACAATTCATTTAGAGTGCGTAACAAAAATGAACCTCGTAGCGAGGATGAGCGAAATCGGCAGCGACGAGGATGCAGGCAAAAAAGGCGCGGAGACGTGCCCTCAGCGGCACGTTGAGCACCTTTTTTGCCGAAGACGAAGGAGCTGCCGATTGCAGCCATCCGAAGCAAAGGAGCATTTTTGTTACGCACTCTTAGCCTTTCCCCTCTCCGTTCGCCAGGCTGCGTATCCCATGAGAAACCAACATGTGCGGAAGGGTGAGTCCTGCAATCAGGCAGATCGATGCGGCAAAGAGCTGGTTGATATCGGAGAGATCAAACAGCAGGGTAAGCGGCGCAAGGCCCATGATCGCCAAAAGAGAGATAACGATAAAATCGAGTGGGAGCTCCTGATAACGCGCTTTGAACAACTGCTGGCATACTTCGATGTGTTGGCGTGAATGGCGCCCGATGAACCACACAGCGAATCCTGCTAGAGGTGGCAGGAGTATCCATGCTGACAAACACACGCTACGTTCAAAGGTCGCAACTACATCACACCTCTTGAGCAGATTGAACGCTAGAAAGAGCCCAATCGATGCCGTAAAAAATAAGGCAGATTGGCTGACGAGCGGTCGTAACGAGTCAAACAGCTGCAGCGGTACGAAGTATTCCACGTAAGGTTCGGTCTGGTCGAGGTGTAACCCGATCGGTAGTAGAATGGCGCCGAGGCCGAAGAGTACGCCACCAAACCTATCACTTATCCGTAGAGTTTGGGATTCGCCTTCTGCGAAGTGGAGCGCTGAGAGCACGAGAAAGAGGGAGAGCCCCAACAACGGTGTGAGGATGCACAGGGCACTCATCGAAAATACGCATGCGAGGTAACATACAACTATACTCACCTGTGACAGCTGCGCGCTACGCCACTTGGTTCTCGCGACACGTAGGTCGTATGAGCCGTGAGGGATCCCGGCTCCAATCATCAGCGCTAGAGCAAGCCACTCCGCGCGTGTTGGTGCCACGAGTGTGCAACAAGATAGCACGACGAAGAGGCCTATTACGAGGAGTGTCCCTGCAGTCATATCCGGAGTAGTGCCCTAAGCATCTCAATTTTTGGAACGGAAGACCACACCGAGCAGGCCTGAGAGAACGTCACGTCTCCCGATAAAAAAGCTATCAGTGCTTTCGCAGGGGCACGCGACAGGAGCTTCTCCATGAGCTTTCCTCCACTTAAGGGTGAATTCAGGAGAGCGCGCAGGAAGATCTTGTCACCAAGTGTGAGCCAGTGTGGATGAATCGTCGCAGGGGCCGCCTGTCGCCCGATAACGCGCTCGCTCAGTTGGCGTGAGTATCGTAGTGTCGAGAGAAACGCATATCCTGTGGCAGGTCGAATCGTGCCAGCGTTGCTACCTGTCGCATAAACGCCTTGCGCTGGAACGGCACTCAGGCCCATCGGAATAATTCCGTGCTCGTATTCGAGCTTCTCCACGTCAGCAGCAATTTTTCTATGTATCCATCGGGAGCACTGTTCGAGATGGTCCTGTTTGGGTAAGGGAGTCGGACTAAAAGTTGTGTGTTCAATCAATGCAGTGGTGGTAGATGTGGGCAACACGTAGAGGAAGCTCACCGGAGCGGTGGGGCTACTCTCGTGTATGTCCATGACGATGGCCGTGGTCGGATCAAAAGTAGCGGAACGCGTTCTTACCCATACGCCAGCAAACGACTGCCACAGAACTGAAGATGCAGCGCTAGGCTGGAATGCAGCATCAATGACACAATCGAACTCCCGCACAGCTCCGTCTACTCGGACTGTTTGGCCGTCAACGGCTACATTTTCGCAGGACCAATGGAAAGATACACCCGAGGATTCGAGCTGTGTAAGTAGGCCTCCAAAAAAATCATCACCCTTAATCATCGTATACGGGGTGTCGGGGACATCGAGTTGACGTTCGAACGATTGTCCGCGAAACATGACGGATTCCCAGGTGTGAGTTGCACAGAGGTCGGGAAATCCACCCTGTGGTCGGAAGAAACAGAAGGTGCGCTGGGGATGGGGTAGTCGAGGTCGGAGATCAAATACTGAGATGGAGATATCGGGCTGAAGGCGGAGAAGTTCTCGAGCGAGGCTCAAGCCTGAGAGCCCCGCTCCTCGAATCCCCACTGTGCGGATATCACGGTTTTTATCTGACACCCGTTCTGTACCTGATCTCTGGTTGAGACTGACTGAGGGGGTGAGACGCTCGAGGAGTTGTATCGAGCCAGAGAGCAACAGGGAAGTGCTGGAGCGCCGCTTTGCACGCAATCGCAACCTTTTGAAGATTCGAGACCACCGCCCGTTGACGGCATATCCGTGAATCCGTGATGACCCGTTCGCCAATCGCTCGATAGCACTGAGCCGCCACACGGATTGCGAAGCGATTCTGCGGCGCTAGGTAGCTCAGTCCCGATAATCCACGACGGTAGCGCTCCTCGGCGAGAAGGAGAAGTTTATGGATCGCTTGCACTACGATGTGCTCGTTGTGTGCAGTGATAGAGTCAAGACCTTTGAGCGTGGTTCCTGTGAGCCAGGTGCTCGGTAAATAGGATCTCCCTTGACCGAGGTCCTCCAGCACATCCCGCGCGATATTCGTGTACTGCATCGCGATTCCGAGGTCCGCAGCGTATGCTAGGCCGAGCTCCGATGTGCCCCCGAGGATCGGATACATGATGAGCCCTACGTTACCAGCTACACCGTGTGCGTAGCGTACCAAGTCATCTTCATCGATAATGGTGAGCGCAGGACTATCTCTCCGACATGCGTCTACGAGATCAGCCAGTGGTTGTCGTATCGCTGGGAAGCGACTCAGGAGGGGAGATACGTGTCCAACGAGTTCATGGGATGAATCTCCACGGGCAAGTGCTGATGTTACCTCGCTGAGGTAGGAATCCCTGTCAGGGCGAGCGGGCGAAGCATCTGCGATATCATCAACCAATCGACAGAAAGTGTACGCGCGAGCCGCATCGTAGCGGACGGCTTTCGACAGCCAGAAAGTAGCAAAGTAGAAGGTCTTCCCGGCTTTCGAGAGGAGCTGCATCTCATTTGTCATGCCACGGACCTCATATCATGCTGAAGCTCACTATCCTCGGAGGGAGTAGGCGCGGTACGACCACCCCCTGTCACTGAATCGTTGCGTGACATGTAACGCCGGACCATGCGCTCCACCACTTTTGCAGAGGTCACGACACCTGGCAGCCCGCCGCCGGGATGAACACCGGCGCCACACAGGAAGAGGTTAGAGATTTTATCCATGCGATTATGAAAACGACCCCAAGCTGATTGACTGAGTAGCGGGGCGATCGAAAAACCCGCGCCGAGAGGGCTCATGAGCGTATCTCGAAAATATCTTGGGTCTATAGACTCAGCGAAGACTAATTCCGAGGTAAGTTGCGGCAGGGGTCGTCCCTCGAGGATCGATAACACCGTCTTTCGGAACCGAAGCTCCTCTCGTTTCCAATCGTCGTAATTACCGAGATGAGGCACAGGAGCTAGGACATAGAAGAGCTCTCCGTCTGACATCTGCAGCGAGCGATCCGTTGCCGCGGGACGGTGCAGGTACAAACTCGGGTCATTCGGTAGTTGCGACCCCTCGAAGATATCTTTCAGGAGTGCCTCCCAACGTTGCGAGAGGACGATCGTATGGTGAGCTACATCGGGGTATGAGCGCCGAGTCTTGAAGTAGAGAACGTAAAGACCCATGCTCGACGTGACGGTTTTCGCTCGTAGCCTCTCAGTGAGCGAGAGTTTCCCAGTTCCCAGGGTTTGGTAGAGTCCCCGTGGATCTCCGCCCCATACTGCTACGTCACATGGAAACGGGGCCCGTTCGCCGTGCTGTGTAGCTTCCGCTACGGTGACTTGATTTGCGGAGTTAGTTGAAAAGTGTACGACCTTCGTATCGTAGTGAAAGCGAATTCCGACGCGCATGGCGAGATTGACGAGCTGTGTAATGAGCTGGGAGGTTCCGCCCTTGGCGAACCAAATACCGCCTTTACGCTCCATGGCATGAATCAAGCCGTAAATGGCGGTTGTGGTCAGCGGGTTTCCACCAACGAGCAGCGGTGTCAGTGAGAAAGCTTGCCGCACGCGTGGATCCGAAAAATATCGGGCGGTGAGCCGCCACAGCGTGGTGAACCCCCCTAGCTTGATCAGTTTCGGCACCATCGCGAGCATAGATCCAAGCGAAGAGAAGTCGGCATCGCCCAACTCCTCATATCCCACCTTGTACAGACGCATGCTGTGCTCGAGGAATCTGCGGTAGTTTCGGGCGTCATGGGGTGAGATCTTGGCTATCTGCGCCTCCTGACGTTCCACGGATGGAACGAGATCCATTTCGCTACCGTCGGCATACGAGAGCCGATACCACGGATCGCACGGAAGGAATTCAATGTGGTCAGCACGACGCTCGCCAAAGAGTGCGAAGAGTTCGTCGAAAAGCCAGGGTGCTGTAATGACTGTAGGACCAGCGTCGAAGCTGTGTCCGTGAAAGGAGAACGTGCGTGCTCTGCCACCGGGATCGGGACACGCCTCCAGCACGACCACCTCGCAGCCCAAGGCACGGAGCCGTAAAGCACTCGCAAGGCTCCCAGCCCCAGTTCCTATCACAACTGCTCTCATAGCTGGGAGCTTACCAAGAAGCGCCCGCCATTGACATTCGAAAAGATACAGTGTCTGGGATGGCAAAAAAAAAGCAGCGCCCGAGGGCGCTGCTTGCATGTCACGTGTGCGTGAGTTTTACGCCTTAGGCGTTCGACTCAGACTTACGAACAGCTACAACGTAGATAAACACGCCAAAAACAGCCTTAGCGAGGATATCTGCCACCGTGTACCCGATCTGAACATACGTAGTCACCTCTGCACTCCCAACGTTCGTACCTGGGAAGAAGTAGAGGGCGTATACGACTGGGTAAAAGCACCACGATACAACCGTCAGATTGCGAGCCGTGATGATCAGGTCTCGCACGGACTCAGGTTGGGCGTTGATAGCTTTAGAAAGCCCGGAGAAGAGGCTGAACACGATGTACACAAACGGTATCATCGAGAAGAACCACCACTTGAACTTCGTTCCCATGTCAGGCGAGATCTCACCTGGATATCCGAGAAGGATCATGAGCGCAGCGGCTCCAGCGAGCTTTTGCGCCTTCGAGATCGTTTCCTCGCGAGTGAGTCTCATGACCAAGATGAGCTCAATGAGCAGTAGAGGAACGGTGAGAAGCCAGTCGACGTAGCGATACGCATCGTTGAATTTGTGCGCAGTTGCCTCGAGCCCGGCCTTTGTAACGCTGTAGGCACCCTGCCAGGAATCGAAGATCCTCCAGTAGTGGTAAAAGGCTATGAGAGTAACGATACCGCTTATCGTCACAGCCGTTTTGTACTGAGGCGCAACTTGGCTGCGTCCCAGAAACAGGAATATCGTCGCAGCTCCCATCACAGCGATCGCAAAAGAGAAGGCATTCGAGACCAGCTCGAACTGCCCGACGTTTAACATTTCCATGTAGAGGTTCCTCTCTATGTAGTTTTACGACAGTTTTAAATGGGGAACGCCGGACCGTTTTTCGATCACATGCGACGCAAGACCACAGGCCGTCCCCTTCTTGAGTCGTTTTAGAACGGTATTGAGTTTCAGCCAACCACGTAAGTCGTTATCCCTTACTATGTTTTGCCAGGAGAGATGGCTTTATATATTGGAGATGGATGCAAATAATCAGGCCTAGTGGCTTAACTATCAGTAATAAATGCGTTTACTAACACGCTAGCCCTGTAACCGTAGCTACCAAAGCCGGGGTGTTCTGTATCTGTTCGCCGTAGGGCTAGTGTTTGTTTTTTGCCAAAAGTGGGTCACCGCTGTCTGCTGTTGGCACTGAGTTCAAAGCACTAGCCTTGAACCCTCGCAGTACGGCGAAAAGGCAGGTGAAAAAGTGAGGGGTGATAGCGCGCTCTTGTTCCGTTGGGAGCAAGAGCGCGCTTTTTTTCGCCTCGAGCCCCCCAAACCTTTAACTCAGTCTCGCTTGTACGTTGTCCAAGTCTCTCTCCAGTTCAGATATTTTCCGGGAGAGATCAGTCTTCTGTTGCGTGAGCTGAGTCAGACCATGCTGCCCTTCGAAGACCTCAAGGAGAGCAGCCATCCCGTCGGAGAGACTACTATTGGTCCCTATGCTCGCGACCGCGTCATCTTCCTTGCTCGTCAAGAGAAAGAGGCTCAGGATAGTGAGGTCCTCCAGCCGATTCCTTGAGAACGAGAGCAGGTCACGCAGGTAGCTCAGTAGCTGGTCTGCCGTATGAAGATCATACGCGCAGCCCTGTGAACAGTGAGGGTCCTCACCCTCATTGGTTGCCTGACACCAACTGCACAGCCTTTTGACTTCCATTTCCGTACTCCTTTAACCTCAAAAACCCTTGAAACTCTGCGTGCTACCACGCCCGCCGTAACGCAGAAGCTCTGCGTTGCGGCCGACGTAATGTGCCCCCGATTTTACAGCTGCTCGCAGGCCGAATCAAACTGGGCGTGGCCGCCGGTAAAGATGATTTAGGGTGTTATGAGATCATATCAGTAATCAGTTGCGCGCTCGTAGCCGTGTAACCGGAGGCACGGGGTAGGAATCGCCGCCGCACTGTGCAAGGAGTAGCTATTTGTGGCTCGGCAGCTTCCCGGATCGGGAGTTTTAGTCGGCCCCAAGTGCTTGGTCTCAGGGTGGTTAGTTCGTGGCCTCGGTCTTGCACGAGGGGAATGCGGAGAGCAGCAGCACACCGAGGGTGCAAGCCGTCACGGAGTAGTAATCATGAGCAAGGGTCCATTGCACGAGCGTTTCTTTTTGGTCGTCATGCTCTCCCTAGTCTGTACTCCGATCGTGGCGGCAGCCCAGAGCGACGAGATGTTCTGCTCGGGAGACGAGGTGGCAGAAGCGTTGGACGAACTCGAGTGTGCCTCAGATGGTGTGTACCTTTCGCCAGAGACACTGGCAGATGAAATCTCCTATCGGTGTGGAGATGCATCATCAGAGCGAGCGTGTCGAGCATGTTTCAACAAGGAGCGCGCCAAATTGCAGATAGCCTTTCGAGCGGTAGCAAAGGTAGGGCTTATTGATCGCTCCGCAGCTCGGAGATTGAAGGCTACTTTCGCGCACGTGACTGAAGAGACCTGCACGGGGCTCGACGAGGACCAACCATTACCGGACGAAGCAGAGGACTCACCGAAATCATCGCCGAAAGAGCTCGTGCCCCCCGTGCCGCCACCTCATCGAAACGCGGCCAAAGACATTAGCCCCACATCATCATTCCGTGACAGTTTCGAGCTCCACGGGTAATCGAAAGGAACGCCCGAGGCGCAAAGTGCCGTGAAGTAAATCGAGCGATTCAGCCGTCACGATGCGGTGGTTCCACTCAGCGTCGAGGTCCGACGGATCCCTCGCCGCAATCTGACCCCGCACGAGGACCGGAGCTCCAGTTTTGAGCCCTTCACGTACTCGTGCAACGTGCGACTCGGTGAGCATCACCTGATAGTAACCGGGCTTGGCGAGTTGACTATCGCAGTCCTGGTCAACGACCAAGGCAACTGCCCACAGCTGGGTTCCGTTCTCATGGTCGTGTAGGAGGCAGGTGGGTGGTTTAGCGACCGTCCCGTAGGCGATGATCTCCATAGTGCAGAAGGTCTCCGTTCTAAAGAACACTTCAGTCGTAAACTCATCGAGGCTGCTTGACGGCAGAAGCCCGCTTGCCTCCTGTCTATGTACCACTGTGACGCGGTAGAGCCCTCCTTCCATGGAATCAGATAAACCCGGCCTCGTTCGTTTCTCAAAAAAAATGGGTGCTTCGGGAAATCGAGTGGGTAGTGTGTCCCAACCCCTAGGCGGATTATGCAAACAAGAGGGGAGAGATACAAAGAGAGCGGGAGCAACTCGGTAGCGAATGCGTATGGAGAGCCGGATGTGGGAAATTTGCTTGTCCGGTTCGACGAGGACTTGAGGGGAGGGCAATCCACCTTCCTCTCAGGTTACTCTACTGTTCACTTCAAGCGCTTGAGCCAGGCCCAACTCCCCGCTAAAAGGCCCGATCACCAGGCTCCTTGTGAAAAACATCGCTTCGTATGTTACCCACTTAACAGGCTACGGAAAAATGGCTTCGTAGCGAGAAATTCGAGGTTTTGGTGAT
>JBBAUR010000103.1:0-9774 GCA_040398075.1 Bdellovibrionota bacterium | reverse complement strand
CGAAGAGCACGAAGGGAGACCGTCGGCGTAGGCGATGTCGCAGTCAGTACATGGGGAACAGTATGGGAAGAGGTTGCCGTTGGGGCTGCCGTCGGAGGGTTTGCAAGACCAATTCGGGCGAATAAAGCTAGGGTGAAAATCCTTCCGTACCCAAAAGAAGTCTTTTTTTGGGTCTCCAGAGCAGTCAACTCGGCAGCAATTACGGTCTCGATACCAGGATGTCCGATTCTGCAGTTGAGCAGAGCAGTCATCTGGTAGGCATTTGTAACGCATCAAAGGCCCTAACCCTACACGAAAGTTCAGATTGTCCGCCCCGGCATCTGGAATAGCTCCCTCTCTGTCGCCAACCGCCTTGATCAGCGCACGTGCAGCTGGTGAATCCTCGAAATGGAGCGAGGATGTGTTGCAGCAGAGCTTGTGCCCATATCCAGATGGTACTCCGAACACAGTGAGATGATCGATTAATTCTCGGTTTATCGGAGGCAAACGACCCGGCCATCCCTGGCAGCACTGGTCAGGACTCATGCAAGTTCCTTTCGGGCTAAGAGGATCCGCCTGAACTGGATGAGCGCAGCACACCTGACTAGGATTGCATAGCAGGGGAACAGTCCGATTAAACCACCCACAGTTCTGCCCGTACGTGTTGGGGGTTGGTGTCCGGGTGGCCGTAGGGGTAGGCGTCCTCGTTCGAGTGGGTGTCGCAGTTGGTGTCGGTGTTGCCGTGGTGGTGGGGGTCCGCGTGCGCGTTGGTGTCTGAGTCCGTGTAGATGTACGGCTGGCCGTAGCGGTCGCAGTAGGGCTCGAAGTTCTCGTACTAGTCGCTACCGGGGTCGGGGTCCTCGTTGGCGTCCTTGTTGGAGTTGGAGTCCTCCTCGGGGTCGGAATAGGCGTGCGAGTTGCGGTAGCCCTAGGATTCCGCGTCGGTGTTGAGGTAACGGTTGGTGTTTTTGTGGGCGTGACCTGCGGAGTCATGGTAGGTCGTGCCTTTGGAATAGCAAGTGAAAAGATTATCTCGGGCGGCTCCGGAGTTGTCTCTGCCTTAGGAGTCATGCTCTGCGCAGTGATCTTCTCAGGCTTCAGTACAAATCTCAGTTCGGTAGGAGATGAGCCTCGGCCATTACGGCTGTTACCTTTAGGCATCTGAACCAGTAAGGCCCGTGATGCCCCGACCCCCTCCCACGTAAGCAATGGAAATACGAGCGGAGCTTTACCGCTGAGGAATTTAATACCAGCTTGATTCAGCGTGAGAATCTTAGTCTGTAATGACCCAGTGTTTCCTGCAAACAGCTCACCAGTCGTTGAGAGTACATAGGCTCTCCCTGAAGCAGATGTAAAGCTTAAGAGCCCTGGTTGTTGAGATGCACTCGTATCGAGGGCGATATGAAGGCCCTCGTTTACGATCTGCGAAAGCTCTATCAATTTGTCGATCGTTAGGCCGAAGGTTGTCTCATTAATAACAAGACCCTCTGGTAGCGAGATCTTGAGCCCCTGGTCGGGCAATTCGGTATAGCTCGGCTGACCGAGGACCTCCTCGAGTGACAGAGTTTTTGGTGGTTCTTCGGGAAACTGTTCGGTCGCTGGTACCTGGGCATGCACGAGTGTGAGGCTCAGGAGCCATGTCAGAAACGTTCCGATAAGCCGCGCCACACTCCCCATCTGCGTGCATCTTTCCTAACACTAGCTTCAGACGAGCACCCTGAACGAACAATCCGCCGCCGAGCCAGAACATCCCTAGTGGGATAGGATGATGCTGCCAATTCAAAGGGTCCGCGGAGATAGTGCCCCATCCTTCCTGTAAATTCCGAAATTGCCGCTGAGCCGCGGGCAATTTAAAGCCCCTGTGAGGAGACGTGCGGCGGGGCTTCAGGTAGCCTAGCTTTCGCGCTAACTACCTGTTTTCCTCACTGAAAAGCAGGTCGAGCTCCTCGTTGATTTTGAAAGAAATAGGCGCTTCAGGAAATCGAGTGGGTAGTGTGGCTGAAACCCTTGGCCTTAGTATGCAAACAAAAAAGGGGAAATACAAAGAGAGTGGGAGCACAGCGAGGGTAAGGGGCATAAGAAGATCGGTATGATACCCCCCTCTCTGACCTCTATGACCTCTTTGTTCACCTGAAGGTGCTCGAGCCAGCACCAACTCGTCGTTCAAGGGCCAATCAGTATACTCCGTGAGAAATCTCTACTTTCTCGCTACGGGTGGGTTTCGCCTCGTTCCCTAAGTTAGTAGGAGTTGACGTTACTACTATTTACTTCTACGAAAGCGATTCAAAGCCCAGCCGTAGCGACAAAGTGGAGGTTGGATGCAATAACTAAAAGGTTGCGCGTAGCATCGGGTGGAGTTGGTTGGAGGGTATCATGAATTTTTCCTCATTACCGAAATTGAAGTCAGGAGATAGTGTCGGTATCGTATCGCCTTCCGCGGTGCTCACGCACATATTCCCCGATGTTTATGAGTTTGGACTCTCACGCCTGCGAGATCAGTGGAAGCTACATCCGATTGAGCTGCCGCACTGTAAGGATCCTAACGCTACGAGCCAAGATAAGATGAGCGATCTTATCGAGGCGTTTTCTAATCCAGATATCAAGGCAGTTATTACGACCTTGGGTGGTGAGCATCAGGTGGAGTATGTTCATAAGCTTCCTGCGGAGCCGTTTCGTAGCAACCCAAAACCGTTCTTCGGATACAGTGATAATTCCCACTTCAGTAATTTTTTATTTCTTCAAGGCGTGCCTTCGTTCTACGGCGGGTGCATCTACACCGAGTATGCGATGCAGGGGAGCATGGATGACTTCACCTGCAAGTATCTCGATGCGGCGCTATTTACGGGAGGGGAGAGGCTGCTTGAGGCGAGCCCTGTTTTCAACGACGAGGATCTGCCGTGGCAGGAGAAGGAAAGCCTCTTAAAGCGCCGCAGGTACCAAACAAACGAGGGGTGGTACTGGGACGGGACTGTAGATACGCAGGGCGTGACGTGGGGCGGATGCGTGGAGTGTATCGACGAAATGCTTCGAAACGGCAGAGAGATACCAACACTGAAACACTTCGAGCAGATCGTATTGTTCATGGAAACGAGCGAAGAACTACCCTCTGCGCCTTACGTGAGGCGAGTACTTCGTGCGCTGGGAGAACGAGGGATCCTCGCACGTGTGCAGGGAGTGTTGATGGGTCGACCAAAGGCCTGGGCTTTAGGGAGAGAAGCTTCAGATGAGGAAAAGGTTGCTTACAAAAAGGAGCAGCGTGATGTAGCTCTACAAACCGTGAGAAAGTATAATTCCACAATCCCAGTGGTACAGAATCTTGACTTCGGACATACCGCGCCGATGGTCTGTCTGCCGTACGGCTCTCCGATCTCTATCTCCGCGGTTCAAAAGACGATCAGGGTGCAGTTCTAGGGTGATTAATCTTTAAGAGCGATAGCGCCCTGCTCTCTGGCGCACCCCAACTCGCCAACATGTTTTTTCCTATCGATTTGCGGCGGTTAGGTAGGTGGGGTGTCCCAGGGAAGGGGGCCAGACGTACACCTCCGCATCAGCTGGCACCGCCTTCATCGAAGCGCCTCCAGCGATCCTCAAGTAGTACTCGCAGTATCACGCCACCTGTTAATTCCAGCTCTATGCGCCTTTCCCCCGTTGTTTCGACCCGTACAAAACCGGGGCTTCCTTTTCTCGCTAGCTGCAACATGATGCCCATCATAAGGCGGGCGTGTGCCGATACGAGAGGGAGCACTATCCCTGTTCTTTCTGCATCTAGGAATGCAGACTTTAAACAGCGCTCAATATTTGACGGACTAACGAAGAAGCCGGGAAGCGGGGCGCTTCGTAAGCGTATTGGGTGCGGACTCCCAAGAAAAGGGACTACCTCGTACCAGGGTATGAGGATCTAGAATAATGAGAGAGAAAGCGTCTCGAAATGAGTTGTCGAGGGATGAATCTGCCCGAATAGCGGAGCTTCGAGCCTGTGAGATACTAGACACGCCGTCTGAGCCAGAGTTCGATGATCTGACCCAGCTCGCGGCTCTCATCTGTGGCGTTCCCATCGCGCTCATCTCCCTGGTCGATGTCGAACGACAGTGGTTCAAGGCAAGGGTAGGACTCGATACGCCAGAAACCCCCCGTTCGATGGCGTTCTGTACTCATGCACTCGGTAATTCCGAGGTGCTGATCATTCCCGATGCGCTAGAAGACGACAGATTCAAGACCAACCCGCTCGTGCTGCAGGAGCCCAAGATCCGCTTCTACGCAGGGGCGCCGCTCGTCACAAAAAGCGGGCATGTTCTGGGAACTCTGTGTGTCATCGATCGTATCCCGCGAGAGCTGACCCTTGAGCAGTCGAAGGCTTTATCCATTCTTTCTCGGCAGGTTGTATCGCTCCTTGAACGTAAGCAAGCCGAACGAGCGCTCCAGCAAGCGCGCGCCGAACAGGAGCAGCAGGTGACGGAGCTCGAGGCGAGTGCCGTGCGCGAGATGCGGGTGCAGTCGTTGTTGCAGCACGAGACTCGCTTGCGGGAGGAGGCGGAGCACCTCAACCGTGTAAAGGACGAATTCCTAGGGGTTCTTTCACACGAGCTACGAACCCCGCTCAATGCAATTCTCGGATGGGCCGAATTGATTCGTCGCCGAGAGCTCTCGCCACAGCAGTTGAGAGATGGGTGCGAGGCGATTGCGCGGAGTGCACGGGCGCAGGCGCGCATCGTCGACGATCTCTTGGACATGAATCGCATCTCCAGTGGTAAACTGCAGCTGAAGCGGCAGAGAGTGAATGTGCGTGAAATTTTAAATGCAGCTCTGGAAACGGTGCTCCCCGCGGCGCACGAAAAGGGAGTAGCAATCGAAATCGAGCTGTCTGACGAGCGAGGCCGGGAGGTCTACGGTGATCCCACACGCTTGCAGCAGATCTTTTGGAACGTGCTCTCCAACGCGGTACGCTTCAACAGTCAGGGTGGACGAGTAAAAGTTTCGTTGAGTTCCTCCGACAACGAGGTCGTGTTCTCCTGCGAAGATACCGGTATCGGCGTCTCTCCTCAGTTTCTGCCGCATGTCTTCGAGCGTTTCAGGCAGGCAGATGCATCGGTATCGCGTCGGTATGGCGGTCTGGGGCTCGGGCTGTCGATCGTAAAATCGTTGGCTGAACTGCATGGTGGTCAGGTGTCAGCGTTCAGTGAGGGAGAGGGAAGAGGAGCGCGCTTCGAGGTGCGGTTACCTAGCGCCGAAGCGCGGGAGAGCCAGGTGCCGACTGAAATTACCCCCGCGGGTGCGGAAGAAGCTCACAAGTTGCCACTCAGAGCGCTCCAAGGTTGTAAGGTTCTGGTCGTTGACGACGAGCGGGACTGTCTGTCTCTGGTGAGGACCATTCTCGAAGAGGAGGGAGCCGACGTCAGAACGGCACAGAGTTCGGCAGAGGGGATCGAAGTCCTCTCGGGCTTCGCGCCTAATGTCATCGTGAGCGACATCGGAATGCCGGGAGGCGACGGATACGACTTCTTGGAGCGTGTGCGGAGCGGACGAGCTGCTCACGGAGCTGCGGCACCAGCGATCGCCCTGACCGCGTTCGCACGTCACCAGGAGCGCGAGAGATCACTCCAAGCCGGTTTTCAGATTCACCTGTCGAAGCCCTTCAATGCTGCTCACCTCGTCCACATGGTGCATTCTCTGGCTTTCCAAGGTGCACGAGGCGAAGCCCCTGCAGTCGAAAAGCTTGTGTAAGCGTGCGCCTCCTTGCGCAGGTAAATCTGCCTACATGTGACGGCGATTTTGTTCCCTGAGAACGGATGTCGACGGTACCAAGGCCTCGATTTAGGAACTCTGCCTCCCCGATGAAGCGATCGATACCCACAGTCGCATTACCCTCATTCGGCCACCAACCATCGCCTGCGCGGGTAGCTCGGTAGCTTTGAATATACGCGAAGAGATTCCCGTGTAATGAGACGATGAAAGCCTCCTGCCAATCAGAGCCTATTTTACGGGTGAATTGAGATCGAATGTCAGACAGCTCTCTGATCAGGTCCCGTTTATCCTTCATGTGCGGCGTCTTTAGCCAATGTAGTAGTTGCGGGAAATCCTGCTCACGTAGCGGCGAAAAAGTTAACTCATTTCGCGTGAGAAAGCTCATATGCTCAGAGCATAATGAATAGTGTTGAGCTGCGGATGGTGGCGTGAGAGACCCGCAAAGTCGAAGACAAACATCCACCATCGGCGGTTCAACAGCACGTTGAGGTAACCCGCTCGCTCACACTGCTTGAAGCAAGATATCAGAGTTTAGGACACTACAGAAGGTGGTGCTTGAGCTAAGTGACCGATGAGTCGTGGCAGAGAGTCACCCCAAGGTTGTTCTTCCCAAGGGTGAGGAGTGTCTCCCTTACTGAGCGGAACAACAGCTCATACACCAGCCGCTTGTTTGAAAGTACTAAGATGTTCAAGGTATCAGGGAGCGTAAATACAGTGTGGAAGTACGGCACAGGTACCAGATCGGTAGTTCTCTGCTCTACCCACCGTGCTGTCTCTTTCCCCTGACACTTGGGACAATGCCGGTTTCGACACGAGTTGTACGACTGCTCACTATGGCTACAGTCAGCACATTGGTAGAGGTGCCCACCAAGTGCTGCAGTACGGCAGAACATAATATCGCGGGCTACCTTTGTTTGTAGTGGGGTTACTGACGTCCCTCGGGCATAGGAGTTCCAGTGCGTCCGAAAGACGTCAGCTACCTCTAGTCTTGGCAGCTCCATTACGAGTGAAGGGTATCTAGGGTACCTTGAACAGAGCGGAACACCTTTGTGGACACATGGGTATAGACCATGGTGGTCTTAAGGCTCGCGTGTCCCAGAAGTTCTCCGATCACCCGGATATCTGTACCCTGCTCTAAGAGATGCGTTGCAAACGAGTGTCGAAGAGTGTGCGGAGTTACTCGTTTAGTTATCTTCGCTCTAAGTCTTGCCTGCTCGCATGCTCGTTGCACGAAGGTGTCCCCTAAGTGCTTACCGTTCTTGCCGGCAAACAGCCACTCGGTTGGTCGGTACACCCGGTAGTACTCCCGTAGGGTCTCAAGCAATACAGGAGAGAGGTGCGCCCTACGTTCCCTGTTTCCTTTTCCGTGTCTGACTCGGATGTACATCTCCTTAGAGTTGATGTCATCGGCTCGTAAGGTAAGAGCTTCCATCAGTCGCAACCCTGCTCCGTAGAGGACTGAGAGGATCGTCTTCTCTCGTAGGTCATCGATACATGAGAAGAACAGTGCTGCCTCCTCTTTGGACATTACTACGAGGATATTCTTCGATAGCTTCGGGTACGAGATCCGGTCCTTGATCCATTCCTTACCGGCTGTGTACTTGTAGAAAAACCGAAAAGCTCCTACTGCCTGCCTAAAGTGGGCAAGGCTCACCTTGCGTTCTTCTTTTAAGTAGATCAGATACCGACGCGCATCATCTAATTCAAGCTCAATCGGCGACCTCTTGAAATACCCCGCATACCAACCGGCGTGCGCCAGATATACCTTCTCTGTCAGAGGTGAGTAATTCCGAAGACGTAAATCTTCTCGCATTCTTTCGCGAAGAGCTGTAGCTTTCTGGCTTGGCATAAAGTTCTCCTTAAGAAGGTAGACATGTTGTGGTGACACGCCTTCTACGCCTTTTTGTGGAGAACTTTCTGCCATTTTCTTTTCCAAGAAATCGCTACCCTAGGATTCGGGCGGCGGGGGATGGAGAGTGGCTCCAGGTTCAGAGTCGGTATCGGTGCAAATCGGTACAAAAAATCCCGCTGTCGGCAGCAGGATCTCAATTCGGCAAGGCACCTCCGCGCGAGCGGGTTAGTTCAACGAAGAGCCTGTGCCGGCGCCCTAGCTCGGCACCAGGCGTTTGTTATGCCGAAGAGCAACTTATCACATATTTTACCGATTAATGGGATCGAAAATATGACCTGAAGGACCGTATGGAAGAGAGAATGAATCGTCGCTTGGTCGAGCAAAGCATATACTTGATACGAAACCAAAAGGTAATGCTCGACGAGGATCTTGCTCGCTTGTATGGCACCGAAACCGGCGCGCTCGTTCGTGCGGTTCAAAGAAACCGCGAACGCTTCCCCGAAGATTTTATGTTTCAGTTGTCGGAACAGGAGGCTAGCGCTTTGAGATGCCAAATTGGCATCTCAAAGTCAGGTCGCGGCGGTCGGAGATACCTACCTTACGTGTTCACAGAGCAGGGAATCGCTATGCTGTCCGGTGTACTCAATAGCCCCCGAGCGATAGCGGTCAATATCGAGATCATGAGAGCTTTCGTGAGACTGCGCTCTTTGATCGAGTCTCACACCGAGCTTGCTGAAAAACTGATCCTGACTGATCCTGCTCGAAAAACGATACGATCACCAGTTCAAGGTGGTCTTTGACGCAATCAGAGAAATAATGAATCCGGTACCGCCTCCCAAAAAGAGAAGGATTGGGTTCGGATCCGATACGGATGGCTAGCGTAGACTAGAATGAATCCCGTTAGAGATCCTGTCTTAATAGCTGTTATGCCTATCGCTGGAAGTGGTGTTCAACTCGACCGTCCGTAAAAACGAAGACGACCAAACCTCCACCGCCTCGGGAGCCGGGCCGCCTCGTAAACTCGAGTTGCGATGCAGTTGCCCACAGCATGGACCAGCACCAAGGGCCCCCTCTATCGCTCTCGCGGCGAATCCACTCGGTCTTTATCAACGAAAGATCCTGAAGGTTTATCTTCTCCTTATCGAGATGCTCCTGAGCAAGTTCGATTGCTTTCTGGAGTGAGAGTTGCGGAAGCTGTACCTCATCGGCGACAGACATAGACGGGGAGACTGCGACGGCTAGCCAGCCAAGAATTAATTTGAAAAGAGCTCCTCGCATGCTCACTCCTAACGATCCCAAGGGCATAATGTTTAGGGTTGAGCAGCGGATGGTGGCGTAGCTCCCCCCCTGTGGCGACGATCTCTGCCCACCATCAGCGGTTCAACCCTCGTTGTGGTAACCCGCTCGCTCAACCATGCCAGGAGGACGATACCCCGGGCGGGGACGCTATGGAAGGCGGAGTGTGTAAGCGGTTGATTGCAGGTTGTATCTCGGAGACTTTCACCCAGCGAACACTACCGCAGCAGGGGCACTCTGGTGCTCTATGGGGATTGGACGACTCTGTCTTTGGAGACAACCCACACAGGAGCTCTTTCCGGATTCGAGCAAGGGATTCACGCTTCTTTGCGTGAGAGAGAAAGCCGTAGTGTCGGATCCTCACGAAACCTTTTGGAGCCACGTGCAGGAGAAAGCGGGTGAGAAAGTGATCGGCGGACAGCGTCGTGACTTTACGAATGCCATCGTCGGCATAGTCTCGATACGTAAACGAGACTTTCCCCCCATCGAGTGAGACGAGTCGAGAGTTCCCGATTGCAACCCGATGGGTGTAGCGAGCCAGGTACTTTACGACGACCTCCGGACCTGCAAAGGGAGCCTTGGAGTAAACGACCCAGTCAGAAGCACAGCTCTCGGTAAGCAGCCGCTCGAACGCATCTCGGTCGGGAACATCATCGGGAAGCTGTAAGAGCTGCACCCACGTATGGAGCACCGAGAAGAATCCAAGGGTCACCCCGAGCTTACGGTGTCCAAGGGTAAGGAGCGTCTCTCGAACTGCCTGAAACAGAAGCTCGTACAACGCTCGCTTGTTCAAGAGCACCAACCGATTCAAGGCATTGGGGAGTGTAAACGCCGTGTGGAAGTACGGAACTGGCAGGAGCTCCTCGGTTCTCTTCTCGACCCACCGAGCAGTTTCACTCCCCTGG
>JBBAUR010000102.1:0-10433 GCA_040398075.1 Bdellovibrionota bacterium | reverse complement strand
CCTGACGCCTACTTTTACTTTTGTACGATTAGGTATTTATGAGACCACTTCTAGATGAACAATGAGTGCAGAGAGGTCAACGAGAAGGGTATCATACCGAGTTTTCTATGCCACGCACCCTCGCTGTGCTCCCTCTCTCTCTCTGTATTCCCCCCCTTGTTTGCATAATCCGTCTAAGGGTTTCAGTCACACTACCCACCTGAGAGCCGCAAACGCCACAAAAGTAAAGGAGGTAGCGACATGAAACGATAAAGACCCAAACTAAAACCGGCTCGCAGATCCTTTCCAATTAGGTTGCTTCGTTTAAGAGAATCATTCATAACTATCTTCATGAAGTTAGTTTATCTGCTTTTGCCCAGGGTCGCCTTAAGCTCAGCTCTTGTGCTTCGTTTCTCTGTCGGGAAAGGGAGCAACAGTTAGATATATTTTGGATTCGCAACTTCGCACCAGCATGTCTTCGCCAACGGCAGGCAGAAGAGATAGAGCCATAAGGCTGCCGCAATTTCTGATCGTAGGAGCGATGAGATCTGCCACCACCTCACTGTGGGAGACTATTCGGCAGCATCCACAGATCTACATGCCGACCCTTAAGGAGCCCCACTTCTTTGTTCAGCCAGAATATCAGGATCTCCTTTCGAAAGGCGGCAAAGAGCTTCTCAAGAAGAGGACGCCAGCCAACCTTGATGAGTATGTATCGCTATTTGCTGCGGGCGAGGCACACCAACTATGCGGGGAAGCCAGCGCATCCTATTTTCTGCTGCCGGAGATCTCGATACCAAGAATACGCGCAACATTGGGCGATATACGAATAGTTATATCGTTGCGTAATCCTTACGAGCGAACCTGGTCAGAGTTCAAAACGCACCACAAAGACCAGTTTTTACCCGATCCTGGAGCGTACTTCACCAGGCGAGTGCTTGAAGCTTTGCGCGGAGACGGTTCAACAGCGGCGCAATACATATCTCAGAGCCTTTACTGCGCACGAGTTGAGGCCTTTTTAAGCAGTTTTTCGCGTGTGCACATAATTGTCTTAGACGACCTACTAAGGGAACCCCGGGCAACCCTTCAATCCTTGTATGCTTTTCTCGGCATTGATCCCGCCTTTGGCCTTCACTCGCTTCTCTATAAAAACGAGAGCGTTGGAATACCAATGGTATCCTCAACATCGTTGGGTGCCCTAAACGTCATCAAGCCGTTGGTACAAGCGCTTCTGGTCGCATCCTTAGGCGAGCAGCGGTGGCCTGTTGTTAAAACAAAGCTTTACAGGAAGCTACGCAAAAAGCCCCGCATGCCCGAATCGGCGCGCGAGGCGCTGCGAGGTTTGTTCCAACCCGATATCACACACCTGGAAACTCTCTTGCAGCGTGAGTTCTCGTGCTGGTCGTAGCCAACTTTTAATGTATAAGCTATCCTACTATAAGCTAAACTACTCTGTGACTGAAGCGGTCTTGTTGACATGAGCGCTACTCAGAAGGTTGTTCTTGAGATTTCGTGCCCATCGCTCGACCCGGACGCGGTGCTCCGTATTCTCCTATCAAAACAGGCGTTATTCGAGCCTAGCCAAGTTCGAGCCAGACAAGGGCGCGGTTTTTCGAGACAGTTGGATTACAACTACCGCAATTCCCTATCGTACAGCCCGGATAAAGACCTACTTCCGTACTGTAAGGCGCTTAAGGACACAGTAATCAACCATCTTGATAATCTGACTCAGCAGCTCCAGCTTCCTCGCTTTAGACCCGGAAAGCATTATGCGTCGTGTGTTGCCTTCGGTGATGGGGCCTTCTTTCGTAAGCATCGTGACATTTTTCAGCGCTACACGGGCGATCGTACGGTATCGTGGGTCTATTACGTGTGCCAAAAGCCTCGTCGGTTCTCGGGAGGCGATCTTGTTTTTTTTGATGGAGAGCGAGAGATCGATCGCGTTGTGCCCGAGAGCGGGAAGCTAGTCATATTTCGATCCGATGTTCAGCACGAAGTTGAGTCGGTAGCCTGCCCTAGCAAAAACTTTGCGGACTACCGATTCACTATTACGGGGTTCCTGTACGCACGACCAACGTTAGTCGGAACTGTTTTGGAGGTGCTGCGGCGTGTGTTGTTTCCCTTGCGGAACCTCTATCCCGTACGAGTCCTTGGCCGTCTCGCTCGGCGGTGGTTAAGGACTTAAGAGAGGCACAGTTTTAGCGAAACTGCCCTCTCAATCGCCTATACCCCCTCGATAGTAATCCTAACCAACCAGACGAAGCAGGCGCAGTAATTCCCAAGTTTTTTCGTCCTCGGAATCGGTGCGTGGTCGCAAACGGGCCGCTAGCAAGGCAGTAGTGCAGAAATAGCTGCGCCTGTTCGGTTCCCTTGTATGTCCCCTCGCGCCAGTGACACAGGTCGCCAGCGTACACAACGGCGTCCCCCTGCTGCTGGGATAGCGAGACATCTCTCCCTAGACGGTCAGTGGCACAGAACGGCCAATCCACGTTATCTCGACGTAGACATATCGAAACACCGATTTGCAGACAAGGGAGGTCGGAGTGACGCACTAACTGCGAACCGTGGCCGTAGATACGAGCGAATGAATTGATAGGAACCAAGGGAGCACCCACCACAAGCTCAATCTTAGGAAGCCACAACCTAAGAGCTCCCTCAAAGGGAGCAAAGACAGAGTATACATCCCCGCTGATTTTTGAATCCCTCTTGAACGAACCACCGACGCCGGCGGTGTTTTCCCTCCAGAGAACGAGCTCTTCAGCGAACACATCTGCTGTCTCGGGAGCACAGAAGCCCCTCACTAAAACTATCCCTTCATCAGCAAAACTAATCATACCAGTACAAGGATAGCAGCTCCCTGGGGATGCGAGAAAGTGGAGGTTCAAATCGATAGGAAAATAGAGTAGCCTTTGCGAATAATTGTGAGTTAGCTTGCATATACTCCTTCCTAGAGGCCTAACATGAGTGATTCAACCCCTCGACAACAAGCTGCAGACGTCTATCATTGTGAGCTTGATGATGAGTTCGTGGTCTTCCATCCGTCGAGGCAGGTTTATATTCGCCTGCGCGACTCTGCTGCAGCGATATGGAGACTTCTAGCACAACCCCGCACCCTAAGTGAGCTCGTAGCAGAGCTTTCCTTATCATATGACATTGAAGAAGAGCGATGTCGAAATGAAACCTCTGACTTTCTCACTCAGCTGGCAGAGGCCGGGCTTCTTCGAACATGCTAGTGGTATGAACATACTACGGATATCAGTGGTGTTCCTCGAAACGGGAGTAGAGCTTCTTCACTCTCGTTTTCGAGCAGAACGATTGCTGGCTCCACTTCTTGAGCCTACTCACAATTACCAAAATGTTCTCGGCTGCACTGAGGCTCTAGACGTTCGCAGAACAATCTCGCTCGCGCTCCGTGCTACACATAGTTGTTTCTCCTGCCTCCATCAAAGTATAGCGGCGGCGCGCGTCCTGCGACGACGTGGAATCCCAGCGACCGTTCGAATAGCACCGCAGAGCCTCAGTGAAGGAAGATTTACAGCGCATGCGTGGGTCGAGTTGGCCGACAGATCCATCATCGGTGGGATTCTTACGAAGCAACCGATTTTTGCGCGTGACATACAGAAGGGCGCTACAAGAGAGAACCATGACGGGTAAGAGCCTCACGTACATACTCGGTCCGATTAAAGTTCGTTCGTCGATTCCGTTGCCCTTTACCCCGGTTGCAGCAGATATGATTGATGTAGAGCTTGAAGTTGTCGACCACATACCGGAAGTTCCCAGTAACGCAACGAGCGCGCCTCCGCTTGCTTGGCTCGATAGCTGTCTGTGGATTAACGATAGAGGATCCACACGAGCATATGTCAAGGATGGAGCACGTATATCGGTAGTTGTCTCTCCGGCGCTCGCTTCCGCGGAGCTTCGCGGTGATTTACTGGATGTACCGCACTTGCGATCCGTACTCATGCTTGCCTTGTCGGCGTTGTTGGTGCAACGAGGGATGTTGTTGCTGCACGCCTCTGCCACGACACTCGATGGTGTAGCGCGAATATATTTAGGGCGAAGCGGTTCAGGAAAATCAACGGCTGCCCTGTTTGATTCGTTGCGTGGAGCAGCGGTCCTAGCCGATGATCTTGTGCCCGTCTTCATCGACCAAGATGGGCTAGCTCGAACCTTTCAATGTGATCCGCTCTGCGCAATCGTGTCCGAGCCCGAACCTGCAGTTGCTTGGGTACATCAGGCTGTTGCTGATAGCGTAGGGGTGCGCATGGATGGAAAGACGCTGTTCAAGCCTACCCCGATCGATTCCTCCAAGACGTTCCCCTTGCAGGAGGTTGTATGCCTCGATGCGAGGCAAGGCGCTCGTCACACGGGCAGTTCCCCCCGCATGTGTGTGCTCCTCAATCTTGTGGAGCAAGTGGCAGGAACTTCATTGCATCAAACATATCTAGGCAAACAACATCTGCAGCTTGCTTCGACTATCGCTAAACAGGTCCAGCACATCGCTTGGAGGCCACAGGGCTTGCATACGCCCCTACTAGGGGCACTTCATCCTGAGGGGAAAGGCGCGCAACAAATCAGGTAGCATTTCTTGCATCAATTCATGGCGTATGCTTATAGTGACGGAGTAGGGGACCCGCGCGTACGTCAGTTATTTCTTCAGTCGAGAAAGGGAAGCTAACAACATGACGAGTGAAAAGACACAACACAAAGACGCTCCGGAGCACGACCATCAAACTGTCGAGTGTCAAGACACTACAGTGCCTTCCGAAAATATAGTCGCCCGCACTGCGCTGGGCATTAATTCGACATCTGTTCGATCTGTATGGAAGACGCCCCGTGTAGAGCAGGTAGGTTCGCTTGTACCTAATACGTTTGGCAGTGCAGGTCCGCCGTTTCCGTAAGTCGGATCAATTTTTCTCGATATATGCATGTTTGTAGTTGGCGCACGGGTACGAGGTGAGTGCTGAGCAGGCTCTTCTGAGTATCGTGAGATTCCATCATCAGTTCTCTGCATCTGTTGAGGTGGCCCTTGATGTGTGGACCAATGTGGTGCAGCTAGCGCTTCGGCACCGAGTGCCTCACTGCCTTTTGAGTGCCAAAGCTCTCAACCTCTCAGAAGGAACACTCGATAGCGTCCGTACAGTAGTATACCAGCAAGCTCAGAGGCAGCTCCTTATGAGAGCAAAGCTAGAACCCCTCGTACAGCATCTTCAAGAGGAAAAGGTCAACTTTTTGGTATTTAAAGGGATCTCCCTTCAAGAGCCCTTTTACCGAGGCTGTGAGCGCACGTATGGAGATGTTGACCTCATCTGTCACCTTGAGGATCTACCGCGTGCTTGCATGGCACTTGAATCGCTTGGCTACCGGCTTAAGCCGAACACCGCACCATCCAGTCATGGTGCAATCTTTGTTGAGGACTCAGGGGTCGAGATAGATCTACATACCCGCTTTGTTGAGCCCTATGTCTGTGAATCCCCGAGTCTTGAGGGGGTTTTCGCTCGCCGACGGCCTCTGCCTTCCCTGGGATGTTATACCTTAGACCACATTGACCACCTTATGGTGCTCTTACTTCACGGCTTCAAACACCACTGGTGTCGCTTGCAATGGATCCTCGATGTAGCGTTAGTGCTGCGGACGTTGGAGCCAAGCGACTTGGATGTCTTAGAACAACGAGCGGGTGAGATACGTGCTCAGTCGATCGTTGGAGTTGGACTCACACTCGCAGCAACCGTCTTTTCACTGCCGATACTGTCCCACCACAGGCTCTATCAAAACACGGGTGTCGTAGGGTCCCTGTGCTCGGTATACCAGACGCGACTGTTCCAGGAGATCTCCGACACGATGAGGGTAAAGGCTCAAAATTCAATCCTTCATCTACGAGCCCTCGAAGGGCTCGTACCTCGAGTGCGATACGTTCTGGGGAGAGCCCAAAACATGCTTGGTATATCTCGATTGCACGCTTTGCGTGAGCACGTACCTGGGCTTTGCAGCTCGCCAGAAAAATCCCGATAACTTCGGGTTGCTCCTTGGTCTCAACGGAGTCTATGGAGCAGGCAAAAATCAGATTATCAAAGTGCTCGCACAGCTCGTGCCCTGGGATATATGAAGGAGGACTCACTCCCAAAGGGGTTTTGAGCCAGTCTTTTTTTTGCACGAAACTCAAAGAAGTTTTTGTCAACAGGTTTAATTACTGGCCTAGGGGAGAAGATAATCGGGGCCCAGTATTTTTGAAACCGGGATCGCATCTGCGCAGATGATGATAAGGTCGTTCAGTCGTAGTAGGTTCCACCAGGAGTACGGGAGAGGAATCAGCGCCGGCTCAGGAAGGGTGGTAAAGCCGCGTCAAATCTTGGTCTGGTTCGGCGAGGCTGCAGCTACCGATAGAGAAGGAAGTCTTGGCTTTTGCCAGGCGGAGTTCGTGACAGGATATTGAAAGCAGACCGTATTGTAGACTATCTCCCCAGGTGAATGCAGACGGATTACTATTCACGAGGAGCGCAGCTACGTCGGACTCGGAAAAGGAGCTTGCACGAATTCGTCGCAGCATCACAGCTACAACAAGATTCAGAAAACCCATGATATTCCCGTAATGGGCACTCTCTACGATCGGATGATGAAATCCACCCGTGACCTTGAATGGTATGCCTACCTCGGATACTCGACACAAGGCACGCGCTAGTCGCTCAGGACCGATACCAGTGGGACCACTTCCTCGGCACTTGAGAGCGCACTGCGTGGAGAGTTTGGTCAGGTTTTCCACGGTCTTTTCAAGGGTTTCGTTCCATGAAGAGGTCGATAGATCCGGTTCGACGGCAAGTAGTATCTGGTGTCGGCTGCAATAATCGCACAGTGTGCGCACATTTGAGCCAAATCCCGAGTCTTGGAGCTTAAGCTCGATCGAGCTCACACGACACCGTACATCTCCTGGTGTGGAACGCGCCCCACGCAGTTTCTGCGCTGCATCAAGCACATCACCAATCTCTGATGTAGCGAGTAAGGCAACGGAGACCTCACGGGCAAACCCAAAGGACCGGAGATTGAGCGCCCATAAGGCGTGAGCATGAGAGGTATCGAGGACGATATCGCTGTTCAACATGAAGGGTCGTAGCAGAGATCGTGATAACTCTGCGCTCTCACGTAGCGCAGCCTCGAAGCTCCTCGCCGCAGGGGGAAACATACCTGCATAGTCGAACAATCGGTCAAGGATGATGTCGAGACTGTTTTCCATTCGTTAGCTCATATGGTCACGGGTGCTCGGTGATGAGTAGCTGGAAAGCGTAGTCCACTGCTACAGGTTTCCGCGCTCCGCTTGGTCGCGTTCAATAGCCTCAAAGAGAGCTTTGAAGTTTCCTGCTCCAAAGCCCTGGGAACCCTCCCTTTGAATAATTTCGAAGAATGTGGTTGGTCGGTCCTGTAGCGGCTTGGTGAAGATCTGCAGTAGATAGCCGTCTTCGTCTCGATCAACGAGGATACCAAGCTGTTTGATCTGTTCTAAATCCTCTTTAATGGTGCCTACTCGTCCCGGGATTTCGTCATAGTACGTTTGAGGAACAAAAAGAAATCGGACCCCCCTCTGCCGTAAAGTAGAGACGGTGGTTATGATGTCGCGAGTAGCAAAAGCGATGTGTTGAACGCCGGGCCCGCCATGAAAATCGAGGTATTCCTCAATCTGGGATTTGCGTTTTCCTTGTGCTGGTTCGTTGATCGGAAGTTTTATCTTCCCCTGGCCCCCGTTCATTACTTTGGACATGAGTGCAGAATACTCGGTTGAGATATCTTTGTCAGAAAAGTGCTTGAGTTGAGAGAAGCCAAGTATTCTCTCGTAAAAAGAGACCCACTCCTCCATCTTTCCGAGCTCTACGTTTCCAACCACGTGGTCTATATTACGTAGACCCGCTTCAGCTAAAGGTATGCTTTTCGGAAAGACGTGCGAGTAATCCGCAAATCCTGGATAGTATAGTCCTCGGTAGGCAGTTCGCTCGATGAACGAATGGATCGTATCTCCGTAGGTTCGTATGGCTGCATGGATGACTGACCCCTTGCTGTCTGAGAGTTCTGTGGGCGGGGACACCGACACGGCTCCTCGACGCATCGCCTCGTAGTAAGCAGCCTCGCAGTTACTAACCCTAAATGCGATATCACGCGTCGAGAATCCGTGGGTATGTACGAATGAGGCGATGGGACTATTCGGACGAAGGGAGGAGGTAAGTTGCACAAATACCTCACCCTGCCTAAGAGCGATGCTCACCGAGTCACGATAGCCGGTCTCGGGGCCTCGGTATGCCACGGGAATGAACCCGAAGGCATGCGAGAGAAAGTAGGCACTTTGCTTCGCTGATTCCGTATAGATCTCGACGTGGTCAAATCCGTCTATGGCCAACGGATCGGTAGCGTCTGAAGGACGGCTATGAGCCGGATCGAGCCATCGAGTTGTGATCTCTACATGATGTTTATTCATACCTCGACCCCGTTTTGCCTCACATGAACCAGAAAAGTGCTCTAGAAAAGCTCTAGAATGCTCTCAATTATACCGAGAACAGGGCCGACAGACAGCAAAAAAAGCTCAGTTGGTAAAGAGAGACGAATCTTCGCCCCGCTTCTCGAGGCCGTAGAGAAGGAAAGGGGTGATTCGACCAGCTTCCTGATACCGCGAGCCAGCTTGTTGTTGTTCTTGAGGCAGGGGAGAGGTGTGAGCTACGATGGTTAGATATCATGCGTTCACCCGATAGCCCTCAAACCTTGCAACTCCTCGCACAGTCACGTGCCGAACGGTTGGCGGGGCTTACTTCGGAGCCGTTGGATCTTCTCGTCATCGGTGGGGGTATTCATGGGGCATGCCTCACGAAGCTCGCTGCGCGTACCGGTCTGCGGGTCGGATTGCTCGAGATGAGTGATTACGCGAGTGCCACATCGAGTCGAAGCTCGAAGATGGCACATGGTGGATTGCGTTATCTCGAGATGTTCGATTTTCAACAGGTGTTCGAAGGTATCAAGTCGCGTGAAGAGTTGTTCGATCGTTGTCCTAACCTCGTAGTGCCTTACCCGTTCCTCATCCCGGTGCCCCGGCGGGAATATCTCTTGAGGTGTAAGCTGGGGGTCGGGTTGTTCCTATACGACCTCTTGGTGAGAAATCCGGCGCGGCGGCATGTATGGATTCCCAGAGCGAAGCTCAACTTCTCTGGATTCAACTCTACTCGTGAAGATCTCATGGGGTGCTTCCGTTACACCGATGGACTCATGAACGATTCAAGGCTAGTCATAGAGATGATTGTCTCTGCTCAAGCCTACGGTGCGCAGTGTTTGAACTACTCACGTGTCGAACATGTTAGGCAAGGGAAGGACGGCGTGATGACGGTCGAATGGCGGGATCTCTCGAGCAACCAAGAGCACGTCAGCAGAGCGAGGATAGTTGTTAACTGTGCTGGACCGTGGGCGCCGCTTCTACGAGAGGATAGCGATACCGAGCTACCTCTCGATGTGCGTTACAGCCGTGGTACGCATCTTCTCTTTTCTACCCCCTGGAGAGACCCAGCCCTATTTTTACCGCTGAGGGAGAAGGGTCGGTACTACTTCGTGTGGCCGCATCCGACCGGCACTATGGTGGGAACAACGGAGCGAGAGGTACACGAACTTGCGCTCGATCCTCAGCCATCGGTAGACGAAGTCGAGGAGGTGCTTTCGCGTCTGACGAAGGATCTCCCGAATTCAGGTCTGAGGCGAGATACCCTTCATTACGCATTCGCTGGAATTAGAACTCTGCCGATGAGGTCATCGCGAAAGGGAGTAAGTAGGCTCTCGCGCAAGCATATCTGGCGTTTCAGTCGCGGAGTTCTGACGCTCATCGGGGGGAAATATACTACCTTCGTTTGGACTGCAGCGGAGGGGCTTAACCGGGCGCTACTCGAACTCGGTATGCGCGGGCCACACGTAGCCGCGCTCGATGACCTGCCGGGTGTGACCGATTATCGTTCCAGGGGAGAGTTACTCAGTCAGCTGCGAGATCAGTATGGTCGTGAAGGTTTGGGGGTGGAACGGGCGGTTGGGCGACTCGGGCGACGTGTGCTTCGATACGTGGAGCAAGCGGATGCCTGGACAGAGTTGACCGAGGGAGTTCTTCGTCTGGAACTCTTAAATGCGCTGGAATTGGAGCACGCCGAAAATATCGAAGATGTGCTTCGTAGGCGATTGGAGCTCGAATATACGCCCTCGCATGGGTTGGAGTGTCTTGATGCAATTGGTAACGCCCTGGTCGAACGTCACCACGGCCGCGATGTAGTCGAAAAGCAGCAGCGGGAAATTGCAGAGCGATTACAGGCCCTACACCGTCTGTTAGGCATACCAGATAGTAACAGGCTGCCGAAATAAAGGCTCATTGTGGAATCGAGTGGGTAGGACTCGGTGTTCTACCTCTCTTCTGATACAAGCAGATGGGGATGAAACCACAGAGGACTTGA
>JBBAUR010000101.1:0-10555 GCA_040398075.1 Bdellovibrionota bacterium | reverse complement strand
CAGCTCGCCGAAGTCTGCGATACATTGAGGATTTTTTCGCGCTCTCATCCTCGGCCAGCGCCGAAAGATCGGATTTCGCAGCAGAAGAGCATTTTTCCGCAGCCTGTTAAGGTGCATGGGAGACTCTAGCTCTTAAGACGGTACTGTTTGACGCTCGCAAAGAAGCTACAAAGACCCGCTCCCTTTGTAGTCGTGCAACACCAAGCCCTCTTTAGCTACCTGCTTGATACCTCCTGAAGGTAGTTGGAGACGGTATCGCGGCTTACAAACAGGTGCTTCACAACGCTCTCTGGTGCTCAGTCGAGCAGCTCGATTGGAAGTTCGCTACCACCCGGTATTTGGCACAGGTACAGAACGCTATCAGCGAAGCGAAATCCTAGGAGGTCCGTGAAGGTCTGCATTTTTACAGGTCGTCCCGCCTCGAGGGGGCAAGCCTTGTCAGCCCCAGATTTGACTATGATTGAATCATTTTCGCCGTTGGAGCTCAGGAGCTTTACGTCGTAACCAGAGACCGTCCTGGTATATCTTTGATAGCGAGTATGTACGCTGCGTATTGACCACTCAGTCCATTCCCCGTGGGAGCGAAGGCTGAAGCAGATGCGTTGGTAGGCTGCAACCGCGAGCGTGATTACGATTAAGGTACGCATTGCTCCGACACGAAATGAGGCCCATATTCCCGCGCCGCGCGATAGATAGCTCATGATGACGAGGGTGACTGCGCTGCTTATTAGGATCAGCCACATAGCTGACGTTGGGACGATGTAATGGGCTTTGGGGAGCAAGAGAATGAACAGGAATAACCAGCTCCCGATGACCAAGGCGTTGAGGATGAAGTCCTTGTACTTGAGACGATCATTGATGGTTCTACGGCGTCTAGGTTCTACTGGGAGGGATGAGATCGTCGTCGCCAACTCAGATAGACGGTCCCTGATCGCACGGAGATCTATGGAGGAGCCTTCCTTTCGATCTGCGCGGATCACTGCACGCAGGTACGAACCGTCGCTGTGGATCTCCTGGAGGCCTGCCGGGAGGGCCGTAGCAATACGCCACGTATGGGCAAAGAGGTCTTGCGTACCATAAGCCTCGTCACTCCAGCACAGAAAAAACCCGCTCGAAGCCTCAGATTCGGGAACTGATCGATCGTCAGAAAATATCCTTGCCCACGACTGACCGTGGAAATATTGCTCTTCGTAAGCAGAGAGAACCCCGGGGAAAAGCACCGAGTACCGGCACCTTGACTGCAGGGGAATACGCGTAGCGAGGTATACGGTCTCTCCGTTGTTCCCCATGACGCGAGATGTTTCGGAGCCTCGTGCAGGATACCTTTCCCTCTTCGGATTGGGCGCTAGGATACGGTGCTCGTTGGTTCTCGAGAGCCTCCCGCGAATTGCTCCGAAGAGCGCCCGGACGAGTAATTTGAGCAGCTCTGCCATCTCAGATTCACGCAATAACGATAGCTCTCAGGATATTAGGTCTGGGCCCCTTCTGTCAGTAGCTGAACTTGATTGTCCACTAGTAATTCGACAGCGTCTCCGGGCTGTAGTGTTGGAATGTCCATGGGATACATCCGCCGCCCTGGTAATCCAAGGATTTAGAAAGAAGTTGCGTGAGGCCATGCTGGTGGGCAATATCGGTCGGAAGGGCTCGGGTTCGCTCCACCTAGTGTGTACCACTCTTGGCTGACAGAGATCTAGCAAGAGAAGTTATACTCGTTTAGGACTCATGAGCTTCGATACCGGGGAATTACGATGCGCAGTTTCTTCATTTCACTGGTTTTCCTCGTCGTCAGTCTCGGAGTCGCCTATTCATTGGTGGGAGGAGCCCCCTGGGAGTCAGAGTTTGGTACCTACTGGGCAGCGACCTCGCTCTTGATGAGGGGCGAGAATATTTACGATTCAGAGCAGCTGCGTAATTTTTGCCTAGTATCAGGGGTTGGATTTACTGGTCCGCGATATCCCCCGCCATTTACCGCGATACTCCTCGCCCCCTTCACCTTATTTACATTTCCGACGGCTGCAAAGCTGTTTCTGCTCGTTAACTTACTTGCAACAGCACTCGCTGTCCGAGTGGCTACGAAGATACTCCGGATATCTGATCAATCATCTTCAGTATATGTGGTTCCAGCGCTGTTTCTTCCGTGTTTACTACCTATCTTATTTGGTCAAACATCGGCCCTGGTTATGGTCGCCGTTTACTCGGCGCTTTTTTTTGCCATGCGAGGGCGTTGGACATATGCCGGTATGCTGCTTGGACTCGCTCTTCTCAAGCCGCACCTCTGGAGCCTGACCGGCTTGTATCTCTTCTTTCGCTGTCCATCTCGGCAGCGTGGTTGGTTTGTGCTAGGTGGTGCTGCGGTAGTATCGGGGCTCATCGCCCTAGTCAGCTTCGTCGCTCCCGAATCACTTGGGCAGTGGATTTCGATGAATGCTCGCCCGCTCGAATGGGTTGGCGCCTCGCCCATAGGTTGGTTTCGCCGAATGGCTGCTACTCCCGAGGTACCGTATCCGACCTGGCCGATTTATCTCTCTGTAGCTACAGCGCTCGTGCTTGTTTTTTGGTTGGCGTGGCGTCAGCGTAGCCAGGGCATCGATCCCGAGACGGCACTGATAACCCTCTGCCTGTCGTGTATCTTTTCACCTTACCTCTTTTTCTTCGACCAGTGTGTGCTTTTGATAGTTGGATTGCACCTTGCTGGGCGCTTCGACTCTCTTCGGGGTAACCCTCTAGTGCGAGGAGTGGGGTTTTTATTTCTCATGGTGCCGTGGATACTGTTTGTGCTGGGCATGTGGATCGAAGCATCGGGGATAGTAAGCATCCTAGGCCTATCGTGGCTCCTGTCGTCACGTCTTGCATTCCAGACCAAGGTTGCTCGTAAGCAATAACAGAGGTGCTTTCCGTCGTTCGTAGCGTAAATTTAGCTCAGGATGACTTGCTCAAAGCTGTGTGGTCGGAAGTCCTTCGGCTATCAATCCTGCAATAATCTCAGAAGCATGAGCCCGGTCACGTACCTCCATCACAACGGTAATGTCGACGTGGCCTGGAAGTCTTGCATAAAAGCGATCATGAAATACCTGTAGGACATTCGCCCCTCTGTCGGCGATGATTCCTGATATGAGGTGAAGTGCACCTGGCCGATCAGGCAGGGCGATGCTGACCTTCAGTAATCGACCTCTCTCCGCCATATCTTGCTCTATGAGACGGGAGAGCAGGTTCATATCGATGTTGCTTCCGCAGATCATAACTACTGGTTTTACGTACTTGGGCGGAAGGAGCCCTTCTGCGAGAGCCGCAAATCCGGCAGCACCGGCACCCTCGACAACGACGTGCTCGTGCTCGAGTAGGGTGATGATTGCATGTGCGATCGCTGCCTCCGAAACCGACACGAGTTGATCTACGTGTGCATCGAGAATCGGTCCAGTTATCTTGCCGATCGATTTGACCGCGATACCATCAGCGATAGTCATGGGAGAAAATGGTCGGTTGTGCGCAGCCGGATTACGACGGAATTCCGCCGCCCATTCGGAGCATACTCCTAGAATGAAGACGTCGGGCCGCTTGGTTTTGATCGCCGTTGAGATTCCGGCTGCATAGCCTCCACCGCCGACCGGTATGATGACTGAGTCAAAGTCAGCAAGCTGCTCCAGCAGTTCGAGCCCGGCTACCCCTTGTCCGTGGATTATGTAGGGATGGTCAAACGGCGGAATGTAGGTAAGGTTGTTGCTTTTAGCTAGATCCTGAGCATGGTCCATCGCCTCGGCGAGGGAACCTTTGAGGGTGATGAAGGCTCCGAGCTTCTTACATGACTCCACCTTCACCAGCGGTGCACTAGCTGGCATTACGATGTGACACGGGACCCCCAACTTACTGGCGTGATAACTGAGCCCTAGGGCATGATTGCCGGCACTGGCGGTGCATACCCCGCGTGCTCGTGTGGCAGCGTCGAGGCACAAGAGGTAGTTCAGCGCACCACGCTCTTTGAAGGCACCTGTGCGGAGCTTGTTGTCCCATTTGAGGTGAACCGTACGCTTGAGCTCTTCAGAGATGGTGAGCGCCTTCGTGACTGGAGTTATTGGAAGGTGCGGAGCTATGCGAGCACGCGCCGCCTCTATATCCGCCAAGGTAGGTAAGGTATTCATAAAACCCTCGAAAAGTTCCAAGTAATCGGGAGGCTAGCACTGTTGGAACGAAAAAGGGAGATGCAGTCTCCAGCCACTGGCCGAGTCTGTTCGCAGCTCTTCCCGATGGATGGCATTTTTGCCGTAGCGCTCATATACTGATTCGCGCAGACGATGAAGAACTTCGATATTATCGTTATAGGTGGGGGTATCGCGGGGCTTGGCATCGCTCATGAGGCGAGTGCGCGCGGATTGTCGACGCTCGTCCTCGAAGCTACAACGTGCTGTTCACAGACCTCCGATAATACCCTTCGGATCATTCATGGTGGCTTCAGGTATCTCCAGACCTTCGATATTCCCAGAGTGGTGAGGTCTCTCCGAGATCAAACTGATTTGCTGCAGGAGGTACCAAACGCGCTCGCGCCGTTACCGTGCTTGATGCCGCTTACGCGGCTAGGCCTCAAAAGCAGAATTCCGGTAGCGTGCGCAGGCTGGATGTATCGAGCCTTCATGAAGCGAACAGGCAGTACCCTTCCACCTCCTACAACTTTGTCTCAATGTGAGACTGAATCGCGAGTTCCATTTTTGAGCGAGAGAGCCCCTTACGGGTCGCTGTGCTGGTACGATGTTGTAATGGTCGCCCCTGCCTTGGTGAAGGAGTATCTTGTGACTCAGTGTATCGAACGAGGGGTAACAGTAAGGGAGAATCAACCCGCTGCGGCCGTTTCGAAAGCTGGAGATGAATACGAAGTGTGCGGCCGGGATGGATCTGTATGGCGAGCCCCTAAGGTGGTAAATGCTATGGGGCCGTGGATTGATACTTTGAGGGTGCCTCCTGAGCTTCGAGGCCCTCGACCAAACTGGTGTAGGGGGCTCAACCTGATCATCTCTAGGCAAATAGATCCTCTGCACGGTATCACGCTCCAAAGTCCCGATGGGCGCCTCTTCTTCTGTGTGCCTCGAGGACAGGGTAGCGCCATAGGGACGTGGTATGAGAGACACCCCGCACACAAGCTTCCCCCACATGCATCTGAGGCTGAGATCGAAGCCTTTCTCGCTGCTGTCAACGCTTCACTCGGAGATGTGCGTCTTGAGCGTAGCGATGTTGTGGGGGTGGATGTTGGAGTACTCCCGGAGGGATTCCCAGCCTCAGGCAATCCCACCCCGATGGCGCACGAACGCCTTACAATCTGTGATGGCTATATCGAGGTTCTCAGTACGAAGTATACGACATTCAGGTCACAGGCCAGGAGAGCGCTCGACCTACTGACCCAGCGACCATAAATCAGCCACTTGTAAAGCTCAAATTAATCCTTCTTACCCCTGATCACGCCCTTTTGGTCATATGCTGTTCTTTTAACACAACTTACATACGAATCTTAACAATTGTGGTTGAGTACATACCTCACCAGGCGCATCATCCGGGCGCAAGGAAATGTAAGCTCGATTCCGATGCGATCTGGCGAAGCCATCTTCCCATGACGCTCGACCAACCACGGCGGAGGTAGTCATTGCCGGGATTAGGTAGATCGGATTCAGTAGTGTTCGTGCGATTTTTTGTCGAAAAGGGTCCCCCGCATGATCTATCTGACGGATCCATCACCGGATGATCGGTTTGACAGGCCATCTGGTGAGCAATCGCTCGATGCGTTCTATCAACGCTCGGGTGCAGGGCGGCCCCTACGACCACAGTCCAGGATTATAATTTGTCAAGGTCCATGGATACAGCTTCCAGCCGAACAAGCGGTGACATCAAGCCCGCGCCCCAGCGCCCACGGGCGCATCGCGAACATTTATATAAGCGACGAGTTCTCCTTCGTGGTCGTGAGCGATGACCCTCGGCATCGAGATCATGGTAGTGTGCATGGGGCACTGAAAGACTTCTTGAGCCTAAACCCTCACAAGGCCCGGGGTATAAATTCGGACAGCCTAGCAGATCATCAGATAGCCGCGTTCGTGGACGGCCCCAACATTTCAATCAGGATCGAAGACGCACGAAAGTGTTTCAATCGACTGAGAGTAGCGATGGGCACCGCAGGAGAGCTTGAGTCAGGACGAGATGCTCTCTTTCGAATAGTGAGTAGGTATCGGCGAGCAATTGATGTTGCGCTCGATGCAGTGGGTAAATCGAGGGGAGAGGTAGTACTCCTCGTCGGTGGTGACTCACCCGAAGACACCGAATGTCGGCTCAATGTCGCAAAGCTCCTGGGAGAGCTTCACCGCGTGCGTGCCGAGGCTCCGGGAGCAACTCGTGTGGAGTTCGTTGCCTCGCACCTCGAGTCGCCCCGCTGGGGAAATTACTACTACCGCAAAGAGCAGGGAACTCGTTACATATCACTCGAACAACTCGCTGGGCTTGCGGAACACGTCGAAGAGCGCGCGATTTTTGTCGAGGGTATCAATCAGGTTTCTCAGTGGCTGAAGAACCGTAACAGGCAAGGAACTCAAGAGGCTGTGCTCCTCCTCGTCGACGAGACTGGGACAGCGTTGATCAAGGATTCACCCTCAGAGCGTCTAGTCAAGGAGCAAATCTCCAAGCTGGCAGAATTCGCTAATCAGACTCCACTCGCGAGCTGGACTGAAGCGATATCGGATCTGCGGCAGCGTCTTGCAGAGGCTGTCCGCTTGATGCGGGAGGGAACTCATCCCGATTTCACCTCCGACGACCTGCAAAATCCCCGTTATATCGAGCTTGTCACCAACATCCTGCGTGGCCATTCGAGTAAGATGCCCCTCGGGGCTGGGTTCTCGACTCCGCTCAAAGCGGTTGACGTGGGGTGCTTTCGAAGAGATGCCGAGGGTGCCAAAATCTTCGATATCGCTACGACGGATGCGGTACAGCGAGAGGTCGTCGATTGGTGCCTATCGAATCCGGAGTTACCAGGAATGCGCGCGGACTGGCTCGGTCTGCTCGTACCGCTCATATCCCTCACACCTGATTATCACCCCGCGCGTATCGCACGCTCGCTCCTACCGCAAAATGAGCGTAACTTCATCGTACTGACAGGTGTCGCAGGAGAGTTCGAACACAAGCTCGTGGTGCGAGAGAATCCGTACTCTGCCGCTCACTTGACTCGTGTTAATTCAGCTCGCCTGAGCAAGATGAAAGCCCAGTATTCATCAGAACAGTTGGCGGATGCAGCTCTGGAGGCGATGGATGCCCAGTTCGCGCTGATAAACGGATTATGGGATTCCCTCGAGCCGGCTGTCTTGAATGGAGTGAAAGGCGCACTGGGAACGTCGAGGATGTGCGTCCCCCCTTTCATCCCGATTCAGTTGTCGTCGCTTTATAGAAGGGGTGATTTTTTAGAGCGTCCATTCATTGAGGGCCAGCGTCTTGATCTCCTCAATCGTCTCGAGATGTCTCCTGATCAAATGGAGTTCGCGCTACGTTGGATTGGCAAGATCATGGCCGTGAACTTCCTAGCACAACGACCGGCCTTTTCCCTGCATGAGCTTCTCTCGGTCAATCCGACTTCGGATCCTCAATCGGGTTACATCCGCTCGATAGGGGCCTCCGAATCTTTTTGCAATGCGATCAACGTGAAGAGCGTAGAGCAGGCGATTGAGAAAGCGGCAATTCTGTACGGGACACACCTCGCTACGTGGCTCATGTCGTTACGATTCGGTTCGTACGGGGATGCCCTTCCGGCAGATAATACGGTTGATGAAAAGCTCATCAAAGTAGCACTTCAAGCATTCGAAGAGGGGTTTCGACAAATTGCGACTGAGGCACCGCAAAGATTCCACCCAATAGTAGAAAAGGTACGAGCAGACACTGTCGCTAAACATGAACTTATGCGCCGTATTCCCGAGCTGGACATGAGCAAAAACGTGCTTTTGACTGAGCGCCTTTTGAAGCTGAATTCTGTCAGGCAGAGTAAGCTTCTGGAGTCGATAGCGAGAGTGGCACGGGAAACGTGTGAGTGCATCGGCCGAGTTTGCGCGGATTTGCCGGAGTTTGGCGATGAAGACGGAGGTCTGCGAAGCGTGATACAGAGGGGTAGGGAGAGCTTAATCGATAGGGCGTACTCGTTCGTCGAAAACCACCTTTCTGGGGACCGGTTCTCGGTCGTTCAAGATGTGCTGGGCGGTAGACTCGTTGATTTTAGCCGATACTCTCTACAGGAGCGAACGTGGCTGCTTACGGTGCTTGATGTTGAGCTCTGGATGACTGAAGTTGGCGATGATGAAGAGCGAACACCGCTATGGCTAGTCGCAAGTAGCTCCGGTACGGAGCACGAATTCTTGGAGTGTGTTCGTGAGAGATTCTCTCACGCATGTCTGTCCGAGAAACAGGCACGGGAGTTTTACGACTCCGTACACGGCCTAGAACGAGAATTTTCGGAGGCACCCGAGCGGAAACTTCAGCTCAAATCTGACCTGAGAGATGTATGTGGATTCTCCCCGCCGTGGGACGATAGTGAGCGTAGCTAATATTTCTAGAGGAAAATCGTCCTGACGTATCTGATAAACCCAGCCTCATTCATTTTTGAAAAAAATGAATCAGAATCGCTGGGCGAGCGCAATCTTGGCTTGCCCAAGTTGCGCCGTAGAGGACAAAAAACACTCTGATGTTATGTTGGTAGGCTCAATCCTTGCGATTTTGAATCCATCGAAGTTCCTTGTGTATCTAGAGCACAAGGATAGCGATGCTCAAGCTGTTTAAGTTCGGCTAAGGCATCTCTGATCCCACATAATACTCGCCCACTTAATTCAGAAATATCTTTGCTCGCTTCAGTATCGGAAAGTGGTTTTAAGGCCAACTCGGCAGCTTCGTACGCTTTACTGTATACCGCTCGGAACGAGTAATCTTTGTTACAGAGCGCGTTCTTGTCTCTATCGAAACATCCCGGGATACTACGTAAGGCGTCTAAGCATGCCAAAAGAGCCTTAGGTTGCGGTTGTGAGCTCTCAAGTATCTTGGCGATCGCTTCAATACCCTCGCATCCAAAGCGCTGCAGGGTTGTAACGTACCTCTTGGGGGCCTCAGAAGAGAGGATCGTCTCCTTGAGCTTTGTCATAACGGCCGCTCGTGCCTGAATTACCGCTTTATCTCTATAGTCCTCAGGTAGGGAAGTGCGGCCAAAATTGAGGTCACTGTCGACTCGAGCTAAGTCAGTCTGCTCGCCAAATTTTGCGATCTGTTCGAGTGCAAGGTCTGCGATACTCGAATTGGAGTGTGCGGCTAACGCAAATATCCCCGGCATCTGAGCGGTGATAGCACCTAGAGATCCATGCGCCGTCACGAGCGTATGAACGTGCGAGTCTAAATTCGGAACTGTGGTCGGGCTGCGCAACTCTTCTACCAACTGACCAGCGTGATACTTCAAGGTAGCCAAGCTAACCCTAAGGTGTCGACACTGATCTACCTCCAGGAGTTCTGCACTTGTAGCTCCCGGCGGATATGATGACGTGCCGAGAGACGAAGCTATTTTTTCGAGTTCTGCACATTCGATCGACAGTTCGGTGCTGGGTGGCTCGAGCTTTGCTTCGATGAGGGCCTCTGTCGCCAGCGACCGTAGTAGTTCACTTTGAACCCGTAAAACCTCCCCGGTGACGTCAGTGACAAGTGCATCGGAGTCCTTAAAGATACCAGACCTCGAGGCGTTAAGCGGATTCTCGAATGCCCCTCTACGTGAATCTGCTGGGCAGTAGCCATCCCTTACAGCATCAGAAACTTGCGCAGTGAATGAATTTGTCGCCTTTAATAGATTAAAGCGCATCGCATCAAACGACTGTAGGTTGTCTGAGAGACGACCCAGCTTCGCTGCCTTGTTGAGCTCTTCGGTCACCGTCTCAATTTGGGAGTCGAGGTTGTTCACGAAGCGATTCACTTCGCTTATGAGAATATTCATCTGTTGGTTGGCAAGGTCGCAGTCAGGTGCTCCCCACGGAGAAAAATGCGCGGCTTTCGCGCTCGCAAGCAGAGCTTCAATTGCTTTAGGAGTTTCATGACAGCTCTGACGCAAAGAGGAGAGCTTGTCGCCGACGGCAACAACAAGATCCAGCATAATCTTGGTGCTCGTTTGAAGCTTCGCAGCTAGCTGTGACGCCTCCAATCGACCACCGTACGCCTCAGCTTGAGCGGACTGCTGATTGGAAAAAGGGTTACTAAAACTACACTGTGAGGTAGCCATGTCTTTCTCTCTGGTCGATATAGTTGCCAAAAGCTTGTACCGGAACCTGCTGTAAACGGCGGTTATGCGCACTAGCACCCCAGGTGTGACCTACGATATGCCCTACCGTTAGGGAAAGGGAAGTCTATCCAGAAATGTTGCGCCTAGGAAAAGTTGACTCGAGTGGTATAACGGTTTGTAGTGTTTAGGAAATACCACGACACTGAGGTCAAAATACCAGACAATCCAAATTAGGTGCTTCGGAATGGGCTAAGCAACCTTTTTTCTGTAAATTATAAAATTATCGTCGTTTGTCATTGT
>JBBAUR010000100.1:0-10629 GCA_040398075.1 Bdellovibrionota bacterium | reverse complement strand
CTGCCGATTGCAGCCATCCGAAGCAGAGGAGCATTTTTGTTACGCACTCTTAGCCGGAAAACGCGGAAGCGGTTTGCCACGGAGTCCTAGGGTTTTGCCTCGCTTCCCTAGCATCACCTCGTAGACCGCTTCCGCGTTACGTGTGCCTGGAATTTATTCGAGAGTCACCAAGTCGCTTGTACATCTGAGTCTAGAGCCAATCCGAGAGCTGTGCGAATGAGAGAAAGTGCGGTACTTCTAGCCTCTCAGGGGTAGCGCCTGAGACGATCAGGTCAGCTCGCGCCGGACTGCCGGCGGAACCCTGCATCTCTGCCTCCAAGAGTGCGCAAAAAATCGAAGGAGACCGGGGAAGCCTCCCAGAGTCGCCCCTCTCTCTAAGAAGCTGAACGTCTAGCCACTCCACCGGCGCCTGACTCGGCTCCTCATTCCGCGCGCGGTACGAAGCCTCCAACGTTTGCGTGACTATATCAAACCGAGCGCCCGACCTTTGAAGACCTGTACCCCTGAAGTTTATGTCTTGGTTCCTGACACACCGCGTCACCGAATCGGGGAGCCCGTCTACGTAGACTAACGCTACCGCTATCAAGACTAATTTGAGCCAGAAGTTAAGGACCATTTCTTTTTCGCTTCGAGAAATTAAAGCTAACTCATCCAGCAGAGTATGACGTTGATCACGCTGAGGCTCCAACTCACCGAACTTGACAGGCTACGGAAAATGGCTTGGAAGCCGGAAATCCGGGGTTTTGGTGATGGGTGAAGACCGGATTTCGCAGCAAAAAACATTTTCCGCAGCCTGGTAAACCCAGCCTCATTCATTTTTTCAAAAATCACTCGCTCAGAGTTCATATCACCTTCAAACAATTACTCGGTCATACGCACCAGTCTTGAATGAGGGTAAGGTGTTTGTATTGTTGGAGAGCTTCAGTAATAGAACGTCTAGTTACATAGTAGCAGTTGAGCATCGCTCCATGGACCCACATCGCGGCTACTATCAAGGTTATGTGGTGACCGGAATCTACGGCTCACGCTGCAATCTCGACAAAGCAGTTCAGCTCTTACGCTTGGATGGGTTCCCAGATGAGGTTATCGCCTCGCTCGGTCCACCCGATGACGGGGTACGAATCAATGTTACCTACTCCAACGATACCAAGGCCCCAGAAGGTGCAGCTCTTGGCGGAGCTTTGGGACTTCTCGCAGGTGGTGTAATCGGGTACCTCAAGCTCCCACTACTACCCTGGCTCTGGAACGAGCTCTGGCAGCTGCAACAGCTGAACCCATTTCTTACGATGCTTGCGGGGGCAGGAGCCGGTGTTCTAATCGGCATGATCTCGGGAGGACTACTCGGAATCGTCGTACCGGAGCATACAATTCACATCGCGGACACCCCACGCGGCTCTGGCTCCTTTCTGCTCTCTGTGCACTGCGAGGATTCAGACTGGTGCAACAGAGCGGAGGATATCTTAGAGCAAACAGGAGCTAAAGAGACGAGTACGACAACGTCCCGCGAATACTTCGACAGAGGCTCTTCGCCGTTTCCCACACGCCTGAGCTGATCACATATTAACTGAAAGTAAGGAATCAGCAGCCGGGCTCCAGCTGGCAATCTCGTCATCTATCAATTCTTCATTGAGAACGGTGAAAAATCGTTCAGTTACCTCCTCCTCTTGGAGATTGTCTTCTAAGATAATAGAAGTCTGTTTTTCACCCAACGCTTCGGCTATCGAACGAGCAGTCTCGTAACTACTTATTTGGCAGAACTCAATCCTTCGCAGGGCAGCCACCAGCGCCACATCGATGACATTAGTTTCAGCGGATTCCTCTGACACGTTGACCAGATCGCGAAGCAATCCCTCGATACCCGACTGCGAAGACAGCGATACTCTCCAAGAAAGGGTTTCTGCCACAACCTCGAGTCGCTGTATGTGTCTATCCGTTTCTGCGACAAAGCACATCAAGGCCTCTCGTAATTCTACGCAAGAAACCTTCGCTGAGACCTGCGGCAAAATGCGCTTGAGCTGATGCTCCGCCGCGTACAATCGGGACACCGAAGACTTCAAAAGATCGCGGAGAGCGTTACGCACCATCTCTGTCACACACCTTTGAACGCTTCATTTAGCCGAGTGTCTGCCGCATCATCGCACGGCACGGAATTAGTCTGCTTCACCTGCGCGATGAACTGGTCAAAATCCAGGGGTTTTGCAAGTACCACGCACGGCTCAAGATCCTCTACCTGCCGCTTAATCTCCTCGCTCTCGTATCCAGTCACGAAGAACACACGGATTCGAGGGTTGAGTGCCTTGAGTCGGCGGGCTACGTCAGCCGAAGTAACACTGCCTTCGATACTCCAGTCGGCTATAAGAATATCGGGTACCTCGTGCGGTGCATTTCCGAGAGCTACATCGGAGCTGGAGAAGCAACTAACATCGAACCCCTCGCCCTCGAGAAGTGCTGAGAGCGCCAATGCGGAGAAGGTATCATCTTCGAGAAGTAAAATACGAGGCATACTGTGTCCTACACGTGCGCCCTTCTAGGGGTGACTTCTGACTCACAATACAGGATTCCGAAAGCATCGCAATACACTGAGCACCACAAGAGAGCGTAGCGGTATCACACACCTGTCTTTAATCATACACCGACGCCGTTTGAGCAACTGCTGTAGCTCGCTTACCCGTTTCATGATCCTGCATTCAATACTACACTAGCTGTTATGACTTCACACACCTATTCAGAGCATGCCTTGATCCGAGTAAAGAGCCCTGCGCCCCGAGCGGAGCGAGGGGTAGCGCTCCTGCTCGTGATCTTCATGGTAGTGCTCGCGTCTGCCCTACTCGCCTCTTTGGCCGAATCAACGTATGTCACAATGCGTCTCAACAGTGCCACTGAACGCCGAGTTCGCGCCGAATACGTACTTAAATCGGCGGTAAACTTCGCACAGGTACTCATCAAAAATGATGTTACACCGTATGATGATCCCGTGCAGGACGCCTGGATGGCATTCAGTAACGAGCAGGAGATTCCGGGTGAACTCCTAGGCTTGAATGAACCAAACGTCAGAATAACGTTGCTCATATCATCTGAGGCGGGCCAACTACCGATCGGAAAATTACTCAGCGCGACCGGCACTCCCAACCAACAGTATATTGAGATCTTTGCCCGGTTATTCAAAACGCTTGGGCTCGACCAACCCCCGAAATCCGGTACGGGAAACCCCGGGTCAACTGGTCCCCCTCAACGGGTCTTCACCGCCGAGGAGCTGGTCTCGAATATCGTCGATTACCTCGACGCTGATACAGCGAGCTTTCAGATGCCCTCCCTTCCCGCTGCATTCAAAGGTATGGAGGAGGAGCTACCGCCGGAAGCTGCGCTGCGCAATCAGGGGTCGTTCGACTCTCTTGTGAGCGAACTCGGCGCCGTACCGGGATTCACACCAGACAAGGTTCAGAAATTGCTGCCATTCATCGCCAACACCAACCTCAGTAGCGTGAACGTAAACGCGGCTCCCGTGGAGGTCCTAATGGCACTGTCCCCCCTCATGACTCAGCAAATTGCGGAACAGATCGTGGCGTTCCGAAGTCCACAGAACGGTGGCCCCTTCACGAGCGACATGCGCAATCAATTGACGGCTATTGCTGGTGCCAATGTAATCAACCCTATAGCCTCCATTCTGGCGCCTCAGGGGAGCTATTTCGAGGTTATTGCGAAGGTGGATTACGGTACTTCGACCTTCATGGCGAGTGCTGAGCTCCAAAAGAACCCGGGTAGCGGTCGATTACCTACTCGGCGTAGCTTTCAGATGTATTAACAACCCGCGCTGCTCGACCAAGAGCGCGCAAGGCATTCTGGTCTAGCTGGTAGTAGATCTGCATGCCAAACCTCTAACCCCCACAAAATACAGAAATTTGGCCGGCCTCTAGCGCTACGGTGAGGCCGCCATAACGCCCTGATCTCGTACCCCCATTCGCGCGGAATGTGTCGCGATTCCAAGACTTTGACATTATCGCACGCGCGCTATATGCTCCCCCCGCTGTTATTTAAGAGAGAAGAGTTATGGCACGACGTTGTGAGATCTCCGGTGTAACTTATCAGAACGGTAATAGGGTTAGTCACGCGAACAACAAAACCCATCACAAGTTCGAGTCCAATCTTCAGACCAAGCGGCTGTTTGTGGCGGAACTCGGTAGAACGGTCCGAGTGCGTGTTTCGACGCGCATGCTGCGTACGATAGATAAACTTGGGTTTCTCGGTGCACTCAAGAAGTACAATCTTTCGCTCAAGGATGTCGCGTAAGAGGCGCGACCTCGCTTCGTTAGTGTAACCCACCCCTCTTCTGAGCATTCAGCTTCTCAGCTGCCAAGCGTACCGCCTGGATTCCACCGAGGATGGCTTCGCCACTGTCCACGCTATCTTTAACGACAGCTACTTTTAACGCCGCAGCATCGAGAATACCTAGCCTCTGGGTGTTGGGGACGAAGATCTCGCTACATGTCTTGCATTGCACAACAACGATGATCCCCTCGTAGGTCACCTTGGTTAATTCAGTGGCGAAATTCTGATCGTCTGAGCCCACGGTGCCGCAACACGGACAGGTAATCGAGTCCACAAACGTTTCGGCAAGCCCTTTGAGTCTAAACTTGAGTGCCATCAGATCACGCATCCTTCAGAGAGTGTAGATATTTAACCAAGGTCACCTGCGCACCCTTGCGCGCGAACCGCACCGCGTCGACAGCACTGGACATGAGCGCCAAACCACGTCCGGAGCAGGTGAGTATATTCTTAGACAGCCCTCCCTCCGTTAACTCTCCGTCGTGCGGCAGAAACCCACCACCCTCATCCTCTACTGTGATCTCGAGAACTCCATCGTGTAGCCACGAGACAACCTCGATGCAACGGTCTGCGTAGAAAGGGTTAGCCAGTCTCTCTCGCCGAGCCGCCGTAAACCTGTCCTCTCCGTCACTCCGGATCTCCTCTTTCCACGCCGAGGGTAACTCTAGATTCCCGTGCTCGAAGCCGTTCATAATCGCTTCCTGCACCGCTAGTTTGAGTCGCAGAGCCTCCCCCTCAGTGACGCGACCGCTCTCGCAGAGGCGATTGAGCACGGGGAGTGATACACGCTCTAAGTCGGCGAACTGTCTGCACGAGAATCGCATCTCCGTTCGTTCACTCGTGACATACCGGTAGGTCTTTCGCTCTCCCGCATTGTACCTACGCGCATCCACGACATCGCTAATGATGTGCTGAAGCCACGCAAAATCAACGGGCCTCGGAATCACATCCATCGCCCCGCTGCGAAAGAAGGCAAGGGTCCTTTCGGCAGAGATATCGTTACTCACGGCGATGATTGCTTGGGAAGGGCTCTGACTCCGAACGGCATCGAGAAATCGAGTTGCGTCGATCCCCGACATCGTAACGTCCGCAATTACCACGTCGTAACCGCCGGATGCTGCAGCCGAAACAGCGGTCTGTACGTCGGGGGAGATTTCGTAGCGCCATCCTACCCGATCGAAGAACGCACCAAAAAGCGCACGACTTCCAGGGTCGTCATCAGCCAGCAGTATGTTAGGAGGCGTGGTATTCACACATATCCGCATAGTAAACGAACAACCCAACCACTCCGCTAGAGGCCCAAGAACCAACCGGTAGCTTGCGCTACCTATTTGTCCATCGGGAGCAACTTGTCGAGCATCAAGAGCTCGAAGGTCTCTTTCACAAAGCCTTGCAAAGGTTTGACCATGAGCACCCCATTTTCAGCTTTCAGGCGCTTGTAGCACATGAGCACCTTACCGATGCCGTAGCTGTTGATGATCTGCGTGCCCGTCAGATCGAGGACGATCGTGCGCTTACCCTTGTCGTAAATCTCGTTGAAAGCGCTGCGCAAGGCCTCTCCGGCGGTCTCGGTGTCGAGATCTCCAGTGACCTTGATGTAACCCTTGTCTCCAATAATCTCGGTTGGAAATTCCATAGCCATCCCTCGTGAAATTGACGTTCCACTGGGTTTATCGGACAGGAAGTTCGAAAACCTGAATAATTCTTCCTTTTCCCCGACAAGGTCGCGACATACAGCTGGTAAAATCAAGGTAAGTCCATGAATTATCGGTGCTTCCGGAAATCGAGTGGGTAGTGTGTCCCAACCCCTAGGCGGATTATGCAAACAAGAGGGGAGAGATACAAAGAGAGCGGGAGCAACTCGGTAGCGAATGCGTATGGAGAGCCGGATGTGGGAAATTTGCTTGTCCGGTTCGACGAGGACTTGAGGGGAGGGCAATCCACCTTCCTCTCAGGTTACTCTACTGTTCACTTCAAGCGCTTGAGCCAGGCCCAACTCCCCGCTAAAAGGCCCGATCACCAGGCTCCTTGTGAGAAACATCGTATGTTACCCACTTAAAACCCGGAAGCGCCGAATTATCTTTGTATCCTAGGCTTTGCGCCTGAATATGTCGGACAGGCGCTGTCGCACGCAAGCTGGGATTACCGCGAAGCCTCTCCAATGTCGACCCATAGTGCTTCAGTGACCGTCGCAGGCGAGGCTGTGACACTCCTACAGATTTGGCCAACTTCTGACGATTGTAGAAAGTAGGGAAACGAGGCAACGCTCTCCCCCTCCTTCAAGGATCTTACATGGACCAGCAGCAACTCCCCACCGAATTCAAGGGCCGCTTGCGCAAGGACAAGGATTGGCGCGACGTGGTTGCCTGGGTGGGAGATCTTCCTCCCATGCCTCAGGTGGCATCTCGGGCTTTACAGTTGCTGGAGGATCCCAACGTTACTGCCGAGGATCTGACCGCCCTGCTTACAAGCGACACCTCCCTCGCTTCGCGCGTTTTGAAGATCGCTAATTCAGCTATGTTCTCTCGCCAACGAGAGATCTGCACCCTCGATCAAGCGATTGTGGTCATCGGCCTCAAATCCTTGAAAGGAATCATCGTTGCTGCAACATTACGACAGATGAGCCAGAAGTTTACCCCCTTCAAAACCCTCATATGGGAACACGCGATCTGTACAGCTTTGTGCGCTACGGCGATAGCGAGGAGCCTCAAGAAAAAATTCGTTGATGAGATATTTCTCCTCGGTCTACTACATAGCTTGGGACAGGTCGTTCTGCTCAACCAGGAGGAAACAAGTGCAGACTACGACCGCGTGATGGCAGAGATTAACGATACGCCATGCACGTACACCGTTGTGGAGGAGGAGATTTTGGGCTTCACTCACACCTTGATAGGAGCGCTTGTTGCCAAAAAGTGGAACTTCTCTCACGACACCTGCCAGACGATTTTGCATTATCGGGATCCGGTCGAATGCAAGCCGCAGTTAGAGCAGGACTTAAAGACCGCGATAGTTCAATTGGCAGATCTCATGATTCACGAGTTAGGGATCGGAAGCCCGCCGAACTATCCGCGCGCACGGGATGAAGTCCGGCGCCTAGCGCTGCTCGTGGGTTTTGATAGTAACAAAGTCGCAGTGAAGCTCGAAGAGCTCACTGAGCACGTAGCCAAGCAGTTCGAAAACGAAAAACGCCTCTTTGAGTGAACGGGTCAACTAGACCTAGCGGAGCTCACCTTAAGGACCTCAACACTTGGTAAATTCAAGGACTTAGGCGCTCGCTGTACTTGCCTTTACTGCCTATTCACCGGTATACTTCGCGGCATCGCTTTCTGATGGGCACGGGACTCGTTTTAAGGCAGGTTTCCGAAGGAAATACCCGAGCGGCCGCCCGAAAAGACACAGGCATATCTCCCAAGACGATGAATCACCTTTCCCTCTCACCTCTGGATGCGACGCAAGCACCTCCCTTTGTCAGGGAAGACGCAGACGTCCACGCATCTTCGGACGAGTATGCCGCACGCTTTGGGTCCGCCACGGGACGGTGGATGCTCGCCGTTCAGGAGCGCATACTGCTGCGCTTGCTCGATCAGGATATCACCTCAGTATTAGACGTCGGCGGTGGCCACGGCCAAATCGCCCTACCCCTGAGTGAGGCGCGTCGGGCCGTAACGGTTCTCGGAAGCTCTCCTGTGTGTGCGACCCAGCTGAAACAGGAGATTGATCGTGGCATAACATCGCCTGGTCCATGTAATCAGCATCATCCTCTCCTCTAAAGTATAATGTGTGTAGCAGGGATGCCCTGAGGCGTCATTAGGTCCTTGATGGAGTGTTCGCCCTGAATGAAGAAGCACTACCCGCATGTAGGCCCACGATTACTTCTGCGCGACTAGCGACCTATTCACGCCGAAGGCGCGAAATATGATTGAAAATTCACGCCTTGGGCGCTATAATTCCTATGTCGTGAAAACATACAGTAGAATCATAGGATTACCTCAGTTTACAGAAGGGTCTGCTTTCCTGCTCGGTCCTCGCCAGGTTGGCAAATCAACCGCATTACGAACCTTCTATCCAGGGTCTCATATTGTTAACCTACTAAAAACAGAAGAGTATTTAAGCCTCTCGAATGACCCAACGCGGCTGCGGAGTATCGCCAACTCTGAAAGCCTGACAATTATCGATGAGATTCAACGTATTCCTGAGCTACTGAATGAGGTGCACTATTTAATCGAGGAACGCGGGGCGCGCTTTCTAATGACCGGCTCAAGTGCTCGCAAGTTGCGTAGAGCAGGAGTCAACTTACTCGGGGGGCGAGCTAGGACTTTTCGTCTGCATCCGTTGAGCTTAATGGAATTAGGTGATGATTTCGCTCTAGAGAAAGCCCTTCAGATCGGGATGCTTCCAGCGGCTTGGACGGTCACAGATCCCGCTGTTTTGCTTAGCGCCTATGCAACCGACTATCTTGAGCAGGAGATTATCGCGGAGGCGGCTGTCAGGAACGTTGCAGCATTCAGACGTTTTCTCTCGCTTGCCGCAGTAGTCTCGGGTAGGCAGATTAATTACACCAAACTAGCTTCAGATGCCCAGGTGAAACCAACAACTCTTCGTGAACACGTTGAGATTCTGATCGACTCGCTGATTGCCTCAAGGATTTCTGCATGGCAGAACGGGAGTCATCGCAAAACCGTATCGAGTGAAAAACTTTATTTATTCGATATCGGAGTGGCTCGTGTTTTGCAGGAGCGAGAATCGTATGCTCCGCATACCCCTGAATACGGTGAAGCGTTTGAGTCTTTGCTCTATCATGAACTGAGCTGTTACAGCGAGTATCGGTCAAAGGAGCGAATTACGTATTGGCGTACCACGACTAACCTCGAAGTGGATTTTGTATTGGGGGATCGTCTTGCTATCGAGTCCAAGGCTTCACGAAATGTATCCGATGCGGATTTAAAGGGCTTGCGAGCCATTAAGTCAGAGGCGTCGTTTAAAGCACGAATTGTTGTCTGCCAAGAGCCTTATGAGCGACGAAGTGATGATGGGATTATAATCCTGCCATTTGAGAACTTTGTGCGGCAGTTATGGGCTGGGGCGTGGGACTAGGGGCGCTAAAGGATGAGGAAATCAATTCATTTTTGAGTAAGATCAGCTGGTGAGTGCTAGATGAGCTGCGTGATTTAGTTCTCCGCTATTAATTGGGAGTTTAAAAAGAAGTGTTCAGCCTATTCTCACGATTCGTTCGTGCCCAGACTCGCCAGGAGGCCCCTCTTACGGGAAATGAGCCCTTCCAGTGTGAATTCGCCGGGGGAGTCATCTCTCTAGAGCTGAAGGCGCCCGAGGAGATTGCAGGTTGCTTTTCTGGAGCCACTTTCTCAGTTGAGGATCTATCTGCCCTCGCTCGCAAGATAACTGCAGGTTTTCGGGGGTTATTCGAGTATCCAATTACTGTTGATGAGCGGGATGGCCATTTACTGTTCACAGCTCATACAGGTAGCCACCATCAACCTCTGCTGAGGAGATTCTCTCCAAGCTCGGTGGCAGAGATGCTGAACGAGTTGACTGACGATAGAGGAGGCAAAATGTTCCAAGGAGGAGCTGCTACTCGGGAACTCCTTAATCGTGAGATAGCTTCATCTCGTCGCGTGAATGAGATGCTTCCCCTTATGGTCGCCAAGGTAAAGCTCAGCTCATCTGTAGAGCTGGCTCATCTCTGTGTCGCTCGAGTCGTGCAACAGCTTTTATCGTCTGGGGAGCTTAGTTGTTTGGATGCTGATGTGGTGACGCTCATAGACGAGGCGATTGATGAAGCTGTTTGTTCGGCAACGGAGACCACCGCGCAGTTAGTCGAGGATAGAGGCCTCGACGAGGTGCGATTTATCGACGCAACTTCAGTGGAAAAATCTCATCAAATGTCGTTGCGTTCGGAGCAGAAGACTGGTCCAGGTAAGTATCGCCCCGAAGATGCTGTTATCGCGCAATTAGCGCTCGACAACATTTGGTACACGCTTGAGGCCAACGGGATTACCGAATCCTATCGTCGCGAAAGCTATATCGAGCTCGTAGAACTTACCCTTTCCCGCCTGCTTAAGGGAGAGTGAAGGTCGGATGTTTCTTTACTCATTGAGCCTGGGTGGATTGTAGCTTTAATTCGTAGCACCGGATTTGAACCTAACACTGCAACGGAATAGCTACTCAAGTTGGCGTGCCTATTCGGTAACGATGTATCTGATTCGGTAATCCATGAAGTTCCATCGTTAGGTCTATAGCATTGAAACCACAGAGGACTTGAGAGGAACACAGAGGGGGGAGGTGCAA
>JBBAUR010000099.1:0-10669 GCA_040398075.1 Bdellovibrionota bacterium | reverse complement strand
CCTCCGTGAGAGTTTCCGTTGCACTCAGGTATCAAACTCAAGCCTCCGCCTTCGCTTTCCCACCTTCCCACTTTTCACCCGTCACAACCCGCTCTCGCGGGTCAGGCCTGCCTTTTCCTGTTTGCAAAACCGCTTGAACGAACTCGGCCAAAACCTCGCCATCGAAATCCGCGATTGGTGAGCGTGGTGAAACCCGCGAGCCGAACTCATTAGTTCTTTCGGAATAAGGACTGGCCGCTTATCAGAGATTTATGCGTTTGCCCGCGGACACGGTCATTCCCGACGATAAAATCACGAAGTATTTGCTGGTGCGTCGGCCGCGTGGAGACAAGTCCGTTTGGCTGGAAAGCGCAGGTTACTCACTCGAGGAACCCGAGCAACTCGCCTCTGATCTTCGCGCTCAACTGCTCTCTTTGGATGCTCAACCCGCGGGCACGGATAAGTTTGGCGACTACTTTGAAACATCGGGTCCTCTGAAGGGTCCGTCCGGAAAAACCCTGCGCGCACGGGCCATTTGGATGACCGAGCACTTGTCCGGAGAAACAAGATTGATTACATTGCTACCAGACAAAAGCCGATGACCTTCGACCTCTACACAGAAGCAGTGCTGACGCACGACCTGCCGGAGCACAACCTGCGCCGTGGCGATGTGGTTGTCATTGTCGACCATCATATCGCGCGGGACGGGGAAGAGGGTTATTCCATCGAGGTCTTCAACGCGACTGGCGACACGATTGCTGTGGCTACCGTGCCCGAGAATTATCTCGAGCCTCTGCGCAGCGACGAAGTTCTCTGCGCCCGCGTTCTCCAGCCGGCCTAAGTCGGCGCTCTGTCCTTTGGGACGCTTATTTTTTGCCGATGTCAGGCGGCAAAAAATATTCTCTGTCATCCGTGTTTATCCGCGTTAATCCGTGGCTAAAAATCTTGGCCTGCCTTGGCCTGTCTGCAAAACCGCTTGAACGAACTCGGCCAAAACCTCGCCATTGAGATTTGTGAATGGTGATCCTGTAGTCCTTTGGTCTTTTGGTCCTTTAGTCTGCCCGCTGCGGCGGGCTCATGCGATTGAGATCCGGGAGTGGTGATCCGAATGCTGCTCAGCGGTGCTTGGTGAGCTTTGGGCAGATTGCTTCCAGCGGACACCCCCCGCAGCGCGCTTCGTGCGCAGTGCAGAACTCACGCCCCAACGAAACGAAGCCCACGTGAAGCGAGAAGCGCAGCTCGTGCGGGAGCTTGTGCTGCAGGCGATCCATGTCGCGCGGCGTGCAGTGCCGGTCTTTTTGCGTAGCTCTTATCCAGCCCAGGCGGCGTGCCACCCGCCAGCAGTGGGTATCGACGGGAAACGCATCCCGACCTAGCGAATACATCATGACGCACCGGGCGACTTTCTTACCGACGCCTGGCAAAGTAGTCAGAAAATCCTCGCATTCCTCGTCAGTGAACCCGCGCAGGGGAGAGAGGGTCAGGCGACCGAAGCGATGGATGATTTCGTCACATATCTTGCGAATGGCTTGTGATTTCTGACGATACAAACCGCCACGAACTAGCGGCTTCGCGATACGGCTTACCGATGCCTTTCCAAGTTTCGCGAAGGTCGGAAACTCCCTTCTCAGCGCAAGGAATGTCTCCCTGTATGAGGACTCCTGCGTTTTCGTGCTGCAGAGGATGAAGAGCAGTTCCTCGAGCGGGTTCTTACGATTGTAGTGAGCGTGGTCGCGGTAGCGCTGACGCAGCCTTCGCGCCACATCTGAAGGAGATGGACTCTTCAATCTACCCGCCTTCGTATCGGACTGTGCGACGGCTACGCTGCTCGTAGTAGGCGACCTTACCTTTGGTGAATAGTTCGTTTCCCATGCAGTAAGGCCGATGCGCCTTAGCCTCGAAACCCAGCTCGCTGGATGTCTTTGTGAAGGGATCGATTTTCTCGTTGAGGTGAAAAAGGTAATAGCGCGACACATCCGGTGTCGTGAGCACGCCGGGTCCTACGATGCTCTCGAGCTGGTCTCGAGTCACGGTGGTGATCCACTCGATGCGCGCGCTCCAGGCGATGTCGGGTCCACCGTTGTGGGCATAAAGTGGGAGCCCTTGTCTGATCTGCTGAGAAAGTGGGATTTCCGTTGAGCCCCGTCTGGCGTGCGCGAAGAAAATCTTTTTCGCCCGGCACGCCGCATCGGCGCCAGGTCGAACGTAGCCGACGACCGCGAGGTTGGAGCTGGCAGCAGCTGCCGCCTCACGGACAACGAGGTCATCGGTCTTGCCCCGGTCCGCGAACACCTCCCGCATCACATCACGCAGGAAGCACTCGAGGTTCGTCGAGCCCAGCTCGTCGGTCGTCGGTTTCAGCGCGAACGCGCCTACTCCGGGAATCACTTCCTCGTAGCGGAAAAAGACGCTGCGCTTTTTGTCCTTCGTTAGTGAGTAGATCTGGGCGACTTCGGTGCCGGGGTACAGCACAAACGCGCCGCAAGTGCGACGGATTGCTTCGTTGTAAGCGAGCATTTTCTCGAAGTCTGCCCTTTTGAAGGTCGCGCTCTCTGTGCCGTCTTTTGGAACGCCTTTGAAGTCCAGGCGATACTTTGCATCGAAATGGAGATGCCGGATTGTTCCGTTTTGCTCGCTTTGCGTTTCGTCCTCAGAGAAGTCGGTCTTTCCGCTTTGGTGCTCGCCCACACGGAATATGGACAGAGTGATATCGGGCTGAAAGGGTAGAGCGTAGCTACTTGGCTCGCGCCATGAGTTATCTTCGCCCGGACCTGAAGGTGAGGAGCCGAACCATGCGTTGTAATGCAGCCCGACGACTATTCGCATGCCCTCTCTCGCGCTGTGACTGACGAAATAGCGTCTAGAAGTCGTGCCTTTTCGGAGGTTTATTCTAATTCCGCTGTCATCAGACGCCCATATCGAATCCCGCGATCCTTTTGCCCAGGCTTCACGCATCTCGAGGTTCCGCGAGAGTATCTCCGCTATTTTCAGATAGCACCAAAGCTCGTAGAGCTTCGCGACGTTCCGATTGTTGCCGCTAAAGTCTTTGACGCCGTCCCAGCGGATCGAAGTCGACCATCTGAGCAAGCCCCATCCTTTGAGCACATCCTTGTAGCCTGCGCGTCGCAGCAGCGTTGGATTGTTCAGAGGTAGAAGCTGCATGTTAGGAACGGATCGATCTCACGCCCGAAGACGACGGGGCGTTCGGGCTACCGAAGATTCCCGCCTTGAGGAGAGCCTTGATCGTCGACGCGATTTCCGCAGCTTCAAGCTCGCCTGCGCCAGGGACTCCTCTTGTGCGGCGTTCCTCCGCAAGCCTGTCGCGCATTTTGATGGCGACCGACTCCATGCGCTTCAACGCGAAGAGAATGAAGCGGTTCGGGGGAGTGTCGAACGAGTCGAACTTCCGCTCCTCTTCGAGTGCACCCGGCATCGCACGCCCGCCGAGTCTGCGCCAGTCTCGACCATGCCGAAGCGGATCGCGAAGAAACAGCGCGGGGTTCGCCGACGATGAAGGCGACCATTTTCTTTCGACAGCAAGACGGCGATGCGGGTTGCGCGAAATTAGCTTCAGCCACAGTTTCAGCCGATCTAGTCCGATGCCATTTTTCAAGTATTGGTATTGCTCCAGCAGCGTTCCCGCCTCGGCATTGGCCGGCTTTGCGAAGCCGTGCGTCGTCGGGCCCATAACCTCTAGGAGAGCGTTGCGGAGAATCGAGCCGACCTCCTCGGTCATCTGCTTGTAGTCGTCCTCGTAGCCGAGCTTCGTCGGCACGATGTCGAACGCGAGGCGGACCGCGCCCGCATCGATCCATGCGCTACCGAGATAGTTTTGCACGCGGAAGCGACCGTGCCACTCCGTGCCGCTCGAGTCGGTGTCGGTCTTCTCGGGAGGGTCCCATTCGATCGATGCAGACTTTGCATTCACGAGAGAGCTTTCGATCGGATCGTTCACCGAAGGCTTATCGAGTCTTATGCGGAATTTGTAGCTGTGGCCCTCTAGGAGCGCGACTGGCAGCCTCCCTCTAGATTCAGGGTTGGACTGCAGCACAACAATCGGGGCAGGCTTGCCTTCTTCGCTCGCGTGCTTCCGCCCAGATAGAGCCACCGACCGTGCGGAGATTCCGTCGGGAACTGAAGCGCTTTCGTCAAGATCATCATAAGGGAGAGAGCGCCGCGTCGAGGTGCTTGCAATAGCTAAGCTAGCGCCTGGCACCTCGATCTGGACGGCTTCCCATCTCAGGTCTTCGTCCATGATCGTCCCGCAGAATTACCGATCGCTACCCGATGTAGCTGACGAACTGATCGCGCTCGAGTGTGCGCTTCATCCGGCACAGCTTCGCGTAGCTGAGGGGAAACCTTATGGTCGCTGGATCAGGAGCCGCCGCATCAAGCCCCTGCAGCACCTCAAAGGACGGCGAAGGAGAATAGTAGTCTTTTGGTTTGTCCACCTCGGCTTTTGCCTGTGGAAAAGCATCGTCCTCCTTTTCGGAATAGCGAAGGAGAGCTGACAGGATTGCGTCAAGTTTCATCTGGTCGCCATGAAGTTTCGGAAGAATTTTTTGCATGAGCTGCTCATCGAAGCATCGGCGCCAGTTCCATCCTTGGATGGGATCGCTATCCGCATGACCGGAACCGCCAGGACTCATGTGCAGGTGGTAGTCCGCCTGTGCATAGGCGATCATTTCCTTTTGCACGCGAAATCCAAACTCCATGTCTCGCCGCTGCAGTATCTCAAACACCTGCCGTATGCATTCGTTGTATGCCCTCCACGCTTTAACATCTTCGGTCTCTTCACCGCTGGCACTAGGCGCCGGCACAGCTAACCTGCATTCGCGGGCATCGAGGGCAATCCGAAGAAAGTCCGGAGAGCAAGGGTTGGAAGCGAACGAAGGCGATGAAGGCTTCCCCTTTTGCGCGTCTTCAAGCGCCTTCAGGGTCACCTTAAATTCAATAACATTCGCGCGGTCGAGGACCTTCGGGCTAAACATGTAGGTTGTTTCGTCTACATTTACTGTCCCGATCACAAACAGGTTAGGAGGAATGCAGATTTTTCGAGCAAGCTCTTCCGGTTTGCTGCCGTCCAAAGAGATCATGCATTTTTCCTCGTGGTGAAGACTGATAGCCTCCTCGGGCGCCTCCATGTGAGCGAGAAAGTCTGAGAAATACCGCTCCACATGAGAGAGATTCATCTCATCCAAAATAATGAACCACGGCTTTGCCTTTTCCTCTGCTGAGTTTGATTTCCAGTCCTCTTCCGCCCGCTTAAGCAGAGTCAGGATGGCTGTGGCTTGAAATACAGGAGTTGGGTCGCCCTCGGCTACTGTTCTCAAGGGGTTGGCGTATCCGAGAACGTTTCGATTGTCGGTCCAGTCAGCTCCGACTGCGACAAATGCGTAGCCATGGTCGCCGCACAGCCAGTTTGCGAAGAGTTGGGCCAGCTTGGATTTTCCCGAGCCTGAATTACCCGTGAGAATGACAAACGGTTTAGCCAGCAGGGACTTGATGTAACGTTCAGTTAAATTCATATCCCGCTGTATTTAATTTGCCGCGAAAGTCAGAAATGGCTGATTGCGTGAAGAGCTCTCCACTTTGCCCGACAGGGCGGAACCTCGTGCTTAATTGGGTCGGGTGGACCACTAGCGCGACAAGACCAAGAGCCGAAAGCGTCTTTGTCAGACTTTCAACTTCCTCTTTTCCCAAAAGGACGGATTTCGCGCTAAGTATTACGCCCTTCAGTGGAAGAGGCTGCCATACATAGTCACCGAGTCTGATTATCGCGGCGCCAACAGTGGCGACGGTTCCAATGCCGAGCGCGCCCACAACAGCATTGGCACGCTTTGGATCACGGATCACTACTAGCTCCTGTGCTCCCGTCCTCGGCATGATCTCGATGTTAAAAGAGGGTCCCGAGGCCGGATTGATTTCCAATGCATCAAAAACATCTGTCTCTTTGATCTCGCGGAAAAGCTTTCCAATTTTGTTTAACACCGTGTCCTTAATATACCTGTCGTCGATTGAGTCGCCGCATTCGCTCAAAACATGCGCGTGGCTACATAGCCGCTCGCGCCATACGCTGGCCTCGGCTTTGTTCATGTCGAAGTATTTGTCCTCTTCCGCCCTCTCCGCAACAAAGCGCATTAGCCACGCTTTTTGCTTATCCGTTAGGTCGTCTGCGGTTTTCATTGCTCGTGGATTTTTCCCAGGAATCGGGCGATGGAGCTCCCAACTGCATGTGCGAGCACCGGAGGGACGGCATTGCCTATTTGCATGATGCTTGTGGTAGGGCTGTGCGGAAACAAGAAACTGTCAGGGAATGTTTGCAGCCGTGCACACTCGCGAACAGTTAGCCGTCTTTTCTCTGCATAGTGGAACTGAACGCGAGACTTTGCGTTTGCGCGAATTGTGTAGGATGGCTCGTCTGCTCTGCACGTTTCGTCGCCCTGACCATTGCCCCGCTTGGCTTTGCTAGCTTTGAAAAACTGATCTTGGTTCGGAATAGACGCATGACCGTTATGGCGTAGATCTTCAATAGCCCACTTGGTGCTTCGATGATTATTAGCAAAAGCTGCTTTTGGTTTTTCGGGTTCGCCGATCAAGTCTTCGTGGGTGCAGATAAAAAAAAGCCTGCGCCGATTTTGTGGCACGCCGTAGTCAGGTGCGTAGAGGTCCCAAACCTGCACTTTGTATCCTGCTTCCGCGAAGTCCTTTTTGATGGTCTCCAGGACTTGTCCCCCGTGCATGCGGGCTAAGTGCGGAACATTTTCGGCGCATACGATGAGGGGCTGGTGCTCGCGCATATAATTCACCATGACTCGATAGAGGTTTCCACGCTCCGAGCTAAGCCCTCGCTTAGGTCCGCAAGACGAAAAATCCTGACACGGAAAGCCGCCGATCAAGACATCGGCACTTGGAAGCGAGCTTACATCGTCAGGGCTTAGCGCACGCTCAATCATCGGGATCTCCAAGTTATGCCTCACCGTCGCTACACATTTTTCATCCTTCTCGTAGGCGGCAATCACCTCGAACGGCTGTGACTTGTATTTCGAGCCCCGAAATTCAAAGCCGCCCTCTAGCCCTAAGTCTAAACCGCCGATGCCGGAAAACATTGAAACCACGCTGTAACGCGGCTTGGTCCGCTTACGCGAGTTCGCCGCAGTTCGAGAAGCGCCAAGGCGGCTTCCAGTAGTGGGGATTGTGAGTTGGATAGATTTCATGTGCTTTCTCTAAGCTGTCGCCCGAGTCCGAAGGAGGGGCTCCTCCTCGGCGACATATTTTTCAACCGCATCGCGAATCACCCATGCGTTCGACACTTTCATTCTGCGAGCCAATCGGCAAACCTCTTCATAGTCCGCCTTGCGCAGCGTGACGGTGATCCTGGGGGATTCGCCGTCGCTATTGCTTCCTGATGGTTCAACAGACCGTGGCATCTGCATCGGATAGCACCAGATCGGTGCAGCATCCAAGAAGAATCCCCAAAAAATCCGTAATGCATTGTGGGCGAGCTTATTGTGACTTCCGATTGCCTGGAGTGTCTGAGCGGAGTTTTCGCATGGCCAATCCTCTCGCATGGGGCTGCCATCAAAAGCCTCTGGAGAAGCAGGGACAAGCTCCTTGCGTGTCATAACAGTCAGGGCGTTGAAGAACGATCGGCTTGGTCCGGGCGGTCTTGCGTATCTCGCTGCGGTTGTTTGAATGTCTCAGCACTTCCTTCGCATGGCTACAGGACGCGACAACAAATTGGTGGGTGCCGCAGGCGAATACCTCGTTGCCGCAGAGCTCTGCCGACGTGGATTGATCGCGACGACTTTCACTGGGAATGTGCCCTTTTACGATGTCATCGCATCCGACGAGAAGGGGCGCCATGTTTCGGTCCAAGTAAAAGCCAGCCGCAGCGGAAGCTGGCAGTTTGGCGACGTCACCAACTTCTTCGATGTGGCTTTCGATGGACCAAAGCAAAAGACGGGAAAGCCGAAAGCCTCGCCTGTGGAAAGACTGCTCGTGGTGTTCGTCGTCGTCAGCGACAGCGGCGCCGACAAATTCTATATCCTCAGCTGGGAAGAGCTCCGCGATTTACTTCGAGAGGGGCACAGGCGCTACATCGCGAAACACAAGGGCGTGCGCCCGAAAAAGTGGGACTCGCTTCATGCGGCTATCCTCGAGGAAGACCTTTTGCCGTCTCGCGACAACTGGAAGCTGATCACGAAGAGCCTGCGCTAACTAACACGAGCATCGCCGCTGAATCCCATCTAGCGGCCGCGGCCCCTTTTTGTTCCGGCTGTGTCCATGTGCTCTCCAACATAGCCGACGACAATCCGTTTTTCCTGTTCGTCAAAAGCGAAGTGAATGCGGAGCATTTTTGGCGCTCGGCTGCCGTGCTTGATGTGCGGCGAGATGTCGTATTCCGACCCGTCGTGTTCTATGCGGCGCATGCGGCTCAATTTGGCATCGCGATTGGTGCTGCCGCTTTCGCTCATCGCCAGCTCGTATCCTGTTGCTTCTACGAAAGCCTTCTCCAAATTCGCGCAGCCACGCTCGCCGAATTTCAAGCCGTGAAGGTCATGATGCAGGTAATGGAAAATTTCCCATGCCTCCCCCAGACATTGGCAATCCGAGTATTCAGCCGCTGATCTGAGGGCGCTTTCCGCGAAGGCAAGACGCTGGTAAACTTTCCCAGCTAGCTGCACGGTCTCATGGAGGTTCGAGGGCAGTTTTGGGCAAAACTCCGAATAGTCCGCACTATTAGACTTGTCCGCCTCAGTAAGTCTGAGCTTCAGCGCGCGGTTGTCGTATGCCAGCTTTGCGCTCTCTTCCGTCGCCGCTTGCGCCTCCGAGGCGCAGAAGTCAGCCATCTGCCGCGATTCGTCCGCGATCTGCTTGAACTCTTCGCGCTCCCGCTCGGTGTTCTCCAAAAGCATGAGAAGCTTCTCGATTTCGGGAGTTTTTCTTTGTCCGTCTTTTTCGAGCTGCTGAAGCAACCGCGCGCGAGCGACCAAGTCTCTCACATCTTTGATCGATTGGACTGCACCGGCCTCGTAGAGACCGTGGTTCCTGAGCAGGCCGTTGACTATGCCAGCGCTCTCATTTTGGTAGGACTCCTCTGAAGGATCATACCAGCGATGCCTCACCGGATTTATGTGCCGCGTTCCGAAGGGGAAATATATCCGCAAGAAGCCGGGCCTGACCGCTAGCTCCTGAGGTAGCGCCGTCCGGATCTCTCTGGCCGCCGCGGAGTCCTCCTCGAGGACTATCACCTGCGCCTTGCCCGTCAGCTGTGTGGCAAGCTTGTTCGCTTCTCTCCAAAGCGCGGGAGCCGTGCCATTCACTACCACGACGGGATACCTCCGACCTGGAGACATAAGGAATGCGCGAAGAGCTTTGCCTTGTCCGGACTCGCGAAGTGGAAGAGGCCTATCAAGTAAGCGGAATTCTCGGCTACCGCTGAAGGCCGTGTTTTCCGCCAGAATCGTGCGAACGAAGAAGGGGACCGAAGGCGCGGGTTGATCCTGCTCCAGCCGAAGGTCTTGAATGTTCCAGCCGTAAGCGACCCTCACGAACACCACGACCTCTCCATCAAGCTGCTTCAGACCGACATCGGTGTACCAAAAGCGGCGATCCCCCAACTCTTTATCTCGGTGCGTGTAATAAAAAGCCCAAGCTTTCAGCCCGTTATCCAAAAATTTGTCTGTTTCGATGCTGGCTCTCGATCGTTCCAAACGCCGCCACTCGCCGCGCGAGTAAAACTCGCGGCGACCTTCCTTTAGCATTGGGTCTTTTTCCTTCGTTCGGACCCACTTGAAGAGAGTCTTTTGTATTCCGTGAAGGGCGGCTTTGTCTTGGTCCCAAACCTTGAAGCTTGTCTGGTAATTTGTGTGGGTGTTCATCTGTTGCTCGCCATTGCGATCAGCTTTTTCTGGCAAAGCCACTCCGGCAAGCCGATATCAGCTCACTGATACCGGTGGTCGTTTGCTCTTTCACCAAGTCGTTTGGCATGAAGCGATTATCGGCGCCTTGAGCGATGCAAGTAAGATTGGTCTCTGCAACTCGGGCAGACGTCCGTTAACCGAAACTTCAGCTTCTTACGCGTTTTTTCATGCCAAAGCGGGCTGCGGCGCGCGCTTCTTTTTGGCGACGGATTTCTTTTTCTTCGCGACCGAGTTGGTCTCGGCCACGTCGAGCGGGGCAAAACGCCACTCGCACCAGCAGACCACGCTCTTGATGCCGGGCAGTGTTCCCGGAACTTCCTTCAAGGCGAGCGCAGGACCGATCTGGCCGGTGACATTGTCACGTCCGTTCTTGCGGATCCAATCGACGGTGTAGACTTCGCCTTCGATGGGGACTTCGTTGACGTATTGACTCGTTCGCTGGCGCTCATCTCGCCCTTGCGGGTCCCGCGTGCGCGTGATCTGCCCCGAGCGCAACGCGCTCCGGTGCTCCCGCCGGGTAGGTGGATCGGAAGCTGTGTGCGGTTCTTCAAGATGAAGCATGAGGTCATTTTTTCCGTCGATGCAAAGCACGCGCTGACCCAGACAAAACTCGCTCATGAGAGCCCGCCGGGCGGGCAGTTGGCAGTGTTGCCTAGGGGCTGTCTCGCGGACTCGGCTCAGTGTTCAGTAGTCAGTCGGAAGGCCTTTGTGCGTCATAAGCGGGCAATGGTGGCGGTCGTTCTTGCTGCTGCCTGACCTGCCGC
>JBBAUR010000098.1:0-10853 GCA_040398075.1 Bdellovibrionota bacterium | reverse complement strand
GGTAAAGACGGTGTGGCGATGGGGGACGTCTTCGATGACTTTGCTGTGGATGTGTACGGGTACAAAGTCGTAAATCTGGGGATCAAGCAACCGCTCGAATCGATACTCGCCGCGGCAGAAGAGCACAAACCGGATGCGATCGGGATGTCGGGCCTGCTGGTCAACTCTACCTTGGTGATGAAAGAGAACCTGGAGGAGATGAGCCGACGCGGTATCTCCACCCCTGTAGTCTGCGGCGGTGCGGCGCTCAATAGAGCGTATGTTGAAGTCGATCTCCGGCAAGCATACACGACCGGGAAGGTGTTTTACGGAGCGGACGCGTTCACCGGGCTCAAGATAATGGATGAGCTGACCGGACGAACCGAAGATCGGGTTCTCACATCGGAGAACGAAGGGCAACAGGAGCGTCGCGGAGAGATGCGCGCTGAGCGCGAGGCCCGTTTGGCAGGAAGGGTCGACGAGTATTTCGACACCGCCACACCGCGAGCCGAGTTCATTCCGAAGCCCCCGTTCTGGGGGGTTCGTTACGTAGATTCGAAGGAGCTCAATCTGAAGGAGCTGTTTACCTTCATCAACCGTAAGGCGTTCTATGCCAATCAGTGGATGTATCGGCGGGGTAATCGCTCGACGAAGGAGTACAAGGATTTCATCGCTAGTTATGTCGATCCTCTCTTCTACACTTGGTGTGAGAGGGCCGAGGAGCGAGGCTGGCTACAACCAAAGGTAGTGTACGGATACTTTCCTTGTAATAGCGATAAAAACGAATTGGTTGTGTACTCGCCGGACGATCATGCCAAAGAGTTCTGTCGAATACGTTTCCCGCGCCAAGTGAACGACAAGCGTCGATGTATCTCTGATTATTTTGCTCCGTTGTCGAGTGGAGTACGCGATGTCGTTGCCTTTCACGTTGTAACTTCTGGTGCGTTGGCTTCGGAGAAGTGCCAGGAGCTGTTCAAGGCCAACGAGTACACGGATTATCTGCATTTCTACGGACTGTCGGTCGAAACAGCAGAGGCGCTGGCAGAGTACTGGCATCGTCGTATTCGTCAGGAGCTTGGTATAGCGGGTGATGACGGTCCGACGATCGAAACGCTATTCCGTCAGACCTACAGGGTGAACGGTACAGCTTCGGATACCCCGCGTGCCCAAATTTAGAGGACCAAACTCATATATTCGCGTTGCTCGATCCCGAGAAGATCGGCGTCTCTCTGAGCTCTGAGTATCAGCTCGTTCCGGAACAATCGACCTCGGCGATTATCGTTCACCATCCTGAGGCTTGTTACTTCTCGATCTGAGGAAGCATCGGTAATTGGTGTCTTGTACCTACGTTCTCGGCGATAAAGAGGATTTCAATAGTATGAGAGATCCTGGGAAGCGCGGGCGATGGGGCTTTTACATAGCTTGATGCAAACCTTCGATATTGACTAGCGAACTTCTAACCCGCTTGTAACCCGTTTCCGGTTCCGGAGAGGCTTCGTCCCGGGTACAGCTCTGCGCATTATGAGCGCAACAATATCTCTATTACCTCCTCCAAACTCCAACGACGATCTCTCTAGGAACTAATTTGGTCCCCGCACGGCACAGGAGAACGATAGTCAGCAGTCCGCTGATCTTGGATCGTTTCTGGCGAGTTTGTACCCCAGTGGAGTGTGGTACCCTGGACCTAACCGAATGATTCATTTCGGGCTCGGAGGTGTGTTCGATGAAGAAAATAAACCTCCTCTGGTAGTTGAGATATCTCCCGCGATTGGATGGGTAGCGGTTCTCGATGTAATGCCGTTTATGGTGTTAGACTCGAATATTGATGCGCGAGAATTGACCGGCCAGATGCTGAACCGAGTATCGGAGCTTTTATGCCTACACCGTGATAGCTCGGGAGAGAGTGGTGTTGAGCTAAGTCTTCCCAAGAGTCAAGTGCGACAAAAGCTAAACCTCGAGGCTGGTGTGAAGACTGCGCTGAAGGATCTCGGCTTTGACCGTGATGCTGTCACCCACATGACGAGAGGGCTTCGTTTCGCCGAGTTCAGGACTCCTGAGGTTTTGCTGCTGTCTCTTTCTGCAACAGGCCGTGAGGCTGGTTCTAAATTGCCCGGACTTGTCGCCCCAGCAGCTGCATCAGTGGTTCCAGTCGTCATAGCCGATATCGAGCCGTATCAAAGCGGTATGGCTGGAGGATTCCAGATCTTCGTACAAGCGAAATTCGCAGCCGAGCGGGAGTATGTAATCCGATTAGTGTCGACGATGGAAGATGTCCTGCTCGAATACAACTATCGAGTTAGACACTCTGAGAGGGCGGGCGTTGAGTTTAAAGATACGCGGCGAAACACAAGGTCTGATTTCAAGCGTGAGGATAGAGCAGCAGTAATTCAGGAGCGGCAAGCACAACGCATCTCTGATGAAGAGGCGCGGGCGCTCGAAGCAGAGCTTCGGGCGAAAGGGCTCCTATTGTAACGCCTGGATTGGGCTTTCGCTAAGTATCGAGGGAAAAAGGAGTGAAGTTCGTATCCTTGTCGAAGTAGTCCTCGTTCTCCGCGCGCTTTAGAAAGTTTACGATGATGTAGGTGAGGGGAGTATTCACGATCTCCCATAGCACCTTCAAGGTATAGTTGGCGATCATCACCTGGATAATTTGCGAAGTCTCCCATACTCCGAAAAACGCTAGAGGATAAAAAATGATCGAATCCGCTGCTTCGCCTACGATGGTCGAGCCTATAGTGCGGGACCAGAGAGCCTTTCCCCTTGTCCATACCTTCATCTTTGCAAGGGTATACGAGTTGCAAAATTCCCCGCAGAAAAATGCCAAGAGCGACGCGCCAGCTATGCGCGGCACTTCGCCAAAGATTGCTTCGATGGCCGATTGGTTCTCAGAGTGGAGCATAGATGCCTTCATTGCTTCTGTCGCGCTGTACCTGGTTTTCGTCGCCGCCCTGTTCAGCTAACGCGTCGTGGCAGTCTTCGCATCCCGGATCTTCGTTTTTGGCGGGTTCATCAGTTACCCCCTTTACCTGATCTATCAGAACGCTTCGGTAGCGCTTACCATAAGGCTCCATAGCTATGCGCCGAGTATTCCGGGAATGCTGACCCCACTGCCTCCGATGATCCTCATGGTGGCGCTGGCATACGTCATCGCAAAGTATGGAGAGCCCGCGATACGGGGTTGGTTGCCAGCCAAGCCGGCTAGCATGAGTAATTTTGAAAGTTGCGACTGGTTGGAATGCTGCATAACCACGAGATGACAAGCGTCGGGCGCACGTGTCTCCCCTAGCCTCACGGTGGAGAATCCCTGTAGCCAGGGAATTTGGACATGCTCTACAATTGGAGGGAATGTCGTTTATTCATTGGAGGTGTTACTGATATGCACTTAATTCATCGAAAAACATGCCGAGTCTGTGGTTCATCAGCTCTTAGCAAGGTGATCGACATGGGGGTGCAGAAACTCCAAGGGAGTTTTTTCAAGCCACCATCGTCGATGTTCGCAGATAGGGCTATTCCGCTATCCCTCGTGCGTTGTGATCCCTTCCGCGACGAGAAGGCGTGTGGCCTGCTACAGGTGGAGCACTCCGTTCCACCAGAGCTTTTGTACAGATTGTATTGGTATCGCTCGGGAACCAACCGAACCATGCAGGGTCATCTGCGTGGAATCGTCGAGGAGGCATGTGAACTGCGGGGTGGACGCTGCAAGACGGCTCTCGATATCGGTTGCAATGACGGCACCCTCCTGTCCTTTTATCCTGGAGACACAGAATGCGTAGGGATTGATCCTTCGAATAGCTTGCCGGCATCGACCAGTAGGGTGCAGTACGTGCGGGATTTCTTCCCGTCGGTTGAGCTGCGAAACGCCTTAGGCCCCAAGAAGTTCGAGGTGATCACCTCGGTGGCGATGTTCTACGACCTGGAGGATCCACTTACCTTTACCAATGAGGTCAGGCATTTTCTTGCTCCTGACGGAATATGGGTAGTCGAAGTCTCCTATATGCCGCAGATGTTGAAACAAGGCTCTTACGATAGTATCTGCCACGAGCACTTGGAGTATTACAGCCTCTCGACCCTGGAGAACCTTTTCGCACGAGCGGAGTTGAAACTAGTCAGGGCTGACTTCAATGGGATGAATGGCGGAAGTATACGATGTTTTGTTACTCATCAGAACTGCTTTGAGTACAAGTCTGACGAGGATCTAATCAAGTTGCGAGAGATCCGAGTGGCAGAGTTCGATATGGAGCTGGATTTGGACCGTCCTTACCGATTGTTTCAGGATGGAATAGAACGGCATCGGGTTGAGCTCACTCGAGTGCTGAGAGATCTGCGGCTGGCTGGAAAGACTATTCACATTTACGGCGCATCGACCAAGGGCAATACGATCCTACAATGGTGTGGAATTGACAGCAGGCTCGTGGATTGTGCCTCCGAGAGAAATCCAGACAAGTGGGGCACTGTGACCCCTGGAACCGAGATTCCAATCGTCAGCGAAGAGGAGTCTCGCGCTCGTAATCCCGATTGCTATCTAGTCCTTCCCTGGCACTTCCAAGAGGAGTTCCTCCAACGGGAGGAGGCGATGCTACGGCGCGGTACGAGATTTATCTTCCCACTGCCGGAGGTTCGAGTTGTTGGCGGATAAGGAAGCGCAAGAAGAAAGCCGGGCCAGTGTGATAGCGGTTCGCTCGCCTTCGAAGCGGCCCTTATGGCTCTCTTGGGCGTTTCATGTGCGTAAAGCACTCTTGTTGGTTCATCTGGGCTACCTGCGGCTTAATCACTTTTTTTGTGCAATATCGAGGAGACCTCGCTACTACGCAGAGTTTAGCAGCGACCGCTTTCTCAGGGAGAAATTCTTTCCGGATTTTTCCTATCACGGAACTCTCGTCGAGGTCGGCTGCGCAACTCCACGCCTTCTCAGTTTCAGCCAACATTTTCGGGAAAATGGATGGCGTTGCATAGGAATTGAGCCCAACCCGGAGTTCGCGGAACTACACAGGCAGGCTGGCAATGAAATATACCAGGCGGCCGCTGCAGATTTCGAAGCCGACGACGTCTCGTTCAAAATAGTAGAAGAGTGCTCAAATTATTCAAATAGTGCTTTGTCTGCTCATTCATTTTCCGCGCTCTCGATACGCGAGGATTTTGCACGGTATCGGGGTGGCTACGTCAATACTCTTAACCACAGAGAGATATTTGTGGCAGTGAGAAAACTCGATACTCTGTTGGCAGATGCTCGTCCATCAGTTGCGTCCGTAGACGTGGTTTGTATCGACGTCGAGGGCTACGAATTAGATGTAATGGCAGGCTTCTCTCCTGAACGATTCGGAACCAAGGTAGTGGTGCTGGAAAATCTCTTTCACAAACCTGAATACGAAAAATACATGCAGGACCGGGGTTTTGAGCTGGTGCATAAAATTAGCTACAATTATTTTTTCGCGAGGCGCGATGCTAATTTTTGCTCCAAAGACGGGTAACGCGGGGTTGCTGATCCCGAATTTCTTCGGGAGCCCCCAATAAAGAGGCTTAAAGAGATGCACTATCCCTGTGCTGCGGCAAGAACTCTTCTTTCGAGATAGCTGATCGCCAACGTAGTTTGGCCGCTTTTCCTTAGCGACTTCCCTGACTGAGCGGGTTGTGCTTCGTTTCGATAGCTTGGCTTTTGCTAGCGGTGACAAGCACCTGAGTGTACAGGTCCCCAATGCCAAGCTTGAACTCCTGCAGTGTAAATCCCGCCTCTGAAAGGATCTCTCTGGTGGTCTCGCGGCTTTGAATACGGGAGCATTCCGCCGGAAATAAGGACTCGGATTTTTTGCCCGTAAAAACTCTGAGCACAGCAGATACCACCTTGAGTATCATCACACTCGTGCCGCGCTCAGGGGGCCACCACAGCAGTATCTTACCTTCGGGCGTCAGCACGCGGTGAAACTCCCGCAAGGCAGCGACGATCTCCTGCCGCGGAAAATGCTCCATCACTCCGAGGTTGTAGACTCCTCGAAAGGATGAATCAGGAAAGGGAAGCTCAAAGATAGAACCTATCTTCGCCTCGGCGATCTCGCCGTTTGTCGCCACATAGAGCTCTATAGCCCTAGCCGAGTGATCGAGCCCGACGATCTGAAATCGAGACATGAGCCGCGAGTCCACCTGTCCCGTCCCACAGCCGGCGTGAAGGAGTCGCGAGCCGGGTGGAAAATTGGCCCGCATGGAGCGTTCGAATGCAGGGCGAATGACGAGCCGTCGATAGAAGCTCGCCAATACGTCGTAGACGAGTTGTGAAGAACAGAGACGGCATCCCCAGTATCTATCCCACGTTGCTGCGTCTGCTGAGTCGGTCTCTGGTAGGCCGCGTCCAGTCAGGTCCACCAACCGAATACGTTCCGGCAGTAGCTGGCGAATGACGAAGTACTGAAGCAACAGGCTAACGCTGTGTCGCAAATCGGAGAATCGGAGCTTCGAATGGCCGGTAATCCGGCCGGGCAAGATAATCGGTATCTGCCGAACTGCAAACCCATTGGAAGCGATCAGGAATAGACTTTCGAAGAGAAATGCGTAGCCATTCGATTGCGCGAGCTCGAACACCCTCCTAGGAATTCGCGCCGTGCGATATACGCGTAGCGCTCCGGTAGCATCGTATGGGATACCCAAACAGATCCGAGTGAGGAGATGTCCGAAGTGTGTAAGGAGCAACCTCCACAAGCTCCATCCTGGGAGCCCCCCGCTGGTTTGGAACCGTGATCCTATTACGACATCGCCCTCCGGCTGGCTCAAGAAGCGTTTGAGGTCGGATGGTGCATGCGTCAGATCTGCGTCCATCGTCGCGATCTCGCTATAGCCCTCCTTATAGCCCAGTAAGATCCCATCTCTCTGCGCGCTACCGAACCCTGATTTGGCGGGCCTACTGAGGAGGCGAATGAAGGGATACTGCTCTGCTATTCTGGCAATATTACCTGCTGTGCCATCCGGCGAGGAGTCATCCACGAAGAGGATATCTGCCTCGAGGTTCGCCTCTACTAGACGACTAACGAGCGATTCGATGTTCTGGGCTTCGTTGTATGTCGGAATGACAACTAGCCGGTTATGCATTTTCCCCATCATCATAGAGACGTTGAGATTATCGTACAAAACAAGGTGTGCGAAACCGTCATTTTGTTTAATCTTGCCATTTTGGGGCTAGAGACTCTCAGGAGTCAAAGGAAAATTTCCTTGTATGAATTCGGCTGTTCGAACTCAATCTAAAGAGGCGATAAAAAAACTTCTTTTGTATAGGCTGTCATGGGCGGTGCTTGCGAGTGCTCTCCTGTCCCGTGCCTTTCTCACTCGGGATGTCAGGGAGCCGTACGCCGAGGATGGATCCGACCTCATATTAGGCGCGTTGGCTGCGCCTTGGAAGCTCTTTGCTCCAGTAGTAGATGCGATTTTCATCGCACCTCGTTTTCTTGCGGCGTTGGCAACGGCGACGAGCCTTTCGCATGCGCCTTTTTTGCTGGCTATTGTTTCCATCGCGTTCCTCGCCCTGGTAGCCGTTTATTGTACTCGGAGTTCGTTGTCCTCGATAGCTCCCATGCTGCACCACCGATGCCTGCTCGCTCTCGTTATTGTCGGCGGCATCGGTGCGATAGAAGTTGCCGGATTTGCGATGTGTATTCCCTACGTTTCGACCGTACTGTTGGTGATGCTCGCTAGTGAGGAGCCTCGCAGGAGGGCTTGCTGGCTTGTCCCTGCGGTGCTCATATTCTCGTTCTCTACTAACTTTTCATTTATTGCCGCTCCGCTGTTCTTTCTCAAGGGAGTCAACTCACGAGATCGTTGGTTGATAGTATGTGGCCTTCTGACACTAATTCCCCTACCTGTTAACATTTCCCTCGCAGCTCTCAGTGATTTACCGTATTCAGTGGCCCAATTCGACCAGCTGGGAACATCTGTGGTAGCGACGGTTGATCGGGCGATTTTTTACCTATTTGCGGTACCCCTCGCTGGTGGTCTTTTGAGTGGCGTGAGCGACTGGGTAAGGATGCCAGTTCTATGTGCCTCGATGCTAGTGTATTTGATACTATGGTTCAAAGGCAGCCGGCAGGCGAGGATGCTATCAACGGGCTTCGCGGCGGCTGCTTTGCTCTACATATCGGCTCATGCCGTTGGCCGGTCATATCCGATGAGCGGCTCAATTCTCGATTTTAAGCTGACTGCTCAGCGATTCGCATTCCTCCTCGTTCCTTGCGTCTTTATGGCATGGTCTGTACTTATATTTGACCAGCAGTGGCTCTCTGCAAGAGCTAAGAATCTGGCTTTTTTCCTGATGGTGTTCGCCCAACTCGCCACCTCCGCTATCGAAGCGAGCCATACCCCTGCTGCTCAGCAGTTCAAGTCTTGGGAACTATTCGTTTCACAACTCGAAGAGGCACGTAGATCTTTGCCGGGCACACCGATAAACAATGTCCCTTTGGCTCCTGCAAATGGAGGAAAACCGTGGGGACTCATACATTGTGATACATCTGACGACCGATCTATAAAGTGTTCGAACCAGGAGGGTAATCGAGACGGCATAGTATACGAGATCTCCCGTTTTGCTTCCAAGGCAGACTAAAACACTCACCAGTTCCAAGAGTACAACCGTAAGGGTCTCCTCAAAAACCGTGACGGTTTACTATATGCTATTATTATTGCGCGAGGACCTTGAAATGATAGCATCGAGTACTCTTACTTTGATGCCCGACAGTTACGTATCCAGGGAAAAGGGGGTAAAATTCGTATCCTTGTCGAAGTAGTCCTCGTTCTCCGCGCGCTTTAGAAAGTTTACGATGATGTAGGTGAGGGGAGTATTCACGATCTCCCATAGCACCTTCAAGGTATAGTTGGCGATCATCACCTGGATAATTTGCGAAGTCTCCCATACTCCGAAAAACGCTAGAGGATAAAAAATGATCGAATCCGCTGCTTCGCCTACGATGGTCGAGCCTATAGTGCGGGACCAGAGAGCCTTTCCCCTTGTCCATACCTTCATCTTTGCAAGGGTATACGAGTTGCAAAATTCCCCGCAGAAAAATGCCAAGAGCGACGCGCCAGCTATGCGCGGCACTTCGCCAAAGATTGCTTCGTAGAAAATTATCCTGCCATGGTGGCAAGCAATGGCCATGTGTCCCTGCGCTCCCCTTGTTGCCGTATGATGTGCCTAATGGCCCCTGCTGACAGGTGGCCGCCTATTTTTTGGGTAGTCACCTCAAATAGGTGATTTGATAACCTCTTTGGCGGCTACTGTTTGAATTTTACTCGCTTTCAATCTGCGGGGCGCCAGTGGCCGAGCACCAGTGGCCGGGAGGCAGAGTGTAAAAAGCATGGCGCATATGCCGAAAATCGCATACAATTTCGGCATATGTACCAGCGACTGTGCAAACCATTGCTATCACACAGCTTTTTCCTCTTCGGCGCTCGTGGCACCGGCAAGACCCGGCTTTTGCAGTCTCTGTTTCCGGACCATGGGTCGGTGCTGTGGATTGATCTGCTGCGCCAAGGAGAGGTGCTCCAGTTTCTTCGCTCTGCGAACGAACTGAGGTCACGTCTCGATGGGCTTGCAAAGCCACCCAGCTTTGTTGTGATTGACGAGGTGCAGCGTGTACCGAGTCTACTCAACGAAGTGCACTCGTTAATTGAGGAGCGCCAACAGAAATTTGCGCTAACCGGGTCGAGCGCACGGAAACTTCGTCGGGGAGCGGCGAATCTGCTCGCGGGCAGGGCGCTATTGAACCATTTATTTCCGCTTACGTTCCAAGAGCTCGGTGACGATTTTTCTCTAGAGCGGGTGCTGCGCTGGGGCGCTCTCCCTGCCGTCATCAACGAGCAGAACCCGGACGTGCGAAACGCTCTACTACGGACCTATGTGGATGTGTACCTAAGAGAGGAGATTCGCGAAGAACAGCTTGTCAGAAACCTAGATCCCTTTGCTCGTTTTCTTGAGGCAGCAGCTCAATCGAATGGACATATTATAAACTTCTCCAAGATTAGTCGTGAGGCAGGAACAGACTCAAAGGGGGTGGCCCGTTATTTCCAGATTCTCGAGGATACCCTTCTTGGTTTCTTTCTTGAGCCGTATCACTCATCGATTCGCAAGCGACAACGCCAGCACGCAAAGTTTTATCTGTTTGATATCGGAGTAAAGCGTGCATTAGAAGGAGGGCTGCGAGCTGAGCTGTCTCCTCAAACGTATGAGTGGGGGAGAGCCTTTGAACATTTGGTAATCCTTGAAGCACATCGATTAAATGCCTATCTACAGTCCGACTATAAGTTCTCTTATCTTAAAACTCAGGGCCAATTGGAAATTGATCTTATTGCTGAGCGTAGGGGCGAACCCACCTGGGCAATCGAAATTAAGTCGGCTCCGGAAGTTGATATAGTTCAGTTACGCAGATTAAAAGAGCTCGCGGCCGCCATTCCACACTCTCGCCCCGCAATCTTCTGTACGACACAACAGCGCAAGCTAATCGAGGGCGTTCTCGTGATACCTTGGGAGCAGGGGATGAGTGAGCTATTTTCTTAGCGCGCCGGCCCGCTTCACTCCGGTTTACCTGGGCTGTTTTTCTCAGTGACCGCGCGAACGAAATAAAATCAATTAGTTAATGTATATAAGCCCGTTCCGATATGAACGCGTTCACTGAGAGAGATGGCATGAGAACCTGCTTCTTGCCCCTCTCGAATAAATGCAGCTTAAGGATCGTAAGATCAATTCACTTTTTGCAAGTAGTTGATCCGCGGTAGTTGCTCTGATTACGGCGACCAGAAACCTCGGGAAAGCGCTTATGCGAGGGTCGAGATTGTTAGTCTCCAGCTCCGCGTCAGGGTTTCAAGGGGTCAAGCAGAGTTGGAAAGGGTGAGCTAAGTTGTCAAAAACG
>JBBAUR010000097.1:0-10872 GCA_040398075.1 Bdellovibrionota bacterium | reverse complement strand
TGCCGATTTCGCTCATCCTCGCTACGAGGTTCATTTTTGTTACGCACTCTAAGTTCTTCGCCTTTCCCGTGGAAGTTAAGCACATAGCAAACGGCAAAATCCTTCCGTGGCAATAGGAGGCCCTCGGGGTATCTGTGCCCTAGTACCTGAGACACGTGAAACAAGCGGATAGATCTTATTTGGGAGGAGAGCCATCTTACAACGCATTAACAGGGTTTGCTTGAAAGGTCCGGCGACCAGTTCGAGACCTCGATGAAGAAGCTCTGTCTACTGTGCTTCAAGCCGTCTGTCGGCAGCCCACTTTCCTCGCAGGCTGCCCTGATCACTTCTAGCGATAATGGAAACGGGCTAAAAATTGCTGGGTCCTGAGTATTGATAACGCGCAGCCCAGATGAATCTGGTCTATCTGCATCTGTAGATCTCACTACTTCAACCCGCAAGCCCTTCAAACGTTTTAGATCCTTGAGCCCTTCCCGGTGCTTCGTTAAAGCCTCGTTGTCGGCAACAAACAGATCCCTCAGCCGAACTGGCTCTCGTCGTTTTCCTAATCTTCGTAGTTCACCGTCAAAGGGGCCACACACGGTCATACCGACATCAATACCATCCTTCGGTAATCCTGAATTATCACCCGGCTTGGGTACCTCGCCGAAGACAGAGTACGATAAGCTACCGTACATATAGGGCTGCGTGAGGACAACGAATGACGGATATCCCTTGACCACAGCACCCCGCTGATAGGCTACGCGCTCTATGCCGTCCAGTATGCCCTCTGCAACCGTGTACTGACGGCAGGCATCGCAGATGAACGTCATGTGGCTAAGGTCGATCTCCTTCTTGTCGGCGTGCTCATGAGAGACTAGCGCTTCCACTACCTCTTCATCACTTATCTCCCGCGGATCAGCACGCTCAGCTCTCATGCTGACACCCGCTTGACCGTGATAAAACGCAAATTTCCGCGTACTACCATGCATGATGTTCCAGACGAGGGCCGGCGCTGTTCGGTCTCGCGCTAATTCTCGAAGCTCTGCGAGGTATTCGCGCTTGGGTTCCGGAGACTTGATCTCCTCCAGCTTTTTCAAGAACCTGCGACGAAATACTGAGTCCGGGAACGCCTGCGGCTCGCTTCCATATGGTCCTGATGGGGCATTTCTCAACTCTCCTGCCTTGACGTACTTTATCCTGCTTACCCCTACGTTCTCAAAGAGCTGCTCGAGCATGACATGGGTAAACATCTGCTCGTAGTGCAACCCAACCAGGACACGGCTCTCCTTCGACAGTACTATTTTTTCGCCAGCATCAGTGCGAGCCCGGCTGATAGCTTCAAGCAAAGATACACTAAACCGGTCAAACGTAGCGGAATCGGCAGAAAGGAGCGCCCTTGAAAACTCGGGCGACAGTTTGGTTACTCTCTGCAGAAGGTGTAGGAGAGGTGCGGCTACGGCTCTCGCATCGTCTCCCTTAAGTTTTGTAAGTCCGCCCTCTGCGATGTTTTGCGCCATCAATTCTACCAAGCGTGTCTCGTGACCTGCGCACAAGTGTTCCTCCGTTAGAAACATACTTGCCCTGAGTATTTCGCTGTTGCTCAAACGGAGTGACTCAAAACCTGCACTGATGAGAGCAATTGATGTGGCAATTCGCATATCAGGATTTGGGTTGTGCCGATAATCCTTGAAGAAATCCGGCGAGCGAGTGACTTTACACGTCCTTGACTGATTGAGCAGAGCCCACTTCAAAACATCAATGTTGTTCGAGCTCCAAAATTGCTCGAGGGTAACGTCTGACACAGTTATATCTGGCGAATAATAGACGAACTTGAGTAGCGCAGCTCGTACTGGGCTCTCTGGATATCGCGCTATCAACCCTCTGAAGTATTCCGGCGCTACCTCGGTCCCAGGTTCGAGAGATAATTGCTCAAAGAGCTTACATACTAATTCCGGCTCAGGCCTAGCTCCTGAGCGCCTGATCGTATCGAACTGAACCAAAAGCTTCTTTGCGCTGCTGGTTGATAGCAGCGTAATACCGGCTATCGGCTCCGTTAAAGTCGGCCTCGGACGCTCAGGTACATACGGCAAAACTAGAGAACTCCAATTAGCTTCCCTAGAATCCCCCCTCTGTGCCGTGGCCGACTCAGACTGCGCACGTGAAGCCGTGCTACATGAGACTGCGGCTGAGAGACCCAGAAGCCCTTTTACAAGCACGTTGTCTGCTGCCCTAGAAAAACCGAACATCACCCGCCTACCGATTTTCTAAGACGTTCTACTTTGATCTCCTGGAAATCAGGTACCGGAGCCAGCACGTCCCCAAAGGGGTCTGCACTCAAGAGCTGATATAATTTAGGTCCAAAAACATCTTTGACCTGACCCCTGAAATCCTTACAGTCTTCGGCATGCAAGAATGTTCGTAATATTTCGCCGGGCCTGAACAACTGACCATGAACGACGTTCATCTCACTCGACTTGGCTATCTTTGAGTTGAGCCACAAGCTCCGCTCTACCAAAAACCTGATGCCTGAGAAGAATTGCTGCTCATCCCCCGGCTGCAAAAAACGAACATCCTTCTCTGCCGCTAAAACGCCGAGAGCTAGCGTGAAGAGACCTAGGATCTCCAACTTGGGCTCGAACAGCCTACCTTCTGGCTGGTTTCTGCGATTGAACTCGACGTTGGCGTCGATACATTCAAAAGCCAACTCTGCACCAAGGTGGCTAGACGAAAACTCGTCGATGAGATGCGAGGTTGGCCGCTGAACGTCGTGAAATTTTCTCGCATCTCTATCCAACAAGGCTGGCTGGGTGACATAAGACCGAAAAGAGAGGTCATTCCTCAAGGAGGCGGGGATAAATTGGGCTAGTTGGCGGAGCGAGACATTTTCCGGGGTCGGAATAAATGCCACGCGCCCCTGACCGAGATAGACAGGTGCTGTGCTGAGAACGTCGTACTGCGCAGCGGCCGAATTAGTCGATTTCGGCACTGAAAGTTTTCGCTCGAACTGCGTACCAAGGCCGTATCTTATCCCTACGTGCGCCTGGATTTTGTGCACTAGTTCATGCACGTACGTTGTTGGCAAAAAATTGAGATCTTTTAATTCCTTTATGGCTGCTATTGCGCTAGAGGCCACTGCGCCAGTAACAGGGTCTGTCCAGTGGTCCAGAAGATCTTGAACTAATTTGCCACCGTACAGGGCTCTGAGTTCTCCGTTGTTTTTGGGTAGCGTGATTATTTGAAGAGGTCCCTCTCCACGGCGACTATCACGCCTCTCTGATGAAACGTCGTCGCCACCCAGTATCGAACTCGGTGAGAGCGTAGCTGCGACAAAAGCTCCCGTAACAGATCTGATAAATGACCGGCGCTCGTGACGCTCTGAAGACACTGATGTTGACTCTTTACCCTTAAAGAGTGGGGCCCTCAGGTCCGACAGACCACCCTCCCCGCTGACGACTCCTTTCGCTATTGCCGGCATGCTGAACTCCACACAAAGCCACGAACTTCTTGTTATTGGGATACCTAAGGCAGTTGTCTTACTGGGATCAGGCTCAGAAGTGCGCCTATCACGGAGGCTCACGTCTGCAGGACTCAACTCACGCGGAGACCGATCGAGGGGCTCTACATTGAATCTTCACAAAGAGCGAAACAAGTTCACCGGGAGAGATTACGTGGTCCATCTCCGCTCGTTACTCTCGCCGGTATCTTCGTATATGCCTGACTTCATGCCGCTCTAATCTTAGCCCTAGCCCCAACGACTTAATCGATTTTTCACGGCCCCTTGGTGCGCTAGAATAGCAAAAAAACACCGCCTCTAAAACTCAATTTCACTGCTGTCCTAGACACCAGTATTGGGTTCGTACAAAAGCATACTGTTTCAAACCCATCCTTTCGGGTCGACTAACGTTTGTCGCAGCTCGTTGGCTCATGTACTGACTGCGCCAGTTACACTTGGCACCAGTAGTCTCGAGACCGAACAGGCCTCTTTCAGGCGTTGATAGTGAGGCACAGGCGATCAGGACAGCGCGTCCTCAATCTCGTGAGCAGCTTTCGATGTCCCATCTGGATCGATCTTTCCTTCGGCGATCTCCTTGTCGATGTGAGAAACCAAGGAGTCAAATTGCTCTTCGTCCATCGCGGTAAGCGACTCGACGGTAAAGACCTCCGCTAGTTGAGGTGGTACCTCGAGCGCTGCAGATTTACTGGGTATCGGCGTGAAAAGCTGTGGGGTCTTCTCTGGAGAAACGTCCGTACCGCTGCGCTCGAACCAAGATTGCTCAGGCGAGGAGAGCTGCTTAATTGAAGCATCAATTCCAGCTCGTATCCCCTCAAATGGGAAAAAGTCCCCTGGTATAACTTCCTTCGGAGCTTTCTGCCCGGTAAGAAGGCACTCTAACCACACCAGGGCTATCCGAACGTTTCTCGTTTCCGGATCTCTAATAGTGCCTATCGGTCCGGTATACTCACTCGCTAACGCAAGGGCCTGCGCTGATTGCGTAGGGAAGCCGAGCTTTATGAGGATCATGGCGGCGACCTGAGCAGATGTACATCCCCAAACCTCGCGCTCCTTCTTTGTCCGCTCGTCGAGTGAGGCACCTTTGAGAGACTTACGCCAACGTTTGTAAACTCCAGGGTCACTCGCACTCATGAGTCCATGTCCGATGTGCGGGAGGGTACCCAATAACACCCCTGGTGCCAGACCCAGCTGGGGAACAGCTAATCCCGCCATCAGACCGACATAAGCCTCTTTTGCCAGATGAGGCCGGATGATCTCGAACAGCTCAGCTGGAATGCGCTTTCGAATGATCCTACCCAGAGAAAACGCGGCCATAATCGCGCTCAGGTCCGCCGGTGTATAGAGGTCGATCAATTGACCGACGGTAATAGCCTTGTTGTTGCTCAAATACTCTGGAGCAACTACCTGCGTGCAGTAGTAAAGCATCGCCTTAAAATTCGACGCACAACAGATCCGTCCGAGCGTGTATTTTGTAACCGCGGACAACTGTCCATCATTCGAGCGGTCATCTCCCAGGAGCGCCCGGATGGTAGAAGGGAGGACCATACATATAGGTGCAATATCTTGAGCAAAATCTATCGCCTGCGACCACCCGTTATCTGATTGATGGTTGTTCGGAGGATCGTTGGGGCCGGCAGTCATGACTGAAATACTAGAACCGTGAGGACAAAAAACTCATACGCATCAATAGTATACATGGACCGAGTCCCTCCTGTACACGACTTTAAGTAGGATAATTAAACGAACGGTATCGTCTAGTTGCGCTTACTGTGCGCGCGCCACGCATTATCCAGATAGAGATGCCAGGATGCTCATAACCTCCAGCGATTGCACCTGAGATGCCCTCCAGGCGGACAGCACTCGAACTCCCCTCTCTTCTCAGAGGACCAACTCCTGTACTTGACCCGGCTCGAAGGGGGATATCGTGAAGGACATAATTTTGCTGCCCCGAATTAGGATATTTGCACTGAGGCCACTCAGCTGAACAACCTGTGCATCCGCGAGGTCTCCCGTGTGCATCTCTCTCAGCTCATGGAATCGCCTCTCAATACCTTCTCGTGGATAATCGATAAAGAAGTTAGAAGCGAAGATCTGCTCTGCAGCGGCTACATCCCACACTCTCACGAGAGCGAGTAGACCAGCTGCACGCTCTGCAACTCGCGGATGGAGGGAAATAGATCTCTCTGGGACCCCCTCTACCGCTGCAGATAGGATCTGTTCGCAGCCCTCAGACAGGTCTGCATATCGGAGATTGGCAACTGCCATCAGCCCAATCCCGGTTTTAGGTGACCACCGCATGTGACAACCAAACCCCGGTACCGCACCTCCATGCCCGACACTCCATTCGGACCGACCCGGAAAATTTACGAGACCCAACCCATATCCACGGTGGGCTGACTTCTTATTGGGCTCATCGAGTGGCGCAATCGGACAAAGAACCACGGCTCTTTGCATCTCCAAGCGTGAGGCTCGGCTAAGGATAGTCTCGTATCTTTCGCAAGGCGGCGCGTGGGCAGAGGCGAGAAAGTCGATCCAGCGTGCCATGTCAGGTAAGCAGCTCCACAAACCTCCAAAGACCGCTCCGTCATTAGCAGCTGAAAATAATTGCTCACTCTCAAATCGGCTATCGCCTCTTCTGTAGCCCTGCGCTGCTTTGGTCGACGGCGCCGACCATGCTGTGGAGCTCATCCCCAACGGTTCGAGCAATCGCTGTACGATGAAGTCGCGCGCATCTACTCCTGATACTCGGGAAATCACCCTCCCAAGCACCATATATCCAAAGTTGGAGTAAAAGTTCCGCGTACCCGGAGAAGCCACCCGGATGATCGGTATGGTGAAGCGTTGGGTCAGCTCACGATTGGAGAGCGGCAGATGCTGCTCCGCCCATGAGCCACCAAAGTCCTCACCGAGCCCCCCTTGCATCGAGAGAAGATGAAAGAGTGAGGTCATCTCCCAGTCAGGGCCGAGCTCCGGAACAAATTCGCTCGCACTCTGCGCCAAGCTAAGTTTTCCGTTATCTCTCAAGATTAAGATAGCCGCGGCAGCAAAGCTTTTCGTAAGAGAACCGATAGGGAACGAGTAATCCAGGCTGAAGGGTGTTACCTGCTCCACGTCTGAAACGCCGTGAGCTACGAAGGAAAGGAGCTTCCCGTCGGTCATAACTGCACATGCCAGCCCGGGTGGCTGAAGCTCTTCGAAGACGTCTTGTATGAGCCGGGAACATCTCTGTGTCTGTATATCGGAAAGCATTTAGCGCGAGCTAATCAAGATTTACGATTTGTGGCGATAAGCGAAAACGATACATCAAAGCACGTGGCTATACCAGCTTGGAGCTATTCAAGTAGCTCACGATATGTGGAGCGCGAGGATGAAGAGCAGCTGCTGCACACCGCAATAGTAGCCAACAAAACGCTTTGATCCCCCTTTTTCGTATCGGCCAGCAGCGCGGCCAATTGATGCGCCATAGGTGGGGCTTTTCCATATCCGCTGATTTGAGGGATAATGAGAGCAATGCGCAACCTATGCTCTTAACTACCATGACTCAGCTCTATCCAAGCGTACACGTCTCGCTCCCCGAATGGGTATCAGACCTCGTCAAACCAGGAACAGCCTTTACCTCGATTGAGGACAGGATGCGTCTGGCGATCGCCCTTGCTGATCGGAACGTCTCCGAGAAAACGGGGGGTCCTTTCGGAGCAGCCATCTTCGAGAGTGAAAGCGGCAGGCTCATAGCACCAGGTGTCAATTTAGTGATCGTCGGAGCATGCTCCCTGGCTCATGCCGAGATCATGGCCTTTATGATCGCTCAACAGAGCCTTGGAACGTTTGATCTTGGGGCCCCAAATCTTCCGACGATGGAGCTCGTAACCAGCGCACAGCCCTGTATCCAATGCTGGGGGGCCGTATGGTGGTCGGGTATCAAACGGCTTGTAACCGGCGCCAGCTGTGAACAGACCGAAGAGTTGACAGGTTTTGACGAGGGTCCTGTGCCACCAAACTGGGCTGAATTACTTCGGAGGCGCTTACCGGAGACCTCGCACATCGAGGTCATAGAAAACGTGCTTGCTGATGAGGCTTGTGTAGTCCTCAAACGCTACAAGGATTTGGGCGGAAAGATATATAACGCCGGAGCGGGGAAATCGACCAAGGGAGACCCGTGCTCGTGAGCAAACAAGGTAAGACCTGATTCCGGCATGCTCAAAATAGCGCGCAGATCCATGACCCACTAACTCCCTGACTTCACTTGCTTAATGCGTACCCGGCTGCTCTTGAGTTCAGCACATACAGCAGTCCCTCCTAGTCTACGCATGCGTCTTGTGGCATACTTACATTTAATAAGGAAAAGCGAGGCGTTGGCCTCGTAACACATAGATTAAGAGCGCCTCTCTCGCGCCAACAGCGACCTTTTTCACCCCCATCTGTGTCGCTCCCGGTAGCCTTCGCGGCGTCTCATTAGGACGATACATGAATCACGACACAAAAACCTCTGACTCGAACTCCGAGTCCCCATCTTTCTCTAGCTTGATATCGGATCCGACGCTCGTTGAATCACTTCATCAAAACGGGATAGTAACGCCAACTCCTGTACAAGCGTTTGCAATCCCTCGGGCGATAGCCGGTAAAGACCTCATAGTACAGGCTCAAACGGGCAGCGGTAAAACCTTGGCATTCATGCTGCCGATCCTGCTGGAGCTGAAGAAGGACCCGCAGAATATCTCGACGACAGCTCTGGTCATAGCACCAACTCGAGAACTAGCTCTTCAGATCTGTACCGTCGTCAATCAAATAAGCTCCGACGTCAGACCAGCCTGCATCATCGGAGGCGACTCCATCGACAAACAGCTCAAGAGTCTTCGTGCCGACAAACGGGTCGTAGTCGGCACCCCTGGCAGATTGCTCGACCTGATAAATCAACGTGAGTTGCTCCTCCGTAGGTGCAAGCAATTTGTGCTCGACGAAGCTGATGAGATGCTTTCGATGGGATTTCTCGAGGATGTCCAGGCCATCCTGGGACGTCTACCGAGTAAGCGACAGGGAATGTTCTTCAGCGCAACACTGTCACCGCGGGTCGGGATGCTCGCGCAAAGCTTTCTGCGACAACCGGAAACGATTGAGATCGAGAAAAACGAGGAGAACACCCCCGACATCAAGCATCTCTTCTGTCGTGTTTCGGGTGGTGTTGCAGACAAGGCAAAGTCTCTGTGTACCCTGCTCGAACAGAAAAATGCTTCGTCGGCGATCATATTCTGCAACACGAAGTCAGATACCGAATTAGTCGAGGTTTTCATGAGGAGACGGGGCTTCAATGCTCAGCGTATCAACTCCGACCTCTCGCAAAAGGAACGCGTCAAGGTGTTAAACGGCCTCCGAGATGGTACGTTACGCTATCTGATCGCCACCGATGTCGCAGCTCGAGGCATCGATATTAGTCACTTGGAACTCGTCGTGAATTACTCCATTCACAACGACTCCGAAGCGTACGTTCACCGAACAGGTAGAACCGGCCGAGCAGGGCGAAGCGGCGTAGCAATTAGTCTCGTAGCACCTCAGGATAACGGTGCGTTTTACGGAATTCAGCGAAGCCTCGGTATCCCTTTCGAGGAGATTCCGTGCCCCAGTGCCGATGTATCCCCAGCAGAGCCGGTAAAAACGGTGGTGAGTGCCTGAGCTTTCATGGAGAGTCGCTCGCAGCAGCACTGCCCCCTGTGCTCGAGCGGGATCTCGTCGAAACAGATACATGCTTTCAGACGAGGGTATCTGACCTGTCCGCGATGCGCACTGGTTTTCATGCTTCCCGAGTACAGACTGGCTGCATCAGCAGAAGAGGCTCGCTACCTGCTCCATCAAAACAATCGGGCAGATAGCGGATACTGCCAGCACCTTCGGCGCGCTATCGCTCCACTCACATCTCTTGTCACCTCTGGATACGGACTCGACTTTGGTTGTGGGCCGTCTCACACAGCATCAGAGCTTCTCGAGGAGATGGGATATACGGTGACAAACTACGATCCCTTCTTTGCTCCCGACCAAAGTGCCCTTGAGTACGAGTATGATTTCATCCTGTGTACCGAGGTCGCAGAGCATTTTCATTTGCCCTTCCACGAGTTTGATCGCCTTCATCGGATGCTCAAACCTGGTGGCTGGTTGGCCCTGATGACGAAGCTGCTCGAGCGTGGACAAGCATTGACAACGTGGTGGTACGCAAAAGACCCGACTCATGTCAGCCTGTACTCGCAAGTCTCACTCGATTGGATTTCGAAAAGATGGTCGTGGACCATGCAATGTTCATCCGAGGATGTCTATCTGCTTCGGAAAGCCCTATCCTGTTCGCGCACACGAGGCACAATTCAGATGTGCGGCAGCTCGATGACGTGACTCGAAAATTCGCGTATACTTTCGTGATGACATGGGTTCTTCTCTCCCTCGTTGCAGGCCTAGCTGATGCGCTTCGTGATTCCATATCCAAGAGCGCCTCAACTACCACGCCTCGACCCCTGATCACATGGTCGTACTCGCTCTGTGCCCTACCTTTTTTCTTACCCGGAATGCTACGGAACATACCCCCCGAATTATCATTCGAATTCTGGGCACTATTGGTATTCGTGTCGTCGTGTCATGTTGGGGGTGGGCTCGCGTTGGTGAAGGCGCTTCAGGTGTCCGAACTGTCGCTGTGTATACCGATGATGGCCTTCACACCCGTGTTCCTCCTCGTTGTTGGCCCCGTGTTGACCGGTGATTTGCCTAGCCCCTCTGCTATGGTAGGGGCGCTTCTGGTCACAGCCGGCTCATACGTGCTCAATCTCAATAAGGCCCGCGAAGGTCTTTTTGCCCCTATTAAAGCTTTACTGAGCCAACCGGGCGCTCGAATTATGCTCGGTCTAGCCCTTCTATGGAGCGTTACAGGCAGTGTCGACCGCATCGCAATGAAGCGCTATGACCTCTTTTTTTGGGCGAGCGCACAACTCTCCATGATCTCAATTCTTCTGCTTCCGTTGATTCTCCGGGCACAAGTACTGAAGGTAAGGAGCTTGAAAGATGCCTCGAAGCATCTGCTCTCGTTGGGAGCCACCAACGCTCTCTCGCTCGGCGCGTACCTTTTGGCTCTTCAAACCGCCCCCGTGCATTACGTCGTATGCCTGAAACGCTCGAATATCCTCTTCGCGATGGTGCTAGGTCGCTTGTTTTTCGGGGAGAAAGCCACAGTCGCACGGTTACCGGGGGCACTCTTGATGCTCATCGGGGTAATCGTCATCTCCTTCTCTGGTTGAGAGGCTGTGACTTTATCTACAGAGCCATCAGTGGTGGTAGGAACCAATCCAGAGTCTTAGAGTGCGTAACAAAAATGCTCCTCTGCTTCGGATGGCTGCAATCGGCAG
>JBBAUR010000096.1:0-11240 GCA_040398075.1 Bdellovibrionota bacterium | reverse complement strand
GTAGTGACGACGAACTCCAAAATACTACTAGATATCGATCGCCGGGGCAGAAAGTGACTAGGTCGGGTACGTTCACGTTCACGAGCACGTTCACGCGGAAATACGTTATTTATCACTGAAAACAATGGATTATGCCCCATCAGCAGTCATTGGCACCCACTCGATTCCACGAAGAGCCATTGTTTTGTCAGGCGGCTGAAGGGTAATTATAAACCAAGCCTCATTCATTTTTGAAAAAAATGAATGACAATAACTGGGCGAGCGCAACCTTGGCGAAACCAAGTTGCGCCGTAGAAGACAACAGACTCCTCCATGCGGAGCGTGTGAAGTTTTTAAGGGTCAAGAGCGTTCGACAGTTAACACGACTCCGATGTGGGAGAGCTCTCTCGCAGCCCGCGGACTCAAATCCCCAATTATACGCACTTCTGCTTTTTTACACCGCTCGGGCACCACGACCCTCTTTGAGAAGTCAGCAAACACCCGAGCAGCATCTTTGGTCCACACTAAGTAATCAACCTGCAAGGGCAAGAAGAGCGTTCCGTCCCGCAGCACAGCAGCTGGAAGATAGAGCGAGGCAACAATACGATCGAGTGGCCGTATTCGATGCGTCTCTGCAAGCTGCTCTGCTACAGCGACGAAGTATAGTGCAGTACCCTCGTCATTCGCCTCGAGAGCTGCGCGCACGAAGTGTGCGTGGCCCTTTACCGATGAACCGATCGCAACCAGAGAGGAGCTAAGTAGCCTTTGCGACCAGGGGCTATAGGATTTGTGTGCAAGAAATCTCTTGATCAGCTCCTCAGGCACCTCGAGCGACAGAAGGTCAGCACGTGTCTTGTTCCTGATGCTGCCAGGGTCCTCGTACAGGGCCAATTTCTCGGCCCGGCCGTACCATGTATTGAAGGTGTTGAGTTCACTCAGTAACGAGATGGAGGGGACGAACTTGAAGGCAACACCCACCGCAGTCTCAATCGTCGCAACACGCACTACCTCATCTTTCAGAACCTGATTCGACGTGTATGGACTTACCTGGAGCTTGCGAAACCACTCACGCTCACGTTTGTTGTAGCCAATGAATCCGAGACCGAACTCCTTCCCCTGCTTCAATGCATCTGAGGTACTGAAGCTCTTCTCCTCCTGTGAGCCCTTCTCTTTCTTCTCCTTATCGGAAGAGACAAATCCACTGGCTGCTTCGTATGCACCCTCCACCTGACGCGCTGCCCAGGAGAAGAGACGCTCCGCCCCTCTGGGGACCGCTTTGATGGTATCGACCATCTTTTCGGGGTCCGAGACGGTGTCTACCACCTTTTCGGCTGCCCTAATCGGTGCCATTAACACGCTTTTACCGGTGCTCTTCGCGGCATCGATGAAAACCTGGGAGCTCTCGAGCCTGTCGAGCTCGGCTATCGCCTGAATCTCTCTAATCCGAATCTCGAGCAACGGCCGCCCGCTAGGCTTGAATATCCCGAAGGGGGTCCTAACGGTATAGGTGTTGAAGTACCCGTCGTTCTCGACACGCTCGTCTATTGAGTAGTGCGGCCCTTTCAATATCTTTGCAGGCAGAACCTTCGAGGCAACAAGAACTGGGACAGTTTCAAAATCTCCCTCTTTCTTGCTCTGTGTGTAGGCTGTCGAAAGCGGTAGGGATGTACCGACCACAAGCAGCACAAGCGGCATGAGATAATAAGGTGAAGGACGTCCACACCACATGAAGAGATACCTCCGTACATCCCCGCTCGTGTACTTACAAGCGTGCCCGTGAAGGAAGGTAGCCTACATTTGGCTGACCCTCGCTCGACGAGCACGCCCACGTAAGTGTGTCTACCTGCTAAAGCTTCGCTTTACTTCCCTAGCTCCGCTTCTGCAAAAGATCGCGAATTTCAACGAGGAGCTCCTGATCCTTCGTCAACGCCGGAGGCGCTGCTGTTTCGACCTCCTTGCTGCGCATGACCCATCCGAGGAACTTCACGATAAAGAGGAACAACGCTAGTGCAACGATGACGAAATTAACGACCTCTCCCAAGAAAAGGCCGTACGGTATCTCCTTCCCGTTGAACACGAGCTTCCAGCCCACGTAGCCTTGATCGCCGGGTAGCAACACCGACACAGCAGGCATGATAATGGTCTTTACTAGGGAGTCCACGATCTTTCCGAAAGCACCTCCAATGATCACGCCGACCGCGAGATCAACTACGTTACCCTTGAAAGCAAACGCCTTGAACTCGTCGAAAAGCCCAAAGGCTTTCTTCCCAACTGTATTGATAGCCATACTCTCTAGCCTCCTTTCCTCTATCTATTACAGGGTAACCTTGAGCGCTGTAATAGTGATAACATCATTGGGAACACGGTCTTCAGCAGGTTGATTTATGTAGTAGTCCTTCACCGACACGACGAGGCTCATGAAGGAGTTGAGCGCCGTCTCCAACCCTACTTCCGCGTTGATCAGGTACTGATCAGCATCCTCGAAGCTCACCAAGTATTCCGCATACTCGAATAATTTCGAGGTCTCGCTGAACTTCCACTCGAATCGATTAGCAATACGTGCGGCAGCGAAGTTATCATCCTCGTCTCCGAGCTTCTCCCAAACGTACGAGGGACCCGCCTCGAGGCTGAACTTTGCGTCATCGTCCCGTAACACGTAAGCACCCAACGAGGGACTTAGGACCGCTCGATACTTCAAGTCTGCGATCTCATCGTGCGCGAATGCGGCTCCTGCACCCGCGAACCAACGGTTATCGAGAACACGTCGGTAGTCGGCGAGAGCACGAATATTGTTCTTGTTCTCCTCCTTGGGGTCATTTGCACTGTTGGCAGCACTACCGTAGTTGTAGTCCGCCTGAAATCTCCAGGCGTTATTCTCGTAATCACGAGCAGCAACTCCTCCCAGGTTGATGTTTGTGGTCTTGGTGTTACCCTCAGTGTAGTTCAAGCCAAACAGGAGGCTCTTGTCCCATACCGATGGATCCTTCGGCGCGGGCTCGCAAGATGCGGGAGCGGGCGCTGGGGTTGCTTTTACCGACAGCTCCCTTAAATCCTTCGCCAAATCCTGTGCCTGTGCCGAGGACAGAGAAACGCACAACACCAGTGCTCCAAGCACTTGAAGTGAAATTTTTCGTAACATGAATCTATCTCCCAAAGACTAACCGAGTGCCCAATCGAGCGAGCTCGGCAATAACGCAAGCCGCTCTTTCTGCCCGTTTTTTTGTCGGGTTGCAATCATTTGGGGGGAGCATTTAGCAGGTTATGAACAACCTCGGTGACGCATGTGCCGCGAAAATGCACCATACAAACGGGTCTACCTGCACGTGCAGGCAGAGTCCCTAATCAGGCGACGATACCCCAAAACCATGTTTGTATTTAGGGTGGTGCGGCCTCGACCCTCGTGCTACCTCACGTCTGCTGATCCAATAGGGTGAGCGGCACGTGTGGAGGAAATGACTTGAGCTTCTTCGATACGTGCTCGAGATTGAAGTTCGGTGTTTTTTTGAAGATTAACACCTTGGGATGGTCGTAGTTGAGCAACATCTCCTCGAAGGTATCGTCTTTTAGCTCGAAAGGACCGAACGAGGGATACGACGAAAAGATCTTTTCGAGTGAGAAGCCCAACTCTCCCGAAAACAGCATCCGGTAATACTCGATCGTGAAGGGAAATCGCCGCGGCATACGGGGGATAGAGCCATACAGACGGTTACTCGAGAGTATTATGTAGTCGGTCCTCTCGAGCTTACTCAAGGTAGAGGCAAGCTTGTTCGGGTCATCCCAGTGATAGTGCTCCATTTCGAGGCCTTTGTAACAACCGCCAAAGCCATCTCTTCCATCAACGCGCAGAGGCAATCCGTCGTCCCAATGCTCATTTGCCAAGGTCGCGCCACACGGAATATTCGTATAGATCCAGCGCGACGCAGCGATACGGGTGTGTGGACGGCGATAGATGTTAGTTACAGCTATCGCCCAGAACAGCGCACTGATGACTACAATGCTGGCTGGTATGAGCGACACAATACGTGCGTGAATCCGGCCTAAGCCTTCGACGAATAACGAGTGATTAATGGCTCGCGTCACCACGACCAGCAGATAGCCCCCCGCCAGGGCGAAGAAGGGGTAAATGAGAGAGAGATAACGACCAGCCTTTGCGAAGCTGATTGCGTTGAACGAGAACCAAAAAATCGTCCAGGCAAACCACGGTAGGCTCACGACATCAGCGGTCTTCAAGAGCCGCCATCCCATGAAGATCAACCCACCCCATGCAGCGACGAACCAGCCAAGCCCCATCTGCCACCACAGCATGTTACGCCAATGGAAGAGAAATGCCGGTTGGTCCACCCAGTACACGGACGGAGGGAAGTCAGCGCCTTTCATCAACCCCTTCACCTCCGCCATGTTGGCGAGGAACTTCGGGGCGAGCGTAAGCGAGAAAAAAGACGTGCCACTGAAAGCATATGGCTGTAGCACACGGAATCCGAGCGCTGCGATAAACGCGGCCATGATACCGCCCAGCACCAGATGTGAAGGCCTCGGCAGACCCCTGAATTCGTCCCTCACAGCTCCGATTGAAGCCACCTTTCTGACGCAGCTCCGTAGAAATTCAATTACCAGGGGGAGAAATATGAACGGAATCGCGTAGACGGTGCTGACCTTGCAAGCCAATGCACACCCGACCATAACTCCTAGCAGACCGAAACGAACAACGACCCCGCAACTAGCATGGAATACCAGACACGCTGTTACTGCCACTCCGAGACTAAGCACCTGAAGCGCGATAAAGAACGGTAGCCCCCTCATCAGCATGCCAACAAGGCCTAAAACTACCACGCTCGCCACTCCTATCTTGATCTTCTTCCCCACAGGCAGAGCTGCTTCGCGAGGAAGGAGTATCTCCGTTGACATCAAGAGTGACAGCAACACGAATAAAGCTGCAGCACTCTCCACCCCGTAGAAATGCGAGAGTTGGATGTTTTGTGCGACAAGTGCGAACAGAAGCGCGGCGGTCAATCCTGTGGATCGGTTGAATACCCGACGACCAAAGAGGTACAGAGCGTACAGAGCTAGAAGCTCGAACACCGCGTTCATAACTCGACCGACGATATGTACATGTCCGTAGTCGGATAACCCCAGCGCAGATGCCACATATTTGGTGAGAAAAATTGGCAGGGTCCCGTACACGAAGAAGCCAAAGTCGTTATTGTACGGGCTGAGCGGCGAGGTCTGAGAATCAAAGTATTCCCCCACTGAGGATGGGAGTTTAATCCGCTCCGTTACCATCGTGAGAAAACGCTCGTCAGGATGCAGGTGCGCTCCTTCGTCCCAATCTAAACCGACTATGGTCCGAAAATAGAGGGCGATTAGAAGTAAGCCGCCAAGAGCACAGCAGATCGTTATTCGTCTCGTCATACCCAGGGTATACACCACTTCTTCGACTGAAGGCAGTGACCTATTCCCATCACCTCATGCAGTAGTATGGCGACACGGGAATAAAAAAGCCCTCTGTGCACCTTGACGGCACACAGGGGGCGACAGACACCGCTGACGTCTCAGCGATACCGCTAGTACACGAGCATATCAAAAAGAGGTCGGTCGGGGAGTACCCATTTGTACCTCGAATAGCGACAGCGCCTGATCGAGCCGATCTTCCGTGATCAACGCCTGCGTTATCTCGATGCTACGTCTATTTTTCGCATACTTCGGCCATGCCCTAACCCTATCTCGCAGTCGCAGCGAACGAGCTTTGACTCCTTCGATCACCCGCATGTCCTCTGGATTGCGGTCCCACGGACGCGCACCTGCGTCGCGAAGGACCGACTCGAGTGTTACCGATGCTGGCGCGGCTTCGGTTCCCGGGAAGAGCCGCTGACTCACTCGGTGAGTAGAGTCGATATTGGTGAGTCGCGGAGCGATGTTGTCACTCAAGAACACCTTCGATCCCTTCGCTGTCCTTGCCGAATAGAACGCATATGCCTTATCCAGCCCCTGCGGACCCGAAAGAAATACGTTGCCGATGGCATCGAGCAACGTTGCCCTACCCGTCTTACTCAGAGTGGAGATGTTTGTCGTATTCCGCGAATTATTTCCCCCCCACCCGTAGACGACGTTGTTGATCATCTCTCCCCGAGTATTGGATCTCCACCGAATGTTTTGGTCATGGTTGGCAGCGACGAGATTTCGGACGAACCGGACTCCCCGAGCCCTCTCACCAACCAGAACCCCCATACCGTGGGCGCCTCCTGGGTGAATTGAACGGTGCAGGGCCTCGGAGACTATGCAATTTTCGAAGACAACATTCCTGACTGATCCCGCAATCCGTACGTTTTCGTCAACAGCCCACGAAATCGATAGGTTTTTGAACCTGACGTTGTAGGCTGAAGAACCTCGTACGCTAATGCTACGCCGAGACCTCGAGCCAGGCCTCTCGGATGCATCACCGCTACGCACGCTGAGGTGCTCAACTCGCACGTCGTGACTCCTCACCACGATCCCCGCATTCGTCAAGACGATTCCCGGCGAGGGTGCTGTCTGTCCCGCAATGATGAGGTTAGGTTGATCGACAACGATGTTGCTGCGCAACTTGATCCGACCGGAAACCTCAAAGATACAAGCCCGTGGGAACGGCTTTTCGACGCACTCCCGCAGCGTTCCCCGTCCTGAGTCCGCAAGCGATGTCACCTTGAGCACCGTATGCGCTCGCGCCTCAGACGATGTACCAGGTGTCGGTGACGCACTTGGACTCCCGGTTGGAGACGCTGAAGGTCCCCCCGTTAGGACCTGTGTAGGAGCACTCGTTGGTCGTGGTGTCGCTGTCGGCACCGTTGCTGGTGTCGGTAATCCTCCAGCTGCTGGAGCTGCCGCATTTTCGTACGCCGCCATGACCGAGTTGACTCTATCCAGCGCTATCACTCCGTCCGGTATCGCCACCGGTCTACGATTCACCTCGTATGAAGGCCACGTACCGACCGAATTACGGAGCTTCAATGTTCCAGCCCTTACCCCCGCTATCACGCGAACGTCATCGGCGTTCCGATCCCATGGTCGACTGCCTGCGTAGGTCAAAACATGGTCGTAAACGCTCGCTACTGGTAGCGTGTTTGCAAGGTTGAAGTTAGGGGTCTTGACCAAGAAGGAAGCTGGTACGTTGGTCAGATTGGGGGCGAGGTTATCTGCCAGATAAATCTTTGAATTACGCGGTACTCGGGAGGAGTACACGGCGTACGCCGTCTGTAACCCCTGAGGCCCTGGAATATATCTGTTACCTACGATATCCAGTATATTCGCCTTATCCGCTCCGTCAGTATCGGAGAGGTTCGTCGTATTCCAGGAAGAGCTTCCGCCCCATCCGTATATGACGTTGTTGAGCATCGCGCCGGTCGTGTCGAACTTCCATCGGATATTACGATCATTGTTAGCAGCGAGGAGATTGTTCCTGAACACCACATCTCTCGCGGTCTCACCGACCAATACGCCCATACTGTGATATCCCTTCGGATGGAGCGAATACATCAACCCCTCGGAGATGATGGAGTTCTCGACGGTCACGTTCTTGATACCTTGATAGGTCGAGAAATTTTCATCCACTCCCCACGATATCGAGAGGTTTTTGAGCTTCACTTCGTACGCAGAAGAGCTTTGGATGCTCATACTATCTCGACTTCGCGGGTCGGTCCCCGACTTGTCGTCACCAGCACGAACAGCGATGTGCTCTATGCGCACGTGGTGACTCTTGACCGTGATTCCGGCGTTAGTAACGAGAATTCCAGGCGATGGTGCGGTTTGCCCCGCTATGATCAGATTGGGCTGAGTAATTACGAGCTCACTCGCTAGCTTTATGCGCCCAGACACCTCGAACACGCACACCCGCGGGACCCCTTTTGAGACGCAATCCCGCAGAGTTCCTGCTCCGGAATCATCGAGTGATGTTACCCGTATGACCGTAAAAGATGTGGCCTGCGCGGCCGCCGTGTCCGAGAACCGAAGAAGAGACGTTGTGACGAGACAAAGTGCCACCACCGTTTTCAAATACAACCTCATATACACCCTCGAATCGCTCCCCTATTGAAAGGAAAACGTCCGAATGCGAGAGGAAGTCGCGGGGAGCCAGCCAAAACCAGCGCCCTCGAGACGAGGGCGCTTATGCGGCACGAAAAAACCTCTCACAACCGAACCGGGCCCTCACATCGCTCTGATGGTGCACTCACCGCGAATCGGCGCTCAGCACCACCTACGGAAACGAGGCAAAACTCCTCCCTACTGCGAAAGTAGAGATTGCCTCGCTTCTCTAGCGACCTCGGGTTCCACAGCTCAACCGTAGGGAGAGGATCGCTAGCGGGCTAGGCATTTTTTGGAAAAAATCCCGCTCCTCCCGTTGAAGGGAATACGTTGGACTATCCATAATTCCCCTCCTTTCCCAATTATCGGTAGCTTACTTTTTCTAGAGTCCGCCAGAATTTATCCGTTGCGTCGTATGACTCTGCAAAATGGTATTTCGCTCCTTCTGTCGAGCTCGTTGAGATGGTACATGAGAGCTATGTTGGCTGTCGTCAAGTTCGTAGCGAAATGGTGTGCCATAGCGGCACTGTGTGTTGGCTTCTCCGAGCTCTCCATGCACGTGTGGGGAGTTTGGCCGACCTATCAATTGGTCGGGAAGGGGGTCGGTGGAACCAAGGGTGTAACCTTCTTCACCCTGGATACGGAGACCCTTTTCCGTATGATCCCCAACGAGACCCATCACATTAACGTCGATGGTTTTCGCGATGCCAAACCTTCCGTCCCGGGAAAAGCCCTCATAACGGTTTCAGGCGATTCCTTCCCGATGGGTCTGGTCGTCGAGCCAGAGCAGACATTCCCTCAACAGCTCGAAAAGCTCCTTCAGGGCAGCGAAGTTTACAACATGGGGGTGCAGGGCTTCGGACCAGACCAATCTCTGATCGCTTTCAAACGCTACGGACTCCCCCTCGCACCCTCCCGAGCTCTTTTATCGTTGTATCCGTCGAACGATTTCAATGACCTACTCAAGAATCATCTCTTCGAAATCAGTGCGGACGGCGATGCCTTGAGGCCGCTACACCCTAATCCGGTTGAGAAGGTGATTCCAGTTTTTAGGTTGCCGATGGCCTTGCGGCTCATTGCGAGCGGTCGCTTTCTACCGAAGGAAACAGAAGAGCACATCTCTGAAATCTTGTTCAACGACAAGACCACCGACGAAATTCCCGACCAAGCAGAGTATCAGAGAGCGAAGATACTCATGAAGTTAGTCCTGCGAGAGTTCAAGCGAGTTACTCGTGAGCACGCCATCCATCTCACTACAATTCTCATTCCCTCCCACAACGATATACAGAGCGCTACGCGCTCTCACCTAGATTCAGCTGCTCTATCAATCTGTAATGATGAGGGGCTCGAGGTGATCGACCTGTATCCTGAATTTTTGAAATGGCACGGCGATCCCTTGTATTCCGAAGCCGACAAACACCTCAGTAGTAGGGGGCATGCTGAGACTGCTCGAATCATCGCTGGAGCTTTCAGCAACCCGGATTACTTAGGGAAGCGAGACGAAACCCACCCGTAGCGAGAAAGTAGAGATTGGGTTCGTGTTCGATTTTCGTGACGGGGAGAAACCGCTCTCGACTCCAGCAAAGCTACGTCGCGCCCGATAGTATCAAGGCCTCGCCGAAGCATTAGCGCAGGCGAGGATGTATCCGCGACTTGACTACAGCTCGCCGAATTCTCCGATACATTTAAGAATTTTTACCCGTTGCGAAGATTGAAGAGCAACCCAAGATCTACTGTCGCAGCAGGGAGGGGTTTTGCCTCGCTACCTTAGGTACGGGGCATCCCTGACCGGTATCAGTGCTTATCTCCCCGCTCGCGGTGTAAGAGAAAAGTACATATACGCACATGAGCGAGATACCACTCAGTTTGAGGAGAGATAGCCATGAATGTTCGAGAAATTATGTCGAAGAATCCTGTTTGCTGTACACGCGATACGAACGTCGTAGAAGCTGCCAAATTAATGGTCGAAAACGACTGTGGACAGATCCCCGTAGTAGAGGACCAACAGAGTCGCCGGCTCGTAGGAGTGGTCACTGACCGCGATATCTGTTGTCGGGTGGTTGCACGGAATCTATCCCCTGCCTCCGTCATGGTTCGTGATTGCATGTCGTCGCCTGTTGCGAGCGTCAGTCCCGATATGTCGGTACAGGAATGCTTACGGGTGATGGACGAGAACGTTGTGCGTCGAGTTCCTGTCGTCGACAGTCGAGGAATGTGCTGTGGAATCGTGTCCCAGGCCGACCTCGTCGAGAAAGCTCCACGCGACTACGCACAACAGGTCACGCGAAACGCTGGCCAGCAGAGGGGATGGGCCTCATCCTCCTCTCTCTCTCATTGAGGAATCTTAAGCGTTGCAAAGGAGGAATCTCATGGCCGCAGATATTTACAAAGAAAGCTCATCAGCAGGTAGCCTGTCTCGAAGTGAGGGATTTCATGGAGCTGAACGATACGAGCTCGGCCTTACTCCGAGCCTCTCGTTTGATCTGGTGCGATGGGGTCCCGTACTAGCGGGGGTATTCAGTGCCCTCTCTGCAACGGCAGTGCTGAGTGTGCTCGGCCTCGCCATCGGTTTCTCCCGCATCGATCCGGATGATACCCTCGGTTCATTCGGCCTCGGAGCTGGTGTATGGGGGGTAGCAACTGCTCTCATATCCTTCTTCGTAGGCGGATGGATCTCAGGTCGAACGACCGCTGTGGTAGATAATTTCACCCGCATCTTTCAAGGAGCGATGGTGTGGATAGTGACCGTACCACTCCTATTGTACGTAGTAGCAGGGGGCGCGGGGGATCTTCTCCAAACATTAGGTAGTGTCGTCCAGACAGGAGTACAAGCAGCCGCCCCTCAGATAGGACAGGGAACCCAACCGGGACAGGGACAAGGAGGACAGGGTGCAGCAGGACCACTAGAGCAGACGACGCGGGATACCGCCCGCCAGGCGTTGGAGACCCTAAGACAGCAGGTAACCCCAGAACAGGTAACACGTACTGCTGACCTCGCCAGTCGAGCAGCGTGGGGGGTGTTGTTCTCAATGCTGCTCGGTTTGGGAGCCGCCGCAGCAGGAGGGTACGTAGCATCCAGAAGGCAGGTTGTCCACGAGATGCCAGCTGCGACGACTGCTACCTCACAGCAACCGTATCATTGACGGGATGAAAATAAACCCAGCCTCATTCATTTTTGAAAAAAATGAATGAGAATTGCTGGGCGA
>JBBAUR010000095.1:0-11313 GCA_040398075.1 Bdellovibrionota bacterium | reverse complement strand
TTTTCACCATGGAAGGCACCCCCGCGACATGGGAACGAACGAGATTACGGCGTTCCTCACCCACCTAGCGGCAGACCGTAATGTCGCGGCATCAACACAGAACCAGGCGCTCAATGCGCTTGTCTTCCTCTACCGCGAAGTCCTCGAACGGGACCCGGGAGTATTTGAGGGTGTTCAGTGGGCGAAGAAACCGATCTTCCTGCCCGTTGTGCTCAGCATCAACGAAGTGGCGGCTATCCTGTCGTCGATGTCCGGTGTGCAGAAGCTTATCGCGGCCCTACTATACGGAACCGGTATGCGGCTGTCAGAAGCACTTCGACTGAGGGTCAAGGACATCGACTTTGAGCGGAATCTCATCGTGGTAAGAGACACCAAGGGAGCCAAAGATCGTTCCGTGCCGCTGCCCGCATCAGTGAGGGTACCACTTCAAAATCAACTACAGAAGGCCCATGCGACCCATCAATAGGATCTTACTGAAGGGCTTGGTCGTGTCGAACTGCCACACGCTCTGGCCAAGAAATATCCTAACGCAAACGCCGAATGGAGGTGGCAATACGTGTTTCCCTCTCACAAGCGATCAATTGACCCGAGAACCGGTAGGACTGGGAGATGGCACCTCTATCCGAATATCATGCAAGATGCGGTTTCAGCCGCAGTGCGCAAAAACGGGATCCAAAAGAAAGTAAGCTGCCACACCTTTCGACATTCATTTGCAACTCACCTGCTCGACTCTGGGACAGATATTCGAACTGTCCAGATCTTGCTCGGACACAGCGATGTCAAAACGACGATGATCTACACCCATGTAACTGTCGAGAAAGGGGTTGGAACCAAAAGCCCTCTCGATCAAATCAGCCCTCAACTGGGGGACACTACCCCAGCCACATACAAAGCATCTTCAGCGTCTCCTCACCAAGAGTGCTTGCCCACGACTGCAACAGGTGGAACCACACAGCATCAAGGCACAGGAAACCACCAGCAAGCCTGGTGGCACCGGTTTCACAGGATTCTGGTGAAAGTATGGCAGCGTGAAACAGATTCAAAAGCGGTGGACGATTCGTAGAACGTCCCGAAGCTCGGAGGGAGCCTCCGCTCGCGCGAGATCTCGACGAGGCACAACCTCGATCTGTATCGTCCCACATGCTCGGCTGGGAACGGAGACCTACCACCGCCTTTCGTCTCCAGAGCGCAGGAACGCCAATCTCCTCTCTGTTACGATACTACACACGGAATTCGGCACGGCGCCTTGCAACTCCGCACACAAGAGTCGTAGTCCGTCGCTGAACAGCGTTCAATACAGGACGAAATAGTTACCTATACCACCAAAGACGGTGCTGCTCACGAGTTTGACGCTTTCGAGTTTCTTGCTCAACTCTCGTGTCATATTCCGAAGCCCTATGCGTCTATAACCAGATACTATGGAAGGTACTCCTGTAGGCGACGGAGTGAACGCGCTAAAATCGCTCCTCCTGCCGAGTAACAAGAGAGCAACTACCGTCGTGACTTCAGCGAGCTCGGCTCGACTGAGCTCGCCGAAGTCAGTCGAGTCGAGCTCGGGTCGAAGGCAAGTGCAAATCGCAAATGTCGAAGACCTCGCCATAGCGAAGCAACGGCGGGCAATCAAGGACATCATGAAGTCCCAAGGGATCCCCGACTTTCCAGCGCCGCCTCCAATCCGGAAGTTAATCGATACCCTAGAGGCTTGGTTCGGCAAGCTCACCACACAGCCCTTGCCGTGAGCTTGTCGAACGGTCGATGAACTCCCCTGCTACGACTCATTTGAACCACCTGTGGTCAGCAACGTCGAACCAGCGCCTGATGACTTCTAAAAACCGCTTGCTTACTGACGGAACAGGAGCAGTCTATCTCATCGCAGGCTTTTTTGCGCAGCGGAGCACCTCAGGGTGCCTTTAGGCGCGGCTGTTAGCAGGAACAGACCGACCGCACGCGACTAACTAAACCACCTAACCTGCCAGCACAAACCTCTTTCGACCCTTGCTTAACTCTTCTAAAATCACGCCGTCCGTCTATCAACCCCACCTCTAACTGCATAGGGCGCTGATATAATTTGAAATTAATTGATTTTCTTATCCGTGAGATCTGCTCGAGGTTCTACGATCTCACCTTAGACTCTGAGGCCGTAGCAGACTTTGTGTCGAGTACATACTAAGCTTCAGCGGGCGAGCGAGTGTTGTTCGTTGGCGGCATGTTTCAAGTCGCAGCGCGACTTAAATCGAAGGGGCTACTTCTTATTGCAGTTGATTACACAGATGAAATGGTGGCGACGGGAAGGAAACAACTCCCGGGGGTTCGTGTTCTCAAAGCGGACCTGAGAGGAGCCTACCCTTCGACAACGAGTTTGATATCGTCTTCGTCGCTGGACGGGTCCTTACCCACATGACGGCCGATGAGGATCTCTTGCAAGCGCTTACATCGCGTCGGAGAGCGTTCGTGTATTCCGGGAGGTTGTTCGCTGATAACTACGAAGATACTCGCATCTGAGCCACGAAGTATTTCAAGCGTCGGATCTCTGTTGGTGATGCGAGCTCGAAGATCGTCAGGGATTCAAATACTGAACGTGTCAGCGAGTCGCCCTATGTCTTAAAGTGGAGGGCCGATTACTCAGGTGAATTCACCGGTGCTCCTTTTCGCTTTTCTGATTCTATAGACCACCGCCAGGTTTTTCAGATGCTCGAGACGGGGCAAAAGACCACCCCAAACAAGAGCCATGCTTCATATCTTGCAACGTCGAAAACGCCTTTTTTTGACACCTATCCGACACATAGAATCGAATGAGACCTCGCGCCAGCGAATAGATAACGCAGAGGCGGCGACGATGCCGGTTCAGGATCCTCTTCCCTCGTTCATGTATTTGAGAAGGGGAGAGCTGCGAAATCGGGATCGCGGGCTCTGCTTGGGCACGCGGAGAGATCGTCACTTCAGAGCTGATGCTCTCTAAAACCTGGCGATGATACTCAGTGCCTGGGTAAGGATGAGCGTAGTGAATAGTTAACAGATCTGGGCAGATAGTATGGGCGAATCGCGCAGCCTCATCGAGAGTTTCATCCGTATCCCAGATGAATCCGATCATGAGGTACGCGAGAGAGAGTATCCCGTGCCGTCTGCAGAGGGCGAAGATTCGCTTGGCTTCCTCCTGACGTAGCGGCTTTTTTATCCGTTTTGAGATCTCACTACTGGCGGAGTCAAGACCAAAGCTGACTCCGTAACACCCTGCTGCTCTCATTGCGATCAAGAGCTCTTCGTCAACAAGTTCAACCCTCGTCGTCGTCACCCAACGCACACCAGGACAGCGCTGTGCAATTTCTCTGCAGAGATCAAGAGCCCACTGCCGATCAAGGGTGAAGGTCTCGGCTCGTAAGTAGAAATAACGTATGCCATCGCAGAGAAGCTGCTGCATCTCCTTGATGATACTATCGGCACTACGATGCCTCGCTCGATTCCCACTCACTGCATGTACGAGGCAATACGTACAGGGAAAGGGGCAACCGCGCTGGACCCGTATCGTTGCTTGTGGGCGCCTGAGCCCCCGCACGGTATAGCGGTGTGCTTCGATACCACCTCGATCAGGTAAGGGGAGTTCGTCTAGCTTTTCTGCGTACGCCAATCCACCCTTACATAGTGTTCCGTCACTCTTTCTGTAGGTAACCCCCGGGCTCCCTTCCAATCCGAGCTCAATAATAGATTGAAAGATCAGCTCGTAGTCTCCATGAAGGCAGAAGTCCACAGACGGATTGCGACCGAGAATTGCCTCTGCCTGAACGTAGCAGGGAGCTCCACGGAGACCCAGTGGGATACCAGGCAGTAGCGTCTTGAGCTCACGTGCCCAGGCGAGATCTGCCTCTAGCGAACCGAAGGTTACCGTCAGCAGGAGCAGGTCGGGGCGAAAAAACCTGATACGAGTCTTGAGCTCCTCATCGCTTAAGCCAAGAGCCGGTGCGTCGATCACCCCATGAGAGGCTCCGAGCGCGCGAATAGCACCCGCAGCCTCACACTCTTCAAGGGGTGGGCGCATGGTCGGAATAAGGTTCGGTTCAAAATACGATTGGCAGCGATTCTCGCGACAATACGCGCCAGTCGGGCATATTACAAACAACACCCTATCAAAATGACGGAGCTCTGGATTCAGCACCTTAAAGGCTCCGTGATTCACGGTAGGAGCCTTGATCGCTCTCTTATTCACAGATGGCAACAGTATTCTTCCTCACGAATTTGCACCCTGCTTTGGTGAAGTTCTTCAGCCCACACGCCTGGGCTGTACCGGTACCTAGGCGGATGGCTAGACGTAGAGGTAGGGCGCTCTGAGAGATCGGATAAACTCCCGACGCGCCAGTTACTGCTATCGTGAGTCTATTGGAGGTCGCTCCTCCTCTGGCTACTGTTATGCTCACTTTAGTAATACCCGCAATCGTACTTGAAGTGCTGTCTTGATAGACCCACTGACTAATCTTTGAGCCCGAACCCTTACGCGTCCAGCCCCGTGTGCCATTACCAGCGTAGCTTCCGGCAGGAAGATCCGCAGACATCAACGTTCCTCCACCTGAGTTCTGGACGACGATCTGCATCCCGAACTCGAGAGGATCAAGGGTCGGAAGCGCTCTCGATGTGGATGATAGCGTGGCGCTTATCTTGAGCATCTTGCCGATCTGGTCCTGCTGAATCTGGGACACCTCAACACGGTCTCGTGGTGCTAGCGTCCTGCATGTCGCGCAGTTTTCAGAGCCCTCTTGGAACGAAAAAGTCTGTCCTGCACAGACGACACATTGTTCACCACCCGTTGCAGACTGAGCAAAACCAACGGGGCACGGAAGACAACCCAAAGCACCTTGCTGGTCGGCATACTCACCTGCAGGGCACGCCATGCACATGGCTGCTCCCGCTGACGAAAAAGTTCCTTGCGGACACAGCCCGCAGGCAGAGGATGCAGCAGAGCCACTAATCGGATTGAAGCTCCCCGCCGCACACTCAATGCACGAAGACTGCTCGGCCTGGTTTTGATAGGTCCCACTCGCGCATGAAATACACGATTGAGCTTCACTCAGCGGCTGATAGCTCCCTGCTGAACAGGCGATACAGACAGACTGTCCACTCGTAGGCTGATATCGCCCAGGCTGACAGGAGCTACAGGAGGTCGAGCCAAGTGTTGCCGAAACCTTACCTGCTGGGCAATCAGCGCACGCGCTCGCTGACGACGCTCCGGTGATAGTACCAAATTTACCGACAGCACAACTTATGCACTGAGATGAGCCTGGAGCATCTTGGTAAGTGCCCGCCGCACAATCCGCACATGCAGACGGCGAGACAGAGCCCACTAGTGGGTTCACCTTACCTGCGGCACAGGGCACGCAGGATGCCTGGCCAGCGTTACTCTGATACGACCCACTCGCGCAAGGGTTACAGCTTGCAGCCCCAGAACCCGAGAAGCTCCCTGGTGAGCAGTCGACACACGCTGAGGCAAGGGTAGAGCCCTCGTTTGGATTGGCCTTTCCGGCAGCACAGGACGTGCAACTCGCTGCACCCGAGCTGTTCTGGTAACTCCCGGCCGCACACGCCTTGCAGAAACCTGAACCTGCAGGAGCAAAGGTCCCAGCGCTGCAATCGATACAATTAGAGGCTGATGCTGAACCGAAATTCGGATTGAACTTCCCAGCTGCACATTGGATACACGACGATTGAGCACTCGTCGCTTGATAGGTTCCTGGACTACACTGGGTGCAGCTCGCCGCTCCAAATTGGGCGAACTGCCCTGCTGGGCAATCAACACACGCGGATGCTGACGCCGAACCACTAGACGGATTCGCTTTTCCCGCAGGACAACTTACGCAGCTATCTGCTCCCACGTTATTTTGATAGGTCCCTGGAGCACATAGGCTGCAAACCTTAGCTCCGTCACCTGAGTAGCTCCCCGCCGAGCACGTCTGGCAACTTGATGCCGAGCTTGCACCAACTGTGAGGCTTGCTGTACCCGCCGCACACAACACACAAGCGGTTGCTCCAGATGCCGCTTGATAGCTTCCCGCCTGACACGACACACACCCGGTCTTTCCGGTCTCACTCTGAATAGTGCCGGGCGAACAGAGTAGACACGACGAGGAACCGCTCGACACAGAATACAGACCGGCAGGGCAGGGAGAACAGCTTGTAAGCCCGGTCGTGCTTCCAAAGGTTCCCGGTTGACAAACGCTGCACTCTGACGCACCCGTCACCTCGCCGTATCTTCCGACCGCACACAGGAGACACGTCGACTGACCACTTGCACTCTGGTAGGACCCCAACGGGCAAAGATTACACGATGAAGCTCCTTGATTGCTCTGAAATCGTCCGGGGGGACAGGCCTTACACGCCGTTAGTCCACGCTCGTCGGCATAACGGCCCGCTTGACACAGTAGACAGCTCGTTTGGCCACTAGCGCTCTGATACGTTCCCAGGGCACAAGCGCTGCACGGGGCTGACCCGCTAGAGCTAAAGCTACCGGGAGCGCAGGATTGAGCATAGGCAACGGACGTAGCAATCAACGAGAGCACAGCGCTTATGAGAGATAGAGCTTGCCACTGGTACGAGGGTTTTCTTCCGAGGATTTTCAATGTCTCCGTGCTCCTTTCGCGTTAGTATTGATATTCACGAGCGCCTTCCGATTGCGCTCTCAGATCCACATCAACCTGGATAAGGTTACTCCTAGCGGCAGCCAGGTTTGGATTGAGAGCAAGTGCCTTCTCGAAATAGCCTTTCGCCTCAAAAAATCTCCCTTCTTGAGCACGTACCATGCCTAAATTGTTCAATGCCTCGGGATATGTCGGATTAAGCCTAACAGCTTCCTCGAAATGGTGCACTCGAGATTTTAGCTGCTCAGGCGCCAGCTGAGCGGCACCTAAATTGGTGTGGGCCAAAAAGTTGTTCGGATTAAGTTGGACTGCCTTGGAGAATAAGCTCTCGCTCGTCTTCCATGCACCGAGCCCATAAAACGTAAGTACAGCAAATATTGGAACACAACAGAGGGGCAGCAGACGTAATCGTGGCAAAGTTCGCATGCAAAGGTGGGTCAAACCAACCAGAGGCCCAATATGAGAGAGCTGCGTCCATCGATCGGCAACCGCTTGCGCTCCAATCATCACGAACCCGATTACTGGGAGGAGTGCAACTAGAAACCAGAGCCAGGAGAGCACGAGCTCAGGATAACGATCTCGCACATTCCAGAAAACAACGGTTAGAATACATAGACAGAGAAGAGATCCGAATGCCAGACCTGAAGGGAGCGTCACGATCGGATAAAATACGGAGCTCTGAAAAGGCCAGAAAACCTTGCCAAGATAGGTAACGTAGCCCGTGAAAACTATCTCTAATCGATGTAAGACGGAAAAATCCTCGAAACTTCTTAAACCTCCCCCTGCAGATTGGGAGGCAACTGCAAGACAGGCTACAGCTAGTGCGATCAGCAGATAGGGAATCTTATTTCGATGATGGGGAACCGTAATGAGCCGCCCAAGGTCATGCCCCCGGGAGAGGCACCATGCAACTTCAAGAAGTACGAGCAGCACGGGCATTGTGATCATAGTTGGCTTCGCCAACAAAGCCAGAAGGAAGGCGACCAGGCTACAACCATACAGCACATACGAGCGTTTGCCCTGCGAGCCAAGATATAACAGAGCCGTTAGCAAACCGAGATTTAAACTGAGGAGATCCTTACGCTGTGATACCCAGGCCACCGATTCCATACGTAGCGGATGCAGCGCAAACAGCAGGGCCGAAATAAGCGCGACTGACAAATGACCTGTAACGTGATTCACCAGAAAAAATAACAGCACAGCGTTGATCGCATGAAAGCCGAGATTAACGAGGTGCATCGCCGATGTATAGGGACCAAACAGACTCACATCCAGCATGAGAGATAACCAACTTAAAGGGTGCCAGTGACCTCCCAGCGTGCTAGCAAAGGACCACCGTACGGACTCAACCGAAAGGCCACTCATGACAACGGGGTTCTCTGTCACGTAGACGTTGTCATCAAAATTCAGAAACTCAAAGGTTGAAACCTGTTTAAAAACAAGAATCACACTGAGAAGGATTACAAGACAGGAGAGAAAGGCCTTAAAATCACGCTTACTAGCCATATGGGGTCCGGTCTTACTCACCTTTTGTTCTCCTTAAGTGGCATCCTCTTTTCCCCGTGCAACTGTCCACATACTGCGACCGATGCCGAATCTACCACCGGAAACTATCGTGGTGACTTAAGGGGATCAATGCAGTTATGGCATCCGATCAAAAAACAACGTGCCGATCTTAAGGCGAACCACAACACCAGAATCATCCTTTACAAACTCAACCATCTCTCCGCGAGAGCCGCCGCCCTGTAGACTATGAAGTCGGTAGCGATCCTTTGAAATATACTCAAGATTTTCGAGCGCGCGTACAGGATTTGAGTTGGTCGGGTCAAGTATCACCAGTGCTCCTTCGTGTTCGAGAAGACGACACGCGCCGAAGTGATTCGCGTACACACCAACCGCTTTTGAGAGCTCTAGCGGAGAGAGCTGATGAGGATAGGTGTCTGTTCGATTAGACACTATACAGGGTAGCAGCAGTTCAAAACACTTGTTCGTGAACTCCTCGACCGTGAGCAGATCGCAATTTAACAGTATTATGACTCCAAGCTTTTTTTCCCTACAAAATTTGATACTCGTGCGATAGCCCCGGATCCACCCGTTATGGCCAATGATCGTGTGGCCGTCGACCCGGCCACTGAGAAAACCTAAACCGATCCCAAACTCCCACGATGAATCGAGCCAATGCACGCGGTGCATCTCTCGCAGGGTCTCATCTCTGATAATATCGTGCTTCTCGGGGGCGAAATTAAAGCACGTAAACTTTGCAAGATCCTCTACGGTAGAGGTCATGCCGGCGGCTGGGGCCAATGCTTTAACATCACTGTAGGGAGCGATCTCTCGCGTGCTGTTCGGTGATAAAAATCTCGAGTAACCGGTCGCTAGCAACGGATGGCTTGCGCCGAGATCGTTTACAACAGTGTCGCTCATGTATAGAGGGGAGAGGATATACCTATGTATGTACTCCTCGTACGGAATACCACTAACAGCACTTACCGTGTGCCCCAGCAAAGCCATGCCGAGATTCGAATACTTCCACAGGAATTCGGGTGCATACACTGCCTGGAGACCAGATACGTACTGCTGCAACTCCTCTACAGACGGAAATTTCTGATCGTTCCAGTACTGCATCCCCGACTCCCGAGTAAGACCTGAGGAGTGCGTGAGGAGGTGCCACGGGGTGATCGGATCCAGATTCGACGATGAGGAGCGAAACCACGGTAGAAACCTTTCAAGCGGCTCGCGGATGTTGAGCTTACCCTGCTCATGGAGCTGCATGATTGCAATGCTCGTAAAGAGCTTGCTGATTGAGGCGATTCGAAAACGATGCTCCGGGCTGATCGGCGTCTTAGTATCGATGCATGCAACACCGAAGCTCGCGAGCACCTCAAGCCCCTGCTCGGCCACTATCCCAATAAGAGCTCCTGGCACCTGATAGTTGAGAAGCCGCTCCCTACACCAATCGAGATAGGCGGTTGTCGGCGTAGCGAGAGAGGAACCCTCGAGCCGATTACGGAGGATAGAGATCGTCATGATCTGCGCTTTGCTCGTTATTCGTCCCCACGCTATCAAGAAAAAGATATGACTTCAACTTTCTAGTAGAGGAGCCTCTGAATAAGTCTCTCTGTTTTGCCAGGGCTTTATGGTGATTTGATGGTTGACGCTGAGGCATTACGTTGACGCCGGACGACAAACGGAATGAGTGAAGCTGGATTTATCATTCATCAACAACGAGCTCTTGGCCCCTCATTCTCATCACGAGTGCACTATTCTGGACGAGATCGCGGCGCTTTACCGAAAAAATATGGGACCCCGTCACGCCACTACATATGAACTCCCTATCGTCTTGAAGCGGAAAGACCCTGGCCGCAAGAGCCTGAGAGAGACACATAACGGCATCGTAACCAGAGGCTGCGTAACCCGTTGGTGCGAGTGACCAGCGCCTTCGAAATCGCTTATCAAATTCCGGATCTCGCATGTCCTGGTAAATACCCCGAGCTCGTTCATATCTCGAAGCAAACCCCCCAAAGCTAGCTGCTTCAAGGAGGGTATGAGTCATCAAGGTCAGCGGGGCAACCTTGAGCTTAGAGGTTTCACGGAGGAAGGTATCGACAGCGGAGTAATTTAACACCACGAAAATTGCATCTGGGCTGGTTCGACGAACCTTGAGAGCCAGGGCTTTGATTTCGTCACGTAGCCCCTCGTAGGTCAACCTCTCGTCGAACGCAATCTCAACACCACGGTGTTGCAGTGACTCTCTCAGAAGGCGAGCATGCTCGAGTCCATACGGAACGTTTATAACGGCCAATCCAACCCGCCTCACATTTGATTTTGCAAGGTACTTATCCGCTGCGCTGACAGCGGCAGTCAAAGATAAGCCGTTGGTGACTATCCACTTATTTTGTTTGGCAGCTAGGCTGATGACCTCTATAGGATTAGTTGGTGTTACAAACGGTATCTTTGCTCTTTCTGCGAGTGGATAGAGCGTTTCCGCTAGAAAATCCCACGTACCACCTACCACTCCCTGCACCTTATCGATTGAGACCAATTTGTTGAATGCAGCTACCGCTCTAGTCGGAATCGTTCCGTCATCTTCGACAACCAGCTCTACTCGGTTACTCGTCCCGACGCTCTCCTCAGAAGCCATGCGCGCACCTCGCACCCACTCCTCTGCGTTCATAGCAGCATCGCCCGTAAGGCTCGCCACCGCTCCTATCTTAATAGTCCGGGATTCCTCTGCTGCAGCGACGTAGGCGCAGATGAGAGAGAGCAGAGCAAAAAGGAGCGGATTTTTCATACGTGGTGAGAGTACTTATGCAAAGACCCATGGACAAGCGTTTTCTCGGTAGTTTAGCCACCAAACGAACGCTGCTAGGGAGGAGATGTTGCGAGGTAGAACAGCAGAACTGCAGATCTAACCAAAAAGATGCGGAGTGGATCTCCAAGATAGCGACTGGTGCGCTCGGGGTAGATCTCCAGGCGACAACGGCGTAATTGGCTGAAACAATTGATGTGCTCTAACCGGGCGTTCTAGTAGCTGTCTGGGTATTGGTTAGGATCTCCGGGTTAGAGTAGGCTGACCTGCAGAATTGGTGATCAATACTGTTCTACCTCTCTTCTGATACAAGCAGATGGGGATGAAATCACAGAGGACTTGAGAGGAACACAGAGGTCAGAACACGAATCGTTCGATACCCTC
>JBBAUR010000094.1:0-11492 GCA_040398075.1 Bdellovibrionota bacterium | reverse complement strand
TTTTTCATAGTCGAGCATATATCCCTATTTCGGACGCAAGGGGATAACGTTGCTCGTTCGGGTACGTTTACGTTGACGCGCATGTGCACGTTCACGTGAAAAGACGTGATTTATGGGTCAAAACGAGAGCTTACGTGATCTCTATGCTCGTTATCACCCACTCGAAACCCGCAAGCACCAAAAAAATATATAACAGGGACTAAATGTGCATGAGGCAACTACTATATTGATATCGTAACGATAATGAGGAGGTTTGCTTAAGGTCAAATGCTGTGATAACTTTACAGTAAATAATACAGCTGTAGTTTCCATGCAGCCTTTCATGAGGATGTACGCGATGAAGAAGTCTCTGTTCATTACCTTACTGGCGGGAGCTTTTAGCTTCATTCCAACCTTTGCATCTGCGGCCACAATCACGGTGGTTCACGGCATAAACGGGCTCGATTTGGGGCTAGCACGGGAGCTTCCAGTGGATATCGCGGTGAACGGCTCGTGTGCTCTATCGCGTGTGACCTTTGGAGCTTCAACGCGCGTTGAATTGCCCCAGGGGACGTATACAGTGACGGTACATCCGTCTACCGGAAGCTGCTCGAGTGCTCCGGTCATCAATCAGCAAGTGACTGTTCCGTCCGGCGTGAAGAATGTGGGGCTTGTCGCGCAACTTACCGATGCTGGAGCTCCGCAGCTCAAGGCGTTCGTTAACGATGGTCCTGCTGAGTCGATACTCGTCAATAACGCCTCCAAAGGTGTCAAGGTCTGGGCCGGAGCAGGCCTGCGTGGCTGGATATTTTTTTACGGGATACCCCTCGAGAACGGACAGGGTCAGAATATCGCTGGGTTCGGGAATAATGGTCGGCTTCAGGTGGTATTGATACGTTCGAATCAGCGCCGACCCTTTTACAAAAAGCTCACGAAGAGCGGCAGCACTCTTGTGTTGTACGTAGTTGGTTCTGGGAAGAACGGTCAGCTCGTTGTAGAGGAGCGAATCAGCTGATAGTTCGGTAGCGCCAGGGGCAACCGCCGTGAGGCGGTTGCTCGTGGCGCAGGCGGGTGTGGGCCACGGTTGGAAGTGTGGTGAACTATCGCCCACTCACTTGAGCGCCTTCAAGCCGATGTTGCGGTCGAGAGAGGCCTTAACTTCATGTGTCCTTAAGGCGGTAGTGATCATATCTTCTATGAGCTGCGTGTACAGCACGCGTGGATGAGACCGCGCCCACAGGTAAAACGCACACGACCCAGGGAATGCATTGAGCTCGTTGAAGTACAGCTCACCATTCGAGAGGTCGAGGATGAAGTCGAGTCTCGCTACACCCGAGCACCCCAGGAGTTCAAAAGAGCGCTTTCCGAGGTTTATCACCCGTTCCTTGATGTCCTGATCGAGATCCTGTGGGTCGATGATACGGGTCAAACTCGCCATGCCCTGAGAGGGGCCGCTCTTCTTTCCACCAGGTCTGAGATATTTCTCCTCATACGAGAGTACGCCGGTCGAGGAGACCGGGATCTCGACGACCGAGGCCTCGATCTCGGTCGCTTTTCGAATCGAGACGTTAATCTCCATGATCTGAGAAACGCACGGCTCGACCAGAGCGATGGTGTCGTACTTGAAAGCTTTGGCGAGCGCCGCGGGAAGTTCCGTCCGATCTTTGACCCTCGATATCCCGATACTCGAGCCGAGGTTGCACGGCTTCACGAAGAGCGGAAAATCCGAAAAACCAGCTTGAGATGTGATACCGTCCGTAATTCCCGTAATGTCAGCTTGCGCCTCACCGCGCTGCACGACGACGGCCGGGAGAACGGGGATACCGTGTGCCCCGAGGTAGCGCTTACAGAGGTACTTGTTCATGGTAACAGCCGAAGACGTGAAGTCGCTTCCGGTGTACGGAACATCGGCCATTTCAAACAGCCCCTGGATGCATCCGTCTTCGCCGTACTGTCCGTGAAACACCGGCAGGAAGACATCTATTGGAATGAGATCAACGCGCGTGGTGAAGAGTTCACGTACCGCGCTCTCCGGCGAACCGATCTTGAGTAAACCCCCGACTCCGGGTTTCGGGAGTAGGATGACCTCTTGGAGCGTAGCGAGCGCTGAGGGTACCTTGGCGTAGAAGGAGCGTTGGAGTAGTGCATCTCCGGTATACCAGGAGCCGTTCGGTGCAATATAGACAGGGGTTACATCGAACTTTGCAGGATCGATAGCCAAGATGAGTTGTAGAGCGGAGATGACTGAGATCTCGTGCTCGACCGAGCGACCACCGAAGAGGACCGCAACTCGCTGTCTATCTGTCTTCATACTAGAACCTCACCACACCCTCGTGGATATCCCCCAGGTCGTTCTCTATGAGCACGAGGTCTCCACCCGCCTGATTATCCGTCAGGACGCGGAACGCTTCGTCGCGAGTATCGACTGTTATGATTTTATCTACTGCAAAGCCGCCGTCAGAGAGGCCAGCTAAGAGCGCCTCTCTGTTGACCGTACCGACGATAATAGCTAAGTCGATAACCCCTGCTGCGATGGACGCAACGCGCTTGTTCTGCGCGAATTGTTGCTCGCCGAGCTCTATCATGCCTGGTGTCATGAGGATCCTACGCGTTGCGGGGAGGGTACCCAGCACCTCAAGCGCGGCTTGGAATCCCGTTGGATTCGAATTGTATGCATCGCGGAGGAACCCAACTGAGCCTTTACGGTCGAGCACCAGGCGGTTGTCGACAGGTTGGAGGTTGGCCATGCACGCGATGGCGTAGGCTGGATCTGCCCCTAGTACGCACGCCATCGTGAAGGCCCCGAGCGCATTCGACAGCGCCGGGCGACCTAACAGGGGAGTGCGGCCAGGGTAGCGGTTACCCCTCCAGTGAACAACAAAGGTGGTGCCCTGATCGTCGAAGCTGATATCGGTGGCGAGGCAGTCCAGGGGGCCGCTGCTCGAATCCATACCGTAGAGAAGGGTGGTCTGCTTGTCGTGCTCCTTGGCCATCCGACGTGCGCCCGGGTTATCTCCGTTGCACACCAGGATCCCGCCAGGGGGTAGCGCCTGTGCGAGTTCGGATTTTGCGGTGTAGATGTTCTCCGGGCCTCCGAATCGCTCGAGGTGCATGATTCCGATCGCAGTTACGAGAGCTGCTTTCGGAGGCGTTAGGTCACACAGCTTTTTGATCGATCCTATGTTGTATGCGCCCATCTCCATCACGGCGAAGCGGTGGTGTGGGCGCAGGTCCTCTCTAATTGCACGGGTTGTTCCGAGGACCGTGTTGATACTTTTCCGAGGCCAGAACGTCGCGCCGAGGCACTGAGTGAGCAGCTCGCCGAGTGCGGCTTTGGCACCCGTTTTTCCGTAGCTGCCCGTAATGCCGATTACAAAGGGATCGAGCTCGGCCAAGATACGCTTGGCATCGCTCACGAAGGACTCTTGCAGTCGGCGCTCGAAAGGCCACAGGAGGCGGTTGGCATCGAGTAGGAGCCATGCTGGGCTCTGGACCAGGAGCAGCCCGAACGCCGCGCTGACGAGGAGCGGGTCGGTGCTTTCACAACACCGAAAGCAGACGAGTCCGAGCGGGAGGAGAGCTACGAGGGTGTACATGACGAAGGCGATCAAAGCGATCTTCGACGCACGTTGGGTCATGTTGAGTTTGACCTTGCCGGTCTTACGAGGGTCACCCTCGAAGAGAAAAACTATGACCAGTAAGGCGACTGAACCGAGTAATCCCCACAAAGGTGCGGCCCAGGGAGCGGGGATGAGTGCGTTGAGCAGAAGTACCGTGAGCACGACGAGTGACCCGCGCCTGTCGTAGGCACGCTGCGCCTTGAACCATCCGAGGAATCGCACCCGGTTGTACTCCTCCTGTTGAAAGTACCGCAGGTAGGTAAGTATACGGCGCCATCCAAAGGCCAAGAGAGCCAGGATAAGCAGCACGGCAGAGAATTTAGTGATCACCAGAGCTCCTCTCCGACATGAAACGTTCGATGTATTCACACAGCAGGTGAGCTCCCACGTCGGCGAACGGCTCGTGCCCCTTGTGAGGGAAGATGTGAAGCTCGGAATTGCGCATGAGTGAGTTGAAGTTACGGGCTATATCGAGCGGAGTCTCGCTATCCTGCGCGCCCCACAGGAGCAGGGCGGGCTGCATGATTGCTTGTGCCTCCAAGGTTAGATCCTCGTTGACTGTCTTTACGAGGGTGCGGCGAAGTTCACCGGCAGCTCGGTAGTCCTTGGAACCGAAGCGTTCAGCGAGGTAGTGCTGAAACAGACGTGTGCCGAAAGTTCCATCAATCCACTTTGCGCTCGATACGAGGACCCGAATCAGACGAATCCTGCACTCCTCCAGCATGGTCCGCTTGCGCTTGAGACCTGCAGTACCTATGAGGATCACGCGCGTGACGCTCTCAGGATAACGGGACGCAATACGGATGGCGATGCGACCTCCGAACGAGTGACCCAGGAGTGCGAAACGTGTGACCCCCTCCTCATCGAGAAACGCTTTGACCCTCTCGCTGTATTGGACGGTAGTCCATCCACCGCCGCTGTCGGAGGCCGCTGCCGGTAGGGGTGAGTTTCCGAACCCTGGCAGGTCGACCAGGATTACCTGACACGAGGTTGCCAACAGCTCGGCCAGCGGGCGCAATGCGTCAAGTGAGCGTCCCCACCCGTGCAGCAGCACGACAACTGGGCCAGTGGAACCGAGGCGCACCGAGTGAATCGGAGGGTGATGGTTAGGGTCGTCCTGGGCGGATGGATTCATGCCTCCGATAGTGGCTGATCGTGTTGCTGGTGACAAGTTGCTACGGGTCCAAGACCTGGCGCTTTCGAGAGGCGACTAGCACTTTTACCATAGATCAGAACGGCATGTTGCTGGCATACTCCAGCCATGGATCTCGCTTCAAGTTTGCCTGCATACCGCCTCAAAGAGCTCCGTGCTCCCTCCTCGATAGACTTTGTTCTCGTGGCTGCTGTGCTGCTGCTCATCGGTTTTGGGCTGGTAATGGTGTACTCGACCACCGGAATTCTATCGCAGGAAAAGATCGGTGATTCACTGTTTTTTGCCAAAAGGCAGTGCCTCTCAGCGTTACTCGGGACCTGTCTCATGGTGCTGTGTTTTCGGATACCGAGCGCGCTTTTGAGGCGTGTATCGCCGTATCTCTTTGTACTCTCCCTTGCGCTGCTGCTCCTACCTCTGATACCGGGGATAGCCGACCGGGCGGGGGGAGCTTCTCGCTGGGTAAAGCTCGGGCCGGTACGCTTTCAACCGGCTGAGTTCGTGAAACTGTTCATGGTGGTCTTCATGGCCGGCTTCTTTGCGCGCCACGAGCATCAGATCTCCTCGTTTGTGCACGGTATCATCAAGCCTTTTACGCTCGTAGCGATGGTTGCTGCTCTTTTACTGTTGCAGCCGGACTTCGGTTCGTCTGCAGTCATCGTTCTGGTAGTGTTGAGTATGGCGCTTGCGAGCGGGGTACGCCTCGTCCACATGGCGTTGTGCACGGTCGCCGTGGTGTTGAGTATGGGCACATTAGTGTTGATCTCTCCGTACCGCATGATGCGAGTCGTGAGTTTTTTGTCACCGTTCGCAGATGCATCAGGGAAGGGATACCAGCTCATTCAATCGCTCATAGCGGTAGGCACCGGGCAGGTCTCGGGTGTGGGTCTCGGCTCGAGTCAGCAGAAGCTCTTTTTTCTCCCGGCAGCGCACACTGATTTCATCTTTGCGGTGATCTCAGAGGAGCTGGGCTTTGTTGGCTCAATAGCCGTTATCTTCGCGTTTTTGGTGATCCTGTGGCGTGGTTTGTTGCTGGCTCGCTCGGTGAGTCACGATACGTTTCTGTTCTCCTGTGCGGTCGGTTTGACGATGTTGATAGTGGTTCCTGCGCTTCTCAATGTGGGAGTCGTGATCGGTCTCTTACCGACCAAAGGCATGGTACTGCCTCTGGTGGGATACGGGGGCTCCAGCTTGATGGCGTGTATGGCGGTTATCGGGCTGCTGCTCGGTATCAGACGCGATGCGCGCGAACTGAGCTGATGAAAGAATCGTATAGGGTGATGTGGTTGTTCGATGAGTCACGGTCTTGCTATGTCGGAAAGTGTAGAGAGCGCTGTTACAGCGTCAGAACCTAAAACTGTGCGGGTGCTCATAGCGGCCTCCGGGACCGGCGGGCATCTGATCCCAGCGCTCCACATAGCGCGCGCTATTCAGGAGCGGAATCCGCGTGCGGTGATTGAATTCATCGGCTCAGGACGTCCCTTGGAGGCGAAGCTTATCGATACTCAGGGATTCAAGCGGCATGTGGTTGCAGCTGCAGGGATAAAGCACAGACGTCTGCTAGGGGTAGCGCAGTTCGTAGCACGATTGCCCAGGGCCATTAGCCAGTTGCGCAGCCTCTACCGCTCTTTTGCCCCCGATGTGGTGGTCGGTGTCGGCGGGTATGTTTCGGTGCTTCCGGTCATCGTGGCGCGTATGAGTGGGATCCCCACCTGGATCCACGAGGCGGAGCTGCATCCGGGATTAGCAAATCGAACTCTGGCGTATTTCGCCGATTGGATCTCGCTGGCCTTCGGGGAAACAGAGCTACGCGGGCGCGCGCAACGCGAACACACGGGGCATCCGGTGCGTAGCGAACTCTCTCGTGTGGATCGCGATACGATCCGAGAGGATGCACCGCGACGGATCCTCGTGCTGGGAGGATCTCAAGGGGCCCGAGGGATCGATGAGGCGCTTGCTGCGAGCACAGATGTTCTCGCAGCTCGCACAGTAGAGGTGGTCCATCAGTGCCGCGAAGAAAACATGGAGCCGGTCCTAGGGGCCTACAAATCGGCGAAGATAGCTGCACACGTGGTTTCCTTTATCGACGACATGCCCGGTGCATACGAATGGTCGGATGTCGTTATTAGTCGTGCCGGTGCGAGTTCGGTAGCCGAGATAGCGTGTGTGAATCGCCCAGCGATCTTCATTCCGTATCCGTTCCAGCAGGGGACGCATCAAACCGACAACGCGATGACCCTCGTTTCGAAGGGCAAGGCGCTGTTGGTGGACGAGCGTGACCCTGCCTTTAGAGCGAGATTACGGGAGGCTCTGGAGAGGATCCTTTCGCCAGAAGGGTTTCGAACACTGAAGTCTGCACCGTACGAGGCACACGGTTTGACGGCAGCTCGAGCGATAGCGAAAGGGATCCTCTCGATCGTCAAGCGCACGTGAAGCTACGAAATCAACCCTGCGCGAGTGATTTTTGAAAAAAAATCACTCGCTCAGGGTGTATTAAAGCACAGAACGTGCGCTAGTCGGCATCACATCTTATTAGAGTACAAGCGCGACGGTTTTTGCACTCTTGTTCCTTGGAGATAATGGAGTAAGTACCCCACGGACTTAGGTGGTGAGCAGAGGCTTTGCTCGTTAGCTGCCCTGGACGGGCCCAGCGGTGCCAGAAGTAGTTTGGTTTTGGGTCATCGGAGACGGTTTTAGGGAGGAGACCATGCCGAACCTCTTCAAAGGTACCCCGCAGGGCTCAACGTCTAGCCCCCATAACTTCCTACCCCTCAAACTCACCCCTAGCCAATATTCAGTGGCGTTCTTGGAGCAGGTAGGACTTGAGACGCTAGCGGCGAGATACAAGGTAGTTGTTAGTGACCCCGGAACCCCAGTTGGCATAATCGAGAAGAAGCTCGGCAGGGGCCTCGACTGGCGAGATCGAACTGTGGTGGAGGATCAACACCTCAGAAATGGCTGGTTGGTCCTCGAGTGTTTGCCTGGTTTCAACGTTGATCAATTTCGAGCTCGTATCTTTAGCGGGCTGCCAGGTGCCACACTCGAGTTCTGTTTGAGGCTCCAGACCCATGGTACAGGTACCGTTGCGTTCCATCAGGTGAGGGGCTCACACTCGGCGGCATCAGATGTGTATATCCAGCTCGAGTTCAACTCGCCGACCAGGAGGATGATGCTGTCACACGTCAGTTCTGGGATGTCGGCGGCCTCTGCATGGATGGCGGGTGAGGAGCCTCGCGAAATCCGCTGATCATCGGGTGTTCGGCGGTTATATCCGGGATGTCAAGTATATCCTCCGGAGCGGTTGGCTCCTTCGGAACAGTTTCCCTGAAGGTCGTGATTGACATGGGCTCGGCACCGACAATGAGTCGAGCGCCTCGAGCCGAGAGGGCATAGTTCCACACCCACGACAATACAACGAACAGCTTGTTGCGGAAGCCGACTAGAAACGCCACGTGCACGAAGGACCACAGCAGCCATGCCGTGAGGCCACCGAACTTCAAGCGTCCGATCTGAGCAACCGCTTTGGCTTTACCGAGGGTCGCCATACTTCCTTTGTCTCTATAGGTGAATGTGGGACGACGGTCTATGCCCCTGGTCTTCAGTTCATGCTTGATGATCCGTCCAACGAAGGTACCCTCTTGAATCGCAGCCTGAGCGACTCCTGGTACGAGGGAACCGGAGCGGACATCTCGAGCGGCCGCCACATCCCCGATCGCGAAAACCCGTTCATGACCGGGTATCGAGAGGTCTGGAAGGACGAGTACGCGCCCCGCAGGATCGAGGGGAACTCCCAAGCTCTGTGCTAAAGGTGATGCCTTCACGCCGGCTGCCCAAAATACATTTTGCGCGTCGATGCGGCGATCGCCAAGAGCAACACCCCGGGCGTCTACCTGGGTTACTTTGGAATTGAGTGCCACTTCGATCCCCATCCGTTCGAGGTCGCGCTGTGCTCGGGCTGACAGCACTGGGTCAAACGAGGGCAAGAGTCGCGATGCAGCATCGATCAGGATTATGCGCGCGGTGGATGTGTCGACGTTGTGGAAATCATCCCTGATCGTATCAACAGCGATCTCCTTGAGCACTCCGGCGAGCTCTACCCCGGTTGGCCCTCCACCGACTATGACGAAGGTGAGTTTGGCCCGGCGAAGAGGCTCACTCGGCTCGTATTCGGCCTCTTCGAATGCCAAGAGGATGCGTTTGCGTATCTCTACCGCATCCTCGATCGACTTCAAGCCTGGTGCTTCGGAGCACCACTCGTCGTGTCCGAAGTATGAGTGCGTAGCGCCCGCGCAGAGTACGAGGTAGTCGAAGTGGGTAGTGCCCCCGTGGAAATCGATACGTCGTTCGGCAAGGTTAATACCGGTGGCCTCTGCAAGGCACACTCGTACGTTCTTCTGAGCGCGGAAGATTCGGCGGATCGGATAGGCCACGTCAGCCGGCGAAAGAGCGGCGCCTGCAACTTGATAGAGTAGAGGCTGAAAAAGGTGATAGTTGTGCCGGTCGACCAAACTCACCACTGCCTTGACCCCGTTGAGGGCCTTACAAACATTGATCCCGGCAAATCCTGCTCCAATCACCACTACGTGCGGTATCCGATCGCGTGCACACATAAAAAAAACTATCACTATCTTCAATGACTCGACATGCAGGGGATGATAGACCGAAAGTTACCGGTAAGGGCTCCAAAAAAAGGGCTGCGTGTACCCGTGACGAAACCGCGCTCATATAGTATAAAGGCCCCGAATTTCAAATGTTTAGAGGTTTCTCATGTCGAGCTCCGTTTCTCTCGTAAGTGCGTACCGAACCTACACCTGTTGTGAGCTGCGAAGTTCACACGCCGGTCAGAACGTTACCCTCTCAGGTTGGATCCTGCGCAAGCGTGACCATGGTGGCGTGGTGTTCGTCGACCTCAGGGACAATTACGGAGTAACCCAAGTAGTATTCAACAACGCGGGGCTCGATCTGATTCAAGAGCTCAGGGTAGAGTCCGTTGTGCGGGTAGCTGGGGTTGTTACCAAGCGCGCCGCCGAGATGGTTAATGCCAAGCTCGATACGGGAGAGGTAGAGCTTCACTGTACTGAGCTCGAGGTTTTATCGCAGTGTGACGTTCTACCGTTTCAGATCGCCGAGGACGACAAGGCGCCTGAGCCCACCAGGCTCACGTACCGCTTCCTCGATCTGCGTCGTGAAAAGGTGCATACGAATATCTTGGTCCGGTCGCAGGTCATCAAGCGCATCAGAGACAAGATGTACGATATGGGCTTCAACGAGTTTCAAACGCCTATACTGACCAGCAGCTCTCCCGAAGGTGCGCGAGATTTCCTGGTTCCCTCTCGATTTCATCCGGGAAAGTTCTTCGCGTTACCCCAAGCTCCGCAGCAGTTCAAGCAGCTTCTGATGGTCTCTGGGTTCGACCGCTACTTTCAGATAGCTCCGTGCTTCCGAGACGAGGATCCGCGTGCAGATCGCTCACCGGGAGAGTTCTACCAATGCGACATGGAGCTCTCCTTCGTGGAGCAAGAGGATGTGTTCCGAGTGGGAGAGGCGCTCATTGAGGATGTGTGGCCGCGTTTTACGAGTGAATACGTGACCCCAGCCCCTTTCGTACGGATACCCTACGACGAGGCCATGGTTACCTACGGTAGTGATAAGCCCGACCTGCGGAATCCCCTGATCATAAAAAATGTCGGAGCAGCGTTCGCCGAGTGCTCCTTTCAGGTGTTTCAGAGGGTTCTGGCCGACAAGGGAAGTATCTTTGCAATCGCCCTACCGGAGATGGCGGCGCCTCCACGCAAATACTTCGATGACATCACCGCGCTCTTTACCAAGTGGAGTGGTCAAGGGCTCGCCTATCTCATTCCAGAGGATGGGGGCTGGCGTGGTTCAATCTCGAAGTTCGTCGCTGCAACCGAGCAGGCGCGGCTCACCGAAGAGCTCCAGCTCCGCTCCGGACAGGTGGTGTTCCTGGCAGCGGGCAAACCCAAGGAGATCCTGCCGCACCTCGGTAAGCTCAGGTCTAAACTCGGCGAGGACTTCAAGCTGCTCAGTGGCGGGTTTCATTTCTGCTGGATTACCGATTTTCCGATGTACGAATGGGACGAGGACACACGCAGCATCACCTTCAGCCACAATCCGTTCTCGATGCCTGCAGGTGGCCTCGAAGCGCTCCTCAATCAGGACCCGCTTACCATCAAGGCCTACCAATACGACGTCGTGTGTAACGGATACGAGCTTGCAAGCGGTGCGATCCGAAACCACCGCCCCGACATCATGTACAAGGCGTTCGAGATCGCTGGTCATCCGCCTGAGGTGGTCGAAGAGAAATTCGGAGGCATGATTAAAGCATTCAAATTCGGAGCGCCCCCACACGGAGGTATGGCCCTCGGCATCGACCGTATCGTGATGATCTTGACCGAGGAATCAGCGATCCGCGACGTGATTGCGTTCCCGCTTGCGCAGTCGGTCGAAGATCTTCTGATGAGTGCTCCGAGCAGCGTGTCAGAGAAGGCACTCAAGGATGTGCATATTCGAGTTGTCATGCCAGAGGTCAGTAAGCCCTGATACAGATGGGTGAGCGGGCGACGTGCTCGAGGAATGCTTGACATGCCACTTTATCCGCTGCGGGCTTAGTGCTACATTCCCACAGCGCAGGTCTACGCCCGAGTGATGAAATGGTAGACATACAGGACTTAAAATCCTGGGGGAGAAATCCCGTGTCGGTTCGAGTCCGACCTTGGGCAGTC
>JBBAUR010000093.1:0-11495 GCA_040398075.1 Bdellovibrionota bacterium | reverse complement strand
AGTTTAACCCCGGCCCGTTTCTACGGGCTGGATCTTTACCGGCGGGTGGCGGAATGGTAGACGCTAATGAATGGAAAAACGGTTAAGGTTAACACGGATGTAAATGAGGAAGTTAACCATGCAGGTTCGATTCCTGCCCCGCTGGCGAGGGGAAAGTAACCTAAAGAGAGCCCCAAATGGTGAATGTCTGTAGCTTGTTTAGGCATAGCAGATTGCGACCGCCGGTAATGATCTCAGCAAGTGACAGAGGGGAGAGACCCTACCACAGCGGGTGGCGAAAGCTATGGGTAGAGCGATGATTGGTTGGAAGACATTAAGTTGACACCCATACCAATATGTAGCTTAATGCAGGTTCGAATCCTGCCCCGCTGGCTCAACAAAAACCAAGGTTATGAAGAAAATCGGATTCCTGCACCTCCTGACACTGGCTTTCATAGTGCTGAAGCTGACCGGCTACATAGGCTGGTCCTGGTTGTGGGTGCTCTCTCCCCTCTGGATCTACGCCGTGTTGGTGCTCTCCCTGAATCTCATGCTGGCCGTGTGGGAGGTGAACGAGGAGAGGAGGAACGAGGAGGCGTGGGAGGAGTATAAGGCGAAGATCGGAAGGGAATACAAGGAGAAGATGGAAAGGAAAGAGGCTGAGAAAAAAAATACTTGAAAATAAATTTTTCTGTTATCGGAATAAGCGGTACTTTTACACTGTAACAAATCAATCAAACCAGTTATGAGCAACAACGCAATCACGTCCCTTTCGCTGGACGCCGCAAGGACCATCGCACCCGCAGCCTTCGCAACCGAGCCCGCAGGTCACCTGAACCTGAACAGGTACAACTTCGTACCGACCACGGAGATCATCGACCTGATGGCCACGAACGGCTGGCTGCTGACCGACGCCAGGCAGTCCAAGAGCAAGAACGGCCTGAGGAACAGCCACGGCACCCACATGGTCAAGTTCCAGAACCCGGAGATGTACATCAAGGCCAGCGACGGCAGCGTGGAGGGTCGCCCGACGGTGGTCTTCCTGAACAGCCACGACGGCACCAGGCCCCTGCAGGCGGAGCTCGGCATCTTCCGGCTGGTCTGCGAGAACGGCCTGGTCATCAAGACGCAGGACTTCGGCGGGTTCAGGGAGCGCCACACCAGGCTGACCAACGAGGACGTCAAGAACCTCCTCGAGGAGAAGACCGCCCTGGCCCAGTCCACGGTGGAGAAGATCAACCGCTGGAGCGGGATCCAGATGACGCCGGCCCAAATGCGACAGTTCGCGGCGGACGCCATCCTGCTCCGTGTGAACTCCGACCGCCAGGTGGAGGATCACGAGGTACTCAGCATCCTCGAGCCGAAGAGGGAGGAAGACCGCATCAGCAGCCTCTGGCACGTGTACAACCGGGTGCAGGAGAACCTGATCAAGGGAGGCTTCAACCTCGGAGAGCGCAACGCCAGGGCGATCACCAACCCGATCGTCGACCTGACCCTCAACCAGGGCCTGTGGCAGCTCGCGGAGAGCTTCGAGAGGAACTAAAGAGCCCTTAGGCCAACTTGCCGGCAAGCGCCCGCCGTCCCACAGACAGTGCACCTGTGGGTGTTCGGTAGGCCAACTTGCCGGCAAGCTCGCGGCCGCACCATTCACACCAAAAACCAATAACGTGAGCAACGAGATATCGTCTTCGAATCCTGTCCCGCTGGCGAGCAGGTCCTTGAGCATGTCGCCCCAGTCTTTGGCTTCCTTCCGAGTTCGCCGAGAAGTCGCTGAGCGACTCTTTCAGTTACGGCGTAGCCAGGTGCAAGAGGTCATGGACACCATCCCTTCCGGTACCCACTTGGAGGTCGTGTTCACAAAGAAAGACGGATCCCTTAGGCACCTCTCCACCCTCAAGGACCTCAGTTTCGGGGTCACGGGTTCGGGCGCTCCCTACAATCCGAGGGAGAAGGGCATAGTAAACCTCTACGACCTGGGACTGGCGAAGACCAGCGAGCCTAGAGACTGCTGGAGGGCCGTAAGGTACGATAGCGTAAACGAGTTGAGTTTCTTCCTCAACGGGGTTAACGTAAGGTACACAATCAAATAGTCATGAAAACTAATAACGCAAGGAAGATACAGATAGTTAGGGAGTCCTCCAAGTTCAGGGAGGTCTACCACGTAAAACTGGACGGGAAGGAAGTGTACTCTTCTGAGTATTACCCCGAAGTGGTCAGCGCTTACGAGATGCTGAGAGAAAAGCACTCCTCGGGTCTCAGGACAAGGATCATGATCGAGGAGGAGCTGTAGGCCAACTTGCCGGCAAGCGTACGACCCGCACCGCACGCGAAAAAAAGATTTTTCCAGTTCGGGGGAATCGATTACTTTTACCCTACACCAAAAGCAAAGCACATGTACTTGAAAGATTTACCGTACTGGAAAGACCTACCCAACGTGGACGCCAACTTCGCCCTCGCCGCGGGCAAGGCGATCTCCTTCTCCAAGAACGTCGAGAACCTCCTCAAAGCCATCATGAACGACGACTCCATCAGGCAGATGGATCCAACCCTGGTCAACAGGATCAAGACGCAGATCCAAGAGTGTGGCTTCCTGAGGCAAGAGGCCGAGGAGAGGTTCGAGAAGAGGAACGAGCCGACGATAACGAAGCGGCTATCCAATCAGTAACCAATAAACCCAAATACAAGGTTATGAGGAGTAACAGCAGACAGAACAAGAGGTGGACCCCAGACGAACTGGCCACCATGGAAGAGTTGATCCTGGAGGGAGCCACCGCAAAGAAAGTGGCGAAGGTCCTCGGCCGCACCAAGGCGAGCGTGGTCTCCAAGAAGTGGGAGCAGGGCATCCACGAGTACAGGTTCCCCAAACCCAAGAAGCGCAAGCCACGGGAGACCGCAATTCCCAAATCCCCCAACTCCGCCGAAGGGGTGAACACGGCGATCAGGGACCTGGGCGAGGCCATCAGGGTCTTCAAGCAGAGGACCGGCCTCGAGGTGAACACGACCTTCACGGTCAAGTTGGACTAACCTGGCTTTTGGTGACTGAGCGCCGGTGGGGGTTTCTACCTCCCCGGCCCAGTCCCAAATTTTTTTTTATTTTTCGTGATCTTTGTGGTATATTTGCTCTATCACCAAAAACAAAAATCATGAAAGCAATTTTGAGCAATCTGACAAACTCCCCGATCGCCTACGTGGATCTCATCACTGGCAACACATACGACAGATACCTGACAGGATACGTCGGAGTGGATCAGGCAGCTCACAACATGGCAGACGCACACCACAGAGCTGGCATTTCTGTAGAGGATGGCATGAGCTCTGAAGAGTTCTCTGCGCTGCTCAATAGGTACAGGATCGAGCTGGCTGGAGTGTACTCAGAAGAGCACTTAGAAAAAAGTCTCAAGAGGCAGTACAAACTCGGCCGCAGAAGGGCAGCAAAAAAATACTGACCCATGGGGGAGAAATCCCCCTTTTTTTATTTTCTTGTTTAAAATCTTTGTGGTATATTTGCCCTGTCACCAAAAAAACACAGCATGATTGCCACTCAGCAGAACCAGACCCGCACCGCTCCCACCGCAAAAGAGCTCTTCGATTACGCTACGAGCGGGGAGCGCATCAACTACGGCCTGTACTGGTGCCTGAACAAGATGTCATACTTCAACGAGCAGGGCCGCACGATAAAGGAGTACGACCAGGACGTCACCACCTTCTCCCGCTGGGTGTCCTACAAGGACGCTGAGTTCATCCTGAGCAGGATCGACGACTACCACACCGAACACTACAGGTGCAACGACAAGCTGTGGTGGTACAACCAGTCGCACAACTCCTACGAGTTCTACCACCGCCTGCCCAACGGGGGTGCCATCCACGTGACGATACACCGGCCGGGATACAACGGCAACCGGCAGGTCGTGATCAAGCACTTCGAGAAGCACTTCAAGAACATGAAGGGGTTCGAATAGACCCCTTCAAAATAAATTTCTCCAGTTCGAATCTTTGTGATATATTTGCCCTGTCACCAAACCAAATAAGTTATGGAAAAGAATCCCCTCCTGGCCGCAGCGAACGGCACCGGCTTCCACAACCTCACCGTCAAAGCCTCCTTCAATGACCTGTCTCTCATCCTTGGGGAGCCCGAAACGGGGTTTGACAAGGTCCACTACAGGTGGACGCGCATGACCCTGGATGGCGAGGTTTTCACCGTGTACGACTTCCGCATGCCGTTTCCCCCCTCCCCGGACACGGTCATCGAGTGGCACATCGGGGGACACAACCTCTCAGCCACCGAGAAGGCCCAACGGCTGATCCTCTCGGATCTCGAAAGGTACTGCAAATAAATTTTTCCAGTTCGAAAGTAATCGGTACTTTTACTCCATCACCAAACCAAATCAGTTATGAACTACTACAGGAATTCCCACATCGCGGCCGAAATGATCGGCCTCTGCCTTCTCAAGCAGGCCGAAAGGTTCGTGGCCAACACCGGCGCCGCCGAGGGTATCACGTCCGAGTCCGCCTTCAAAGAGTGGCTCAGCGTAGCAATGGCGGCCACCACCCATCCCATCCCCACCTCCGTCGCACTGGACCTCTACGTGAAGGTCACCAAGCTGAAGCCGGTCACTCCCATCACCGAACTCTACGAACTGCCCCAGCACATCGTGGTCAAGTTCTGGAGGAACTTCGAAGAGAGCGTGAAGAAGAAGGACAAACTCGAAAGCAAGCACAAGCTCGTTGATACGGTCTTGGGACTCGAGCGCGCGCAGGACAGGATCAAAAACGCTTTCTATTGGGGCGAAACCCCCGAAGGGTTCGATTACTGGAACGATATCTACGACCGTATCGTGGGTGGAGAATTCCTCAAAAAATAAATTTTTCCAGTTCAAAAGACTTCAGTACTTTTACACTGTCACCAAATCAAAAATCAGTTATGAAAAAGAAGCACCTTCTCCACTTCCGCAAGACCGACCTCCTCGTGTTCGTCGACTCCCAATTCGGGGGCTCGAAGGCGAACGGCCTCTCCGCGGCCTTCCTCGCGCAACTGGGCCGTTTCTACGACTCGATCGATTCCCACCCCAAAGAGTTCATCAACGAGGAGGAGGTCGACAAGACTCTCGATGACCTCTTCTCCTCAGCACTCACGAGGGCGATCAAGAGAGAGATCCTCAAGGAGTGCGAGCACTTCTACGAGGTCGAGATGGAGTTCCACACCCTCGAAGAGGCCGTCGCAGAGCTCAAAAAGATGGGGATGGACCTGGACATCGACGAGAACGGGGTCGCTGTATCCACTAAGGTCTCCGAACCCGCAGCGCCTGTGAGCTCCGAAACTGCTTCCCTCTCAGACTACGACACGATCTTGAACCTCTCTCGCATGATAGGGTGGATCCAGGCAGAGCTGCGCAAGTCCGACGATCCGAGGATGAAAGAGCTGGACGAGCTCGTCGAGAGGTGCTGGAACCTGCGCAGTGTCAGGCGATTCAGCGTCTACGAAGAATTCATGGAAATGAGGAGGGAGAAGGTCACGAAATCCATCTCAGAGGCGATCTAAAGCATTATTGGTGACGGACCCGGTGGGGGGCGAAAGCCTCCCCCGGCCGTACCAAAAAAAAATTTTTCCGTTTAGAATCTTTTCGGTACTTTTACCCTGTCACCAAACAAACAGGTTATGATCGAACTGATGATTAGACAGCTCAACGGCCCCATCTCCGCCACGGAGGTGATCAAGGGGTACCGCGAATCCAAGATCGCTCGCTCCGAAACCAACGACTGCGTGGTTCGAGCCCTCGCTGTGGTGGAGGACCTCGACTACGACACGGCCCACAGGATCGCGGCCACGAAAATGGGTCGCCGTCCCTACAAGGGCACGCCCACCAGGTTGGGATACAGGTACTTCATGAACAACCCACAAAAGTACCAGGTCGTGGCCACGTGTCGCCTCAACCAGAAGGATCCCAACTTCGTGATGAACCTCATGAATGGGTCCTACCTCAAGGCCACCAACCCCGATGGGTCCAAGTGCAAGATGACCGTAGACAGGTTCACCAAGGTGTGTAAGAAGGGACGGTTCTTCGTGTTCGTAAAGGGTCACGCCTTCGCAGTGGTGGACGGGAAGGTCATAGGAAATCGTGACGACTCGAGGAGATTGAGAGTCGTCGTACTGGGCGCCTTCAGACTCAAAAATAATTGAGAAAAAATTTCTCCAGTTCGAATCTTAGCGGTACTTTTACCCTGTCACCAAACCAAACCAGTTATGAATCTCAAGACCGTCAAAGTCCTCATCGCCAACCAGCGCGTCGGCCAGCCCAAGAACGAGCAGGCCTACGAGATCCGCATCCCCGAGCACTCCATCGAGGAGATGCACGGCGTCATCAGCCGCATGTGGCCCGATTGCCAGGTCACCTTCAAGTGGTGGGGCAAGAACCAGCATTCGTGGGCATCGAACTGCGATGACTGCTTCATATACGGCAGTCCCGTCAATCAGAAGATCGACGAACTCTATGTCGAGGATGGCTACATGTCTCACAGCGACTACACGAAGAAGTGGTACGGCTTCTAACGCCGGCCAACCAAGAAGGGGGGCCACTCGCGCCCTCCTTTCTTTTTCCAAAATAAATTTTTCCAGTTCGAATCTTTGCGGTACTTTTACACTGTCACCAAAACAAAAAACCAGTTATGAGCAAGAAAAACTCCCCCATCTCCAAAGAGACCGTCGAAGCCCTTCTGGAAGTAACCGCTGAAAAAATAGCCGTTACGAAGAACGACATCCGCGTGGTAGTCTCCGGTAACGAACTCGGTTACAACGACGGTCAGTACTACGAAATGACGTGGACAATTTCCGACAAAGAGGTACAGAGCGACGCGTACGCTGACTGTCGCCTTCGGGATTTCATAACCACGAACGTGTACACCGGAGAAGTAACCTCGTTGGAAGCCTTCGCAAAGGTAGTCAACGGTAAGGCTGAAGACGGAGGCCGTTTCGAGTAAGAAAGTCTAAAAAAGTACCGATAAAAATTTCTTCAATTAGAAACTTATCGGTACTTTTACACTGTCACCAAAAAATAAAAGTCATGAGCGCAAACCCATCCCCCGCCCTGTCCGTGATCGCCACCCTCGGTCTGATCGAGGTCACCTCGGACAAGCAGCTTCGCAACGGCACCCGCATGTTCTACGATCCTACGGCCAGGGTGTACTACGGTTCCTACGCCGCTGGTTACGCCCGTCGCCTCTACTCCAGCCCCTTCTACGGTAATAAAAGGGAGATGATGATGTACCCCCTCAACCCCCGCGAGATGCACTCCCACGTCTATACTCACTGGGAAACGGGCAAACCCAGTGTGTTCGAACTCAAGGGCTACGCACTGATCAACGACCCCGTCAAGCGGCTCGAGCTGATCGCCAGTGCAGCCACCAGGTACAGACGTACGCTTTCTCGTTGGAACAAAGCATCCATCTAACTCACCTCACAAACACTGACCATGAGCACGACAACGCACCACTCGAGCATCATCGCCGTAGCTGAACTCCTCGGTCGGATATCCACCGACTACCAGTTCGACAAAGCCCACCCGGATTACACGGGATACATGAACGTGGGATACGATCTCTTCGTCAACTATAGGGACCGCGAGACCTGGTGGGAGGCCGTGGATCCTGGAAACAGGGCCTGGGTCATGCCCATAGTCGAGGCACTGGGAATGAGCGTGGAAGGAGGAAGGCCGTGCCCCAAAGAAACGATCTTCGTAAAAAAATAGTTGTAAAAAATTTTCCAGTATCGATCTTTTTGGTATATTTGCCCTGTCACCAAAACAATAGACAATGCAAGAACAAGTAATGCTTCAGCTCGCCAAAATCGCAGACGCCGGACGAGCACTGGCCATCGCGGCCAAGACCCTGAACGTGAAACCCGAAACCCTGTCCCTCATCGTGACGGGCTACGCGAACAAGGTGCTTCGCGAGGAGCTCAGCGACGTCGTGAAGCTGGAGCGGGTCGATAAGTCGTACATGAAGTTCGACGACGTGTACATGTTCGCAACGGACCTGGTCGCTCCCTTCAACGCGAAGCTGAAGGACGCACTGTGGAAGCACTTCATGGAGGACGGTCGTAATGTCCTTCACTACAATTCCTACAGGGTGCCTGTCTCTTACGTGAGGGACACGGTCAACTCCTTCGACCCCAGCGGCCACGCCTTCCGCGAGCTCGAGACCAAGGTGGTGACTTACATGCCGGTCTCCTAACGGGACGGCAACCAAGAAGGGCAGGGGTAACACCCTCCCTTCTTTTCCAAACTAGTTCTTTACGTACGGTCGGGTAGTAGAAACGGTAAAACGGCACCTCCCAGGTTGAGACCAATTTAGGTTTCTGTATGGCAAAGCAGTCGCGGGTTCGAATCCCGCCCCGACCTCCAATCATTCACCAAAACCCAAGTAACATGAGAGTAATCGACTTGAGCGGCCCGCAGGGCAACGCATTCGCCCTGATCGGCATCGCAATGAACGCAGCGAAGCAGCTCGGCCTGGACGAAGTGGCCATAACGGAGGACATGATGAGCGGCAACTACGAGCACCTCCTGTCCGTATTCGAGAAGCACTTCGGATCCGTGTACGAACTGATCAACAAACCCGGTGAGGACGAGGGCTGGGGAGGCGACGAGGACGAGTGAAAATAAATTTCTCCGGTTCAGATCTTATCAGTACTTTTACCCTGTCACCAAACCAAACCAGTTATGAACATCAAGATCGAGAAAGTACAAGTCAGGAAGGAGCTGTTTCACGAGCGCACCGGAGAGCCCTACAAGAGAAATCACAAAGTGTACGTGTGGCCGGAGGGGGAGACCATCGTGGAGAACTTAGTAAACAGGCGTACGAGGCCCTACAAAGTCTACCAGAAGGACGTCCTTCCCAAAGCCATGGAAGTGCTGAAGGCTGAGAACCCCGAGGTACACGCTACCCTCAAGGACACCAAGTTCGGGTGGAGGAAAAACTGTGGGTGTTCTATGTGCCCCTGCTCCCCAGGTTTCGTAAGCGACAAGGAGGGTGGGTATGTTTACGACATCCACGTCACGATCTCCGCGAGCTAACGAATAACCCTGTTCGAAGACCAAGACCGGAAAAAAATTCCGGTCTTTTTTTTGTAAAGTGTTCTTTGTATCGATCTTTTTGGTACTTTTACCCTGTCACCAAAACAATAAAGCATGTCAGTCTACAAAGAAATCGGATACCTCGCGCGGAAGATCAACTCCCAGTCGCGCGTGATCTGGAACGACGCAGCGGACTTCGGGGTTCCCATCGAGTCCTACGACCACCCGCTCATCGCCGAAGCGAAAGCCCTTATGGAGCATTACCAGGTCCCCGTCAAGACGGAGCGCTACGACGGAGGCTTCACGCAGACCTACGACTTCGACGGTGGGTATCCCGCAGTGATCGAGGCCGGGTTCGAGAGGATGCGGATCACGTTCTTCTCCGCCCCGCACAAGGTTCGCAAGTCCTTCAAGGGCTACCTCTCGGTGGAGACGTGGACCACGCCCGCAGCTGCGCGCAGGGCACAGGAGTACGACGCATGAACACAGTCAATCACCAAAACCATATAGCATGAACAACATGTCCAACGAAAAGGCCCGCGAAATGGCCTTCAACATGGTCGGAGACGGTCTCCTTCCCAACAAGTACTTCGTCACCCGCGGTCCCTGGTGTTACGTAAACCCGGGGGACGAGGAGATGTCAACGATCCCCGGTTTTGACGTCCTGGGTCACGAGCCTATCGGCATAGTCACGAAGGTCTTCGACTCCCTCGAGGACGCTGAGAACGAGTTCCACGAAATCGATCTGAGCTTCGACGGCGGCATCGGCTGCGTCATGATCGAGGACCGCTCGACTGGAATAATCCGCGATAAGCGTCTCCGTGCCACCGTGAGTTACGAAGTGGAGGGGGATTCTTACTACTGATACAGCGATCCACGGGAAAGGGGAAGCCAGAAAAAAACTTCCCCTTTTCACAAAAAAAATTTTTCTCGTATCGCAGAAAGGGGTACTTTTACCCTGTCACCAAAAAAAACAGGTTATGCAGAACATCAGACAAATGCGCTTCTTCAACCCAGCCTCCGGCCGCGAGGTGGGTTACTGGTCCGCCAAGGTCCTCGGTCTCATCCCTCAGGAGCTGCTCGATCAGGAGCTCGCCTCCAAGCGGGGTCGCTACAACGCTCCCGAAGCCCAGCCCGTCCCCGACTTCGACGTCGTGCCCGTCAAGATGCGCGACCTCACCTTCGACCCCCGCCTCTCCGTCCCCGTTCCCACGAAGAACGAGTACCTGGACGCCTTCCTCTCGAACGACGGGGGTTTCATGCCCGCCACCAACATCGTGATGATCGGTGGACCCGGTGTCGGTAAGACCACCATCGGCATGGACATGGTCAGCAAGGTCGCCACGACGGGCAAGCGTGTCCTCTTCGTGTCGGGCGAGATGAACGCGATCGACCTCAACCGCTACTGCAAGAGGTTCCCCGCCTTCGCTGAGCTGGACGTACTGTTCCTCGGGGACTACATCGAGAAGAGCCCGAAGGTGGCACTCGAAAAGGCCTTCAAAGCGGGGTACGACCTCGTCCTCATCGACTCCTTCGCCGAGGTGTGCATCACTGTCAAGGAGGGCAACGGCTGGTCCACCGCCCGTGCCGAGTCCTGGCTGCTCGACCTCATGGACGGCAACAACAAGGGCGAGAACGACCTCAACCTCTTCACCACCTTCCTCGTCATTCAGCAGGTCACCAAGGGCGGTGTGTTCGTCGGGTCCAACAGGATCAAGCACATGACGAGCGGCATGCTCCACCTGACTCGCAACAAGCAGGACGACTCCACCACGATGGACTTCAGCAAGAACCGGGTCGGTAACGTGGGTCAGCCGCTTCGCTACGCGATCGGTAGGGACTTCATCGACTACTCGCCCTACGAGAGCATCGAGGTGCCCAACGACGAAGAGCGCGAGGAGCCCGAAGAGAACGACGCTCAGGAGATGGGAGTCTTCCTCGTCCACGCCTAACACCTCACAGCGGAAGGGACCACACCACGGTCCCTTCCTTTTTACCCCCCCAAAAAAAGTCCTAAAAAATTTCTCCAGTTCAAAAGTCTTTGGTACTTTTACCCTATCACCCCAACACCCCACACCGTGACCACCTACGAGATAGCCTACTACTACATGGACAGCACAAGGAACAGGCCCACCGCCGACGCCTTCTACGACACGGCCGTCTACTGCAGGCCCCTCGAACAGTACAGCACCGACCGGCTAGCCATGGTCGCCATGTACGTGCAGGACCTGGTAGCCAGCGACACCGTACTGACACCAACCGCCATAGCCCAACTGAAGGCCTACCTGTCCAAGCTGGAAGCCTACCTGAAGAAACCCAAAGCTCAAGGTCAAAGCGACTCGCCGATGGCTTGCTAGTAACTAAGACCAACTTGGTAGCGACATGGCAAAGCTCGGGTTTACGTAGACAGCGTCTTGGCAGGGGGCCAGGGGGGCCCTTAGCTTTTTC
>JBBAUR010000092.1:0-11931 GCA_040398075.1 Bdellovibrionota bacterium | reverse complement strand
CTGCCGATTGCAGCCATCCGAAGCAGAGGAGCATTTTTGTTACGCACTCTTAGTTAAAAATCGACTCGCGCAGGGTTTATTTTCGCAATGGGGAGGGCTCGCCTTGCTTCCTTGGGGTGCGGTTGTTTCTGGACACAGGCTACTCTAACGTCAGAGTTGCAGCCTCTTGAATATGCATTCGGGGATGCAAACTATGATCCCCATGATGAAACGCCAGAACCAGGGAGTGTAGACCACAGATTCCCCGCGCTTCATGGCGCTGTAGATACGATCCCCGACGCGTTCAGGAGACGTAAACAGCGGGCCTTTGGGTAGGTGAGCTGTCATCGGACTATCAACAAAGCCGGGTTTTATCGTCGTAACCGAGACGCCGTGGTGCGCCAAGCGGTTCCTCAATCCTTGGAGAAAAATTGACAGTCCGCCTTTGGCCGTTCCGTATACGTAGTTACTTTGTCTCCCTCGGTCCCCTGCTACTGAAGTAATAACTGTGATGTTACCCTTCTTTCGGGCTTCGAAGTATTGCGCAAGTTCCGTTAAAAGAGCGATCGGACTGATGAGGTTCACGGTCAGGGCTTGTTCCGCAGCACACCACTGAGTCTGACACTGTTCCTGGGAGGGCAGGGTCCCGTGAGCGATGAGGGCACCGTCGATCTCCCCAAGCTGTTCAACCGCTCGACGTACGAGGTCAGCGTGAGAGTTCGGGTTTAAGCCATCGAAGGTGCTCGTGGAGACATGCTGAGCTCCGCGTGTCCGGAGATCCCCTGCCAAGCGTTCGAGTTCCTCTTGATTGCGAGCGACGAGATGCATCGTAGCACCCTCGCGGGCGAAACGTCGCGCAGTCGCGGTGGCAAGCGCCGATGTAGCTCCGACGATGAGAATCTTTTTCATGCATTACCTCGAACACGCCTCCAGAAACTCGATGAGAAGCGGGGATCAACCCATTTCTCGAACTCGCCGAGCAGCGGAAAAGATCTTTCGAACAGGCTCCTACTCATACGGGCGTCTTTCGCCGGATACAAAGCCCCCCCGGCTTCTGACACAATCTGGTCGAGATCTTCCATGAGCTTAAATGTTGGTTCACCGTCATTGGGAAAATCCAAGGCCAGGGTTACTCCCTTCCTCGGGAAAGAGAGTAGACCGGGGGACTTTATATCGCCGAAGGTCTTGATGACAGCCAGAAAAGAAGCGCGGCGCGATCGGCTGATATGAGTAAAGATCTCCTTCAGCGCGGCGCCGTCATTATCAAAGGGAACAACGAGTTGGTACTGGAAAAACCCCCGTTTGCCGTAAATACGATTCCAGTGAAGCACTAAGTCGAGCGGATAGAAAAACGGCTCGTAGTGCGTGTGTGCCTCGACACTCGTGGAGCGTTGAAGGTTGTAGTACAATGTGTTGAAGAGCTTCATGGAGAACGGATTGAGAACGAAGCTCGGAGCATCCATGGGAACCGAAAGGGAGAAAGAGCGACGTTTTCGTTCTTCTTTAGCTCGAGAAAAATTACCGGCCATGAAGATGCCACGCCCCATCGAAGAGCCATCGGCGATGCAATCCACCCACGCCACGCTGTAATCAAAGATAGGATCACACTCGTGCGAGATGGCGAGGAACTCGTCTAGGTTCCCGAATTTGACGTTACGGGTATCGAGGTATGGAGACGATATTCGTAACAGGCGGATCTCGACCCAGACGATGAGACCGGTAAGGCCCAGACCGCCGATTGTTGCTCGAAACAGCTCGACGTTCTCCGTCGGTGAGCAGGTCAGGTATTCCCCGTTTGACCTGCGGAGTCCAAAGCTAGTGACGTGGTTTCCGAATGCTCCTGCTCGGTGGTGGTTTTTCCCGTGAATGTCGTTTGCTACGGCCCCTCCCAGCGTGACGAACTTGGTGCCTGGAGAGACCGGTAGAAACCATCCTCGAGGGACGAATACCTCCAAAATATCAGCTAAGCTAACGCCGGCCTCGGCGCGTAAAGTACCGGTATCCTCGTCAAACGAAATGAAACAAGAGAGCGGCTGAGTGTCGAGGACGATGTTTCCGTCGTTGAGGCAGCTGTCGCCGTAACTTCTCCCGAGCCCGTACGGCAGCACTGAACGTGTATCATCGGGCACCGGCAGACCAACGCTCGGAGCGCACGCCGAGATGACGGTTTGAGTTGCTTTGGGGTACCTACCCCACGATTCGTAACGAGTCACCGAGTATCCCATGGGACAAAGATACCGCTTGTACATCAGGCTGCACTGACTGAAGTCAGCCTCGACCGTATATGCGTCGTTGTACGATAGCGGCTTGCTTTGAGAAGGGCAATTGACACTTCGCCGTTGCTAGGGGCGTTGGCTTTCGAAAGCAGGGAGTTTGCTCACCGTAGCATAACGGGCTGTTCCAGGTCATGAGAGCCACTGATGTTGATGGGTTTGAACAGTGACGAAACAAACTCGCCTTGCTATATAGTCTAGGTATGCGAGGTCCTGTTGATACTGTCAGTTCGCCCCGAAAGGAGCCGGTGTGTGTGGATGTGGATGGAACGATCCTGGCCACTGACCTGCTTCATGAATCGTTCCTCGCTGCTTTGAAACGAGATCCAAGGGTGCTTTTTCTCGCCCCGTTGTGGTTGTGTAGGGGCAGGGCCTTCCTGAAGCGAAAGCTAGCCGCGCGAGCGCACCTCGCAGTCGATCTCTTGCCCTTCAACGAGGTAGTGATTGAGTACCTAAAGACCCAAGCCGATGCTGGCCGTCCGATACTCCTCGTCTCCGCCTCTGAGGTCGCCTTGGTCGAAAAGGTGGCCGACCGACTCGATTTCGTCGATGGTGTTATCGGCTCTGAAGGCGATGTCAACTGTAAGGGAGGCGCCAAGGCAGCGGCGATATGTGCGAGGTTGGGTAGCCAGCCTTGGGAATACGTCGGCGATTCGAATGCTGATTTCGAAGTTTGGAGTCAGGCTGCCCATGTGACATGCGTTTCTTCGAGTCCGGCTTTCGCGCGAAAGGTCTCGAAAGCGTTTCCTAAAGCCACGGTTCTAGCTAAAGGTGGGGGAGGAATCGGGGTATTGCTCCACGCTTTGCGGGTACATCAGTGGGCCAAGAATCTTCTGGTCTTTCTGCCCTTCATTCTCGCACATCAGCTTTTCAACATGCGGGCTTGGGGCCAAGCCGTGTGTGCGGCGCTCGCCTTTTCGCTCTGTGCTTCGGGTGTTTACCTACTCAATGATCTGCTGGATTTAGAGGCCGACCGTATCCATCCTCGTAAGCGTCGCAGACCCTGCGCAGCTGGGCTTCTCTCAATTTCGAGCGCACTCACGTTGGCGCCGCTGCTGTTTGCGACGGCTTTCGTCATCGCCGCGCTCGTGTCCCCGGCCTTTACGCTGGTGCTCGGGATCTACTTGGTTATTACGACCGGCTATTCATATCGCCTCAAAGCTATTATGTTCGTGGATATCATCACCTTGGCGATCCTCTATACGATTCGCCTTGTGGGTGGCGGACTTGCTACCGGGGTAACGGTATCGCAATGGCTCCTAGCTCTTTCGATGTTCCTCTTCGTCAGTTTGGCGTGTGTCAAGCGGTTCTCCGAGCTGTTGGTGCTCAGAGGTCGGAACGAGTCTCACCCGCGAGGCAGGGGGTATTTCGTTGGAGATATCGACCAGGTGGCCATGTTCGGTTCCTCAAGTGCCTACATGGCGGTTCTGGTTCTGGCGCTCTATGTGAGTAGTCAGGAGGTGATAGAGCTCTATAAAACACCGCAGGTCATTTGGCTTGCCTGTCCGCTCCTCATGTATTGGGTAAGTCGTACGTGGCTGCTGGCGCGTCGGGGGCTGGTGCACGACGATCCGCTTGTGTTTGCGCTCAAGGACAAAGTTACGTATGTTGTCGTCGCTATCGGCATGCTGATCTTCTTTGCAGCCAAGTGGTGAGTTTTAGATGAGGATAGGTCCGGCACTTTCGTGGGCCGTAGGAGGAGGGATCCTCGCTGCGGTAGTCTGCGGCGGCTGCGCGCTGCCACCTCCGTCATCGCGGCCGGTGGTCGGAAGTCGGTTCGAAGACGGTGCCGAGCGGCCGTTTGCTACGGCAGATGAGTTACGCACTGCAGGTCTCGTCAATGAGGCCATGAATTTGGTTACGAACAATCGCTTTTTTGATGCCGAGCGCAGCCTTCGGCAAGCGCGATACCTTCGACCGGAAAACGAGCAACTCAAGTTCAACCTGGCGGTGGTGTTGAGCCAGGTGGGACAACCGGAGGAGTCCCAAGAGCTGTTGCAGGAGCTCTACAGCCAGCGACCCGAGCAGCCTGCCTACGCCGTCGCCCTGGCTGATACCTTGATTGTGCTCGGAAGAAAAGGCCAGGCCAGAGATCTCCTCAAGGGGGCTTTTCGCCGTCTCAAGGAAGCTGAAAACTATCCACAAGCTGCGCGGATAGCGCGCTCGATCTCCAACGTGAGCTTCGAATTAGGATACGAAGAGGAGTCACTCTGTTATTCCTACGAGGCGTATGCCTTAGCACCGACCGCCGAGCAGCTCGGAATGCACGGGATGCTCTTGGTCGCGGAGAATCTCTATCCTACGGCTCATTCAACCATTCAGGAAGCTTTCAAGGGTAATTCCGGATTCTCTAGCTCTGCTGCCGCGCAGCACGCCCTCGCGCTAGCTCGTTTTGCTCAGGGAGATTACGCTGGAGCTTTGGCAGCTGAGGAGACTGCACTCGACTTCATCAATCAAAGTCCGATGCTTGGCGCGGAGCTCAATGCAGCCTGGTGGTTGATGAAGCAACGGACGCTTGGGGAAGATGAGAGCGGAGATGTGCTCGAGCGATTGGAGAATATGAGGTCCGAGGTGTACGACTTCCGACAGGTCGGTGCAATTGCTCTGACTATGTGGCCGCCACCGTTGCGCATGGCATTGGAGGAAGTGTCAGTGGAGGACCGATAGTAACTTGAAGCTCCACTTCCTCGCTACGGGTAGGTTTTGCCTTACCCGGGTAACGTCATCAGTTTTATGAGTATCGCCTTCTGTGCATCCAGGCGGTTCTCTGCTTGCTGGAAGATAATGGAGCGCGGATCGGTGACGAGCTCACGCGATATCTCATACCCCGCGTGTATCGGCATATCGTGCATGACTCGAGCGCTGGTTCCCTCGAGAAGCGCGTGATTCAGTTGGTAGGGAAGCATGAGATCTATCCGAGCCTGCTTCTGATGCGCGAACGCCGGGTCATTGAAGAACTCCATGTCGACCCAGGTGTCAGTATACACGTAGTCCACGTTCTTGATGGCGTGTCGAACGTCTTTCTCCCACGAGAGGCTGTGGTGTTTCTGGCCCCGCGTAATGACCGATTCAATCAGCGCTCCGTCGTTCGCCAGTGGGGTCACGAGAACAAGGTGGACGCCGAGAGCAGCCGTTATTTCGATCAGTGAGTTCACCACATTGTTGTGAACGCCAACGTAGCACATGCTCAATCCCTCGAGCTTACCCGCGTCCATTCGGATGGTCAGCATATCGGCCAGGCTTTGGCATGGGTGATACAGGTTGCAGCACCCGTTTATGACGGGCACTTCCGAGCCTTCCGCGATGAGCGCGAGTTCCTCGTGCTTCTTCATGCGCGCAAGGATCAGCGACACATTCCGTGAGAGGTAGCGGCTTTCGAATCCGATATCGGTGAGTTCGAAGTTTGAGCTCATCCAGTCGATGTAGATTGCATGGCCACCCATCTCCGTCATAGCAGCCTCGAATGAGACTCGTGTTCTGGTCGAGGTCTTCTGAAAAAGCATCGCAATACTTCGACCAAGCATGGCTCCATTGAAGTACGTACGGTGCCCCTTGACATATACGGAGAACTCCAAGAGTTCTCTGATTTCGTCGTCAGTCCAATCATGCCAGTGCAGCAGATGTCTCATCTTTGTTCCGCTCTAAGGATAGTAGTCCGATGAGTATAGCCGCTTTAGGTCGAGCGGTGATACCTCATTTTCCCTGAGGGTTAGGCCAGATCAAACAGGAGAACCGTAGATTGCGGCGCTTTGCCTGTGCACGACACAATGCAGGGACCGGTCATTCCAACTGCATCTCCTGCATTAAGTTCTCGATTTTCGAGGGTAATTGAACCTGTAGCAACGTGTAGCCAGCAGCCGCGCTCCGCTGCCAGTTGGTGTGCTACGCCTTTTCCTGCAGCGATATCCGCAACGTATACTGAAGCCTCCTGATGAATCTTGAGCACCTCAGCAGGTGTGGAGTTTTCAGGGCCAGCTACCTGACACCAGCAATTGGCCCACTGCTCGTGCGGAAAAGCTCTTTGAGCGTAGCGCGGCTCTACCCCGGTATATTTTGGAAGGATCCAGATCTGAATCAGGTGCACTGGCGTATCTGGCGAGGGGTTGTACTCGCTGTGTTTGATACCCCGTCCCGCGCTCATCACCTGGATCTCACCCCGTTGCAGCCTCTCGCGGTGTCCCAGATCGTCCTGATGCTCTAGTTGACCTGATAGAACAACGGTAATGATCTCCATGTCCCGGTGTCCGTGCATGCCGAAGCCGCTTGCGGGAGCGATGGTGTCATCGTTTATGACCCGCAGAGACCGATAGCCCATGTGGGCTCGGTCGACATACTCGCCGAAGGAGAAGGTGTGGTGGCTCTGAAGCCACGCAAGTGAGGTAGTGCCGCGCTCGTGGCTTAATCTGCTTATCATGAGAATAACGGCTGTTGGTTTACAAATTACCTAGATACAATACGGCGTGATGACCGTAAAATCCATGATGCAAAATATGATTTCGGCTGTGGTGATAGCAGTCGTGATTACTACCGTTCCCAGCGTGAGTTATTCCCAATCGCAGGGAGTTGTGTTCGTGGAGCCGGGCGAGCCGCTCGTCTGGCGAGTCCTGGACCTCCGAACGGGAGACGCGCGCCTGCTCGGTGAATTTGGTTCCATGGGTGAGCAGATCGCCATCGGGCGCTGGCTCGGCACCGGTGGTACGCAACTGGGGGTGGTATCCCTTGATTCCTCGAGCAGAGAGATCGTGTGGCGTGTCTTGGGTGCTGCCGGAGCTCGTGTGGAGCGGCGGCTCGGTACTGCCGGTGACATCGTTGTTGCAGCCGCTGATGTCGATGCTACCGGGATCGACGATCCTACGGTCATCTCCAAGGTCGGTCGGCGGCTCTCCTGGACAGTGGCTTTTGACCTGTTCCGCGGTGGACGGCGTCGGATGACATTTGAGGTCGGTGCTCGTGACGAAATCCCCTTTTTCATCGACCTTGACCGAACTGGGGCTTGGCTCGGAACCGTTGCAGCGGGCAAGACGGCGACCGTAATTCGTATGCTCAATCCCCGAACTGGAGAGCGTAAGCAGGTGCGGCGGTTACCACCACTTCTCGCGGGGGTGTCTTCGCGGCCGGTAGCACTTACTGCTCCGGATGGGGCGCAAGTTCTGGCCGTCTCGACCCAAGCGGGAAGTTTTACATATCTTTCGCTAATCGATCTGCAGCGGCGCTCGCTCACGAAAACAAAGTTAGCTGCTCTCGGCGATCTGGTAGTGGGAGATTTTCTACAGGACGCAGGTGATGAGTACGCACTCGTATCGAGCTCGAGCGTTTTGATCGGGAATCCTTTCAGCGGCTCGCAGACCACGGTGGCAAAGCCGATAGCTAATCCTATTTTGGTCGACAGCTTCAATGTGAATCAGATTATCGCTCCTGCGGTGCCTACAGCTCTCCCTCAACCGACGACGGTACCACGACCGAGCCCCTCTGCAACGAACAGACCGGGAGGTGGAGGTGCGCTCCCGACCTCACTTGATTCGGTGTGCGCATCGCGATCGTCGATAGCGGCGGGAGAGATGTTAGTCAAATCGGAGGCATCCAACCACATACACAACGGCGACCCGCGAACCACGGGATATACCGTGGTGTGCGCGCGCGTTTGTCCGCGCAACCAGAGCTACGCGCAGTTCTTTTACTCCGATGGTTCGTTCGCCGGCGCGGTGGCGCGATACGGCACCTTTCGCGGGAATGGTAAGCCACGGCTCTATGGTGCAGTAGGTCAAGCACCGCAGCATTTTGCGTCCGAGATCGCTCAAAAAGCAGCGACTGTCGGCAACGGTCAGTTATACCTACAGATAAGTGGTGCGAGTCAGGGCTCGGAAACTGTTTGCAAGGAGTTCAGTCCTGTAGGGCGAAACGGCTCCCTGTATTGAGTCCGGTCCCCGCGCCTTGTCACCCCAGATATAGCCCGCTCTGAGAGGGGTAGCGATCGCTTTTCAAAGGTTTGCCTCGTGCGAGATGTCGCATATACTAGCGGAGCCAGGTGGGGCTGGTGAGGTAAGTGATTGTTGTGTTTTGAGGTAGTTAGATGAAACTTCGTCCTCTGGTTCTGGTCGCTGCATTACTTCTAGCGAGCGCCGGGTCTTACGTAGTGTGGAAATCGATGCGGAGTGCCGAAAAAAATGTGCTCGTTTTGATGTTGGACACAACCCGCGCAGACCACCTCGGAGCGTATGGATATCAACGAGCAACCAGCCCAGCGCTCGACCGTTTTGCGAGTGAGAACGTGCGCTTTGCGTACGCGGTGAGCGCGGCACCCTGGACGCCTCCGTCAGTAGCTTCGATGTTCACCGGTCTTTATCCCGCAACCCACGGCTGGATGCCGCCGAACTTTCGCGACCAGGCAAAAAAGATGGCGGTCAAACTCGATCCGCAGCTAGAAACCCTAGCAGAGCTCTTCAAGTCAAATGGCTACAGTACGATCGGAGTATCGCCCAATCCGTGGATTACGCAGGAGTTCGGCTATGATCAAGGCTTCGAGACGTTTTATGTCAAAGAGCGCATGATCGCCGAAGAGGTAGTGAGGGTGGGGACCAAATTGATCTCCGAAGCACGCAAGAGCCACAAACCCTTCTTCGCGTACCTGCACTTTCTCGACCCACACGACCCCTATTCACCCCCCGGGTCTTTCAAAGAGACCTTTACCGATACACCGCCGGGACCTCCTTATGGTCCCAAGGAGGTCACTAAGGTCAACCTTTACGACGGGGAGATACTCTACCTCGATTCGCAACTCGAGAAGCTGTTCACGTATCTGAGAGACGAGGGGCTCTATGATGATCTGACGATCATCGTCGTAGGCGATCACGGCGAACAGTTCATGGAGCACGGAAACCAAGGCCATGGTCATCAGCTGTACAATGAGGAGCTACACGTGCCTCTGATCGTAAAGTCTCCCAAGTTCGAGGAGGCCAAGGTTGTAGATGTCACTGCGAGCACGGTCGATATCTTCCAAACGGCTCTGGCAGCGGGGGATATCTCGGTAAAGGTCTCTACTCCAGGCGTCTCGCTTTTCGATGATCGGGCGCTCGAAGCGCGTCGAGGGGTACTGAGCGAGATAAAGCGCTTGGTGGAACAGCGCGCCTTCACCACCTCTGACGGGCTCAAGCTGATACTTCAAGACAATGGGGAGAGTGGGGAAGAGGTTAAAGGCCTCTTCGATTGGCGCAAGGACTACGGGGAGACGAATCCCGGACACGATCCTGAATTGGTAGCGACGCTCAAGGGGGAGCTTGGCGAAACCGTACGTTTTGCTCTCGATGGGCGTGTGCACAGTGAGGTCGTCCGAGGACAGATCAAGGACTCGACGATTGAGCAACTCAAAACCTTGGGTTATCTCCAGTAGACAGCGTCGAGGAATACTTTTGTGGAATTGCAGATGTCTCGAGCTCCCGGATTAGACCCCTTCAGAGTGTTCTGTGCAGCGTTAGCAGCGGTCGTCCTTCCGGCACAGGTGGCTCACGCGTATATCGGACCGGGCGCCGGTTTCGCGTTCCTCGGTTCAGGAGCGGTATTCCTTCTCACTTTGGGATTAGGCGTGCTGACGATCCTACTGTGGCCCCTTCAGTATCTGTGGAGACTCGTGCGAGGTAGTGGGAGACCCAAAAATGCTCGAGTAAGACGTGTGGTAATTCTCGGCTTGGATGGTCTCGACCCGAATCTACTCGAAAGCTACCTTGCCGAGGGAAAACTCCCACATTTTGCCGCGTTGAAGGAGCAGGGGGCATATTCGCGGCTCGCAACCACCCTTCCGGCACTTTCGCCAGTTGCATGGTCGACGTTTCAAACAGGTGTCAATCCCGGAGCACACAATATTTTCGACTTCCTGAGTCGTGACAAGCGATTCTGTCTCCCAGAACTCTCGGCAGTGCGAACGGAGACGGTACGGAAAGAGATTAGGCTTGGGCCGCTGCGAATCCCGCGCACTCGCGCACACATTCGCTTGATGAGGCGTTCGCAGCCGTTCTGGAAGCTGCTTGGCGCACGCAACATCATGGCGAATATCATCCGTGTTCCGATCTCGTATCCACCAGAGAAGTTCAACGGAAATATCCTATCAGCGATGTGCACCCCGGATCTGCGTGGAACGCAAGGAACCTTTACCTTGTTCACCACTCGAAAAGATATCGAATCCTCCTTGGGTGGAGAGTCGACCGGGGGTGAGGTTCATCGGATTGCCCGCAGCGGAGACGAGCTGCACGGAGAGATCCAAGGTCCGCCCCATCCGAATGGTAAGAGTGGAAACCTCAGCGTCTCCTTTTCGCTACAACTCCTCGATGAGGAGCGTGCACGAATCTTCGTTCAAAACGAGCGAGAGGATCTGACACTCAACTCCTTTTCACGCTGGATTCCCGTCACGTTCACCCTGGGACGGAGAAAAATTCGAGGTATAGTCCGTGTATGCTTGCGCGAGACGGGTGAGCACGTAACGTTGTATGTATCCCCTGTCAACGTTGATCCCGCGCGTCCAGCGCTTCCGATCTCGTATCCCCTGCTGTTTTCGAGCTGGCTTGCGAAACGTCAGGGTAGCTTCGGGACGCTCGGATTGCTCGAAGATACTTGGGGTCGCAACGAACTTGCGCTCGACGATAGACGATTTCTAGATCAGGCTTGGTTGTCGCACGAAGAGCGTAAGAAGATGTTCTTCGAAACTCTCAAACGCACCCGTGAGGGGGTATGCATCTGTGTATTTGATGCCAGTGATCGCATTCAACACATGTTCTGGCGCTATATCGATCCGAAGCATCCATCTCCCACCGAGAACGTAGCAGAGTTCGGCGATACGATTCCAGAGATGTACCGCCGCATGGATGCGCTCGTCGGAGAAACGCTGCAGCAGTTGGGTTCGGACGATATCCTTATGATCTTGAGCGACCACGGATTCTCGTCGTTTCGGCGGTGCGTGAACCTTAACACGTGGTTGTTCGAGAACGGCTACCTTGCGACCAAGGGCGACAGGAAACCAGAGGGGCTCGATTACCTCCAGGAGGTTGATTGGAGCAGAACCAAGGCGTTTGCGCTGGGATTATCCGGGCTTTACCTCAACAAAAAGGGGAGGGAACGATTCGGGATCCTCTCTGACGGGGAGGGTGAAGTAGTGAAGCGCGAGATCATTTCTAAGCTTTCTGGCCTCGTCGATCCGCAGGACGGCTCGCCAGCGGTCAAAAAGGTGTACGACACGCGCAAGGCCTACAAAGGTTTGTACACTGATGAGGCGCCTGATCTCATAGTTGGATATTATCCGGGCTATCGGGTATCATGGGACTCGATCACCGGCACTATAGAGCCGCAGATCTTCTCCGACAACCTCAAGGCCTGGAGTGGTGATCACCATGTCGATCCAGAGGAGGTGCCGGGTATCTTCTTCGTCAATCGACCGCTGAAGTCTGAAGTTCCGCATATCATCGATATTGCCCCAACAACGCTGGACCTGTTCGGCATCAAGCCGCCTTCATACATGGAGGGCAAAGTAATCGTGTAATGAGCGACGCGCACGCTTGATACAGTACTTTGAGCTGCGAGCGCTACTCCAGGCGCAACCATTCTAATTTCTGACGTATACGGCTTAGCTTCTGTGACTTAAAGTGCGTAACAAAAATGAACCTCGTAGCGAGGATGAGCGAAATCGGCAGCGACG
>JBBAUR010000091.1:0-12030 GCA_040398075.1 Bdellovibrionota bacterium | reverse complement strand
GAGAGCTACCATCGTTCTACCATTCGTGAATTTCCTTTCGGTTATGATATTGCTTGGGGTACGCTATTGCTCGTAACAATCAAAGCGTTCTGCAGCAGCTGAATAATATATGTCCAGCTGAAGACATCCGGAATTTCTTTCACGAACCATAGACCATTATGAACATCCGCGAGTTCATCGACGACCTGCGCTCCGAGGGGTTTCACAAGTCTGCCGATATCTTTCGACATCATGCTGACCAGGTATCCGAAATTGTCACCATCATGAGAGGTGGCGAGGATGATGGGTCATGGAGAACCGTCATTGGACTTGATCCGGTAGATGGACTGTGGGGACCGCTTGCCGGCATAGAAGTCCGGCACCTACGGGATATCGTTTCCGACAAAGAGCATCCCTTCCCGCCATATCTATGGCCGGGTGGCAGGATATACCCGGCAGACAACGGTGACAACGGTAACGGTAACGGCGCTGGAGGCGGGTACAATCTTGTGCCGCCACCGCTTCGAGGAACACCGGGATGCAGCGACGTGCTCTTGGCATTCGCCTCGCGCGGCATGCACCGTTCCTTCGGTCCGACCAGCGTCGGGGTGAACCTTACGCCCCTCTACGGACTCGATTTCGCTGAAGCGATGTTGGGAGTGATTGCGGTACTGACCTCATGCGACCACCAAAACGAAGAAACCGTTCTGGTGACGAACGATTACTCCTCACGGATCTTCGACACGTACTACGCTCCCTTGATCCGTCGCTTCGTCGCCAAGAAGAACGGTAGGAAGTTCCTGGTAGCAGAGTATGTGAACTCCGCCTTCCGGAAGTGCGCAGTGGTGAAGTGAGAGGAACGAACCCCGTCAATAAGATATGATTAGCATTACATCGAAGGAGGAATCATGCCGCCTGTAACTTCATACTCCGAGGCGAAAGAATTAGTGAATGATGGTAGGTACATCATGGTAGATTCAAGTACTCTCTTAAAACTCTGCATGGACAGGTTCGGTAGCGATGACCTGATTCGCTATTCCGAGGAATTCTTGAACGTCCTCTCAGCCGCGGAATACACACCGACAGACTTGCACGAGTTAGAGCTCCAACTCCCCGAACACGTCAGCTATTGCACGTCACGGGAGGAGACTTTGCATGCGAGCGACATTATGCGCTTCGAAGAGCTGATAATGATATGGCGCCATGTCATAGCCGGTCAACATGATATCGGAATTCACACACAGGACTCTCGCCTGACCTTGTCGATGTGGTCAATAGATTCAAAGACATCTCATGAAGCGCATAAGAATACCATGATGCAGCTGCTGCAGTATTTAGCACATCAATCACACGCGTGTCCGGATTGTCAACTGGGTGTACAATTGATCTACGGGAAGACATTTAGCATTTCCGTCGGATTGAGAGACAATGATAGGTCTTTTGGCAGAATCTCGGAGCGTCATCACTGATTCGGTATCCACGCCGTTCTAACAACCTTGGTGAGACACAGCATGTCTCCCCGCGACCTGTTCGTGAGAGCATTTCACCTGTTCGGACACAACCATGCGTGCCGTTACGGTTAACCCTCAAGGAGTGTTTTCACGGAGAGGATCAGTGTGCACGGGCGTGCACATGATGCGGCTACAGGAACGCCCCACCTTCCGCTTCGTGCAGAAAATCGTGTTATTGCAGGAATCACCGCGAGGCGGTATGTTGTCACTCAATGACTCGGCACGCCGAATAGCGATCCTCATAGAGAACATCCCCTGCACGTATGGCAAAGAAAAAACAGTCTTCGGTCACCTCTGGTTCGGATATCGTATCGTACAGGCATGATGAGCAGAAACGGAAGAACATACCCGAAGTGGGGCTGGTATCGGTGGCAGCCGATCCGGAGTCGAAGCCGACCACATGGGCGTATGATCCTCACCTTGATCCCGCTTTGCAGTTCGACAGTGCCCGAGCCCATATCGAGAAGGTCATCGAGGATGCCTTGGCGAGCGATGACGCTGAGACGATGCGTTCCGCCCTGAAAGAACTCAAGAGGCTGCAACAACCATATCTGAACTGGACAGGAAAGGCGGAGAAGACCACGTTCGAGGTCGATACGGTGTCGTTGCATGTGCATGAGCGTATCGACCCCGCAAGTATCCTCTCCGCATTGCAGAAGCAGGTGAGGGGATCGACGAACATGACCCAGCTGATGCAGATGGGCCTGTTCGCTGCTCCCTTCGAAGAGCTCCCGCTGCGCGATGCTATCAGCTTTTACAAGCACGATAAGGGGTGGAGTAATCGCCTGATCGCCGGCGATTCGCTCCTGGTGATGAACTCACTGATTCAGAAAGAAAGCATGGCGGGTCAGGTGCAGATGATCTACATCGATCCTCCCTACGGAATCAAGTATGGCAGCAACTTCCAGCCGTTTGTGAACAAGCGGGATGTGAAGGACGGGAAAGACGAAGACCTTACGCAAGAGCCGGAAATGATCAAGGCCTTTCGCGATACGTGGGAGCTGGGAATCCACTCATACCTAACGTACCTGCGCGACCGTCTGCTGCTTGCACGCGAACTGCTGAGCGAAACCGGAAGCGTGTTTGTGCAGATCTCGGATGAGAATGTGCACCATGTGCGGGAGTTAATGGATGAAGTGTTCGGGGTGGAGGGTTTCGTGTCAGTGATTCCATTTGCAAAGACTACCAGTAGCTCAACTTCGGCAAACTTGTCGGTGGTATGTGACTATATCGTGTGGTACGCTTGTCAAAAGGCAGATGCTAAGTATCGGCAGCTCTATCAGGAGAAGCATCTTGAAGGACAAGGTGGCACTGCCTACAGGAAGATCAGAGATTCTTTTGGTAGAGTGTTTGGTCTTGGAGATGTCGATGTCAGTTCCGTAAGCGATAGTCTTGCTGCCTTGAGAGTGTTTCGCATCGACAATCTGACAAGCTCCCGTCCAGCTGGCGACGGAGATGTTCAGAGTTTTCAGTTTCGGGGAACCAACTATTCACCAGGTAAAGGAACATTTAAGACGGATGTTGTTGGACTAGTAAGACTCACCAAGTCTGGAAGAATAGATAGCTCCAGCAAGTCTGTGGGATATGTTAGGTATCTCGATGATTTTGAAGTGTACCCGCTGTCTGGCTTGTGGATTGATGTAATGTTCTCATCTTTTTCCGACACAAAGTCTTACGTGGTTCAGACAGCTCAAAAAGTCATCGAACGCTGTCTCCTCATGACCACCGACCCCGGCGACCTTGTGCTGGACATCACGTGCGGCTCTGGTACAACGGCAGTGGTAGCAGAAAAATGGGGACGCCGCTGGATGACCTGCGATACTTCACGCGTTGCCATCACGCTTGCCAAGCAGCGACTCATGACAGCCTCGTTCGACTACTTCGAGCTGCGCTATCCCAATGAAGGTCTGAAGGGTGGGTTCATCAATGATACAGTTCCGCACGTAACGCTCAAGAGCATTGCCAACAATGCTGAGATCGACATTATCTACGAAAAGATGCATCCAGCGATCGAGTCTGCGCTCGCGGTTTTGAATGCGTCATTGCAGAGTAATGCGAAGGGTGTAGCATTCCCCGTAACCGAAGGCGTACGCAAGAAAAAGTCCATCACGCTTGGCGGCACCGAAGCACTATTTGAGTGGGAAGTTCCGTTCGACTTCCCGGAGAACTGGCCTGAAAGTGCCCGAGCACCCTTCGAGAGCTTTCATGCAGCCCGCATCACAATGCAGAAACACATGGATGCGAGCATTGCTGCCCATGCGGATCAGGAAGTGCTCTACGATAAGCCGAAGATCAACAAGAAGAAACTGCGTATCACGGGTCCGTTCACGGTGGAAGCGGTGCCGTTTCCTGCGGTCGTCGGTATCGACGATACACGCTTGCCCATAGAGCCCGATGCATCATTAGCACGGAGCGGCGAGACCTCGCGCCAGAACCTATGGCGGGACGAGTTACTGAAGACGGGTGTGCGCGGCAAAGGTGGTCAACGCATTGATTTCTCCTCCATGGAGCCCTTGCCTGACCTGCGCTATATCCACGGCGTGGCCCGATTGCGCGACAGTGAAGATCGCGTACTTGTGAGTTTCGGTCCCGACCACGGCGCCTTGGAACAACGTCAAGTGGAACGAGCCATCAACGATGCACGAAGCTACGGTCCCGGTTTCACCTATCTCCTCTTCTGTGCCTTCGCTTTCGATCCCGAAGCGGCAAAAGACATCGACGAGATGGTCTATCCCGGCGTGACGCTGCTGAAAGTGCAGATGAATACGGACCTTCTCACGGAAGACCTTAAGAAGGCGGGGAAGAGCAATCAGAGTTTCTGGCTCATGGGTCAACCCGACGTGGAGGTACGCTCACGAAAGGATGGACTTGTGGAGGTGCACGTGCACGGGTTCGACTACTTCGATACGGCCACAGGTGAACTTGTCAGTGGCGGTACGAAGAACATAGCCATGTGGATGCTGGATACCGACTACGATTCCCGCTCCCTGTTCCCTCGCCAAGTGTTCTTTCCCATGGCGGGCGACAAGGACGGCTGGAACCGGTTGAAGAAGACCATACGTGCGGAGCTCGATGAATCGCGCATGGAAGCGTTTCACGGCACGGTCTCCTTGCCCTTCGAACTTGGCGACCACCGGACGGTCGCTGTCAAGATCGTCGATGACCGAGGAATAGAGAGTTTGAAGATCGTGAAGATCGGGGTGAGGGAGTGAAATCGATTTACACACAGCGTAGATTTGGAGAACGCTAATGGCACGAAAGAAAGATGCAAGAATTGACCTTGATAGTCTAACAATCGACGACCTTGGTCCGATAAAACATGCGGACCTCAAGTTTGGCGATCTTACACTCTTGGTTGGCCAGCAGGCAACGGGAAAGAGCATAGTTTTAGCTACACTGAAACTCCTACTTGATGCACCGCGAGTGAGGCATGAGCTTATTCATGCTGGTGTTGTGTGGAACAAGGATACGGGTAGGTTCTTTGATGCTTACTACGGAACTGGTATGAAGTCTCTGCTGTCCGATTCGACAAAGATTTTGCGGGACGGAAAGGCAGTGGATTTTTCCAAGATTGCGCGACTCAATAAGAATGATGACCAGCACACGACGCGCGCCTTTGTAATTCCCGCACAGCGCGTGATGAGTATTCGAGACGGCAGAACCCAGTGGTTCACGCAGTTTGCACCGGGAGATCCGTACATGCTTCGGGCTTTTTCAGACGAGATACATCAGATGATGATGTCTGATCAAAGTTCTGCGGCCGTTTTTCCACGACCTCAGCGATTGAATGCACATTTGAGGGACCTTGCAGCGAGACATATTTTTGGCGGTTTTCAGCTAACGATTGATGAACAAGGTAACTCACAGAGATTTGCGCTGCGCCAGGGAGACACACTCCTCCCATATCTTGTGTGGTCGGCTGGTCAGCGTGAGTTTGTTCCCCTGTTGCTGGGGCTCTATCATTTGATGCCGGCGGGGAAGGTTAGCCGCCGTGACACGCTGCGCTGGGCTATTATCGAAGAGCCGGAGATGGGCTTACATCCTACGGCGGTGATAGGTGTATTTTTGATGATTCTCAATCTGATGCAGCGTGGCTATCGTGTCGTAGTGTCAACGCACTCCCCTACAATTGCAGCAGCCGTATGGGCACTCAATGCTCTGAAGAGTGCCGGCGGCAGCGACGCTGATATTCGTGCGCTGTTTGACATAGGAAAAGGGATCCAGACTAATGAACTCTCAAGAGCGTTACTTAAAGCAGATTACAAAGTGTATCTGTTAAGACGAAATGGGGCGTCCTCCGATGTAAGTGCTTTAGATCCCGAATCCGATAATGTAGACGAAGCAATGCTGGGTACACTAGACGAGTTTTCGGTCCGAGCCGTGCAAGTTGTTGCAGAGGCCAATGCCAGTGTGCAACCGTCGAATAAGGCTTCTTGCTATGAAGAATATTGATGCACACATCACTCAAGACCTCAGTTCTCTTAGTGGTCACAGTGTATTGGTAAGGGTTAAAAGGCCAAATAAAGTGTTTCAAAGCTGCAACGTGGATGAAGCATTCAAGTCTTCAGATCCCAATGGTAATCGTTGGGATTACTGGATACGATACGGTACAAATAAATCGAAAAAAGTTGTGTGGCTGGAGGTTCACAGTGCTCAATCAACCAGCACTATTAATAAGGTAATTGACAAGGCATCGTGGTTATATGAAAAGATGAAGGGACCACTCAAGACTTTGGCTGGTGAGCCCGGTACACTCTATTGGATACCGACCGGTTCAGTTGGTATCTTACGCGACAGCAACGCTCGTCGGCGGCTAGCTAAGCATGGCATTGTGTTGAGCTCTAAACCTTTGGAGCTTTCATAGTCGCGTTCAATGTCTGGTATCCTTAACCTAGGACAAAACCAATACAATCGTCAACTTAGTCTTTTCGCACCTTGCATGAGCATCACATCTCTCATCATCAATTCCCCGTACGAGCGTCCCTCGCGCTGGTGGGACAATGTCGACGGCCAGTTGCGCATCACCGACGGCAGACGCGCAGCAGGCTATGAGATATTCGATCCGCGATCGAACACCAAGCGGGTGGAGCCATTGGACGTCGTGAATAGCATCCGAGAGCGTGTGGACGAGTGGAGGGCTGCGGGTTACCCAGGAGTGACGAACATCACGCGAGAGCTGTTGGAGCATTGGCACGACCGCTCAGCTCGGCTCTATCCTTTCTTCTTCTGTCAATTGGAAGCGATTGAGACCTTGATCTGGTGGGTCGAAGCTCCTGCGAATGCGAAGCAAGGAATCTATCTCGAAGGAGACGGAGGACCTTTCGAACGCTTGTGCAACAAGATGGCCACGGGCTCCGGCAAGACCGCGGTCATGGCCATGATCATCACCTGGCAGGTTTTGAATGCGACGATGTTTCCAAAGGAAACGAAGCGATTCTCCAAAGCGATTCTTGTGATAGCTCCGGGAATCACTGTGAAGGAGCGTTTGCATGTACTGTATCCGGGATTGCCAGATAATGTGTACGATGCGTTCTGTCTTTGTCCGACGACTACGTTACGGCAGCGGTTGAACCAAGCGGTGCTGCTCGTCGACAACTGGCATACGCTCATGCCGCTGAAAGAAGCATCCAGGTCCGTAGTGAAGAAAGGGAAGGAGAGCGATAAGGCATATGTCAGGCGGGTATTGGGTCCGTTGGCGCTGCACAAGGACCTCGTCGTCATCAACGATGAGGCGCACCATGCCTATCGCGTTCCTGTCGATGTGAAGTTCAGCAAGGCTGAGATCGAGGAGGAGGGAATCGATCCCGAGGAGGCGACACGATGGATCGAAGGTTTAGACCGTATCCACGGACAGCAGCGTATCACCAGATGTTTCGATGTATCGGCTACGCCCTTCGTGCCGACGGGAAAGAAGAGTACGGATCAGGGCCTGTTCCAATGGATCGTTTCGGACTTCGGGCTCAATGACGCTATCGAAGCTGGACTCGTGAAAACGCCGAGGGTAGTGGTCCGTGATGGATTGTTACCAGACACATCAGACCTACGACCGAAGTTATACCATATCTACCGCGCCGATGGTGTGGCTGATGACCTCAACCAGAAAAAGGCCTCGCCACAAACCCCACTGCCTCAGTTGGTACAGCAAGCGTACATGTTGCTCGCAGCCGATTGGAAACTTGTCTGCGATGACTGGCGTGCTGCGGGACACGCAACACCACCCGTCATGCTGACCGTGTGTAACAGGACGGAGACTGCCGCGCGCATCGAGTTTTTTCTCAACAGTGAGAATCCCTTCGTGCCGAGTCTGCAAGCGCCAGACAGAACCTTGCGTGTGGATTCGACGGTATTGCGCAAAGCGGAACAGGGTGAGAGTGGCGCTGCCGACAAGGATTACGAAGAACGGTTACGATTCATCGTCGAGGCCGCCGGCCTTTCACGTGAGGAAGTGGAAAGACTTAGAGGCTTGAAGAAAGAGGAACTCTTACGGGAAATGGTCGACAGCGTCGGCAAGAACGGAAAACCAGGACAGAGTCTGCAGAACGTCATCTCCGTGGCCATGCTCAGTGAGGGATGGGATGCGAAGAATGTCACACATATCATGGGTCTGCGTGCCTTCAGCAGTCAGTTACTCTGCGAGCAGGTTATCGGTCGTGGTCTTCGTCGGGTGAATTACGATATCGATGAAGAGACGGGACTGTTCGAACCGGAGTACGTGAATGTTTTCGGTGTGCCTCTTTCCATCTTCATTGATGATGACAGCAGTGCTTCGCCGCCCCGCACGCGTGAGGTGCACGAAGTGAAGGTGGATCCGAACAAATCGGAGTACGAGATCACGTGGCCGAACATCCTGCGGGTAGAGTATACGGTGAGACCCATGTTGACGATGGATTGGACGGCAGTAGAGAAATACATTATCGACCCCAAAGACGTTCCTGTTCGCGCCGAGATGGCACCGGCTTTGGGCGGAGCCGAAGATTTCTCGCAAGTGAAGGACATCTCGTTTGAATATGCACCTGATGAGTTCCGCTTGCAGAGGCTCATTTTTCTTGCAGCTAAGAAAGGGACATCCCTCCTGGAGCATGGATACGGTGGCCGACGTGATTTCCTCACCCTGCAACTGGTTCATATCGTTGAGAGGTTCGTGAGCGGTTCGTTCGTCGTCATAAAGGGGCATTCCGGTGACAATGATATGTGGCGTCGTGTCCTCATCGGTCAGTGTCTTGATCCCATAGTCCAACACGTGGTTCGCTACGTAACCGTTCAGAATCGTGAGTCTTTGGAGCCGGTGTTCGATGACCGGCCAGTTGGGCGGACGGGCGATATGAGTACGTGGTACACGAGCAAGCAGACGCGTCCTGCGTTACGATCGCACATCAATTGCGTGGTAACTGATTCAACATGGGAATCTTTTGTCGCGAGCGAGTTGGACCGTTTCGATGAGTACGGTGTGCAAGCATGGGCGAAGAACGATCACCTTGGGTTCTTCATCTCGTACCTCTGGAAGGGTTCTCGGAGAAAGTACATCCCGGACTTTCTCATTCGATTGCGCTCCGGCGAGACGTTGGTATTGGAAGTCAAGGGGCAAGTCAACGAAGAGAGTACGGTCAAACGCGCATCGTTGACCACGTGGATCGAAGCCGTTAATGCTCACGGCGGTTTCGGGCGTTGGCGCGCAGCTGAGATTACTGAGCCGAGTGAGCTTCATTCCGTATTGAACGCGAACCAGGCATGACGAGACTCTCATGAACACCGAGATTCCATATTCACTGCTTAATGAAGGCTCCGGGGGTACCGCATGGGCCATGGATGTGTACCAGCGGATCCGCATGCGAATCGATGTTTTGGATGCGCAACATAGTGCAGGGGGTTGGAGCTTCGACGTGCGAGCACATGGGTTAAACCCTGTCACATTTCAGGACTGGTGGGTGTTCGTCGCCTACCCGGAAGGGGTTGTAGGGATGTTGCTTCGGCAGTGTGATGTGGATGTATTGCGCTCGTCGTTTTCGGACTCGGATATTGTGGTTTGCGGGAACCTTTTGTCCGACATGACTTGGGTTCAGTTTGCATGGAGTGACGACCGTGCTGAGCAGATTCACCACCTGCTCGGTGTTGCCATGGACCATCTGGTCATGCATACTCGTGTTGACGACAGATCAACTGTGCCTGACCTGCGGGAATTGAAAGCGAAGTCGCCCAACCCCTCGAGTCAATCGCTCGTGTTACTATGGAATCCCGATGCTTGGGAGTGGCGCACATTTGACGTCGACGTGGCTCACGTGAAGGCCGGTGGGCGCTTCGTTACGTCGTGGAAAGTCCGTTATCCGTATCGGGTTTTCGTAGGTATGCGATTTTACCTTTTGCGGACAGGAAGTGAGCCTCGAGGCATCATGGGATCAGGTTCGGTCATCTCACCGCCGTACACCACGGCACACTTTAGCGAAGGAAGCGAATCACAATACAGCGTGGATATCGTGTTCAATCGCTTGTTGGATCCAGGGTCTGACGAGCTTCTCAACCGCGACGTCATTATTGGAACGGAGGCGCTATCGAAGCGATTCGCGGCCATCATTCAGTCTTCCGGTACGGTGCTCACGCCGGAAGAGTCTGAAGCTTTGTGCACCATATGGCAGCGGCATTGCGGGGACGATTTCAATGACGAAGGCACGGAGGACATGGATTCTGCGGAATGGTCCGACCGCCCTGAATACTACTGTTACGAAGGGGAAGTCCGTCAGTTTAGCACGGACAGACACGAGCGCTCCGGTGCAGCTCGAACCGCGGCAATCCGCATCCATGGCGCTTCCTGTTCTATCTGCAATATCGATTTCGAGACCGTCTACGGCGAAATCGGACGCGGCTTCATTCATGTACATCATTTGGATCCCGTTTCAAACTCGGAAAGTCGCAGGCGCGTTGATCCTGCCCGAGACCTCGTTCCCGTCTGTCCGAATTGTCATGCCATGTTGCATCGCAGGAAGGACGTGCCTTTCACACCCGAGGAGTTGAAAGAGCGGATGCAGCCTTTTCAGCGCTAGTCAGTTTAGCCTATCGCCGTCGCGCTTTGCGCATGAGTCACGTTTTTTATTAGTCTTCAGCGTTGCCAATGGAAACCTACGTCGAGTTAATGGAGGGTATGACTCAGGGTTTGGAACTGAATGGATTCGTATCCAGAGCGAAGGAGCATCCGACGAACAACCCATATCCCCACGTATTCTCGAGCAGTTGGTCGTTGCTAATAGGTGTCGTGCTTATCAAGTTTGTCGGGTTATCTCGAAAATTTTGTGCCAACCTGCTGATTCTGCTGTTAACATGAAGCCCAACCTGAAAGCAGAAGAAATTCCTGTAAACGACGCCGTAGCCAGCGCTCAAGCTAAACTGCGATCCAATTCCGATACCCACAGCTCCGGTCAACTGAAGACAATCGTTGGCTTCCGCCTCGATGACTGGATGGAAGAAAACAGTAGCTACTGGATCATCCCAAGAGTTGTCTGATACGTTTACCTTATATGTCGTCGTCGTCCCATCTGTTGCCGAAGAAACATAGGCAGTCTGCCGTTTCGGAATCCATGGCCTTACTAATCCATATGAGGTTTTCCACTTGAATGCACTCCCTCCTGAGACTGTAGCAGACCACGAACGGGTATCGCCATTTTGGACAGCGCGAACGTATCGGCAGGTGAACTTGCTGCCCGGCGAAACGGTATGACAGTATTTCACGCGGGTTGCTGCGACGAACCGTCCCATCATGGTATCCCGCTTTGCTGTTACATATTGAGTAATGTCCTGTGACTTTGATTTCTTTAGCCATTTCGCATGCAGCGCTTCAAGTGAATCCGGCCATCGTGCTATCTCGGATTCGTTCGTATACCTGTAAATACTTGAGAATAGAGAATCAAAACTGTTGGTTATCGTACGCGTATTAATACCGACGCTGTCGTTATATCGGGACTTGTTGTTATTTTTCTCGTTCAACTCACTTGTAATGCTTAGAGAATTATCGTCTCGAAATGCAAAGGATGGTATCGAGGCCGGAACGAGCTCAGTTCCAAAGGAAATGCTATAAAGAGCGTACGGATTACCCTTCGGCAGTAGGTTGATTACCTCGATTGTGGTCGTTACCGAGCTTCCCGAATGAGTTTTGTCTATGTTCATTCCGGAGCTCGCTAAATCGAGAATGATGGACTCTTGATGGTCGTTACCTGCATTGCATAGGTAGCTTGGTACAGAGAATACGAGGACAGCCGTCATGATGAAAAGTATCGTATATCTGGAAGTCATAGCAGTAAGAATAGGGAGAGGTGGAAGGAAAATGTCTCTATTGGCAAACGCCTAAATGCTGCACACAATACGATCAAGATACAACTTTTGGAAACGGCATGTCAATGCCACAGATGTTGTATTTAAAGCATGAGATTGTCACCCTCCCCGTCCGACGGTGAACCCTCACCACCATCAAACCATCCGCTCCGTCACGCTCTCGACGTCCTCGCAAACCTGACCGACGGCGATGAAGGAGGTGGATAGTCAAGCGCATGCGGAC
>JBBAUR010000090.1:0-12064 GCA_040398075.1 Bdellovibrionota bacterium | reverse complement strand
CCGCAGCCTCCGGCACCGCAGGCAACAACGTCACGTTCACGCAGGCGATGACGCTGGATGCGAGTGGGAATTTGCTGGTTGGGACGACGAGCAGTCTTTACTCTACGGCAGGTCGTGGAGTTTTAGAAGTAAACGGGACTTCTTCATCCCTTATAGCGTGTAAGGTTAACAACGCCGCAGCAGGCTATTTGTTCCATAGTGGAACTGACTTGCTTTTGGTCAACGCAGTAAGTGGTGCGCTTCGATTTGACACCAACAACACCGAACGCGCCCGCATCACGAGCGGGGGGTACAGCAAGTTTAGTAATTACGGAACCTACGCCGACGCAACTGGCACCTATCACGAAATGGTGTCAAACACGAATAACCAGTCAACGACCAGACTGACGCACAACGGTACAAGCGGAACGCAGTACGGGTTGGCAATTTATACCGCCAACGATCAAAACGATGCGACACGGTATTTCTTGTCTTGCGTGGGGAGTGCATCAGAAAGAGCCACGATTCGCTCAAACGGCGGTCTTGCTAACTACAGCGCAAACAACGTCAACCTTGCCTCTGATGAGCGTCTGAAGAAAGACATTTCACCGCTTGCTTCCGCATGGAACAAGGTCAAGGGCATGGAGGTTGTGAACTTCCGCTATAAGGACTGCAACGAAGGCGACCCGATGCTTTATGGTGTGATTGCCCAGCAAGTGCAGCCGATTGTGCCGGAGTTGGTCGTCGTCACCCGCGAGGCCACCGAGACTGATCCAGAGTATTACGGCATCCGCGAACAGCCAATGTATTGGCTTGCCATCAAAGCCCTGCAAGAAGCCATGGCCCGTATTGAGAAACTGGAAGCCGAAGTCGCTGCGCTGAAAGGAGCCTAATCGTGGAAGCCAAACTTGAAATGACGCTTGTGATGGAGCCAGCCGAAGCCGTCGCCATCGTGAATCTGCTGGGTAGCCTCCCGACGAGTCAAGGCGGGTTCCCGTTGTGGCAGAAGTTGAAGGCGCAGGTGGAGGCGCAGATGCCGAAGGAAGAGACGAAGCAATGAACACGGCGTTCCTCGTCATCTTTATTGGCCTCCAGATCACCGACATCTGGACAACGCTGACGGCGCTGAAGCAGGGCGGGCGAGAGTTAAACCCTTTCCTCGCCAAACTGTTTAAGCGGTTTGACCCGCTTTCTGTGATGGTGCCGGTGAAGTTGGCGGGCGTGTGGGCGCTGTGGTACATCAACCTCTGGGGACTCACCGCCCTAATGTGCATGGCCTATATGTGGGTCGTATTCCATAACCTAGACGAGATTTACGGTAGAAAGTGAACATGGAGACGCAAATCCTTTTTAACGTCATTGTCGGTGTCGCGGGCATCTTTGGCGGCTGGATACTGAACAACATCTCCCGCTCCATAGACAAACTGGACGAGGATGTACGCGAGATGCCGCTGACCTATATCACCCAAGAGGCATACCACCGCGACCAGAATCGCTACCAGCGCGATATAGACGAAATCAAGGGTATGCTGCGGCTCATTTTTGAGCGGCTAGAGGCGAAGGCTGACAAATGATCCCTGCGGCATTACTTCCGATTGTTCAACCGCTCCTGGCTAATGGCCTGAACCTGGTTGCCAATGCTGTCCTGGCAAAAGGTAAAAAGGCTGTCGAGGAAAAGCTTGGGGTCGAGCTCAAACCAGAGATGTCCCACGAAGATCTGGCAAAGGTGCAGATCGCCGCGATGGAACATGAGGAGGAGCTCGCTCGATTGCGTCTCGAGGAAGACAAGCTGGACCTTGCTGAACTTGAGCTGCGTCTTAAAGACGTTGGCTCTGCGCGGGATCGGGAGGTGGCGATCGCCACGTCAGACAAGGCACCCCTGATTAACAAAATCGTTACTCCCGTTCTCGCGCTTTCTATTCTGTTGCTGACCTTTGTGCTCTTTGGTGTGGTGATGTTTGACAACACCCCGGTGGAGTCGACCCGCAAAGACATCCTGATCTATGTCCTGGGGGTGCTCTCGGCTATTGCAACTCAGATCGTGAGTTACTATTTCGGTAGCTCCCAGGGCAGCAAAGACAAAGCCGATCAGTTACGGGAAGCGTTGAAATGAGCCTGGTCAACGAACAAGCTGCTTTTCTCCTCGATGTTTGTGCGTTGATCCAGCGGGCCACGGCGCTCGGCTTTACGGTAACGGGCGGGGAGCTGGCGCGAACTGTCGAACAGCAACAGATCTACGTTAAAACCGGCCGCAGCAAAACGATGAACAGCATCCATCTCAAGCGCTGCGCCATTGACCTTAATTTTTTCAAAGACGGCAAACTCACCTACGACATCAAAACGCTAACCCCGGTGGGCGAGTATTGGCAAAGCCTCCACCCTAAAAACCAATGGGGTGGCTTCTGGAAGTCGTTTAAGGATGTCCCGCACTTTGAGCGGAAGGTCTAGCCTCGAGCTCTGCCCGCAGCGCCAGGATCTCGCGCTCGAGGATTTCTGCCTCGGTCCACAGCCCCCTGGCGCGTATCTCTGCCAGGGCGAACCGGACGCTGTTTCCAGCCGATTGGCCATACCCCCAGGGTGCTGACCTCAGTTCGTCCGCCCAGGCCCCAGCGGGGCTCTCCTGGTCAATTACCATACTTCTCGACCCCCTCGAGAACATCGCCAATTCGGTGCGGGTACTCGCCGCCATTCGTAATCTCTAAAGTTATTCCATTCCGAAATCAATCTTTTGAACCAATGGAACATAACGCCTCCGCAGAGTAACTGTCGGTTGGGGATTTCCAATCGCGAGACGGATTCGGTGAGATCCAGCTTTCGTCATGCCAAACCAGGCGGTTATTCGGGAAAGCGATCAGCTGCCCCTGGCCAGGGCCTTGAGGGCTATCGAGCGCGATGACGTGATGGTTTTTGTGCTGGTCTGGGGTTTCGCTCCAGCCGTCTTTCGCCCAATCGATCGTGAACAGGTAGGTTCCCTGGCGAACGGCTTTAGAGCGGCTCAGAGCGCTGACGCGGTGGCCCTTTAGGAACGCAAAGGAATGGACCTGGGCGTAGTGGCCATAGCAGTCCCACCAGACGCACTCGGTCAACGGTAGAGGCTCGCAAGGGGCCATACAAATCGCCTGGATCGGCACTCGCGCCCATTGCGCCCCACTCGCCAGCATGACCTGGAAAGCGGGTACACGGGCGGGCTCAGAGCGAAATCCAAACAAGGTCGCCTCTGTAAACTCTCCGTGCCCCTTTTCCTGGTTGTGCAGGAACTCATTGCGAACGTAACAGCTGATGTATGGGGTATCGCATAGGAAGTTCATATTAGCCCTTCCTTCGCAAGCTGCGAGAGGGTGCGGACCATGCCCTCGAGGTGTGCCAGGCGAACGTAATCGCGGTCGAGCTCGAGGTGGGTGCGCCGATCGACGGCATCGTGGCAAGCGCTACACGCCCAGGCCCCGATTAGATCGTGACTCTTGAGGCCGGTGCCCGATACGCCGACCAGGCGAAAGTGGGCGAGCACGACGGTTTCGCTGTTGAAATTGCAGATCCCTGGTAAGCGGATCATGCAGCCTCGACCCTTTGCTTCTTTACGGAGTGCCATCAGAAATGCGTTATCTGGTTTTCTGGGACGAGATAGCCGAAGGGGGTAGTCTTGCCTACCTTCTTGCCATCTCCGCCTGTAAGCCATCCTACGAACTCATACCGCGGTGCTGACCCTCGCGCCAGGACAAAGATCGAATCGTCCTTATCGTGCGGGTAGATGATGAGGCCACCAGATGGCCACTTGGTCCAGCGCACCTCGGCATCCCCGCCATCTTTAGCGCGGAGCCCGGTCACGCCGGTCCAGTAATGGTTATAGAGCTTGCACCAGGCGAGCTCGGCGCAAGCGCCCTCGATTTCGTTGTCCCAGGTTGATTGTTCTTTTTGGATACGATCGCCACGTTTGCCGGCAAGCTTTTCATACCGTCGCAGGATGGCATGAGAAGCGGCCAGGTGGACTTCATTCGGGGTCAAAGTGACCGTTTGCATAAATTGGCTCCGGTAGGGGTCCTATACCCATTTCAATGCACTTGTTTTCGATGGAATACAGAAAGTCGGTAAATTCCGCTTTCGTCATTTTTGAGGTGCGCCGAACGGGTTTGCTTTGAGTGCGGCCCAAGGCATTGAGCTCTTGCCACCCGTAAACCTCGCCCAAGAAAAAGTCATGCAGATCCTCGCGGGTGTAGCCTCCCAGGGCCTCACCACCCGCCTCAAGCACCATGGGGTACACCACCCCAAAGAGATACCGCAGCTGCTGATTGGTTCGAGGCTTCTTCCATTCCTCAATTTCAACGGACCAGGTACGCGCCGGATCTAACGGTTCGACCATGCGAACAATGGCATTCACCATTTGCTCGGCTGTTGTGCCGCGAGGAAAGATCCGTTTCATTCGCCCTCGCGCTCCTGTTGCAACACCTCAACCGCTGCGCTGTTCCATTCCATGTTGTATTCAACGTGCTGGTATTGCGGGAACCAGGGACCGCCGCGGGTAAAGTGCACCGCGATCGGATCGGGCTCCTGGTCGCGGGTGTACCAGCCCTCAAGGTAGTTATAAGTAATCGGTAACGAGCCAATCCTCGAGGGGTCGGGTATCCACTTGAACTGATGCAGATACATTCCGCTTTGGATGTTTATTACGTCAGGCGTGAGGAGCTTGGACTCCTCCGCCTCCGTATTCCAAAGAATGAAGCTTGACCAGTTCTTTTTCGGATAAACCGACTGCGGGCAACCGTCCATCTTGGTGGTTTCGCTTGGGGCGTAATCATGCTTCACCACCAGGACGGCTTTATCGGTGTCGGTGTAGTCCAGGATCGAAGCAATATCTTTACGAAACAAGAAATCACAATCGACGAAAAGACACCACCCCTTGTATCCCGCTTGGTGCGGGACCAGGAACCGCGTAAAGCTAAACTCCGTCGAGGACAAAGGATCTTTGTCTCGAGTGTAGAGCCCAGCTCGACGCAGCTCACCCTGGACGATCGGACGAATATCGAGAGGGATGCTGGAGTGTTTAAGCAGCGTGTTTCGCGCCACTTTCCAGGCGATCTCCTCTCGAGAGTCGTACCCAATAAAAATACGAAATGCGGTCATGACTAAAAGTTCAGATCATCGTCGGCAAAGTCATCAACCGGCGGGGCGGGTTTCGGCTCGGGCCTTTCCTTTGGAACAGCAACCGACAAACCCATAAACGGTTTACCGTCCTGGCTTTTCCGCATACGGCCAAAGATCGTCCACACTTTACCTTCGACGTTCAATGTGCCGATGTAGTCGGGGCTTTTCTCAGGATCGCGTTTGAAAGTCGCCTTAAACAATACGCCTGTGTTGAGGTTGTCAAATTTTGGCCTTTCGCTTTTCATAATTGCATCGTCTCCAGTTTGGCAATTTTCTGATCGAGTTCCTCGAGGAACGCTTTAACCTCGGCTTCGAGTGTTGCGATAAGTTTGTCATCGCGTTGCACTCGCACGATGAACAGCCGATATCGCTCTGGCAGTCGCGGATCGAAGCTGCAGAAATCGCAATACTTCGCATTTGTCACGGCCATCTGCCAGGCCATTTGGTAAAGGTATTTCTGGGGTGGTTTCCCTTCAAAGATGTACTCGAGATGGACGTGAGAGGTCGGGGCCTTAAATTCGACCAGGCCCTCACCGTCAGCAATCACCCCATCTGGACTCGCGCCGGAGTTTGGGATCGTCGGGTGGTCGATAAAACCCACCTCCTCGACGAACTCGCCGGTCTTTGCAGAATACGCGGCTCTGGCAAACGGTTCCTGCTCGGTGCCCCATTCCATCGCGGCATTCACAAACCCGCTCTCGGGAGGTTTGCCGGTTAGGCGCTCGGTGAGAAGCTGCGCCATGTAAGCCGCTCTCGAAGCGCTCACGCCGGTCTTCGTTTTTGCCATTACGTCTGCGATGCGAGAGGCTGTCACCTTCCCGCAGCGCGCCGCGTACCAGGAATCAACCCGTTGTAATTCCTCAGTCATTTACCTTCTCCCCTCGCGCGGATGGCAGCCGCGCACTCTTCGGATGCAATCGCAGCGGCCCTGTCTGCATCGCTACCTGTTTTGTCAAACTCTATCCAGTAAAGACTTTTTCTGCGTTCACATACTTGCTCACACGCCTCCCGCTCGGCTGCGGCAACGAGGGCTGCATAGGCCTTCATCTGCGTGGCGGTGTAAACGCTGCCAAGTGCGCGGGATTGGAACCTGACCCCGGTCGCAATAGGTTTAGGCAGTCTCATTTGCTTCCCCTCGCACGGATGATGGCGGCAGCACGTTCTTGTCCAGAAAGGTCGCGCAATTCTTCATCTTGCTTTTCCCAACGATCCCAACACTCCGTACAGGCCCAGTCTCCCGCTTCTTCTGGCACTGGAAATCGCTCGTCGGTGTACGGCTGCTCACAAAAGTCACAGCGTTCTGGGATACCGCCGCGCAGGGCGACAATCATTTTAAATATTTCGTTGCTCATTTGCTTTCTCCCCTCGCACGGATGGCAGCGGCAAATGCAAAGGCTACGTCGGCATCGTCTGGGTTGTACTCCACGGCTTTCTCACACACCTTCGCACACGCTTCTCGCTCGGCTGCTACGTCCTTCTCCACGCAATACGCGAGATATTCCATCGCTGCTGCTGCATCGCCTTCCGGTATGCAGAAACGCAGCCTTTTGATTTCTTCTTCTAACGGTGCGGCAATGAGGGCGGCGAAACGCTGGATAGATTTCATACTTTCAACAATTTTCCAATCTTGTGACTCAACTTCCCAGACAATAAGTTCTGCATCTCGAGCTAAACGAATGATGTCGGCGTGGTTCATGCGAGCTCCTTCTTGCGGTTTGCAAAAAGATCCATCGTGAGGAGGCGTGTTTCGGGAGGTAACGAGCCGAAGATCTTTTTAAGATCGCCGACTGATTTGGCTCCATTAACACGATCGATAATTGCCTGGTCAATCGGTCGCGATGGCGGCGATTCGTCGGTCGGGCTGTCATGGCCCTGGTACAGATACAGACCTAACCCATGACACGCGATCGCTTTCGCCAGGCAGCGCATGATGGCTGTATTTACCTGGAATGCGTCGGGGTTTTTAATTGCCTGATTGCGGTGATTCATCACCGGCAGGACGCACGTTTTCACGTCGCCTTTGATCTCAACGCTCACCTTCACGATCGCCGAATCATCGCGCAAATACATGAGTGGCACTCCGTTGTACTCATGCACCACCCAGCGAGCAGTCGGGTCAATCTTCAGCACCTCTGCCCAGGCTCCTGCCCAGGAAAGATAGGTCAGCCCGTTTTTCTTTTCGGTGTATTCGTTGACGTTGATTTTTAGGAATTCTGACATTGTAGGCTCCTGATAATTTCTTTCAGCTCTTTGCGTAGTTCCTGGTGGCGATCGATATCGGCCTGGGTCCAGTTAAAAATGACGGGCTCCTCGAAGTATCGGCGCTTCTCGGTTTCTTCTTGTTGCTCCCATCCTGGCTCATTGGACATTGGCCACCTCGGCATCGCAGCTGTGGCCATCGCAAGGTTCGACGATTGCTGCGATGACATACACCAGGACGATGATGAGAATGGCCGGCCATACAGATTGCTTTTTCATGCGACCTCCCTGCAGCTGTAAACCGCGGTTTCGTAGGCTTCGAGTTCCGAGGGGGAACATTCGCGCAAATTGACGCGAACATTGACCGCGACATACTCGCGGAAATTGGAGCGGCCCTCGGGGTAAAAACCTAAGAGCCAAACCTTATTGATGTCGATCGATTCGGCCATGCCGGTCGAGTCTTCATCCGGTTGATACCAGAATTCGATCTCGACCTCCCACAGCACTCCGCCGATCCATATCTGGGTTTCGACGGAGTTCATGCGGCCTCCTGCTGGGGGACGTAGTGAGCCAGGATCCATTTGGCTCGGTTCAGCGTCTGACGAGCATCTTCGCGGCGCATCCAATCCACCTCGCCGTACTCATCGCTGATATGTTCCTGGGCATCCGACATCAGCGACATGGCCATCATCACCGGGCCACTAAAACGGAACGTGAGGCTTTGCTCGACTGCTTCGCGCATCTGGGCGACCGTGCAACCGTAGCAGCTGATTTCTTTTTGCTCTGACATTTTCAAACCTCTCTCTGGTTAGTTGTTTCTCTCAACGCGGATAAGTTTACCGAAGTAAATTACCCTGGTCAAGCGTAGTACGAGAAATATCGTTTCTTGTAGATCGGCACCCCAGAGATCACCTGGAACGGAGACTCGAGGTATCCGTAAGCGCTCTGGTGGATCTTCACTCGAGGACTGCCGCTCTCCATGCTGACCTGACGGGTAAACGGCTTGCCGATAAACTGCCCAGGAACCGGAGCGCACTCACCGCTCATAAACCCGGTTTCCTCGCGCATCTGAGCGACTTCGCAGAGCTCGACCAACTGACCCTTGACCCCGACCACCTGGTAATACTCAACATTGGTCTGATCGTAGCCCCAGCAAGTGCGGAAGATCTCCCCACCCACCAGGCCATGGGCGGCATACCGAGCCGCTCTACGGGCCTTTACCGCGGCCTTACGGGCCTCGAGGCTACCGACCGACTCCTCGATTTGTTTGGCCAGGGACTCGGCACTCTTAAATCGGTAGTGCCAGAGCGGGCGGGTGGCTTTGCCGGCATACGCGATCGCGTACAACCGACCTTCCTGCTCATGCTGGTAGACCACAAACTCGGTGCCCTCATGGATGTAGCTCAGGGCATAACCGGCGGGGATGTATCGTTCTTTTTTCATCGTCTTTTACCTCTCTCTGGTGTTGTTTCTCTCAACGACGCTATTTTACCAAAGTAAAGCCCCAAGTCAAGCGACCTGGGGGAAATTTAAGTACTCAATTTGCTGGGCATATTTGGCTAACTTTCCCTTTGACATCGATGGGAAGTGGTGGCCGATTTCCTCGAAAAAGACATACACCACCACCAAGCTCTCGCAGTCTTCTTCCCACCAGGTCGGCTTCTCGCAGTAGCTGCTCGGTATCCCAAGCGCCCAGGCGGGCAGCTGGGCCTGGCGCTCAGGCGAGAGCCAGATACCGCCGTGACCCGCGGTGCTGACCATGACAATGCCAGGGGCGAGCTGACTTTGATGCTGAACCGGGCCCCAGGGTGTGCTGCTAAATTTCATATCGTTTACCTCTCTCTGGTATGTGATTTCAATCGACAGGGATAGTTTACCAGGGTAAAGCATCCTGTCAACACCCCTTGCGAAAATAATTTACCGCGGTAAACTGCTTGCCCATGAAACCGCAAGATCTACTGAAACACTACGGAACCCAGGCCAAGATCGCTCGAGCGTTTGGTGTCACCGATGCGGCCGTACTGAAATGGCTGCGATCTGGGGAGCTGCCAGCGCTTAGGGTCTACCAGGCTAGGGAGATGCTCAAATTGTCCAGGAAACATCGTGGCTAGGAAAAATCCTGGGAAAGCGATTAAAGCCTTAGATGAGTATCAAAAGGCTTGGAAAGCCGTGCAAGAGCTTGGTCCAAATGATTGGAGCCAGGAGCGCAGAAGGCGTTGGGTTCGTTGTGCGGAAGCCTGGCACAAATATCTTTCTGAGGCCCAAAACGACAAAGCCCCAAGCGGGGAGCTGGGGCCTTGACGTGGCAGGGGGGCTGCCATTACGCTGGGATTGCTTACTAGCGTATCGCGGACGCTACTGGACAACCCCAGTAAAGTCAACCCCGATGCGCTCGGGGACTCTGGACGGGGAAACCACGCGCAGAAATCCCTTAAATCTAGACCGGGGCGGTGGGCCTCTAGACGCGCAGCGTGTCGTTGGGAAGCGCGAACCACACCAGGATCTTCCTGGCAAAAGTAGCCAACAGCGGGATGGCTCCGACAGTCATCCAACCCCGCACGATCTGGACTTAGGCGCTTTCCGTCTGAATCCCGTGCGGGAATCACCAACAGTCATCCCTAAACCCTCTAGATTCTAAGCATCTAGAACATCCTAACCATCACCAGAGAGAGGAAAAAAATGGAAGCACTTAACGAACAAGCCTGGGAACGCTGGAAGGCATATCGAGTTGCGATACGAAAGCCGATAAAGCCGGCGAGTGAAGATGCGATGAAACTGAAGCTGCAGCGCTACGGCGCAGATCAGGAAGCGGTGGTCGAGCAGAGCATATCGAACGGATACCAGGGATTGTTCGATCTCAAAAAATCGAGGCCCGCGCCAGGTGAAAGACCTGTTAAGACTGACAAGCAAGTGGCCGCGGATCTCGAGCACTTTCAGTATCAACAACGTCAATCAGAGAAGTTTTGGAATAGCCAGGGACTGAGTTCGCTCAACCGATTAAAGCTTTGCGAAGCGCTTTGGGCGCGTTACACGGTGACAGAGGATAGCTTTACTGAGGAGCGCATCAGCTGGCTGAAGGATGTGGTGCGAAAGTACGTCAAAGAGGTCAATGCTCGAGAGCTGCTTGGCGAGCCTGGACTGATGACGATGGTGTGGTGTTTCTATGGGAAAAAAGGCGTGGATTATGTGCGGAGTCGCGCCGAATGACGGTTGAGGTCGGTGGCGATCGCAGCTATCGTGAGCCTCTTACCGATGCAGAAATTGCGGCGTTGTGGCCAGGCGCGACGACCTGGGCAGCGCTTTTTGAATTTGCCAGAAGGATTGAAGAAGCTCATGGGATCAAAAAACGTACCGCCGACGATTCGCCGTTGCCCCGAATGCAAGAGGATATACGCTGACCCTTCATCGTTTTACCAGCACAAAAGCGCAACCGGCCGCTGTCGAGATGAGGTGGTGTTACGATCGCTTGGATTTACGTTTGGCAAAACAGGGTGGTCGGGACCGCATAAAAATGCGATACGCAGCAAAACGTGACAGTAACGACAAGCTGATTACAGAGGCCCTGCGAAAAGCAGGGTTTGAGGTCCATGACCTTGGCCTCGCTGGCCACGGTGTCCCTGACAAACTGGTGACGAAGCCGCTCCCTGATGGAACGCCCTGGGCGGCATTTGTAGAAATCAAAAGCCCGAAGGGCAAGCTACGCCCTGGCCAGGAGCTATGGCAAAAAGTCTTTGAGCCGCAGCAGATGTGGTTTATTGCGAGAGATCCCGAGGAAACGATCAGGGATCTGTGGGCAAGTTACTCGAGCTCGCTGAAACCGGAGTGGTACGGCTGACGAGTACCCAGAATCCCTGGCCCATGAGCTTGTGAGTCTGCAGCTGGTGGATCTCGAAATACTTGCAAAGCCGCGGCAACCACCAGGACGCGGGTTGCTGGGTCAGATGGGCATTGCGACCGTCCGGTAAGGTTTTGATCGCAGAGCCTGTATGAACTGAGAAAAACCCAATTTTGGGCATAATGTGATAAAGGTCCTGGAGCACCGCGTCGATGTACTCGGGTTCGATGTGCTCGAGGACATCGATACAGCAAACGAGATCCGCCTCCCTCGCTTCGCCATACTCGGGGAACGCGGGGTCATAAGGGAAATACGGCAGATCGATCCCAGAGTTTCGGAGAACTTTCTGCAAATTCTGTTTGCCCGCTCCGTAGTCCGCGATTGAGTTCACCGCATTGGCGCGGATGACCTGGGCAACGATTGGCGCGAAGGCGATGGACGCAACACCATATGCCGGGTTTTTATGCAGCTCTTTTTGCTGTTCGAGATACTCGGGCGAGATCATCTTGCAACCTTAACACAATCGGCTTATCGTCGGGTTTGACCAAAAAACCGGGGTCAAAATGGCATCTCACGATCAAGCCGCGACGTTTGTGAGCGTATTGCTCCACAGCAGCACGAACGCGCACTTCATGCATTTACAAAGCAAGAGCTACTCGGCTCACAAAGCGCTCGGACACTATTACGAGGATATCTTGTCGGTGGTCGACAAGTGGGCGGAGACTTACCAGGGCCACCACGGTTTGATCGACGAGTACCCCTCGACGTTTCACCTGGTCAAAGAGCCGGTGAACTACATGAAAGAGCTCATCGATTTCGTCGATGACATGGGCGAAGCGCTCCCCGATGACCCTGATCTCGAGAACATACGCCAGGAGATCCGATCGCTTCTGGCGACAACACTCTACAAGC
>JBBAUR010000089.1:0-12184 GCA_040398075.1 Bdellovibrionota bacterium | reverse complement strand
GCTGCCGATTGCAGCCATCCGAAGCAGAGGAGCATTTTTGTTACGCACTCTAAAGGTCATAGGTGCTCTTTGGTTCCTCAGGCGGCCACCGCAAGAACTTCTTGCTGCGATCACCATGAGCACGGTTGCGGACCCTCGCTCTTCACAGCTCTAAACTTGAACAACTTCAACTGCCACCATGGGACCGAGAAGTCGAAATGCGGGTCTCGTATCACGTCACTCGTGGTCAAAATCTCTGCTCGGTAGCGTACAGTCATGCCTGCTCCGGATATACCCCGCGCGCGAATCTTTTGTAGGATACGGGCAAACTCAATGCGTGGGATGAGTTGTCCTACCTGTGGCATTCGACGGTAGAGACCTTCAATCCTCTGATCAACGGCAATTACCTCGATAAGATCATCTTGATAACCGAAGATCTTGAATGGATTTCCCGGTAAGAGGATGTGGTTTGTCTGTGCTCCCTCGGTCTTGAGGTTGCTGAACATGGAAAAGGTTCCGGCCGTGCGTAGTCCGAGGTAGTTAGAGAAGCCGAACGTAAGAAGTATGACCAGAGACAGTCGCCACATCGCGCCTCTCGGCAGTGCAAGGGGCGATTGAGAGAGGGCGGGGAGTATAACTTTCGCGAAAAATAGGAGAATTGAGAGGGAAAATAGCACCCCTTCAAGTTCACTGTACACGGAGCGCTGAGGTGCCCACCGAAAGAAGCCAAGCGTAGCCCCAAGCATGACGGATAGAAGTCCGAGATAGAAAAAGTTTCTGATTGTCGTCGAAGGCACTAGTTTACTTGGCTCCACGTATGCCCAGGTGAAAACCAACGCAAGTGCCGAAAAATCCACGAACCCAAGCGGGGCTAGAAAGCAGTGCAGAATCACTTGGAAAGTGACCCCCACGGTACGTAGCTTGGGGATTGCAAGAGCACAAGGAATGATGGCCTCTACTCCAAACGCGATCGTGGGCATCAGCGCCTTGAGCTGCAGTAAGTAGGGTAAAAGTAGTGGGCGAAACAGAGCGTAATAATCTTTCAGTTTGTCGTTCGCACAGCTTACCTCTGGATTGAAAAAGTCGGAGTTGAGCTTGTGGAAGGCCGCAAAAAAATACACGAAAAATGCCGCTAAGCGGAGCATTTTCAAGAGATCCTCATAACTCCCGGAGTCATCGTTGCGGATGTGTGACAGAGCGAACGGCCACAAGACAGCGATCAGAAAAAATGCAAGGTTCGAGTGATTCGCGAGGTTAGGGAAACGAGTGGCGTATGAGATTGCAAGAGGAATTGCCCCTACCACAAAGACGACTCTTCTCTGTTTTCCAGCAACAAGGAACAGTGCTGCCAGCACTATTGAATAAAGTGCCCTTTCTGGGGAATCCCACGACTCGTGATGGTGAAACATGCACGAAAGTAAGAAGAGCCCAAGGAGAACCGTAAAATGACAATTTTCCATTCTTGTGGGGGTGCGGAAGGAATGTGCGGTGGATGATAATCCTGCGAGAGACGGAAACTTACGAGAAGAGTAGACGAATCGAGTGGATTTTTGCAAGCGGTAGTTTCATGTCTCACGCACCATCTTGCTGGAAACATCCCGTGGGGTAGAGTCATGGCATGGAGAACCAAAGGGTGATTTTGGGGTTTACCCCTTATCAGTGGCTTGTGCTCTTTGCAGCTTGGTTGGGGTGGGGGTTCGACGTATTCGATGCACTGCTCTTCAACTATGTGTCGCGGCTGTGTATCCCAGCGCTGCTGCACATTTCGCCGAATGACCCGGAGATTCAAAACCACATCACCTTGTGGACCGGTATTACTACCAGTTTACTCCTGGTGGGCTGGGCCATCGGCGGAATATTGTTCGGGATGCTGACCGATCGATTAGGGCGTTCGCGTACCCTGCTCATCACGATGATGACCTACGCCCTGGCAACGGCAGCGTGCGCCGCAAGTACCAACATTTGGATGCTCCTGGGGTTCCGTTTCATCGCGAGTCTAGGTATAGGAGGCGAGTGGGCGGCAGGGGCAGCATTGGTAGCTGAAACTGTGCCGGAGAGGAAGCGTGTTACGGCGGGGGCCTTACTCTACACAGCAGCACCGATGGGACTCTTTTTGGCCACCTTTGTGACGGACCTCTTCACTCGACAGCTCGATGTAATCGCCTCAGATCCGGAATGGTCCTGGCGCGCAGTGTTTCTGACAGGGCTCATCCCTGCGGTGGTGGCTGTCCTCATTCGGCTCAAGGTTCGCGAACCTGAGTCATGGGAACAGCGCAGGCAAACGCCGCGATTGCGGGAGCTATTCACCCCTGATATGCGGAGCCGTACTATCGGCGGAGTTGCGCTTTCCGCCGTAGCGCTCATAGCGTGGTGGAGCATCAGCGCCTTTATCCCAGCACTTTCGAGCTTTCTTGCCGTAGACCTTCACAACGCTACAGGACAAGCAGGTGTGGTGGAGCTCAAGGCTCGCTGTTTGACGGTCGGCACTACGGCCTTCAATCTCGGGGGTTTGATCGGAACGCTATTGACGATACCGGCAGCAGTGGTGTTGGGTCGCCGACGCATGTTTCTGTGTTATTTCCTCTTCAGCGCAGTGATAATCTGGGTGACGTTTTCGTGGGATTTCGAGGTCTATACGCGTTTGTACATGTTCGGACTGTTGGGGCTTTCCCTGTTTGGTGTCTTTGGTGCATTCACATTTTATCTTCCAGAGATATTCCCTGCGTATTTGAGGGGGACCGGTAGCGGGTTTTGTTACAACGTGGCGCGCTTCGTCACAGCTTTAGGCCCCTTTGTTGTGGCATCGATCGCCGGAACTGTCAGCTCGACCGGTGAGATCCTGGAGGTGGTGCGATGGGTGGCCCTGGTCCCTGCGGTCGGCTTCGCTGTCGTCATGGCGGGTGTCGGAGAGGAGCCTAGGGAAGCAAGGTAAAACCTAGCCGTAGCGAGAAAGTGGAGGTTCGAGTTGCTATTTGATGTCATGGGCAAGATGTTCAAAAAAATCGGGCTGTGGTGCATTGTCTTTAGAGTGCGTAACAAAAATGCTCCTCTGCTTCGGATGGCTGCAATCGGCAGCTACTTCGTCTTCGGCAAAAAAGGTGCTCAACGTGCCGCTGAGGGCACGTCTCCGCGCCTTTTTTGCCTGCATCCTCGTCGCTGCCGATTTCGTTCATCCTCGCTACGAGGTTCATTTTTGTTACGCACTCTTAGTATCATACTCATTGTGCGCCAGGCAGAAGCTCAGGAGGTCAAGGATACGCGGCCGCATCTGTGGTCGATTGGGATCGTCGAAGGAGCAACCCCTTTATCGATGCGAGAGTTGCCAGGAGCTCCGAATCCTCGTCTGACCACGAGCGATCTGCCGCAACCGCGATCTTCATTCGTTGCGGATCCCTTCTTGGTCAGGGAGCATGGGGTATTTTATCTCTTCTTTGAGCTCTTCAACGCTGAGTCTCAGAGGGGGGAGATCGGAGTAGCATCGAGCACGGATGGGTACTCTTGGCGTTATCGTGGCGTAGGCTTGAAAGAAGCGTTTCACCTCTCGTATCCCTATGTGTTCAAACACAAGGGGAACTACTACATGATACCGGAGAGTCGAGCCGGGGGCGGCGTACGTTTGTACCGTGCCAAAAATTTCCCGCTAATCTGGGAGTTCGACACGGCCCTTTTTGAGGGGCCTTATGCAGATTCGTCGATCGTGTATCGTGATAACCAATGGTGGATATTCAGCGAACTGCAAGCGTACAAACTGACGATTTGGCATTCTCCGCGCCTCCAAGGGCCGTGGAGGCAGCACCCGATGAGTCCGCTGTACGTCGACGATCGCTCTCGAACCAGGCCGGGGGGTCGCATAGTGGATATTGAGGGGAAACTGGTTCGCTTCTCGCAAGACAACGTAGGAGGATACGGTAAACGTGTGAGGGCTTTCGAAATTACAGAGCTCACAGCAACCTCTTTTCGTGAGCGACCCTTAGCCCCTGATCCGCTCTTTCAGCCAACGGGGAATGCATGGCGGTTTAACGGTATGCATCATGTTTCCCCGCTCCAGCTCGATAACGGTAGGTGGATAGCAGCTGTCGACGGTAACGGTATCCCCACAGCGGATAGAGCCGAGTAGGAAGTGCTATGAGAGTGTTGTGCCCTTTGGGCTAACGGCAGAAACGGTTTCAATTGACAGGGCGAGGCGCGCGTTCAACAATTACGGGGCCGCTTGTCTCTTTTAAGGAGATTTGACCCTGTATGCGCAGAGAAACGCTCTTGGCCACACTTGGCTGCTCACCGGAAGAGCACCACGGGGTAGTGAACACCCCGGTGTATCGCGCTTCGACAATCGTGATACCCACACTCGAAGATTTCGACAGAGCGGTGCGTGGTGAAGTGAGGTCTTACGGACGGTATGGAACTCGCTCGAACAGAGAGCTCGAAAAGAGTTTGGCAGGGCTCGAAGGCGCAGATCACGCGCTGGTGTTCCCTTCGGGGCTCAACGCCATCTGGACGGCTTTGGGGGCATTCGCGGCGAGTGGTGACCACGTTTTGATGATTGACTGTGCTTATTCTCCAGCGCGCAGAATTTGCAAGGAGGAATTGAGGCGGTTTGGGGTCGAAACTACCTTTTTTGACCCCGCTGTCGGTGCTGATATCTCCGCGCTTATTCAGTCCAATACCCGCCTGATCTATCTCGAGAGCCCTGGCTTCCTTACTATGGAGGTAGTCGACATTCCTTTGATTGCCGAGATCGCTCATCGACACGGATTGGTTGTGATCTGCGACAACACGTGGGCTACACCGCTGCATATCAAGCCCTTCGAATTGGGGATCGACATCTCGCTCCACTCAGGTACCAAATATGTGGGCGGGCACTCCGACATACTCTTTGGGTTTTTGACGTTCAAAGATCAGCATCGTCAAGCACTGGAACGGTATGCCTACAATACAGGGGCAACAACTTCGAGCGATGTATGCTATCTGGCTCAGCGAGGGCTGCGCACTATGGCGGTGAGACTCAAGCAACATCAAGAGAATGCACTCAAGGTGGCAAAGTGGCTTGCCCAGCATCCCGAGGTGGAATCGGTGTTGTGTCCCGCCCTGCCCGGAGCTCCGGGTCATGAGTTATGGAAGCGCTACTACAGCGGTTCGTGCGGGCTCTTCTCGTTCGTCCTGAAGAGGTCGTATGCGCGCGAGAGGTTAGCTCGAATGCTTGATAATATGCAGCTCTGCTCGATGGGATTCAGTTGGGGTGGCTTTGAGACTTTGCTGATCCCGATCGATCCACGCCCAGTGAGAGCTGTATCAAAGTGGCCATACGAAGGCCAGGCCTTCAGGATCCACGTGGGACTGGAACACGTTGATGACGTCATCGAGGATCTCGAGAAAGGGCTGGCGCGACTCGATTGAGCCCCTCCGCATCCGATACCTACTGCAAGTATCTCTACGTTGGTCTCTCTCTCAAATAGCTACATCCGCAAAGTTGTCCATGATGCGCTCGCGCACCAGACGGTTCATGCGGTCGACGAACACATCCCGGCTCAGCGTTATCTGTTCCTTGACACAGTAACGGCGCAGCGTGATCGTGCTTTGTTCAGCCTCGCGCTCGCCTATGATTACGATGTTGGGAGTCTTGTGGGTCACGGCTTCGCGGATCTTCTTGTTGAAGGAATTGTCGGAGAAATCAACCTCGGCTCGTATGAGATTCCCCCGCAAGAGACCTGCTAGCTCCTTTGCGTACTGTTCTACGCTGGGTTTGACAGGGATGATCACGGCCTGAACCGGGGCCATCCAGGTCGGAAATGCTCCGCCAAAGTGCTCAATCAAGAAAGCGATGAAGCGTTCGTGCGCTCCCAGGGGAGCTCGGTGCACGATGAAAGGACGATGCCGATTGCCATCTTCACCTATGTAACCGAGATCAAACCGGATGGGCTGAGCAAAATCGAGCTGCGTAGTGCTAATGCTCTCCTCGCGACCGATGACAGAGGTTGCTTGGAAGTCTATCTTAGGGCCGTAAAAAGCTGCCTCTCCTTGGCCCAGGAAGAAGTCGACGTCACACGCCTCAATGACCTCCTTTACGATCTTTTCCGAGAATGCCCAGAGCTCCGGGTTATCCTCATACTTATCCTTGCGTTGCGGGTCGTGGGTGGAGTACCGCACCTTGATATTCTGAAAGCGAAACTTCTTATAGTAGTCCAAGCACATGGTGACCGTAGCGGCCAGCTCATCCTTCAACTGATCAAGCGTGCAGTAGATGTGTGCGTCGTTCTGACAGATGGAGCGAACTCGCAAGAGACCTGACAAGGTTCCCGAGGCCTCATACCGGTAAACGGTGCCGTACTCGGCGAACCGCAACGGAAGTTCCCGGTAGCTGCGCGGACGATGGTTGTAGATCTGGTGATGGTGCGGGCAGTTCATCGGTTTGAGGTAGTAGCGGGACTCACCATCGAGCTCCATCGCGGGATACATAGAGTCCTTGTACATCGCAAGATGCCCAGACTGCAGGTAGAGGTCCTCCTTTGCGAGGTGCGGAGTCGCCACGCGCACATATCCAGCGCGTGCCTCGGTATCCTTTGCGAGGTCCTCCAAGGCGTCACGGATGGCAGTGCCGTTAGGGGTCCAGAGCGGGAGCCCTGGGCCTACCTTATCAGAGATCACAAAAAGCTCGAGCTCCTTACCGAGCTTCCTGTGATCGCGCTCCTGGGCTAGCTTGCGCTGCTCGAGGAAGGCATCGAGCTCCTTACGTGAGCCGAATGCTAGCAGGTAAATTCTGGTGAGTTGCGGGTTCTTCTCGCTGCCGCGCCAATAGGCGCCTGCCAGAGAGTCAATCTTGAAGCAGTCAGGAGGAATCTTGCCCGTGTGCTCCACGTGAGGTCCTGCGCACATATCGACAAAGGGCCCATTCTTGTAGAAGCCGATGGTGGCTTCACCCCCTTCTGCTAACTCTTTGCAGTACTCTACCTTGAAGTTTTGGGCGGAGCTTTCCAGGAGTTGAATAGCATCAGTGGAGGGGAGCTCCGAGCGCTCGAAGGGTTGCTTCTCTCCGATGATACGCTGCATGCGTTTTTCGAGGTCCGCAAAGTCCTCCGGAGTGAGGGGGGACTCGAACAAAAAATCGTAGTAGCAGCCTGTATCGATCGGGGGACCGAAGGCGAGCTTGGCGTTGGGGCGAACTTCGAGCACAGCCTGCGCGAGCACGTGAGCCAAGGAGTGGCGGAGCGGGTACAAGGGGTGATTAGTGGTTTCCATAGTATCGAATCAACAAAACGCATGCGGAGAATACCGCAGAGGGTCGCCGAGTTCAATAAATCTTTCGTTTTTCTGAGTACTTAACAGTTTTACCGATCACGGGCGCAAAGGGTCCTGCATCTCCTCAGATACCAGTTATGTTCTGTCCTCAACCTGCCGATCTACCAATGTGCCTGGGGAAGCGAGGCAAAACTCTCCCCGCAGCGAATGCAAAAACTGGGGTGCTCTTCCCTTCGCGGGAGATACGGTGGGAACAGGAGGCTAGGATGTCTGCTAAGAAAGAAGAAGCGGCTGAGGGCGGCGAGGGAAAACCTAAGAGCAAGAAGAAGCTCATCTTTATCGTCGTTGGAGTAGTCGTACTGGTAGCCGGGGCAGGCGTCCCTATGTTCCTGATGGGCGGAGGAGAAGAAACTGAGGTTGTAGAGGAAGAGCACGAGGAGGTCAAACGTCTCGAAAGCGCCGAATTGGGCGTGTTCGTTGTGAACCTCTCTGAAACATCAGCGTTCCTCAAAACGAGGATTATGATCGAGTTCGATGCGGCCTCTGTGGAAAAGCAGACCGGAGGTATCGAAGGCGGCGAGGGTGGAGGTAAAGGTCACGGGGGAGGTGCTGGCGGTGGCGGAGGTGAAGCCAAGCCAGGCGGCATGCCGCCGCACTTCATGAAACGCGAGAGTCAGATGAAGGATGTAATAATCCGGATCCTCTCCTCAAAACGAGCGGATGATCTCCTCACGGCTGAAGGCAAAGAGCGGCTCAAAGACGAACTCCTTGAGGGTATCAACGAGGCGGTGGGTTTGGAAGAACCGCCTGTCGTTGGGGTGTTTTTCACTGAGTTCATAATTCAATAGTAGGTCTGAAGTGTGAGAGTTTTAGCAGTTTCGGCTCTCCTCTGGTCTCTCGTTCCTCACCTTGGCGTGCGGGCTCCAGCTGGAAATCTGTGCGACGTTGCGCTCAAGCGGCAAGAGTACATCGTCCACGGAGCCACATCTCAGGAGATCCTACGGTCGATGTTGAGCAACGGACCGCGAGACGCGGCCGGCACCCCGCGCTTTGCAGTCACGGACTGGACGGTAGAGTGGAGCTGGAATCAATCAGTTCGTGGAACAATCGATGCCGATACGGTCGCTGTTTCGTGCAGCGCCACGATGTTGCTCCCTCGCTATGAAGCCAAGCACGGGGATCGGCCTGAGCTTAGCGAGGCCTGGGCGAATTTCACAAGGCGCTTGGAGCGGCACGAACTAAACCATCTTGAACATGTCCGTAGGGTTGCCCCTGAGATCCGAGAGCGTATAAAACGGGCTGCTCGAAAGAACGATGGTGTATCGCCAGCTCTAGCTAACCGTATTGCACACCGGGTCATCCGCGAGATGCAGGCCCTTGATGCAGCTTATGACAGCCGAACTGATCACGGCAGGACGGAAGGGGTATGGTCTCTTTGAGGCCACGACCCAAAAGCTACAGGGATAGGTTAGCTGCTTCGAACACCCCTAAAACCGCTCAAATTCACGGATTCTCGGCGCTCAGATGTCGTTTGAGCGTATCATAACAGTTGTCGAGTGGAACCTTGTAGCCGGGTTGGTCGAGAGCCTTTCGTAATTGAGGGGGAAGATCGGGCTCGACAGCGATAGCGTGTTTCACAATATCTCCGAACTTAGCTGGGTGCGCGGTAGCGAGCACGATTCCTGGGGCGTAGTGGGTGGAACGGGTCGCGCGCAATTTCTCGAGCGCGAGCACTCCGACCGCAGTGTGGGGATCCAGGATATACCCGGTTCGCTCGTACCAGGCGGTCATAGCCCCGATCGTCTCTTCGTCAGAGAATCCATACCCACATATATCCGCGCGGATCGTGTCCAGTGAGCCACCGTAGAGCGGGAGGATTCTTGCAAAGTTACTCGGGTTCCCGACATCCATGGCATTCGACACCGTTTCAATCGAAGGGCGCGGTAGAAAAGATGCACTGGCAAGATAGTTGGGAAACACATCATTGCGGTTGCATGCGGCGATGAAGCGAGTGACAGGGAGGCCCATGAGATGTGCCATTATTCCTCCGGTGAGGTTACCGAGGTTGCCGCTCGGTACTGAGAATACAGGGGGTTTGGGGTCCGTAATTTGAAGGGCGGCATGGACGTAGTAGAACATCTGCGGGAGTAGTCGGGAGATATTTATGGAATTTGCCGAAGTGAGAGGGCTACGAGCCTGTAGATCGGAGTCTGCTAATGCGTGCTTGACGAGACGTTGACAGTCGTCGAAGGTCCCATCAACTTCGAACGCCGTAACGTTGTGACCGAGGGTCGTCATCTGCTTCTCTTGAACTCGACTCACCTTTCCGCGCGGGAAGAGGATCGCCACCTTGATCCGAGCGTTGGGAGAGGGATCAAAGAATGCGTTTGCGACGGCACTGCCGGTGTCACCGGACGTGGCGACGAGAACCGTCAGGTTTTCCCCCGCAGCTCCCAAAAAATAGCGGAACAGGCGGGCCATGAATCGAGCGCCGAAATCCTTGAAGGCGCACGTTGGCCCATGAAATAGCTCGAGGATGTAGGTCGCTCCTTCGATCTTCTTGAGGGGAACATCGAAGGTGAAGGAGTCTGTGCAGATCTGCTCGATCACCGGGCCGGGAAGCTCATCATACAGAAAAAGCCTGGCGAGTTTTGCTGCAAGTTCAGAGAAACAAAGGGGCCCCGCAACCTGCAGGTCAGCAGTGGCCATGTGTGGGAGCTCGGTTGGGATGAAGAGCCCTCCGTTTGGAGCGAGACCTTTCAGGACGGCATCACGCCAGGAAGCTCGGAGAGCGGGGTCAGTAGTGCTGCATAACTTCATCGGATCACTCCTTGCTCAGAACGCGCGCTCCATCGGGATTGATCGGAGAGATGTAACGCATAGCTGGCAGTTTCATCGCTTCGAATACTGCGATCATTTCGGTAGCGATATGGGTTGCCTCTCGCTCTGATGCGCTGAGGGCGAAGATCGATGGTCCCGAACCTGAGATCGTGCACCCTGCCGCGCCGGCAGCTAGAGCTGCGCGTTTGGCGTCGGCGAAGCCGGGGATGAGTTGAGCTCGCTCCGGTTCGACTATCTTGTCTTCGAGCGCTCGTCCCATCAGTCCCACATCATTCCGATAGATACCTGCTACAAGTGCCGCGACGTTCCCCCATTGAGAGATAGCGTGTCCGAGTGGGACAGTGCGCTTCAAGACCCTTCGCGCATCCTCCGTTCGTAGTTCGACAGATGGGGTGATGACGGTAGCCCAGGCGCTCTGCGGAGAGGGGAGAGGAACGATATCGAGAGGGTCATAGCTACGTATCAAAACAAAACCACCTAGAAGCGAGGGAGCAACGTTGTCAGCGTGCGCGGAGCCACACGCTACACGTTCACCCTCCATGGCAAAAGGCAAAAGCTGAACGCGACTCAACGGCTCTCCGAGCAGGATATTGGTGGCAACAACCGCAGCAACCGTACTCGCCGAACTCGATCCAAGACCGCTACCGATAGGGAGCCCCTTTTCAATTGCGAGCTCGATACCCACTTCACGATACTTTTCCGAAATCCTCTCTTGTAAGTGACGGAGGAGGGCAAGGGCAGAAACGCTCGCTGTGTTCTTGGTTGCTTCGAGCGGAAGACGCCCCGCATCTCCGGTGATCTCCACAACGCGCACTCCCGGGATGGAGCTCGAACGAGCGGTTACGATGTCACCGGGTGATTGGAGCGCGAAGCCCAAGACATCAAACGCCGAACCCACATTGGCAACGGTGGCTGGTGCGAATACACGAACGCAACTCATACCGCGCAAGTGTAGCATAGACGCGATGAGACGCCACCGTGAGCATCAGGGAGGGATGTCAGAGTTTCTCGTAGCAGAGGCGTATTCCGCAGGACACTTAAGCTGCTGAAACAACGTATCTCTCCAGACTCGTATCTGAGCCTCTTGGAGAATAGCGCCGTAGTGTCAACGTAAGAGAGGTTTATGGCGACTGAATCTATTATGGGAAATCGAACGATCGATTGGACACTCTTTGAAAGTATCGAGCAGGTAGTCACCGAGCTCGCTGAGCGAAAGATGTACTATCCGGTGCACATGCCGCTCACGCAGATCGCCCGTGAATCGGAGGATATCATCGCCTGCCTCGATCAACTCGATATGCTCCTTCAATTCATGGAGAACGACATCGGTCGCACGAATCTCCCCGATACGTGGAACGTTAATCACGAAAGTCAGTTGCGCGAGCTGGAGTCTGGCTACGAATGTCTTCTGGCGGTGGTCACCACTATCCTTCCGCAACGCGCGTTGGTACTAGTGAAAGACAGGATGCATTGAAAGGCTGTACTGTTTTCGGCTGAATTCGTACCTACCTGGCACCGGAGCAAACGGGGATATCCTGCTCTACGGCGGGAGTGTTCCTGAACGGGCAAGTGATTATCCAGCGCGTCAGCCGTCTTTCAGTACGCACGTACACGGGGTGATCGAAATCGATCTATTCTGTCTGCTTGGTTGTGCACTCGAGCCTGAGAGGTAGTCCCTGGCTTTCTTAAGAGTGCTCGAGTTTCTATACTTCGGGGAGTATGCGCAAAGCACTCCTCGTTTCACTTGTGTTCTTGGGCTTTTGCTCAGAACCGCCGCACGCCGCTGCTCTCGATGGCAACGTGGGGACTTCGTCGGAAGCTCAAGCCCAGATCTCACTGACGATTCCGGAGCGCTTTGAGGTACACCGTAATCCCAATGCGTCCCGTGCCATCAAGGGAGTTGACCGATTCCAGGTGACGTCAAATTTTGCGGACTCCGGCTTCAAATATTCCCTGAAGCGCGTAATCTTCGTTACCAAGGATGGACGCGTATCAGGAGTACAGAAGAAGCGTGGCTCTGAAGTTCCCGATGTGCGTACTCAGGTCTTCGTGGTGCTGCCCGAATGAGAGACGCGTTTAAGAGTGCGTAACAAAAATGCTCCTCTGCTTCGGATGGCTGCAATCGGCAGCT
>JBBAUR010000088.1:0-12445 GCA_040398075.1 Bdellovibrionota bacterium | reverse complement strand
CACCAAAACCTCGAATTTCTCGCTACGAAGCCATTTTTCCGCAGCCTGTTAAAACCGACCCCCGTTTCTCCGATTGACGTCCCGCCTCTTAGCCACCTAACCTTTAACCATCATGATTCTGCAATCGCAAACGAACCCCTCCGATTCACTCTTCCGCAGTAACGCCCAGGGGTTCGAACTCCATCGAGCCGGACTTCGCGAGGCTCGACAGCTCTCGCATCCACCTGCCCACGATCCCGCCACCGCCAAGCACCTCGATCGAGGCAAGCTGCTCGTGCGCGATCGGATCGCACACCTCATAGACCCCGGGTCGGCCTTCCTAGAGGTGGCGCAGTTGGCGGGAGCCGGGGTGTATGATGGCGTTCGACCTGGAGCTGGCATCGTCACCGGCATAGGCCTCATCGAGGGTCGACCGTGCATGGTTATCGGCAACGATGCCACGGTCAAGGGAGGTACCTACTTCCCGCTGACCGTAAAGAAACATCTGCGCGCTCAGGAGATCGCCCTCGAAAACTACCTACCGTGCGTCTATTTGGTGGACTCTGGCGGAGCATTTCTCCCGCTCCAGGATCAGGTGTTCCCGGATCGTGAGCACTTCGGACGCCTGTTTTACAACCAGGCTCAGATGAGCGCGCTCGGAATACCGCAGGTGGCGGTGGTGCTCGGCTCGTGCACCGCAGGCGGGGCGTACGTGCCGGCCATGAGCGACGAGGCGATCATCGTTCAGAATCAAGGGATGATCTTTTTAGGTGGTCCACCGCTCGTAAAGGCTGCGACCGGCGAGGAGGTTACGGCCGAAGAGCTCGGTGGTGGCGACGTGCATTCGCGTATCAGCGGGGTCACCGATGTTCTGGCTATCGATGACATCGACGCCGTGCGCCACGCGCGCCGAAGCATCGCCTCTCTCCCTCTGGTAACTCCCACGCGACTTCCACGCCAAACGTCCCGACCGCCGTTGTATGATCCGGGTGAAATAGCCGGGCTTATTCCCTCAGACGCCAAGAACTACTTCCCCATCCGCGATATCCTCGCGCGTATCCTGGATGGCAGTGAGCTCGACGAGTTCAAAGCAAACTACGGCACCTCGCTCATCTGTGGATTCGCGCACATCGACGGCTACCTCGTAGGGGTACTCGCCAACGATGGGATCCTCTTCTCAGAGAGCGCCGAAAAGGCGGCGCACTTCATACAGCTCTGTGATCAACGCCGGATCCCACTGGTGTTCTTCCAAAACATCGTCGGGTTCATGGTCGGCAAGCGCTACGAACACGGCGGAATCGCCAAGCACGGCGCAAAGATGGTAACAGCGGTCGCCTGCGCCCGGGTACCGAAGTTCACCGTGATAGTTGGCAATTCTTACGGGGCCGGTAATTACGCCATGTGCGGCCGCGCCTACCAACCGCGCATGCTCTGGTCGTGGCCACACTCACGCATCGGTGTCATGGGGCCCGACCAGGCTGCAAGCGTCCTGACGCAGGTACGCCGCGACAGCGCTCGCAGTAAGGGTGAGCCGCTCAGCGACGCCAACCTCCAAAGCTACTACGAGGAGATCCGGACGCGCTACTTGGAACAGACCACTGCCCTGTACGCGACCGCACGTTTGTGGGACGACGGTATCATCGAGCCCGAGGAGACACGTGCAACGTTGGCACTTGCGCTCTCGATAACTCCAACCGACCTGGGCCCGGCACCGCGAGCCTTCGGTACCTTCAGGATGTAACGTTGAGGATCGCATGCCCATGACTCGTACCATCAAGAGGATCCTTGTCGCTAATCGAGGCGAGATAGCACGGCGCATCATCCGCAGCTGTTCAAGCCTCGGGATCGAATCGGTTGCAGTTTACACCGATCCTGATCGCTACGCGCCGCACGTGAGAGAAGCAACGCACTCCGTCGCCATCGGCGGGCCACAAGCCTACCTCTCGATTGAGGCTATCGTGAACGCTGCGAAGGATTCGGGGGCGGACGCCGTACATCCGGGCTACGGGTTCCTCTCTGAGAATCCCGCACTGCCGGAGGCGCTCAGCGCGGCGGGGGTGCACTTTATCGGTCCCACAGCAGAGACCATCCGGCGGCTCGGAAGTAAGACCGCTGCCAAGGAGTTGGCGCGAATATCCTCGGTAGTGGTCTCACCAACGCTGCTGCTCTCAGCCGGGGAGCCCTCTGAGACGGTCGAGCAGATTCGAGCTTTTGCCACAACCGCAGGACTTCCACTCATCCTCAAGGCAGCCGCTGGTGGTGGAGGGCGTGGCATGCGCATCATCCGCCAAGATTCCGACATCGCCGCAGAGCTCGAAAGCGCCCGCCGAGAGGCGCTCAAGGCCTTTGCGAGTGAGGAGATCTTCGTTGAGAAGTACATTGCACCAGCGCGACACATCGAGGTGCAGATCGCAGGAGACACCCTGGGCAGCATCGTTGCGCTCGGAACGCGTGATTGCTCCCTCCAGCGCAACAACCAGAAGATCATCGAGGAGGCTCCCGCGCCGAACCTTCCCGAAGGCGTTGCGAGTGCTATCTGTGAGGCTGCCTGCCGGCTTGCGCAGGTAGCAGGGTACTCGAGCCTCGGAACGGTGGAGTTCTTGTACGCTCCCGACGGGGCATTTTACTTCCTGGAGGTAAACACCCGATTACAAGTGGAGCACCCGGTGACCGAAGCGGTGACGGGGATAGATCTGGTCGCGTTGCAGATCCGGCTCGCCAGTGGTGAGACCTTGGCCGAATGCGGCGTGTACGGCACACCGACAGCGCACGGACACGCTATCGAGGCGCGCCTGTGCGCGGAGGAATACACCGATACCTTCATCCTCTCGACAGGAGCGGTCACTGAGCTGTGCCTGCCCGAGCAGCCTTTGGGGGGAACATCGCTGCGCGCTGACATGGGGATCGCCCTATGCTCACAGGTCTCACACCACTACGACTCATTGATCGGAAAGATTATCGTGCACGCCGCGACTCGCGACGAAGCGCTGGCAGGCCTCCTGCATGCACTCGCACACACGCGCGTCTCGGGGGTCAAGACCAACCGCGCGCTGCTCATGCACCTACTTGCCACGCCGCAGTTTCAGACGGTATCGCATTCGATCCAGGGCACCGCGCAGCTGTTCCCCTCAGCGGAAGAGGCGCAACGCGCGCTGGTGATTGCGCATGCGGTTGCAGCGAGCTTAAGGCTGTGCAGCCCACAACGAAGCTGGAGTGCCAGCAGCCCCTGGCACCAAGCAAACTTGATGCAACCGGTCGCTTATCCCTGGAACACACGCTGCTCGGGAGCCTCAATTTCTTCGCGTTCCATCCGCTCGAGCTCCGCGGTTGGAGTACACGTCACCACGGCGCAAGGGAGCGAAACGCTCAGGGTGTCCCTCGAGAGGATCGTGCGCACCTCGGAAACCTCGGTCTCAGCGTTGGTATCGATCGACGGGTCCCCTTCGAGCGAGGTCACCGTAACGGCACAAGCGGACACCGTGTGGGTTCATCTCCCTCTCGGAACCTGGGCTCTGGATACGGGAGAGCCACGCCGGAGGAGCGCTTCGGCGTCGGCGCCAGGAACAGGCTCTGAGATAACGGCGCACATCCCCGGTCGTGTAGCAGCCGTGAACGTAGCAGCGGGAGAATCCGTCAATGAGGGAACCACGCTCATGGTCCTCGACTCAATGAAGATGGAGCACCCTATTCGAGCACCCTTCACAGGACGGATCTCCTCCGTCGAGGTAGCTCCTGACCAGGTCGTTCACAGCGGCACGGTGCTGATAGTGATCGATAAACGCTCGGAGGTGTGCTAGCGCGCGCCTATGAAGCGAATCTCTCGACCTGTTGGGTGCACAACCGCGATTTCTACGGTGTCAGGGCAGCAACGAATCCCCAGCAAGCCAGCTAAAACCCCTCCCCCCTGCCAAAGCGGATCTGGCCGTGCTTCCCTCATGGGCTTGCTGCGCTCCACTGCGTTGATTGTGGTCCTTACAGGATGCACCCCCTCGATCACAGAACGGGCGGCACGGGATGTTTCACGGGCTTTTGCCGACGCGCAGTTCAGGCAGAGCACTGCCTACGACGATCGCTCTACGATGCAGCGCGTAGCCAGTGACCCGCGGGTTCGTGCCGATTTAAGGTGGTTCTGTTACAGCCTAGGCCATTCGTTTGGGCGTTCACTGGGGAGGCTTCTCGTTCCGTAACCGGGAGTGCTCCGAGGCTTGCGACTCGTTACACATCGACCCGTTGCACAGGTCAATCAACAGCGACACCGTAACGGCGTTGAAATCTCGTTGATGTTTGAAGGTTGGCCCGAGCAGCACCTTGACGAGCTTGAACAGCACCCTCTTGAGCCCCACGATAATCGGGCCGAGGATGCGTCGGTGCGAGGAGATCTCACGTTCCTTCACATCGACGTTGTAAATCTGACACAAACGCCTGAGCAGCTCCAAGCGGTAGGCAGAGGTCACAAAGCCGTCGTGCGCAGGACCCAAGCCGAGCTCCGCTACGTGAGCACGTTCAGCCGCAGAGCATTCCCCGCGCACTTCGAGCTCCGCTACGCGCCCAGCCACACGCGCTGCCAGCCCTGCATCGAGCTCTCCGCACACCGAAAACCAACCTGTTGCTCCCTCACTCTTCTCCATGCGCCCCCACTAGAAAGGCGAAGCTATCACAAAAAGCGGTGGCGATGAAGCTCAACGAAACGCAGCCGAAAGAACTCGTCTCGAGCGGTGATGTAACCGCTCTCGAGACCGGCGATAGCCGAAAACAGCACAGCGGCACCCTTGAGGAGCTTGGGTCCCGGTCGATACAAGCTCTCCCCCTCACAGAATATCACCTCCCCACGCTTGACGGCGGGCAGCCCAGACCACTCCGCGATCTTTTCCAGGAGCGGGAGGGTCTTTACGCTCTCTGCCAGGGTAAAACCCTCGGGGGCAACCACGATGACATCGGGCCGAAACGCCTCCATCTCACGCCAGCTAGTGGACCTGTCGGCTTCGTTGATTGCGAGCACCTGGGGTTGTGCTGATGCAGTTTTCACCAGGTCCGGAATCCAACGCCCCGCGACCCGTAACGGCTGGAGGCTCGAGAGCACACTGACCCGTTTGTTCTTCATGCGCGCATAAAAATTATCGCCCCAATCCATGAGCTGTGCCCTGATGCGATTGGTCAACGCGCGCCCTTCGCGTGCCCTACCAACCAGCACCCCGATCTCCTCAAAAGCCTCGTACATCAGCTGTAGCGATAGGATCGAGAACGCACGAACTCGCACAGGTCGGCCGAGCTCCTGCTCGAAAACACCCTCTGCCCACTTACAGAACGATGCCGGGTCCGCATCGCTCACGACGGTCAAGATCACGTCCGGATTGGTCCCGCACAACTTGTCGAAATCAACCGAGAACGGGCACAGCTCCCGCGAGATCCGGACGATATCGGGCGTGGCCACCGTGTGCGTTACGGGGGCAGACGCGGTGACAACGGCGGCACCGGCTGAAGCTTGGGGCACTTCGCAGCCGTGACTGACCCCCACGAGCTCTGAGCCGAGGTCGAGGTACGTAACGATATCGGTGAGAAACGGTTGGAGGGTCACTACCCGCATGCGAGTTTATCCATCGAAGAGCACTTCTTTGCGTGCTGAAAGTCGAAGAGCAACCCACGATCTGCTTTCGTAGCCGGGAGGGGTTTTGCCGCGCTTCCCCTCTAGTGTACCCTCTATGCTGTGCGACGAAACAGCTATTATTCGCTCGGGAGTCACCCTGAGGGCGGGTTGTGAGGCGAAAAAGAGGCCCGCCGAGCCTTCAATCTGCGCACGGAGCGGCCCTTAATGAGCGCATGCGAACCACCTGAATTGTCACTAAAAAGTGGCCCTTAACCAGAGCAACCAAGCAGGACTCCTGCGGTGCGGTCTGAGGGGTACCCCGTAATATTCGAAACGCAGCGCCAACCCCTTGAGAATAAGAGGGATTGACGGAACAGATGCCGAGAAGACACTGTACGTAGTAGGGCTGTAACAGAGAGCTACAACCCGCTACTCCGCTTGCTAGTACAGCAAGTGCCCTGACACCCCCGCGCACATCGCCGGTGTGTGCCGGTAACGGATTTACTCGAGAAGAACATGAGACACCTCGCCCCATATCTGCGCCCCCACCCGCGCCCAAACAAGCTCCTTCGCGCTGTGGTTGTCGCAGCGTGTGTGGTGACCATCATCGCGTGCAGCAGCGGCAGCCCGCACTTCACCCCACTGCTCAACCAGGGGCTCGTTCCGGTTAGTTCCGACAATCCCTATGTTGGGTCGAACATATTCCTGGCTCGCGAGATGGAGACCAGCAGCTACCTGTACAACTTCATGCGACAGCGCGGAGCACCGCAAGCAGTAGAGCTACGCGGGAGTAGCGAGTCCTCGGCTGAGGCGCTCTTGTTTTACTCCGGACGTCGCGAGTATTACATCGCCATTCCAACCCTGAACAAAGCTACCAAAACGAGGGAGTGGAACATTCGCGGCCCTTACGCAGTCGGCCGGGAGAACTTCCGGCAGGTGTCCCTACTCCCAGCAACTGACCGCGCAGTCTTCGAGATCTTCGGAAGGAAGGAGGTGATCGGGCAGGAGGCGCTGGCACTCGAGCGAAGATACATCGCTCCCGCGTTTGTTCCGACCCCCACCCCGCAACCCACCCCCAAGCCGCGGCCGAAAAAGCGGCCTGCGAACGAGGCGGTCAGTGCGGCAACTCCGACACCATCTACTCCTATGAACTTTGATCAACGCGCGCTGATTGAGGCCAAGGAGCTTGCTGAACGAGCGCCGAACGGTGATATCGTTCACACCGTAAAATCACCGACCGAAACCCTCACATCGATATCCAACTGGTACTCCGGCTCAGCAGAGAACGCCAAGCGTATCTCGGAGAAGAACAACATGCCCGAAGACGCAAAGCTCGCGCCAGGCACGAAGGTGTTCGTACCAGCGGAGGTCGTAACGAATCCCAAGACGATGAAGGATTGAGGCGTAAGCTCTCGGGTGGAGGTAACACGTGACTTTTTGCCGCTTCCAAGTTTTTGACTGGGTAACACCGTGGAGTATTTCACAAGGAGTATACTGATTGGCTTTTAACAGTTGGCGCTAGCTCGAGCACCTCGAGGTGAACGAAGGCGTCGGAGAGGTCAGCGAGGGGGTGTCAGACCGATTTTCTTATGCCCCTCACCCTCGCGGCGCTTCTACCCTCTTTGTATTTCCCCCTGTTTGTTTGCATAATCCGGCTGAGGGTTTCAGCCACACTACCCACTCGATCTCCTGAAGCGCCAACTTTTTTGGCTCGTCGTGAAATCAAGTGGGTAGGACACCGATGAGGAAAAACCTTGGCGTTGCGATCGGTGCACGGCCACATGCGCAAGACATATGGAGTAACAGTATGAAGAGAAAGCTTTGGGGCGGGAGATTTTCGGCTACTGCGGATGATTTCGCCGAGTCCTTTGGCGCCTCTATCACCTTTGACTATCGCTTGGCGCCCTATGATATACAGGGCAGTATCGCACACGCCTCCATGCTCGGTGAGACCGGTATCATATCCAAGGAGGAAGCCAGCTCGATCGTGGTGGGCTTGAGGGTGCTGCGTGAGCGCGTGGCGCGCGGTGAGCTCGATTTTACCCTCCAGGACGAAGATATTCACATGAATATCGAGCGACATTTGACCGAACTTATCGGACCAGTCGCAGGGAAACTACACACAGCGCGAAGTCGAAATGATCAGGTAGCGCTCGATTTTCACCTCTTCATCCGCGCCCAGCTCGTGGAGCTCGTGCGCTTTCTTGCTGGCCTCCAAAAGATCCTCGTCGAGAAAGCGGAATCAAACCTCGATGTGGTGATGCCGGGATACACCCACCTCCAACGGGCGCAGCCGGTGCTCTTTGCTCATCACCTCTTGGCCTACGCCCAGATGTTCCAACGCGACATCTTACGCCTCAACGACCTGTGGCCCCGAGTCAACGTACTGCCGCTCGGAGCCGGCGCCCTGGCAGGCACAACATTCCCGATCGACAGGGCGCATGTTGCACGAGCCCTCAATTTCGACGGGGTGTACGAAAACAGTATGGACGCGGTGAGTGACCGAGACTTTGCGCTGGAATTCCTCGCCTGCAGCGCCACGATTATGATGCACCTCTCGAGGTTGTGCGAAGAGATAATTCTGTGGTCGACCGGCGAATTCGGCTTCATTGAGCTGCATGACGCACTCTCTACCGGGAGCAGCATCATGCCGCAGAAAAAAAACCCCGATTTTGCTGAGCTTATCCGTGGGAAGACCGGACGGGTGTACGGCGCGCTTCTCTCGCTGTACACAACGATGAAGGGCCTTCCGCTCGCCTATAACAAGGACATGCAGGAAGACAAAGAGGGGGTATTTGATGCTCTCGATACCGTTACAGGCTCCCTGCGTATCACAGCCGACATGATACGCACGCTGCAGGTAAAGCCAGAAGCGATGCGCCAAAGCGCGCGGGGGGGCTTCACCAATGCTACCGACGCAGCCGACTATCTGGCCAAGCAGGGCCTCCCCTTTCGGGAAGCGCACGAGCTCGTAGGGAAGCTTGTTGCCACCTGTATTGCATCGAACCGAGATCTCGCGCAGCTCTCGCTCGACGAGTTCAGAGCTGTATCACCGCTTTTCAACCAAGATATCTTCGAGGCTCTGGATCTCGATACCGTCGTCAATCGCCGCACTACGAGCGGTGGAACGGCTACGAGCTCCGTGCGAGCCCAGGTCGCAAAGCTCCGCGATTGTTACGACCAGACTACCGTATGGCTCTCTGATAAGGAGAGGCTGCTCTTCGTTTCGGGCTGATCGAGTGAGGCGCTCCTCTGTGCCGATTATCAAGTTGCTCAGAAAGGGCTTCGTATCGAGTTTGGTGGTAGCCGAAAGATCGGATTTCGCAGCAGACGATGATTCTTCCGCAGCCTGTTAAGGCTACTTTAGTTGCTCGTCTTGTGTAAGCCTAAAAACTTAGCCAGAGACTTTACGGTGGCTCTCTTTTTAGCTTCCTCCTTAAAACTCACGACCTGAGCTGCCTTTTCCGGGTCTAGAGATTGAAGCCCAGAGAAACCGTACCGGTACTGAACCTCTAATAGAAACAGCTTTAAGTCCATACGCTGCTCGTCCCACACCGGGCACAGGTCGACTGCAAAATCTTTAAGCTGGGCGGTTCTAGTTGCTTCAGAGAGCTTCCCTGCGAAGTTTTGAGCAAATCTCTCTGCAGTGCGCTCGAGATTCTCAAACGACTGAGCAGCCCGTTGCTCGATCGCCTCAACGGGTAGCTGCCCCGTAAGCTTCTGTTGAAAGATCCCCTGAATTACCTCCTTGGTAGCCCGCGCGAATCCATTTAGGGATATATTCGCCGCCACTTCGTTCAAGGAACACTTGGTATAGTGGGCAACAAGATTTAGCTTCTCATGCCCCTGAAAAATCATACGAAACTCGACCTTTTCCTGCCCCACATCAGTGTTAAGCCGCACAACAGGGATCTCCTCCTCCACGGTCGGAGTCTCCATACTCGTCAGCGCTCTAGCTAGGAAGCCCGCTACGGAGCCCTGTGAGACTAAACTATCGCGCGCTGAGTTCGCGCCCATTTTTGCGATCATGTGCGGCACGGAGCCTGGGGGAGAATCCTTTTCCTTTTGGCATGCGTCGATATATCTCGCCACCACTTTTAGGTACCGTGCGAGGTGCTCTCCCACCTGAGGACTGTTGGACTCGATAATTGAATCTCCCGTCTTGCTCGCCGCGCAGCGCAGTATACTTTCACCTCCTGCACTATGGGTAGGTTTTATGAACACCGGACTATGATGGGTTAGAAGGTGCTCAGCCCCAAGCCTATACTGCTGCTGCTCTTCCCCCGAGGAACTTAGGCCTTCCAGCTCGGACCCCGCCTCAGAGCAGGCGAGCGCTATAGTGGGCAGCTCTTTGTTTTTGAGAATCTGCAGGAATCTGGCTAACCGTGCATCAAAACTCTCCGAGGGATCTTTGGGGACTTCATCCTCGCTAACCTCTGCAAGGGAAGCTGCTAATAGCAGAGCCCCATTTTTCGAAGTCACAAATCGCCGAGTTCCATCGTGAACCACGGCAAAGCCCTGATGCACGTCCTCGAACACCCAGATCCGCTTCTCGGCGGGGTTAACCGTTTTGATCTCTTCGAGTGGAAATCCCGAAAGATCAATCTTTGAGAAGAGCGCGGCTGGAGCAGGTGGATTGAGCTCCCGCACGTCGAGGAAGCGCGGCTGCTCGATCCCCAATGACCCCAATGAGGAGGTGATCTCCCGCTGTCCCACCTTATCCGAGAGCTTTTGGAAAGAATCTCCCACACTCGCCTTCACTCGGTCTCTGAGATCAGCCCCGAGGAAGTCACGGTCTATCGGGAGCTCGGCGGGTGTCTCGATGCGTACAACGGAGATCTTGCAAGCCCCGTTAAGGCATTCCCAGGCTTCTTGTGGGTCTTCGGTCTCCAATACTTTATCGACGTCACAGCCGAGCGCAGTGAGCAACTTGTCATCGACTAGCTCTACGACGTCTTGCCCCGCAAGAGCCTCCTCGTTGACAACCGCTACGGCTGCCCCCTTGATTTCTTTGACCTCGATGCCAGCATACGTTCGCGCAACCTGGTCGAATAGATCTCTTCGCTCTACCCGCTCAGGCTGGGGTAACTCCACGCCTGTCGTTGCCACTGCCTTTTGTAACAGCTCGTGCGAGACCACCCACAGGTTACGATCCCTATCCCAAAAGTTGAGTAGCCCCGGATTGTCGATCAAGAGACGCTCGTTGGCATTAAGTGCAGAAGCCTCAACCGTGTGAGAGCGCTCCTGTGTTTCTTGCTCCCCAGGTGTCGTAGGGCCGGGTGTTGCGCGAGCAGTTTGTGGTTTATGCTGAAGACTCATCGGTACTTTCCTTTGGGCGCTTCTTCACCGGCTCGAGCGCACTGCGTAGGACCTATCGGGTTATGCGTCCGCGCGGGTATCATGTCTCATCAAGCTGTAATAGATCGGGGGGCTTGGTAACCCGAACAACTTCCATAAACGCTTACGGTTATTTGTCAGAAAGCTACCTAACCACTTGATTCAGTGAGCATTTCGCACGAGATCTGAGGTCTTAAAAGAGGTTGCAGCCTCTCTGTTTTGGATGTAAACTTTTTACATTAAAAAGTTTAGCTCGTAATCATTTGGAGGCGCGCGTGAAGAGGATCGTTGAAGCTTTGCTAGCAAGTGTGCTACTGGCGCCACTCTCAGTTGCTGCCGAGCCCTACACCTTCACCCCCGATGACTACATAGAGTATGGGATCTATTTCTCGGCTCGTGGCAGCTCCACAAACAAGAGAGGAAAGCTTCTCACCCTTCGCTTTGGAGACACAGCGGCCTACTACGCGCGCTTTTTTCCAGAGGCTTCCGAGGTACCGACCTCCGAGCAGCAGCTACGGCTGAAGACCAAGCGCGGCTCTGTCCGCGTTAACCGGAACGACAACAGCGGAATCACCGTAACTCGCGACACGTACAACGAGCGTCGTCGCACCGGAACCAAGAGGCTCGAGGTCCGTTTTGAGAACGGCACCTGTACCGATCAAGGGGGGGTAGAGTCTCCGTGCGTGGTCGATCTCCTGCTCGTCACGGATGCACCCGACAAAGGGGTTGTGTACGCGCCGCGCACCCTCACCATAACGAGCTCCACAGGCCTCTCATTCCGCTACCGCTCCCCGCGCAGAGACGGCGGCAAGCCGCTCAACCTACCATTACTCCGTCGCTCTCCCGCAATCGCCAACTACGCCTGGGAGTGGCGTCCAACGCAGACTAAAACAGGCTGAGCAAGCCCTTTAACCCCACAAGCAACCCAATCCCTCCAGTACCGGTAGATACCCAATCTAAAATCCTTGGTGCGCGCAGATAGCGTGCCTCAACGGCATCAATTCCCGGCTTTACCTTAGCGAGTATGTCGTCGAAGAACTTGTCCGCTGCCAATTCCTTGAGCTGTGTCTCCTTTATACGATGCTGCGAAGGACCCTCTGTCACAGCGTGTACGGCGGCATCACGTATCCTATCCAAGTAGAACATAACCGAATACTCCTCTTTCCGCTTCCACCAAGCCATGGTGGTCCACTCTGACCGGAGGAGGAAATCCAACCCTGGTATCTTCGGAATCGGGTTTATAGCTCTGAAATTGTGAAGGAGGGCTGCTGTCCAGGCGAGTTTGTCGCAATACGCCCTATCTTGCAGTGCCTCCTGAAAGGGCTTTCGTATCGCGTCCTGGAACTCCACGTCGATCTGGCTCTTCAAAAAGGAGGTCAGTGCCGCGTTAGCAATGCCCAGTCCTGCGATGATGAAGCATCCCGATGTGGTATCAAAACCAGCATTCTGGCCAGCCACAAGGCCACCAACGAAGCTCGCCGACGTAAGGCAGAAGCCATCTCATAAATAGGGGGTATTTAAGATTTCTGAGTGATGTCATACACT